>NZMW01000001.1:0-600000 GCA_002694685.1 Balneola sp.
CAAGTTTCATTCTGATTAGGTTTTCTTCAGAAGGACAATCCATTTCAGAAATTTTAAAAATTGTTTTCTCCATTGTTCTTTTAAAAAGTTACCTATAACATATAATTATTTGGAATGAGGGAATGTGCAAAAATTCTTTATAAAAAGACAAATGTGTTAATTATAAGTCCCTGATATAAATTGAAGTATGTTATCAGGAATTATATCCTCAAAAAATTCCAGATAATATTTCCTGATAAAATCTGTAAGGAATGGCTTTGAAATCGCTCTTACTAAAAAAGGCAAGTAAGGGTATTTCATGAAAAAACCAAAACTTTTAGAGCAAGTCCGCACCGAAATAAGACGCAGGAATTACAGCTACAAAACAGAAACCGCATATATTAATTGGATCAAAAGGTTTATAAAGTTTCATGATTTCAGGCATCCGGGCAAATTGGCTAAATCCGAGATCGTGGACTATCTGAATTACCTGGCCAACGATAAGAATGTAGCAGCATCCACCCAAAACCAAGCCTTGTGCGCTCTTGTTTTTCTATACGAGCATATACTCGAACAACCTTTCGGAACACTGGATGATCTGAAAAGAGCAAAGAAACCAAAACGCCTTCCCGTGGTACTTTCAAAAAATGAAGTAGCAAGGGTATTGCAACACTTATCGGGAGTAAAAAAGTTAATTGTCCAGTTACTCTACAGTTCCGGATTCAGGATTTCTGAAGCGCTCAGGCTTAGAGTTCACGATCTTGATTTTGAGTATCAACAGATCATTGTCAGAAATAGTAAGGGACTTCGTGATCGGGTGACCATATTACCGGAAAGATTGCAGCCTCTACTGAAGACTCATATTCAGAAAGTGAGAAACTTACATGCCAAAGATCTAAATAAGGGATATGGAAGCGTGGCACTGCCAAAAGCATTAAGACGAAAATATCCTAATGCAGAGATCGAATTGGGTTGGCAATATATATTTCCTTCTAAAACCAGGGCAAAAGATCCGCGGAGCGGTAAATGGCAGCGATACCATATTTCCGGCTCAACAATTCAGAAAGCAGTTAAAGAAGCATTCCATAAAGCCCAAATTCACAAGAAAGCGAGTTGTCATACATTTCGCCACTCCTTCGCAACCCACCTCCTCCAAAACGGCTACGACATCCGCACCGTCCAGGAACTCCTCGGCCACAAAAACCTCAAAACCACAATGATCTACACGCACGTCATCAACAAAGGCGGCAACTACATCAAATCCCCGGTTGATGCTATTTGATGAATTTATGTAGGAATGAAATTAAATTTAGGAGTCATCCTGAGAGTACCCTCGAAGGACCTACACAAGTACGAAACGGCATCAACCCTATGAAGATGCTTCGGAGGTATCCTCAGCATGACTTGAGGTAGATAAAGAAACAAAATTAGGAGTCATCCTGAGGGCACCTCCGAAGGGAAAGCCGGGATCTTGGTGCAGGAAAGGGAAAAGAGGTTGAAGACAAGCATCCAGATTCCTGCCTGTGCAGGAATGAAGGAGGGGGTTGGTTTAAAATCGAAAATCACAGATCAACAATCGATCATCCGAAAATCCAATCACTCCACCATTATATCACCGTAGGAAATCATCTGCTGATTGCCGCTGAAGATGAATACGCGGTTCAATCCTCGGGCACCTTCAACATTACCGAATTCAGCAAACTCAATGGGATTGATTTGGAAGGTGGTAAGTCCTTGGGGAAGGGATTCAAAATCCTGGTACATGGTCCGGAAATCGTTGTCATCAAAGCGGGTCATTACAATAATTCCGTTCAAAGAATTAACGCCCGTCACGTTTACTTCAAACTGAATAGCCTGAGATGTATTAGCCGGATTCGGATAAGGAGGGACAATTTCTACCAACCCCTGAAACAGGGGCGAGGTACGCCAGTCGTCTTCATCTGCATCCTGTATAGCACCCTGATTGGTGGTTTGAGTGAAATTTTCGGGAAAAGTATACGCTTGTTTTTCGAAATCCCGCTGGGCATCATTCCGGGTACAGCCCGCCAGTAATAGTAGAGAAAAAAGAAAAATAGTTATTGAAATAAACTTTGACATAAAATGGCACGAACTAGATGTTCATTACGTTCGAATTTCGGGATACAAACCGTATCTTCAGTTCAACAAAAATACAAAACATTCACCATAATATAACGATGCTGCATATTGCCGGAATAAAAAATTGTAACAAAATCAGAGATACCAAAAAGTGGATGGATACTCATGATGTTGAATATGAATTTATTGACGTCCGAAAAGATCCGTTAACCCGAGAAGAGCTCAAGGAGCTGGAGTATAAAGTTGGGCTGGATGTATTGGTGAATAAACGCGGGCGCAAGTGGAGAGACTTAGGTCTGGCGGATAAAGATTTATCCGATGATGAACTATTTGAGCAGCTTTTGGAGCATCAGGTCATGATTAAACGTCCGGTTTTAATTAAGGACGAGTCTGTTTTGGTGGGTTATGACGAAGATTCTTTTGAAGCTTTTGTTGCCGAAGAGGATCCGGAAGAGAAATAATCGGTTTTATACACCCGTTGTAGGGCAGGCTCAATTATGACAAAAAATTTACTCATCATACTTTTATTGCTGTTCACCACACCGGTGATGGCACAGCATTCTTTTCCGGATAGCAGTAGTACTCCGCCTACTATGGAGGAGCTTTTTTCGGTGAAGGAAACCTTCCGCTATGAGGTTAAATATGGCTTTTTCAAATTGGGCTGGGTGAATGTAGAGCTGCTCAGCGATTCGGTTTATGAGGGCCGAACCCTGAATCATCTCCTTACTGAAATTGAGTCGAACCCAAGTATCCCATTCATGGGTACCGAACTGGATCGGTTTCACAGCTTGTTTTATGTGAATGAAGAAGGGCTGCCTTTAGAGGTTAAATACTGGAAGGATAACATTGATGAAAACGAATACGATGAAATAGAGTATTGGTTTGATCGTGATATAGGGAAGGTGTATTACAAGGAGGAAGACGACACCCGGGATACACTGGCTTTGGAAGACCCTGCCACATCGGGTCATTTGATTTTCTATTTTTCCCGACTATTTGCTGGAAGCGAGGAGGATTATACACTTCCGGTTTATGTAACGAAAGAGGCGGGCTATATCTTCGCCGATAACTCCCTTAAAACAGAGAAACGTAATTATGAGCCTTTTGATGGTCCCGTAGATGCCTATCTGATGGAAGGAAATACGGAAAAAATTGAAGGGCCTTTTGGTTTTTCCGGCAGGTTCAGAGCATGGTTCCTGGACGACGACCTGAGGGTTCCTCTTGAAGCCCGGGTAAAAGTACTTTGGGGAAATGTAATTGTACGAATGATAGATTATACACGAGAAGAATTATGAATAAAGTTTTGATCAAGAAGCTGGAGCATGGAAAGGATTTGTCCTTGCCGAATTATGAAACGGTGAATGCTGCCGGAATGGATATCCGGGCTGCAGTTACAGAATCTATCACCCTAAAACCGGGAGATAGAACGCTGATTCCAACAGGTTTTCAAATGGCTTTACCGGAGGGATATGAGGCTCAAATCCGTCCCCGCAGTGGACTGGCTATCAGAAATGGAATAACGATGTTGAATTCTCCCGGAACCATTGATGCGGACTACCGGGGAGAGGTGAAGGTGATCGCAATCAACCACGGGCAAGAGGACTTTGTGGTTAATCACGGCGACCGAATTGCCCAAATGGTGATTGCACCGGTTACACAACTTCCACTGCTTGAAGTAGACGAGCTCGATGAAACGGATCGGGGGGAAGGCGGGTTTGGCAGCACGGGAGTTGGTTGAACATTGAATATCGAACATTCAACACTCAACAAGGAACTCTGAACACCTATTCAAAAAGTCATCCTGAGGATACCTCCGAAGGATCTGCAAAAGTTTAAATCTGTATTCCCAAGCTGACAGTTAAAGCCTGAAAGCTGCCAGCAATTATCTATGACTAACAACCTCCGTCCGTATCTAACGCTCATCAAAGAAAACAAAGACTTTCGACGTCTTTGGATCAGTCAGTCAATTTCTAACTTTGGGGATTGGTTTGGCTTACTGGCTCTCTATGCCATCATCGGCAAATATTCGGATTCAGAATTTCTGTTAGGGCTTATCATTGTTGTGAAGATGTTGAGTCTGGCTCTTTTCTCACCTTTTGCCGGCTATATCGCTGATCGGTTTAATCGCCGTAATTTAATGATCTGGTGTGATTTGTTGAGAGGGTTGGCTGTTTTGGGGATTATTCTTGTTCAGTCGGTTGAAATGCTTTGGCTGGCCTATGTGCTTACGGCTGTTCAAATGATGTTATCCGCAGTTTTTGAACCGGCTAAAACTTCCTCTATTCCTAATGTCACCTCAGAGGCAAACCTCACCAATGCCAATATCATATCTACGGCAAGCTGGAGTATAATCTTCACCACAGGAATGGCGATCGGCGGTTTTGCGACTGAATGGCTGGGAACCGATAACGTGCTTATCCTGGATTCTATCAGCTACGTGATTTCGGCTTGGTTTGTATATCGGGCCACGATTCCACAGAAAAGGCTTTCAAAAGAGGAAATGTACAGAACCCGAAACCCACTCAAAGGAATCAAAGAAGGGTTAAGCTACCTGATGGATAACCGCCAAATTCTGCGCCCGACACTGGCTAAAGGAACCTCTACTGTATTTCTGGGTGGACTCGTTTACTTGCTCATCATCGTCAGTGAAGAAGTGCTGATGATGGGAAGTATTGGACTTGGGCTGCTTTATGGAGCACGGGGAATTGGAACAGGAATTGGTCCGGTAATAGGGAGGCGGCTATTTAGTGACGAAAAAGACTGGGTCATGGTAATGGGTTTAGCCATCACTTTTTGTGGGTTGATGTATATGATTGTTGGGTTGGTAAACAGCATTTATCTGATGCTGATTTTTGTGCTGCTTGCACATTCGGCATCGGGCACAAATTGGGTGACAAGTACGGTACTCCTTCAAAAAAGAACACAGGATACTTTTCGGGGACGCGTGTTCAGCACCGAGTGGCTATTGTTCACGATAGGCAGTTCTATTTCGACCATTATCGCTTCCCTCATCCTTGAGTTAGAATTAATGACCGTAAAACCACTCATTATGGTGTATGGTGGAATCATGGTTTTAGGAGGAATTTGGTGGAGCTTTACGATTACCAAAGACGAAAAAGCCTGGCAAGCTGATAAATAACCCGTCATCGCGAGGAGTATTGGTGCCAGAAATCGAATCATGCTGCCTTTCGACGCGGCGATCTCCATGCACTACTTGGGGTGGGGTGCCGGTTCAGGGAGATTGCTTCGTTGTTTAGCTTCCCAATCCTACATTCAACATTATGAGTGCCTCGCAATGACCGGCTGATATCGGTCAACTGGAAATGACGAGTCTGATTTACTATAATCTAAAATGAGTAGAGACAAAGATCTATATATTTATATCCTCACTAATAAAAATCACACCGTACTCTACACCGGTGTAACGAGCGATTTAGTAAATCGTATTTGGCAACATAAAAACAAACAGGTTAAGGGGTTCACAAAAAAGTACAACGTTGATCAATTAGTCTATTTTGAAGGTCCGGGCGATCCGATTCATGCAATTGAAAGAGAGAAACAAATTAAAGGTGGTTCCAGACAGAACAAGATTGACTTGGTTAATTCTATCAATCCAAAGTGGAGAGATCTTTATGAAGATATCATCCCTGAAGGATATAAGAATCCAAACAAAATGTAAGAAAAGTCCGTCATCGCGAGGAGTATTGGTGCCAGAAATCGAACCATAATGCATTTCGACACGGCGATCTCCACGCACTACTTGGGGTGGGGTGCCGGTTCAGGGAGATTGCTTCGTTGTTTAGCTTCCCAATCCTAGATTCAACATTATGAGCGCCTCGCAATGACCGGGTGGGAAAATTAAGTAAGAAATAAAGAATCACAAAAAACGCCGAAGCAGGTTTACCACTTCGGCGTTGAATGTTCTTTATTCAATGTTCGATATTCTCTTAGTCTTCCGGCAGATTGAAATCTACATTAGTTCTGTAGTCTCCAAGCAGGTGCTCTGAGAAATAGTACCACATCATCCGCTGGAAGTAGGGATTGTAAGGTCCGAAACCATGTCGTCGTCCTGGAAGAATCATCATATCAAAACGCTTACCGGCTTTGATGAGGGCATCAGCAAGACGGATAGTGTTGGCCGGATGTACGTTGTTATCCATGTCACCATGAACAAGCAGTAGTTTCCCTTTCAGGTTTCCGGCTAGAGCAGCATTGGTTTCAACAGGGCCATCAAAGGTGATTCCCTCTTTCTCAACTTCAACGCTGTCTTCATTCATAACCTTAACGGTTTTGCGGGTTTCTTTAACCCCATTATGAACTTCACCCCACCAGATATTATAGATGTTGTTGTCATGGTTACCAGCTGATGACACAGCTACATCATAAAAATCAGGATAAGTGAGCAAAGCAGCTGTACTCATAAAGCCACCTCCGGAATGTCCGAAGATCCCGACACGATCCTGATCTACAAAAGAGTGTCGGGAGGCGAGTTGCTCAATACCGTACTTATTATCAGCAAGAGGATAATCGCGCATATCGCCATATCCATAGTTGTGATAGTACTTGGATCGGATTGGGCTACCGCCGCGCTGTCCAAAGGCTACCACTACAAAGCCAAGCTGGGAAAGCGATTGGTTTCTTCCGGTTGAACCACCCACTGAAAAACTGGTAGGGAAGGGCTCTGTCTGTGGTCCCGGATATACGTAGGTAATGATGGGATAGGACTTGGTGGAATCAAAGTCGAACGGTTTCCACATCACACCGTAAAGGTCGGTAGCTCCGTCAGCTGCTTTCACTTTAAATTCTTCCGGTGCTTCCCATCCAATTTCTTCAGCAGCGGTCATATCAACCTGCTGAAGTTGAATTTTTACTTCTCCGGAGGCATCTCTAACAACGGCTCTGGTTGGCATATCAACACGGGAATAGTTGTCTACAAAGTAGTTGCCTTCTTCGGATGCGTTGATGTTATGATTAGCATCTTCAGGAGTTAGATGACGAGAACGGGAGCCATCAAAACGAACGGAATAAAGATTCTCAAAATAAGGATTTTGTCCTTCTTCTTTTCCATACGCAGAGTAATAAATGGTTTGAGCGGCCGTATCGATTTTAGCAATATCGCCAACGGTATAGTATCCGTTTGTGATTCTATTCTTGAGGTTTCCGTTAGAATCGTATCGGTAAAGCTGACCCCATCCGGTTCTTTCACTCCACCAGATATATTCTTCACCTTCATTAATGATGGCAAGCTGGGCATATCTGGTATTGAAATAAGGCTTGCTCTCTTCTGAGAACAACACTTCAACTTCCCCGCTAGTGGTATTCGCTTTCAATACGTCAATTTTACTCCAGGTACGGTCACGACGGAGTATATACAGATAATCTGATTTATCGGTCTCAAAAATACCTCCACCATTAAAATAAGCACCACCAAGTGATTGATCTTCCCACTTGTCGGTATCAAGGGTAACGGATGTTTCCGCATCAGGATCAAACACTTTAATCTCGTCTACATAAATATCTTCTTCTCCGGGCATAGGATATTTATACGTTTCCAAAGTAGGACGGTCGCCCAAGGAGTTGATAACCCAGAGATCATCTACAAGCCTTTTGTCCTGACGCTTCACCCATAATTTCTGTGAATCCTCAAACCAATTTGCACGTGCTCTTAGTCGTTCATCAGATGTAGTGTCACTGTCATCGGCTTGGTAGCTGAACCATTTTTTACCATCAACGGTAAGCTGAATTTCGGTGCTGTCTTCATCATCGGCACGCATCACAAAAAGGTCATGATTTTTGGCGAATGCAATCCAGGTACTGTCGGGGGAGTAGCTTGCCCATCTTTCCTCTTTCTCTTCACTTAAAGAATCCCCTTTTACCAACCTATTACCATTCACATTATAGGTGAAATTGATGCTATCTACATGGAAGGTGAATCGCTCTTTGTCGGTGTCGTATTCAAAATCATTGAGCTCCAAATCTTTGGAGTTGAATGTCCGGTTAAACATTTCCGATAGCTGGGAAGCCATCACTTCACGGTCAAACAATTCTCGCTGATTGCCCCGAGCCGCATCTACAAAATACCAGTTGGTGCCTTCGGCATTTTCAAAAGGATACCAAAAGGTGTCGGTGTCTTCAATCCATCTGGGCCATACAAAAGTATCGCCAATCAGTTTGTCCATCTTTTCGCCGGTAAAGCGTTCGGCGGCTTCAAAATTTGCTTGTGCTGCTGCGGTCGTGTTTAAACAAACAGTTAGCAGGGCTAAAGCGAATATGCTTTTTATAATTCTGTTGATCATTGTTTTGACTTCGTTCTAAATTTATGGCTGGTTTAATTAAAGGGATATTTTTGTAAAATATTCATAATTGTTTGGGGTGATTATTTTTTTCGCTGGCATAAAAAAAGCCGGATTCAAAAGTGAATCCGGCTTAAATTATTTTACAGTGATTTAGTCTTCAGGAAGATTGAAATCTACATTAGAGCGATAATCACCTAAAAGGTGCTGGGAAAAATAATACCATTTTTGTCGTTCGAAATAAGACTGATATTGACCGAAGCCATGTCGGCGACCTGGTAAAATCATCATATCAAATCGTTTGCCAGCTTTAATAAGCTCATCGGCTAAACGAAGAGTATTTGCCGGGTGCACATTGTTGTCAATGTTTCCGTGAACAAGTAGGAGGTGACCTTTGAGGTTCTTTGCCAAAGCTCCGTTGGTTTCAATAGGGCCGTCGAAAGTAACTTCTTCGCGTTCAACTTCCACGCTGTCTTCATTCATCTCTTTGATGGTCTTTGTAGTTCTCTTCACGCCATTATGCGTTTCACTCCACCAGTGATTGTACACGTTATTATCGTGGTTACCGGCAGAAGAGACAGCTACATCATAAAAATCTGGATAGGTTAACAGTGCAGCTGTACTCATAAAACCACCGCCTGAATGACCAAAGATTCCAACCTTATTTTGATCAACAAAAGAATGTCGGGCAGCCAATTGCTCGATACCATATTTATTATCAGCAAGAGGGTAATCACGAAGATCACCATGGCCATACGTATGGTAGTAACGAGAGCGAACCGGACTACCACCGCGGTTACCAAATGCTACAACTACAAAGCCGAGTTGTGCCAAAGCCTGATTTCTACCGGTATATCCCTGCAGAGAGAAACTGGTTGGGAAAGGCTCTGTTTGTGGTCCTGGATATACATAGGAAATAATGGGGTAGGATTTCGTTGAATCGAAATCGAATGGTTTCCACATTACACCATATAGATCGGTGGCACCATCGGCAGCTTTAATCTTAAATTCTTCTGGCGCTTCCCATCCAATATTTTCAGCTTCAGTCATATCAACTTCCTGAAGTGTGAGGATGATTTTACCATTACGATCTCTTATAACAGATCTCGTCGGCATATCAACTCGTGAATAGTTATCAACGAAATAGTTGTCTTTGTCGGATTCAGAAACGCTATGGTCAGCATTTTCAGGAGTCAGATGTTTGAAGTTTGATCCATCAAAGCGAACACTGTATAAATGCTCGTAATATGGGTGATCGCCATCTCGGCCGTAACCTTCAAAGTAAATTGTTTGAGCTGAGGTATCTATTTTCACAATATCACCTACTACAAAATTTCCAGTAGTGATTCGGTTTTTAAGATTTCCATCAGAGTCATATCGGTACAATTGACCCCATCCGGTTCTTTCGCTCCACCAAATGTACTCTTCACCATCGTTGATGATAGCCAAATCCTGGAAGCTCCAGTTAAAGTAGGGCTCGCTGGTTTCGCTGAGGAGAACTTCTGTTTCTCCGGTTTCAGTATTACCAATCAGGATATCAACTTTATCCGAAGTTCTGTTTTCGCGGTAGATATAGAGTTTGTCAGAAGGGGTAGATTTGTAATCTCCGGTTTGATGATTGCCATAATTAGCTCTCAGTTCCTGATCTTCCCACTTATCTGTATCCATGATCACCCGTTCACGGCTGGCAATATCAATCACTTCAACCTGAGGGATACCAATTTCTTCATCACCGGGCATAGAATATTTATAGGTTTCTAAAGATGGTCTTTTGCCACCTACATTAATCACCCAAAGGTCTTCTACTTTACGGTCATCTGTACGGGTCAGATAAATCTTACTCTCGTCATCAAAGAAGCTGACTCTTGCTCGTAATCTCTCATCACTTGTAGTGTCACTTTGGTCGGCCTGATAACTAAACCAGCGCTCACCGTCTTCTGTAAGCTGAATCTCGGTACTGTCTTCATCATCACTTCGCATAATAAACAGGTTGTGATTTTTAGCGAATGCGATGTAAGTGCTGTCAGGAGAGTAGGTAGCCCATCGTTCTCGTTCCTCTGCTTCTAAAGAATCGCCTTTAACAAGATTGCTTCCATCTACGCTGTAAGTGAATTCAACACTGTCAATGTGGAATGTGAAAAGCTCTCGGTCAGTATCATAGTCAAAGCCGTCAAGATCCAGGTCTTTCGAATTGAAAGGCCGTTCAAAAATTTCAGTAAGCTGAGCCGCCAGATCTTCCTGATCAAAAAGAAGACGTTGAGAAGGTCGTTCGGCATTTACATAATACCAGTTTCTGCCTTGGTTGTTTTCATAGGTGTACCAAAAATTATTGGTGTCTTCAATCCATCGTGGAAAGACTGAAGTACTTCCAATTAATTTGTCCATTTTTTCGCCGGTAAAACGTTCGGCGGCCTCAAAATTTGCCTGTTGCGAAAACCCAACATTTGAGAAAAAAGCCACAAATAATATGGCTAAAAGAGAAGATTTAGTAAAAGTAGTATTCATAAAGTGACATTGATGTTTAGATTAGGTCTGAAATAAACGACTTAATTTTGTAAAACACTGTCATAAATAAGAGAGGGCAGAAGGCAAAGGCAGGTATCAGTCAAGGTTTTGTTTCTGAGATTTGAATTCCTCATCGTCAATTAAACCCTGTTGCCAAAGTCCGGTAAGGTATTCTAGCTGGTCCATAGAACCCGGGCTATATTTTGTTTCTCTGGGTTTGGTCTGCTTCTCAGCTTCAAGCCTTTTGAGTTCGGCTTCAATAGCTTTTTCAATTGAAGAACTGATCAATTCAGGATTTTCAAGGCCAATAAGCTCGACCTCTCTGCCTTGGGTTCTCAGCGTGACACTTCCTACACCAAATCTAAGATCTCCTGATCGTGCCTGCTTTATATCAACCAGATCAATGTTTTGGGATATATGCCCATCAGTAACTGTGATTTTACGATCAGTTATTTTATAAGAAATCCCGCTTCTTGTTTTGGAAGCTTTCCAGATAAAGTAGAAGCCAATTAAAATGGGTATTAATAAAACCCCGAAAAAGTAATGCCAGAAAAAAGCTTTCCACGAGGGAGTGATAATGATTGATTTTTCGTTGTTGTTCATGTCAAATTTTACAGATTATATCCTCAAATTATCGGTTGTAAATTTGTATATTTTACACCGTAAAACGTAGCCATAGTTAATAAAATTCGAATACTTTTGAAAACCTGGAAATACGTAGTAGCCGTCTGGATGACTTTAGTTATTGCCGGCGGATTTTTAATCGAAATTCCTGACATCCCAATTCTCGAACAAACGGCACGGAATATCTTTTTCCACGTTCCCATGTGGATGACTATGTTTTTCATGTTTATAATCAGCTTTTGGTATAGCATCCAATATCTGAATGAGCCGAACATGGAGTTCGATATCAAAGCCTCTTCGGCTGCTTCTGTGGGTGTAGCATTTGGGATTTGTGGTCTGCTGACTGGCTCACTGTGGGCACGGTTTACCTGGGGCTCCTGGTGGACATTTGCTGAACCCAAAATGAACCTTGCAGCACTCGCAATGATGATATATGTGGCTTATTTTGTGTTGCGCTCGGCTTTTGATGATCAGGATAAACGCGCAAAATTATCAGCTGTTTATAATATTTTCGCTGTCACTACCATTCCTTTTTTGTTGTATGTGGTTCCGCGCCAGCTAACAAGCTTGCATCCCGGGGCCGACGGTAATCCGGCTTTTAGCGAGATAACAGCCGCTGAACTTCGTTATATTCTATATCCGGCCTTCATTGGATTCATTGCAATGTCGTTCTGGATTTATGATGTCGTTCATCGATATAAAAAGGTTCAATTCGAGATTGAGAATTCGTAACTTTATCATTCGAAAAGAATTAGAAATTAATGCAAGAAAATTCACTCGCTGCCGTTGATACGCTGACCCAATCTTACTCTAACAATTGGAGTGGGGCTCCGGGTGCAGAAGAAGCTGGAGCATTTATTCAATTTATGTCATCAAACGAACTTATATATGTAGTGCTGGGAGTAAGCCTGATAATCTGGGCGGTACTTCTATTCTTTCTTTTCCGTGTAGATAAGAAAGTGAGTAAACTGGAAGAACAAATTCAATCATCTAAAGAAGCATGAAACCGAAACTGATTATTGGAATCGTAGCTATTGTTGGTTTTACCTCGTTGTTGATGTACAACTTCGGTGAGAGCATAAGTACTTATACCACCTTTGAAGGTGCTTCAGAAATGGGCAGTGCCCATATTCCCGGAACATGGGATGCTGATAAGGGAGCCGAATTCTCATTAGAAACTAAAAAATTCATCTTCTACATGAAGGATGAAGACGGCGTTTCTAAAAAAGTAGTCTATCCTAAACCTAAGCCAAACAACTTTGAACAAGCTGATCAATTGGTGGTGATTGGGGAGATGAAAGGTGATACCTTTTACGCAAATGAGATGCTAATGAAGTGTCCGTCTAAGTACAACGATGCCGATCCAAGTCAATTTAGTGAAGCTGCTCAGGGATAACTGTCTTTATGTTAGGAATTATAGGTAAAATCCTGATCTCCGCCTCCTTTGTCACATCTTTGGCGGCTATGATCTTTTATTTCATTTCAGCCAACCGCGATCAAGAAAGTACATTGAGAGCCGGAAACTGGCTATTTGCTGCCAAGACCACTTTTCTTGTAGCAGCTTCTGGAATTTTAGTGTATCTGATTTTTCAGCACCAATTCCAGTATTACTATGTGTTCAATTACACTAGCCTTGACTTGGCTCCGCGCTACCTTTGGTCTGCGTTTTATGGGGGACAAGAGGGCAGCTTTATGCTCTGGATTCTCTTTACCGCGTTCTTTGGTTTTGGGTTGATGAAGTGGACCCGGAAACCCTACAAAGCTCCGGTTCTTTTCTTTCTTACACTGACTCAGGTATTTTTACTTTCAATGTTACTGGGATGGGATATATTTGGCCTGAAATTAGGTGCTTCTCCATTTAGAACCATAGCAGAGGAAATGCCAAATGCGCCGTTCCTGCAATCCAATCCGGATTTCATTCCAAATGACGGTAGTGGTTTAAATGACTTGTTGAAAAGCCCCTGGATGATGATTCATCCTCCGATTCTATTTGTGGGTTTTGCTATGATGACCATTCCTTATTGCTTTGCGATGGCAGCCTTATGGAAGCAGAAATACAACGAATGGATTGGTCCTGCTTTACCGTGGACGCTTAGTGCTAACGTTTCATTGTTGACAGCGATTTTTCTTGGAGGATATTGGGCCTATGTCACGCTTTCCTTTGGTGGATATTGGGCTTGGGATCCGGTTGAAAATGCCTCATTGGTTCCATGGCTGATTGGTACAGCTGGAATTCATACCATGATTATTCAGCGGAAAAGTTCAGTGGCTCAAAAGTCATCTATTTTATTCGCGATACTGGCATACGTGGCTGTAGTGTACGAAACATTTTTAACCCGCTCGGGGATTTTGGGGAGTTCTTCCGTTCACAGCTTTGTGGATTTAGGATTATATAATCAGTTGCTCGCATTCATGCTTGTGGTAACGGGAGTAGGACTGGGTCTATTCTTCTGGAGATACAAGGAAATGCCTTCACCGGAAAAAGAGGCTAAGATTTTAAGCCGTGAATTCATGACGGTAACAGGGGCAATGCTCCTTTTAATTTTAGGTCTCGTCATTATACTTGGGACAAGCTCGCCGATTTTAGGAAAGTTATTTGTTGAGAACCCAACTCCTCCTGAAATAAGTTTTTATAACGACTGGAGCATGCCGATCGTAATGATTATGGCCATTTTTACGGTTCTGGGTCAATACCTGTTCTGGAAAAAATACGATGCTGAAACTTTGGCATCCGCGCTTATCAATCCGCTTTTGGTTACCAGTGTTGTTACCGTTGTTTCCATAATTTTAGGTGATGTTCGGAATCTGTATTACATGGTTTATTTGTTTTGCGGATACTTTGCTGTATTTGGAAATGCGTGGGTGCTTGTTCGGTTAACGTTCAAGAATCCAAAACTAATTGGAGGGTCTCTGACTCACATTGGCTTTGGGTTACTGTTGGTTGGAATCCTGGCTTCATCAGCCTACAACTCGGTACTGGTTGATCAGAAAACAGCGAACTATAATGTAGCTGTAGAGCAGGGTGAGGTTATGGATGAACAAGGCTTTAAAGTCACTCAGAAAGAAGAAATGCTGTTGCTTAATCTGGACGAACCGGTCATCGTTGATAACAGATACGCCGTGACTTATGAAGGATACGAGCTCGATAATACAATCAGAAGAGGGCAGCAGACATACAGGATTAAGTTTGAGCCAATTGATGGCGGTAAACCATTTTACATGAATCCGGAAGTGTACCCGATGCTAACTACCTCTACAGCTGAGAATATCCAATGGTCCGTTGACCCGGATGTGAGAACCGGTTTACTCAGCGATATCTATTTATATGTTGGCGGAAGTTCATATGTGCAGGAGCAAAACGATCAGGCTCAGAAGAATCGGCAAATGATGCAAAATGCTTCTGCTCAGGACACGGTTTCTGCAGAAGAACCTAATGTTCAGAAAATGAATTTAAATCCCGGGCAGACAGCTGACATCGGGAAGTTTAAAATTCGGTTTGTTAATTACGCCCGAACAGACAGCTCAGAACTTCCTCCAAACACTACCATAGGTGTACGTGCCGAAGTCGAGCTTATTCATCCCGCAAGTGATAGGGTTATCACTTTAGAGCCTTTATTCGCAGTGTACAGTCAGGATGGACAAAGTTATATTTACTCGCCTCCGGCTAGGGTTCCTGATTTTGATCTTGAATTCCAGTTCACTGAAATCAACCCGCAAGAAAACAGCATAGAACTTACCGTTACCGGACTCGAAGAAGAGTATGAACCGGAATGGGTGCTCATTGTTGCAGACGAGAAACCATTTATTTCCGTTGTATGGTTGGGCACGTTTATTCTCATGGCTGGATTTAGCATTTCTATTTTCCGACATTGGGGACGTGAGAAGGAGAAAAACACAGAATCCTAAAAAACTGAATTATGAACTATTCGAAGTTTAAGAAAGTCACTTCTTCATTGAATGTTCAATGTTCAGTGTTCATTATTTTATTCGCTGTAATATTCAGTCCTGGTGTTGAAGCTCAGGTTCAAACAAAAGAAGACTCACCATCACCAAGAGGAGCTTTTTTGCGCTCCTTAGTAGTTCCGGGCTGGGGACATTATTATGCTGAAAATGATAATTGGAACCGTGGTAAATACCACCTGGCCGGCGAAGTAGTTTTAGTACTTTCTTACTTTGGATTGGACGCCCGCGCGAACTATCTCGAGAACGATTACTACACCTTTGCCAGTGCCAAGGCTAATACCAACCTTGAAGGCAAGTCAAGGCAGTATATATTAGCGGTTGGTAATTATAATAACCTTGCCGCCTATAATGATGCTCAGCTAAGAACCCGTAATTGGGACCAAGTCTTTCCAGAAACTCAGGAATTTAACTGGAATTGGGAAAGCACTGAACTTCGCTTTCAGTATCAGGATGCACGTGAAAGGGTAGAACGAAGCCGAAGCCAACTTCCAACCTTAGTTTCTTTAATGGTCGTAAATAGACTGGTAAGTGGATTGAGTGCTTTCATTCATGCCCGGGACCTTTCCCAGAATATTCCGGAAGCCAGTTTTACGTATGTAAATACATTCGGTCAGCCGGGTGTAACAGCTAATCTTCGATTTAACTTTTAGAAAATTTTGGATTTTATGCTTTTCAGAAGCAATAATTCCGTCTTGAATTCTGAAATGAATTTTTTCTAAAAAGGAACTCCAGCGCCTTGAAAAACGCTTCCAAAAGCCCTAACCTGACAAAAATTCAAATCAAAAGTAATAGGATATAATGGACGTTAAGAAAGTAGCCGTAATTGGCGGTGGAACGATGGGAAATGGCATTGCACACGTATTTGCTATGAATGGGTTTTCTGTTAATCTCATTGAGACTAAACAAGAGTTCGCTGATCGCGCGGTCGGAACTATTGAGAAGAACCTCGACCGAATGGTGAAAAAGGAAAAGATTGATGAAGCTAAGAAGTCATCCACACTCGATAGCATTACTGTTTTTCTGGATATTGCTGAAGGTGTTAAAGATGCTGACCTCGTAGTAGAAGCCGTTCCCGAGAATCTAGATATCAAAAAGTCTGTGTGGCAACAAGTTGATGAAGCTGCTCCTGATCATGCAATTTTTGGTTCAAACACATCTTCTATTTCCATTACCAAGCTAGCCGCTCTTACTTCTCGCCCGGAGAAATTTATTGGGATGCATTTCTTTAATCCTGTTCCGGTGATGAAGCTGGTAGAAATTGTTAAAGGACTTCAAACGGATGACGCTACTTACGAACTAGTTGAAATGACTTCTGAGAAACTCAACAAAGTTCCAGTTCCAGTAAACGATGCTCCCGGATTTGTTAGCAATCGCGTGCTGATGCCCATGATTAACGAAGCAATTTTTTGTGTCGGCGAAGGAGTGGCAACAGCAGAGAACGTAGATGAGGTGATGAAGCTCGGTATGGCTCACCCAATGGGACCTCTTCGGTTAGCTGACTTTATTGGGCTAGATGTATGCCTTGATATTTTAAATGTGCTATACGAAGGATTTAAAGACCCTAAATACCGCCCAGCTCCATTGCTTGTTAAAATGGTTGATGCCGGTAAACTCGGTAACAAAACCGGCGAAGGGTTTTATAAGTACGACTAGAAAATTACTTGATCAAAGTGGTAACGAATCAATCTGCACCTATAGCTTAACGAAGTAATTTATAAGTAAAAAGTCGGTCATCGCGAGGAGTATATTTACCTAAAGTTGGGCAACATTGCCATTCGACGTGGCGATCTTCTTAATCTATTTGGGATGTTTATTCTGGTAGATTGCCGCGTCGTTATAATTCGCAAGCATACTTACAAATCTGGGCTCCTCGCAATGACATGTGTATTTTTACTAGGCAAGGATCAAAAGGCTTAAGCAGCAACCGAATCATCAAGAATTTCATCTGCAAGGTAAATCACCTTGTTGGCTTTGAGTAGCAAATCCTGAAGTTTTTTACTGACCAGCTGATTGACCTCATTGAGGCTCTTAGGTGAGGTTAATTCATACTGGAAGTATGAAATTAGGTTAATGGCTGATAGATAGCGCCCATGTTCGTCTCCATCAATTTCAATGTGCCAGCGGGTGATGATGTCATCTTTGGCAAGAAGATCATTTACTTTCTTACTTATCGATTCCATCCAGCGGCTGGCTTTTTCGATACGATAATTACCGGCTTCTCCGGGTATTTCAGGTTGGCAGCGTTCAATATCAAACAACCAGCTCATCTCAACATCAATGGTAGGGGTAACCGTAGAATTGGTTAAAGTTTCGATCTTGAGAAAAGGATGACTATCCATACCTTCCAACTCTTTAGCCATAGAAGTTTCTCTGAAACTGTCCCAATCAAAATTTATAGAAAGTGAATCCATGAAGTTAGACGTTTCGTCCAAACCTATGATTAATTCTAAACCAGTGGCATGAATCTTATTATCTTCCCACGTGGTGAACTTATTGGCCTTTATTCCCCTTTTCCCCAATTTTGATTCAACAGTATTGACAATAGAATTGAATATTGGATAATGCATGAAACCCTTATTTCCCTCTGTATTAAATGAATTACTACGAGTTAATATATCTAAAGCAAGAGCTTAAAAACAAGTTGATTGCCGGCAGAATTGAGCAGGCGGTGAGTCCGTACAAGAATTTTTTGGAACTTTTTGTGGCCGGAAAGACCGATAAACACCGATTATCGTTCAGTTCATCTCCTGGGAATATTGCGTTATATCTGGATAGTTACAGAGGCGCAAAAAAAAGCAACACCATTGATTTTTTTGAAAGCATCTACGGTGTAGAAATTACTGACGTAACCATACCAGAGACCGACCGGTGGGTATTTATCCATTTTGATAATGGCGCGAAACTTCACTTTCGTTTGTTCAGTAATCGGGCAAATGCCTTTCTATCAAAAGAAGGTGAAATCACAGAAGTTTTTAAAGAATACGACAAAATTGGAGCAGAGCCACCGAGTCCACAGGAACTAAATGTTTTTAAGATTGAGGAAGACATCAGCAGAAAAAGCACGAAGAATAAAATCGTAGCAATAAACGCGATGTATCCCCGGCAAAATATCCAAGAGCTCACAGATATTTATGACTTGGATGATAAAAGCGAGGAAGAACTGAGAGAATTCGTTCGGGAAACCTGTGAACAAATGGCGGAAGAGCCTTTTCCCCGATTATTAGAGAATGGGGAGGTTACACTGTTTTCAGAAAAAACCTTGCCTGTCCCAACTGAAAAACGATTTGTTTCAGTAAACGAATTGGTTCTATACAGATATAAAAACTATTCCCGTAGTCAACGGTTAAAACAGCGTAAGTCATCACTTCTCAAGAGTCTCAAAAGAAAGATAAAGCGCACGAAATCCGGTCTTCGTAATTTGGATGAGGCAGATAAAGGATTGGAGCGGGCTGAAAAATACGAACAATGGGGTCACATCCTTATGGCTAATGCGCATATTGGGAATGTGAATTCAGAAGAAATTGAAGTGGACGATTTATATGGAGAAGGTGAAAAGGTGACCATTCCCCTGGAGCAAGAAATGGACATTGCTGAAAATGCTCAGCGGTATTACAAGAAGTCATCAGGAGCTGAAAAGTCCTACGAAGAAGCCATGAAGCGCATCCCCATCATGCAAAAAGAAAAGGAAAAGGCGGAGCGGTTATTGGCAGAAGCTGAAGAAATAACGAACCTATGGGAATTTAAAGACTGGGAAAGTGAGCATGAGGCAGAGTTAAAGGAATATCGGAATCAGGGTAGCTCGGATGATGAAGATCAGCTGCCTTTTCACACATTGGAAATTCAAGGCTACCCTGTATGGATAGGGAAAAATGCGAAAAGCAACGATACCTTAGTTCAAAAAGCACACAAAGAAGATGTATGGATGCATGCCCGTGGGGTGCCCGGATCTCACTTAGTAATAAGAATGGGGAATGATAAAGGGATGCCCTCAAGACAAGTGCTGTTAGAAGCTGCTTCTTATGCTGCGTTTAACTCGAAGGCTAAAGGTTCGAATCTGGCTCCGGTTATCATCACCAAAAAGAAATACGTGCGCAAGCCTAAAGGTTCACCTCCGGGCGCAGTGGTTGTGGATAAGGAAGATGTTGAAATGGTAACCCCAAAAAAACCGAATACATGAATTCGTACCGCTTAGAAAGGTTTAAAGACAGTATCTATGTTTGTGGATTTATGGCTTCAGGAAAAAGCACCGTAGGTAAATCTCTGGCAGATAAATTAGGACGTGAATACCGTGATTTAGACGCTGTTATTGAGGAAAAAGAAGAGCAATCGATAAAAGAGATTTTTGAAGAAAAGGGGGAGGAATATTTCAGAGAAAAGGAATGGGAATACCTTCTGGATTTAACCCGGCACTTTAAAGGGGTTGTTTCGCTGGGAGGGGGAGCTCTGCAAAACCAGCGTATTATTGATCATCTTAAAGTGAGTGGAATACTGCTATATCTGGAAACTCCAATGGAAGTAATTGTGGATCGAGTGCTTGAAAGTGATGAGCGCCCAATTCTGTTTAATGAGTCCGGAAAAATTAAATCCAGAGAAACTCTCTTTACAGAGCTGAAAACCTTATATTCCGGCAGAAAAACATTCTACAAACAGGCTCAAATTACTATAGATACTACCTTGTATTCATCTGTTGATGAAATAACAGAAGCAGCTATTGAAAAAATTACACGGCATGTCTGAATCTATATCCGTTCAAACATCCACACAAAATAAGTACGAACTGCACTTTGGCTATGACCTTTCTGCAGAGCTGGAATCCTATATCCGGCAATTTGGCTCATCTAAAGCTTTCTTGATGGTTGATGCTTTTGTGTTGGAGCACCATAGAACTCATTTTGAAAGGGCATTAAAAAAGCATTTTTCAGAATTACACGTATTTGAAGTTCCTCGTGGCGAGCAAGCCAAAAATATCGAAGTTTATAAACAAGCTTTGGATTTTGTATTGAACGAGGGCGTGGAGCGAGGAACTCCTCTATTTGCGATTGGCGGAGGGGTAACCGGTGATTTGTCCGGTTTTGTAGCTGCAACGGTACTTAGAGGCATACCTTTAGTCCATGTTCCTTCAACTTTGCTGGCCATGGTCGATAGCTCGATTGGCGGGAAAACAGGTATAAATCATACTACCGGCAAAAACCTAATTGGGAGCTTTTACCAACCCAAAGCGGTTTTTATGGACGTTAAGTATCTGGAAACTTTAGCCTACAAAGAATGGGTGAATGGACTCAGCGAAGTACTTAAATATGGAATGATTCACAGCCCGGAAATTCTTGACGAAGTAAAAACCTTGTTGGATGAGGATAATTTCACAAATGGAAAATCTTGGCTGCCTCTTATCCAAAAAAGTGCACAGATAAAAGTGGATGTTGTTTCAGAAGATGTGCTGGAAGCCGGAAGACGAGCTTTTTTGAACTTCGGGCATACTTTTGCTCATGTGATTGAAAGAGAAGGAGCCTATAAGCAATACTCCCATGGTGAAGCTGTTTATGCAGGAATGATAGCTGCGGTTCATGCTTCGAATTCTTTGGGAGCTTCTATTGAGTTGTCCAATTTATTGCAGTTTAAAGCGTTGTATAAATTGTCTCTGGATAAAATATCATCATCACCGGCAGAACTTGTTGAATGGATGAAAACAGATAAGAAAGTAAAGGACGAACAAATTCGACTGGTTTTATTAAAGGAAATGGCTTCTCCCTATGTATATAACGTTTCTGAGACGGAATTTGTTAAACTTGCCTGGCATCATACTCTAAATATTTTTCAATAGTGGCTTACATCCGTTGGTTACATAAATCCTGGAATGTGTTCTGGACCTTTATCGGGGTTCTTGTGCTTACCGTGGCTTTGGTAATTGGTGCGGGATTTGGGCTGATGCAGCTTCAGCCTGTTAAGAATCAAATAGCCGATCAGCTTGAAAATCGGTTCAGTAAAAATTTCCAGGGAGTTCTAAGTATTGGTAAGCTGGAAGGACTCGTTCCCTTACAGGTAGACTTGAATCAGGTGAAAATATATCCGGATTCATCAGAGTTTGAGCCTGTTTTAGAAACAGCTTCCATTACAGCAAGTTTAGATTTTTGGTCATTACTGCAGAATAGGGTAGTTATAAATTCATTAAGCGTAAAAAGCCCGAAAGGTGTTATTGATCCGGATAGTGATTTCTCCTTGGAACAAGCTTTCAATCCAAAGCAGTCTGCTATAACAAAAGACCAGGAGCTGATCTCTGAAGGATCAAGCAGTAGATTTCAGATTATTGTACCTGCTGTGCTTATTGAAGATGGAAATTTCACCTTCCGAAACGCTTTAAGTACTGAGAATAGATTTTCATCGGGCGACAGCCTGCAGTTTCAGAATGTTCATATGGACTTATTCTTTGAGTTCACCGAAGACCAGCGTTTTGTGGATGTAAATAAATTCGAGTTTGGAATCCCTGAATTGAGTATCCCAAAGGTGGAATTATTTGGGCAGATTTATAATGATTCCCGCTTTCTGGAATTGAATGCTTTAAACGTTAAAGTCGGGAATTCCAATATCCGTTTTAGCGGAGAAGCTGATGGGGTGAATCTGCTGGCCGGAAATGCTCTGGAACAGCTAACGGAATCTAAACTGACCTTTCTGATTGATCGGTTTTCAGCAGAGAAAGAGGATTTGTCTAAATTTGTACCAGATGCTCCTGAGTTTCCAGCTACATTAAGAGGCACAATAAGAGGAGAAGGAAGTCTTGATTCCTTGTATTTTCCCGCCGCTGAAATCAGCATTGGAGAGAGCTTTGCTAACTTGAATGGGTATGTGAAGAATCTTCAAAATCCGTCTGACATTTTCTATGACATTAATCTGGATGCCTTAATATTTGGGCAGGAAGAGCTCGCCATTTTTGGAGAATATCTATCCCCTGAACAGCTTTTAGCTGTAGCCGAAACCAGAATAGAAGGTCAAATATCAGGAAGTAAATCTCAGGCAACGACTAATTTGACCGCCCGTCATTCTCAACGAGGTGAAATTCGGACAGAGGGAAGTATAGACTGGGAATCTCAGATTGCCGTCGATTATAACTTCAACACAGACTCTTTAGATCTTGGGAATTTATTCGATCCTCGAGTGCAGTCCACTAATCTTACGCTAACAGGAGAGTTCAAAAGCTCTTCCCTTGATTTGAAGAACAGCGTTGGTGGGCTTGTGATAAAATCACAGCAAGGCGTACTTGATAGCCGCAACTTTGATAGAGTTTCCATATTGGCAAATTGGAATGATGGCATTATAGAACCTGATATCAGGGCAGAGGTGAATGGTTCTTTGATTACTACAAATGGCAGGGTTGATCTAAAGTCTTCGCTACCAAGCTACTCGCTTCAGGGAAGTGCGGGTAATATATACTTGAACGACCTGATCCGGGATGGAAGGATGGAAGAAGTGTATGCTGATGTAGAGTATGACTTTAATGTTAAAGGGAAAGAATGGAATGAGTTGTTTGGTCAGGTAAGTCTGGATATTACCAGAGCAGTTGCCGGAGATGATACATTGGGTCGCCATCAAATATATGTTGATTTCAATGAGCCGGAAGCACAAAACCGAATTTTACGGCTTACCTCAACTGCTTTTGATGCAACCATAGAAGGCGACTTTGAACCTGCTAGCTTGGTTACATTAGGTAAACAATGGAGCTCGTACTTCACACAAAGAGTGAAAGAAGAATATCTTTTTGAAGAAACAGATGTGATTTCAGATTCCATTCGGATTACTGAGAATCAAAATGTATCTGTAACGGCAAGGCTCAAAAATCTGGGTATCATAAATGCCTACTATCCTGCATTTCCGATGGTCACAACTTCAGCCAGAATTAACTCTACTGTAAATGTTAATTCTCAGCGGCTGCTTTTTAATGCAACCCTGATTGATTCCAAAACCGAAATGAAGAATCTGGAAGCTGATTCACTTATGCTTCAACTGACGGGTGGGTTTAGGAAAGAAGCTAAGCTCAAAGAATTTTCAGGCCTCCAGTTTCAAGCGAATGCATCAAACTTAGACTATGGATATCTAATAGGGAAACAGGTAAGCATTTCTGCAAACGTGAATCAGGACTCTGTTGATATTCAAAGCAACATCCGCCAGATAGCAGATGAAGCGTCTTTTGTTTTTAATGCCGGCGGGCACATTAGCGACAATGCATTGAGCCTCTTTATTAAGAATTTTGAGCTTGGAGCAGATACCTATCGCTGGGTGAACCGGGGGACACCTATGGTTGAATATCAGGCAGATGAGAGTCTAGTGCTAAGAAATTTTGTGTTCGAAAGTGACTCCCAGTTCGTTGGGATTGACGGTACCTTCAGTAACCTTCCTGAGGATTCAGTTAATTACAATATCAGCGAGGTGAGGCTTGATCGACTTTCTGACCTGATTGCTGGTCGCCTTAGCTTTGGCGGTGTATTGAACGGTGATTTTACCACCCGAACACTAACAACCGTTCCAACTATTCAGGGTGATGTAGATGTGGAAGCTTTTGACCTGGACGGGACTCTTTTCGGTGATGTAAACATTTCGAGTAAATATAATCAGCAGCTAGATCGCTTCGATACCAATATTTCTGTGAGTACAGATTCAGCAAAATATCCGTCTTACTATGCAAATAGCGACAGGCAAGGACAGGAATTTGATATCAACGGATATGTGCTCGCTCCTGTAGAAGGTGATTTCCCTGACGCAGATACGCTGTACCAGTTTGATGTAGATTTCAAGAATATTGACCTCTGGATTCTACCATACATCGGGCCTAAAGTTTTTGCTGAAGGTGCCGGACTTGCACAGGGAACGGGTAAAATCTGGGGGAATCTGGAAACTTATGATTTTGAATCCAGCTTTGATGTTGGTACTGAGGATGCAGCTTACTTACGTCCGAATTTTCTGGATACTTACTACTATGCTCAGGGCAACCTCACTTTCACAAGAAATGCCGGGTTCACTTTTAATGACATTTATTTGATTGATCCTTCCGGTGGTAATGCTATACTCGGCGGCTTTTATGATACCAATGATTTTGGCCCAACCGATAGCATGCGAATCAGTTTAGAAATGGATGAGTTCCAGTTTCTGAATAGCTCATTTGATCCCACTGTCGCCTTTTTCGGTAAAGCCTATGGCTCAAGTACGGTTACAATTTCAGGGACAAACTTAAACCCGGTATTGCGGACGGAACAACCGATTGTTATTTCTGATTTCTCGGAAATATCCATCCCTTTATTAGAAGAAACAGAGTTTAATGAGGATAGCCGCTTCATCAGATTTGTTGATTCCTTTGATGTAAGTGATCTCACAAATAATTCTTCCTCGGCAAATGAACGTAACAGAATAAACGGTGCACCAAATCAAACAGAGGAAGAGCTTACTTTTGCAGAACGCTTTACACTGGATTTACAATTTGTAGCAAATAACCCGATGACTGTTCGGCTTATTTTTGATCCTGTAACCGGTGACATTGTAACAGCAGACGGGACCGGCCGCATTCGTATTCTGCTTGATGATGAGCAGGTTTCTATGTTTGGTAGATTTGATATAACGGGTGGTCGATATCAGTTTGTGAGTGGGGATATTTTTACCCGCCGCTTTGAACTGGAGCCAGGTGGTAGTATTACTTGGGAAGGCGATCCCGCAAATGCACGCCTGAATTTAAATGCCATTTATGGTGCTCGTCCAGATATCAACACCTTAAGTAATACTGGTGCAAGAGACCCTGAAAACGCCCAGCGCGTACCTGTTGAGCTTGTTTTGAATATTGGTGGAACAATTACAAGTATCGAGAATAATTTCTTTTTCCGGTTGCCTAATACTTTTGAGTCACAGCAAAGTTCAACTCTGTCAACTCAATTAGCATCGATTAACCGAGACGAAAGTCTGAAGCTGATTCAGGCCACTAATTTCATGTTAATGGGTGATTTTATACCAGTTTCCTCAGCAGGACAAACACAGAATAATTTGTTTGGAGAAAATTTGTCAGGTAGTGCTGCGGTACTAAATCCATTGCTTTCGAGTCAGGTTATTAACCCATTGTTATCAAATCAGGTGAATTCGTTATTGAACAGTGATTTGAGTAGTTTAGATGTAGATTTTAACCTAAATACTTATAACCAAGTAGATCTTGGAGTAGCCCTTCGGCTTTATAATGACAAATTAATTCTACGCCGTGAAGGACAAATTACTGGCAGGCAATCTAATATTGGTGATTTAGGTGCTACTTATCAGATAAACCGTACCTTTGCTGTTACTGCATTTCACCGACAAGACCTGACTTTTGGAACCCTGAGTAGTACCGACCAATCACAACAGTCTCAAGATATAAATGGGGTAGGGGTTGAGGCCAAAGTAAGTTTTAACACATGGGATGAATTTTTTAAACGATTACTCTCACCGTTCAGAAAACTATTTGGCTCAGATAAGAAAGAACAAAATCAAGAAGACATAACAGAAAATAGATTGGGAGAAGATCCCACTTAAAAAAATTTGAATGAGTAAGAATAAAAGACAGACAAAGTTTGACGAGTTGGTTGTAGATTTAATCCGCAACAGCCCGGAAAACACATTATCAAGAGAACAAATAATTAGTGTACTTCGCTTAAATAGCGATAAGGAAATAAAACAACTGGACAAGTGCCTGAGCCGACTGGCTAACAGCAACGTAATCAGCCGAAAGGATCATTACATCATGTTAGCGGATAAGAAGAAGGGGCAAAGTAAAAGTAAGTCATCAAAATCATCGGACATATATGAGGGGAGAATTGATATCTCAGTTCGGGGAACCGGTTATGTGATTACGGATGAGCTTGAAGAAGACATTATGATTTCTTCAAGAGATGTTGGAACGGCCTTGAATGATGACCGGGTTAAGGTAAAAGTGACTGGATCTAATAAAAGATCAAGCCAGCCAAGGGGTAAAATCCTCGAAATTCTTTCAAGAGGAAAAGACTTTTATGTTGGAACTCTGACTGAAGTCAGCAAAGACAATTATGTAATAGAGTCCGACAAGAAATCCGTTCATACTAACTTCTTTGTACTGCCTGATTTTGTGAATGGTGCAGAGAGTGGGGATAAGGTTATTTTTGAACTTGAGAATTGGGTTCATCCTAAAGCACTTCCGGAAGCAAGAATAAAATCAGTTTTAGGTAAATCAGGTTCTAACGACGCCAACATTCTTTCCATTTTGGCTGAGAATGATATGGTTGCTGAATTTCCTAAAAATGTTTCAGAATATGCAGATCAAATTCCTACTGAAATTCCTGAAGAAGAATGTGCTCGCCGCCGTGATATCAGAGATGAAAATGTCTTTACGATTGATCCGGCCGATGCCAAAGACTTTGATGACGCACTAAGCATTAAGAAGCTCGATAACGGAAATTACTATCTCGGTGTACACATTGCCGACGTGACTCATTATCTCACTCCAAAAACTGTTTTGGATGAAGAGGCACACAGCCGTGGAACAAGTGTTTATCTCGTCGATCGTGTTATACCAATGCTCCCTGAAGTGTTAAGTAATGGGGTATGTAGTTTACGCCCGAACGAAGATAAGCTGACGTATAGCTGTTTCATGGAAATCAATTCTCAGGGTAAGTTAGTAAGCTACTCTGTTGAGGAAACGGTTATTCATTCCAAGCAGCGCTTTACTTACGAAGAAGCACAGGAAGTCGTAGACGGTAAAAAGCATAAGTTCAGTAATGAAGTACAAACAGTAGCAGAACTAGCCCGCATCTTACTTGATAAGAGATTTCGGGAGGGCGCTATAGACTTTGATTCTCCAGAACCAAAATTTGTACTTGATGATAATGGTAAGCCTGTAAATGTGATTCTCAAAGAACGTATATTTGCACACCGTTTGATTGAGGAGTGTATGCTGATGGCTAACAAAACTGTTGCCCAGCATGTTGAAGAGATGCGGAAAGATTCAGGCAAAAAGCGCTCAAAAGATCTCTATCCATTCTTTTATCGCGTACATGATAAGCCGGATACGGAAAAATTAAACGCTATTGCTGAGCAAGTTAAGCCTATAGGAATCAAGTTTGAAGTGGGTAATAGCATCAGCCCAAAGAAAATTAACGACCTTCTTAAGAAAGTGGAAAATACAAGCTTGGAGTCTATCGTTAATGGACTGATGTTACGAGCAATGGCTAAAGCTGAATATTCTCCGGACAACCTTGGGCACTTTGGATTAGGGTTTGGACATTATGCACACTTTACAAGCCCTATTCGCCGTTACCCCGATGTAATTGTTCACCGCCTGTTAAAAGGCTACAATTCAGGAGCTCGTGTTTATACACACGATCAGCTTAAGAAAGATGGCGAACATTGCAGTGCACGCGAACGAGTTGCTGTAGATGCTGAACGTGATTCCGTTAAGTTAAAACAAGTGGAATTCTTGAGCTCTAAAATCGGCGAGTCTTTTGATGGAATTATCAGTGGTGTTATGGAACGTGGAATTTTTATAACACTAAAAGACATTTATTGTGAAGGAATGATCAGAATGACCGATCTGAAAAGTGATTACTTCGTATTCAACGAAAAGCGCCATGCTTTGGTTGGTAAAAAAAGCGGAAAACAATATCAGCTGGGAGATGAAATCCGAGTTCGTGTCAAGAGCACAAACCTGGAAAAACGACAAATTGATTTTGGATTAGCCCGGTAACGAATAAGACAATTATTATGAAAGTTAGAATTAGTTCAGTTTTAGTACTTGCGGCGGTTTTATTAGCCTCTTCGACCCCGGCACTTGCCCAGTACTACTCTTTTGGTAAAAACAGAGTTCAGTACGAAGATTTTGAGTGGAGATATATCCAGTCTAAACACTTTGATGTTTATTACTACGGAGAAAAGAACTATGAGCTTGCTGAATTTGGAGCTAAAAGTATTGAGTCTGCCTACAAACAGCTGAGTCAGGATTTTAACCACGAGATATCAAACCGTATTACGCTAATTATCTATGATTCTCATAATGATTTTTCCCAAACCAACGTAGTAAACCTCCCAATAAGCGCAGAAGGGATCGGTGGTGTAACCGACAAATTGAAGAACCGAATGACCGTTCCGTTTGATGGAGATTATTCTGATTTTCGCCGAACTCTACACCATGAGCTTGTCCATGCCGTGTTTAACGATATGTTCTACGGCGGTACCATCAATTCAATTATCCGAAACAATATTCAACTTGTTTTCCCACTTTGGTTTGAAGAGGGTTTAGCCGAATACACCGCTCTGGGCTGGGATACTAATACTGATATGTATATCAGAGATGCGGTTATCAATAATTACTTGCCACCTATTCAGTATTTAAGCGGATATTATGCGTACCGAGGTGGCCAATCGGTTTGGAATTATATAGCTGAGGAATATGGGCGCCAGAAGATTGCAGAAATTTTACAGCGTATTAAAACAACCCGAAGCGTTGAAATTGGGCTTCAGCAATCTCTTGGCTTAAGCATAAGCGAACTTTCTAAAGCCTGGAAGAATAAACTACAGGAACGATATTATCCGGAAGTAGCTGAGCGAGAACGTACAGATGTAATTGCTAATCTGCTGACAGAAAGAGGTGAATTCGGAACGTATAACACAAGTCCTTCTATTTCTCCACAGGGAGATAAAATTGCGTTTATAACTAACAAGAGAGGTTATTTTGATATTGTTGTTATAAGTGCGATTGATGGCAGGAAGCTCAAAACTTTGATCAGAGGAGAGGATAATCCGGATTTTGAGGAGTTAAATATCCTGAATCCAAATATTGCATGGTCACCTGACGGAAGTAAAATTGCTCTTTCAACTAAGTCGAAAGGAAGAGATGATATTGCCATTATTGATTATAACTCTGGAAAAATTGACAAAGTTAAAATTCCAACATTAGATGCCATTGCTTCTATATCGTGGTCGCCGGATGGAAATAAGTTAGCCTTTGACGGTAACATCGGCCCTTATCAGGATATCTTCGTTTACAACATAGATACTCAAAAACTGGTCAATCTTACCGGAGATTTCTTTTCGGATATGCAGCCCGCATGGAGTCAGGATTCAAAATTCATTTATTTCTCTTCTAGTCGAGGTGAAAAGGTGGACCTTCATAGATATACACTCGAGTACGATCTCTTGAGTAATGAGAGCATGTACGAAACAGACTTATATAGAGTCAGTTTGGACTCTCGTACTGCAACCCGCCTTACAAATACTCCTAATTGGAGTGAGAAGAATCCGCAGACTACAAGAGATGGAAGACTCGTATTTATTTCAGATGAAAACGGAATTTATAACATCTATAAATATGATTTAGCTACCCGAACTTCATCACCACTAACCAATTTACAGACTGGTGTTTCTCAAATATCAATAAGTGGAGATGGGTCAAGGCTTGCATTTAACTCCATAAACGAAGGTTATCTGGATATTTTTCTCTTACGTTCACCATTCACCAGAGAGAAAGAAGAAGCTTTATCAAAAAATTATTGGGCTCAGAGAAGAGCTAGTGAAAGTCAGGCAAATCGCGTTCCGGCAACACTTTATGTCCGTGAAATGTTTGCGAATGGACTAAGTCTTTCAGATCCAAAAGTAGCTGATGTGCAAGAAGAGATGCTAACGGAAGAAGATGAAGAATCTCAAAATGCAGGGGCTGAAGAAACTGAAGAGGAGCAAGCGCAACAGGAAGAGGGAGAAGGAGAAATTGATTTTAGAAACTATGTCTTTAATACTGAAGTCATTGAAGACACTACCTTAGAACTCGAAGATATTGAAAGTTTTAACCCTGAGAATAATATCACGGATGACGGACGCTTTCAGCCGAAAAACTATCGGTTAAAATTTACAACCGACATTGCCTACAATCCCACATTTGTGGCATCTACCTACGGTTCTTCTGCTCAAACTCAACTTATAATAAGCGACCTGCTTGGGGATCATCAGATTGCATTAGGAACAAATTTTGTTTCTGATCTTAGGAACAGTGACTATTCTCTCCAATATGGATACTTGAAAAACAGAACCAACTGGTTTCTTTCATATTTTCACACTTCAAGGAGATATCAGACCTTTTTTGGAGAGTTGATCCGGTTCAGAACTTTTGGTGGAGCGGTTAATATCCAATACCCATTTGATAAGTTTAAGCGGATAGATTTTGGAGTTTCAGCCTTAGGTGTAACTCGAGATTATAACTCCGTTAGTGATCGATTTGCGGGTTTATCAAACACTAATTCCAGTCAGCCAAGTAACCGCAGAAGTATCTTCCTATATCCGGAAGTCATCTTTACCAATGACCAAACTTTACCCGGTTTTTTGACTCCTCAAGGTGGTAGAAGATATTCTATTGGTGTTTCCGGTAGTCCCGGTTTTGGAGAAAATGCTCCACTGTTTACCTCAGTTTTGGGTGATTTCCGTCAGTACGTAAGTCTTGGCCAGCGTTATTCAATAGCGCTCCGTGCTTCAGGAGCTGCGTCATTTGGACGTGACAAGCAAACGTATTTCATGGGAGGAAGAATGGGCTGGATAAACCAGCAGTTTAATGATAACGGCCTCTCTTTTGATCGCCTCACCGATAGTTTCTTTACTGTTCCCGCACTTCCGGTTAGGGGATATGCCTACAACAGCATTTATGGAAGCAATTTTTCGTTAATCAATGCTGAATTTAGATTTCCTCTATTTGCAGCGATTGTTCCGGGAGCGGTACCAATATTACCATTATACAATGTTACAGGAGCCGCATTTTTGGATGTCGGAACCGCGTGGGGGCAGAGAATTGAATATGGACTTCTTGACGCTCAGCAAAACCCTATTGTGAATGAAGCCGGACTAGACTTCAAAGTAGCCAAAGAACAGTTTAGTTCCTTCGTAGAGACACAAAATGGACCAGCTCGCTTCGAGGCTCCTTATTATGATGGTGACCTGTTGATTGGTGCCGGGTTTGGTCTTAGAACCATTTTGTTTGGTCTGCCTTTCAGGTATGATGTAGGGTGGCCTTATGCCAGAGATGGATTTGGAGATAAGCCGATACACTATTTCTCAATTGGGATCGATTTCTAAAAAGATCAACTTCTAATTTCGAGTTCTAAATACTTTTACCTGTAGGAGGCGCTGGTATTGATAATCGGGGTCTTTAAAATAGACAAAGCCAGTGTATTCCTGATTTTGACGGGTAACGGTATCACTTAGTATCAAGTCATCAATGCCGTAATCTCCGTACGACTTAATCGCATATTTGTACGTATAGGTACCTTGTTTTATCAGGGATGAAGTTTCCCAGTAGCCGGAATCTTCATTGTATTCTAATCGGTTGTTTTCTGATAGTAGCCATTGGTTAAAATCTCCAACCAGGTAAACCCCTTTATCAGCGGAGAACTGTCCGCCATCTTCGAATCTAAAACGAACAGAAGCATATCGGGCATCGGGTGATGTTTTAGGATTTCCAAAGGTAGAGCTCCAACCAGGTATTGGATCAGAACTAAAGTTCAATACATCTTCTCTTAGAACAATGACGGGGGGAGTTTTTTCGGGCTGCCAGTCTATGATATTCCTGCTATTCACAGATAGATTCTGAAGATTCAATCCAATGAAATCATAATTTGCAGGAAAGGCTTTTTCCCGGGAAAGATGAAATTGGCTTCGGTCATTTTCGGAAAAATCATAGTTTTCGGACTTTCTCATATCACCCCAAAAACGATTTTGAACAAAATAGAAACTCAGATCAAATTGTGGGAATTCTATAAAATCGGGATACACGAACTCAGAAAAAGGCTGGTCAATGGCGTTAAATCGCTGACCTGCATTGTAGATGGTTTCAACCCAGGAATCCATTTCTCCAGCATTCTCAGTTACGAAAAAGGGGAGAGAGAATAGCCTAATCCCTGAATTGAAGTCCGAAACGTGCAGCATATAGTTTCCGCTCGTTTTAAAGCGAACCTGATCGTTAGGAAATTCTGTACGGTAGTGGAAGTAGTCCGGCTGCGACAGTCTGTTTTTGTCGCCACCGCCCAAAATAAGTTCATTGATACCTTCTAGATACCAGTCTTGCGGGATATTGCTATTCTTCCAATTCTGGTCATAATGGGTAAAAGTAATACGGAATTGGCCTGAAAGATCAGATAACTCATCAAAGGCTAAAACCAGTTTCTGGCGAGAGCCAAGTTCAATGACAGGGGGACCAGCTTCACTGCCTTTTCTATACAACTGTAAACTCTTTATAGACTGAGGAGCGGGTAACTGATTTGGGACAAGATATCGACTGATATACTGTTCTGTAGCAGGTTGATTGTTCAGGTTTGTTAAGCCTGTTGAACAACCGGTTATGATAAACCCCAAAAATAATAATGGTACAAGGTTACGAAGTAAAAATACCTTCAAATACAAAATGAGCTGGCCCTGTTAAGATTAATTGATGATAGGTGTTATTGGCTGCATTAAAATCGAAGGAAGCTTTGAGGATTCCGCCTTTAACTTTCACTTCGTAGGTGGAATGTTTCTCTTGTTTACTCTGATTGAAATGAGTGGCAATGGCAGAAGCTAATGCTCCGGTTCCACATGCAAGAGTCAGGTTTTCTACACCACGCTCATAAGTCTGTAATTCAATTGAATACTCATCTGAAATACATACAAAGTTTACGTTTGTTCCCGGTGGATTTACGTCTTCGTGGTAACGCAACTCACTTCCAGTTTTAACTAAACTTTCCTCGTCTTCTAACTTCTCAGAAGGAACAAAGGTGATGAGATGCTCTGTTGCGGCATCAGCCTGTATAAGCTCAACATTATTCAATGTCCGCTTAGTGGGCTTAACATGAACCGGAAAATGAATACTTACATCTCCGTTTTTATGGACTACAGCTTCGTACACGTTATTGTGCACATTAAAAGTCTGCGTGGCATTAAACCCATTTTGATAAGCAAACATGACGAGGCATCGCGCTCCATTTCCACACATACCGGCATCACTTCCATCGGCATTGCGGTAAATCATAGTGTAGTCAACTTCAGACTTTTGAGCTTTTTCAAGCACAAGGATACCATCACCGCCAACGCCAAATTTGCGGTCACAAAATTTGGGAGTTAATTCAATAATCTCCTCAAGGGAAAAGCCATACTTTCGGTTATCGATGACCACAAAGTCATTTCCGGCTCCCTGCATTTTATGAAATTTAATATCCTTCATAATTATTCTACAAAAGCGGGGACGTGTTTCCAGTTCTCTTCTTCAGAAATAGAAGGATCTAACCCGCGCATTAACGTTGAAAATCGTAAAGCTAAAACAATAAATATCAGCTTAGGGTTTACATTTTGACGTAAAGCAGGTCGAAAATCATCCATATGGGTGATCATTTCCTCTAAGCGGGCATCGTCCAAAGCTTTTACAAATTTCTGAATAGAATCCAGTTGATCAATATTTGTAATGAATTTCTTATTTCCGGTTTCCCGATAAACCATGAGGTCTCGAATGTACATCTCAATGAGATTGGTTATAGCAATTAGTCCTTCTATGTTATTGGAGCTTTGCCAATCCTGAACCAACGTTGAAAGTCCGGTTGCATCCTGACTAAAAGCCATTCGAAGATAATTTACAACCGACTCGCGGTTTTCCCTGAGTTTTGAAATATCAAAAAAGCGGGTCATGGCATAATTGCCATTTGAAACTCTGGCAAGGTATGCTGCCGCATCAGGCTCAACGCCATCAACCTCAATAAGCCCCTTTTCTACCTCTTTATCTTTTAGAGAACCCAGCGGAATATGCTGGCATCTTGAAGTGATTGTAGGAAGGAGGCTTTCATAGCTTTCGGTAGTAAGTATAAACATCAAACGGTCAGAGGGTTCTTCCAGCAGTTTAAGAAAGGCGTTGGCCGTTTCTTTTCGCATGGTTTCCACCTGGGTCATAATGATAACAATACGATCGCCTTCGTTTGGCTTTAGCTTGGCTATCGGGCGAATGTCTTCCCTGAAATAATCGACAGGGTAGAAGGCTTGGAGGTTCTTGGAAGAGTCATCATCCAAAGAAGGGCGTTGCGAGAAATTAATGATTTCGTATGGATCCTTAGAAAGCAGTTCCAGCCGATCTCTCAATTCTTCTGTTTTTGCGGAAGTGGGTTTTGGAATGAACACGTGGATATCGGGATGAGTAAACCAGGATGATTTTTTTGAACTTTTGTGTTCTCCTAAATCACTTAAATGTTCCACTCCATTTATAGCCTCTGCCATAGCTAAAGCAAAAGCTGTTTTACCTACACCGGTAGGACCCGAAAGTAGATAGGCGTGGCTGATTCGATTAGAATCGAGCATACGCTCAACCTGTTCTTTAGCACGGCTTTGCCCAATAATTCTTCGATTTCCGAATTTGATGTTCATTTAGTTCTGTGTGTTATAGACGATAGACGAACGACCGTCGACAAGTGGTTACTCAATTTCATAGTTCTCGCCAAAATCATTCACTTGTTTATTCTTTTTCAAATTTAAAAGACATAATTGTTACTTGGTTTTATCATTGGTCATTGGTCACCCGTCGCTCGTTATCTACTCTTCCCAGATATAGTCAAAAAGTAAGACTCCGGCAGTGATGGTTACACCGGCAAAGCCAATGAGAGCTGTCACGTTGTTCATAGAGCCGTCACCACCGCTTATGAATGCTGTTTTACTGATATCAGACAGTAAGAGCACCAGCGGCATAAATAGAGGTATACTCAAAACAGAGAAAATAGCGCCTTTACGATCGGCTTGCGATACAACGGCTGCTGTCATAGTTGCCACTCCTGATAAACCAGCGGTTCCCACAAAAAGCATTACCAAAAATGCAGACCACGATTGGATATCCAAATTCATTAAAAAAATATAGCCAGTAAACGTAGCTATGTTGATCAGAAGAGTAAAAAGGAAATTATAAAGTAGCTTCCCTGAATATACGGTAGTGCCTTCAGCATAAATGCGGAGGAGATCGAAAGTCTTTCTGTCTGTTTCAGCTATGAAGCTCCGGCTCAACGCAGAGAGAGCGGAAAACAAAATGATGATCCAAACCAATCCGGATTTAGGGCCTGGCTCAAGCTGATCTGCACGGAGGGTGAAGAGCACCAAAAGCATTGCTGCCGCTACAAAGGCTAAAACCATATTGAACGCGAATTTTGTACGCAGTTCAATCTGCAGGTCTTTCTTTAAAATGGTAAGTGTGCTCCTAATCCATTGCATAGCCAAGTTTAAGGATTTTGATGGCTTATTGATAGGGGGATGGTGCATAGATTACATATTCATTCTGAATCTATTTCAGGACGACCAAGATGTTATTATTGTCGGCACTCCTGGCGCATTTCTTTTTATCTGAAAAATTAAAAGTAGATTCAAGCTTTAAAGCGAGCTGCTATATCAGGATCAAAAATCAATCCGATAACTAAAATTCGGAACAACAATTGTGTCGTCATTCTGATCAATGGAGTGGTCCCGGAAGTTATATTGATAACCAAGGTATTCTTTCGCTCCCAGAGTGTTTAAAATTTGTAGCGACCAATGGCTTGAATACTTCTCTTTATTCACCCTGTAAGTAAACGTGAGGCTGGCAATGTTGGAATTAGGAGTCCTCTCACTGAAAGCATTGCTGTAGTCTTCGATAATTTCCTTCGCTTCTAAAGAGGCCGCTTCATCAACGGGATTCATGAAGCTACCTCCGAGATAAGTATATTTCACGCTGGCGCTGAAGATATTTCTGTTTTTCACCATCCATTCTTTTCCGATCAGGAAATTGGAAATCTGCTTACGGTTAAATTGGGTGTTGCGTTCTACGCCGTCGCCTCCAATATATTCAGAATTGAAGATGGAGAAAGTAGCCAAGTAGTACCACCCTTTATGTAGAAAACGCTCCAGCGTAATATCTACTCCAAGATTTGAACCGGTCCCGTCACTCACTAATTCCTCATTGATGAAAAAGTCGTTCTTGAGGTTCAGCATAGAAAAATAGCTCCCGTCAATCACCGGAATATCATACAAGTATTGGTAATAAGGCTCAATCACAAGATGCGTATGCTCACCAATCAAGCGGTCGTAGGCCAATACGAAATGCTGTGATTTACTGAGTTTCAAATCTTTGTTCAGCTGTTCGGTTCTGTTGTCAACAGGGACATCCGATAGGTAAAAACTCAGTTTCTCCAATTGAGAATGGATGCCGTAACCTATGCTGATTTTATTTCTTGGGTTGATCTGATACGTTGCTCCAAGTCGAGGTTCCACCGATTGCTCACCATTCAACCCGAAATACATGTAATGCAGACCGGGATTGAACTCAAGATTCCCAAAGTTAAACGATGATTGTGAAAAGGCTTGAAGTAAATAACTTGATCCTTCATCATCAGCAAAAGTAGCCAACGGCTCACCGAACTCCGGCGCTTCCTGTAGCAAATAGTCGTAGCTGAGATTATTATAGACAAAGCCCGTACGATTCGCGTGCCGACTGTTTAAAGCATAGTTTAATGTGGAAGAAAACTGAATGCTTCCTTCATTGAATTGAATATTCTCGACTGGGTAATTTGTAGTAAATGTTGAATCCAGGCGGGACCCCATCAAATTGATTTCATTCACGGATCCAGAAATCGTGGTCTTTAAGTATCCCTTTCCATTTAGTAAAAGCTTATTTGAAACGCCAACAATACCGGTTTTAAAATCACTGTCTTCGGTGGTGAGATCTTCATAGTATTGCCATTTGTAATCGGAACCGAGCGTGTCATCATCCGGAGAGGTACCGGATTCATCCATCAGTCCAAGTCCCCAGATTGAAAAAGTACCTGTCTTATCAGTCGGGAGATTGATGTTGAAAGCAAGGTCTTGATATTGAATGCCAAGGTCGATATTTGGCAATATTACACTCAATAAACCAAAGGTGGAATAACGATAGTTGAACAAATATGAAGCCCCGGATTCTTCATTGATAGGACCTTCGGAAGCGAAGTCAAATCCCATGAATCCCGCTAAAAAAGAGTGTTCATATTCATTAGAGTTTCCTTCCCGCATCGAAAGATCAAAAACACCTGACATTGCATTACCGTATTCAGCAGGGAAGGCTCCGGTGAAGAAATCTGAACTAGCCAGCATTTTACTGCTGAGGGCTGTTATGCCTCCGCCTCCAAATCCATTGATATCGGCAAAGTGATTAGGATTGGAAATGTTCACGCCTTCCATACGCCAAAGAATTCCTTTGGGAGAGTTTCCCCGAATTATAATTTCGTTTGAGCCAATATTACTGGCAACTCCGGCAAAAGAAGAGACCAGGCGGGCAGGATCATCAAATCCCCCGGCAAAGCGATTTGCTTCTTCCATACTCAGGCGCTTTGCACTTACCGTAGCAATTCGGTTTACCGGCATTTCTTTTAGTGGTTTGGGTTGAACCGTGATTTCATCCAGCTCAAAAGGACGTTCTTTAAGTTTGATATTCAGCGAAGGATTAGCTCCACTTGATATCAAGACGTTATTAAGTATCTGAGCCTCAAACCCAACCATTGAAATACGGATATTGTGTCGGCCAACCGGGATTTTTTTAAGTTCAAACCGGCCTTCTTCATCAGTTACAGTGCCAAGGGCAAGGGTAGAATCAATAATGGCAATGGTGACATATTCCAAAGGAGATTCTGTTGCATACTCTACTACGGTTCCATAAAGAGTACCCGTTAGCTGTTGTCCCTGAATTGTCCCTGAAATGCAGATCCAAATTGCTATCAGGGAAAAAGATTTTTTATTTATAATCATTAATTAATTGTTCCCTAACTGCTCCAAAGCCAGTTCAATGGCTTTTGTTAGCTGAGGATCAGTTCCGTTTAGGCGATCTTTGAAATTGTTAAACACTTCAATATCAGGTTTTACACCGGTGCGCTCCAGATTACGCTCATCATCAAGCGTATAAACACCCCAAGCCGGCAGGCGATAGAAAGAGCCATCAACTAAGCCTTTCCCTGAAGTAAAGATAATCCAGCGGTAGGTTTCGGTTCCTACAATAGTTCCTAAATTCAAAGCTTTGAATCCGGCTGCCGTTACCTCAGCATCACTTAGCGATTGTTCATTCTGTAAGAGGATAATGGGTTTTGCTGCAGGAGTGAAGTTTGGCTGAGAGGCTAACTCACCATTTCTGTATTTCCATTTAGCATATGGCTGTTGGGAAAGAAACTGGAGTACATCATTATGAACATTTCCGCCCGTGTTATAGCGTAAATCTAAAATTAAGGCATCGCGGTGATAGCCTTCTGAAGTCATTTCGGTAAGGAAATTTTCCAATTCGCCACCGCCCATGTTTTTCATATGGACATAGGCAACTCGCTCATCGGTCTCGGAATCTACCATTTCTTGTTTCTCATCTACCCACTCATCGTATAAATTGTTTCGAGTAGAGAAATATGACTCTGGGTGAATTTTTGTGGTGAATGAATTACGATTTCTTTGGAATGTCAGAGAAACTTCTTCAGGCATTGAAGGCCGGTTGAAATACATCTCACGGTTCATCTCGGTATTTACCTCTTTGCCATCGATAGCGGTAAGTACATCGCCTGGTTGAATATCTTTCCCGGCTACATCTGCAGGTCCGTCTGCAACAACAGATGCCACTCTAAATGGATTATTTGCATCAAAGGTGAGTCCTGTAGAAAGTGAAACGGTTGAATAGAACTCCTGCTCCTCTTCTCCAAAGGTGGTAAAGCCCATGTGAGAAGAATTCAATTCCCCAAGCATGTCATTCATGATGCGGCTGAAATCATTTCTATTATTAACCGATGGGAGGTAGGTGCGGTATCGGTCTCTGATTTCTTCCCAATTGATTCCATGAAAAGTGTCGTTATAGAAATTCTCTTCAATATTCGCCCAAAGCTCCTCAAACATCTGATTGAACTCAGCTCTGAGGTTTCGTTTGAACTCAAACTCGGTTTCTATTTGAGTCGCTTTTGCGGAAGCTGCGTCTAATTCATAAACAGAACCGCCGGATAAACCATATAAACTTCCATCTACCTCTGTGATATTTCCTGCAAAACGAACACCATCAAACTTCTTGGTCTCGGGACTTTCAAAAGGCTGAAGGGTGGTTACATAGAGTCCGGTATTTCCTTCATCATGATTACTTAGATAAAGCACCATGGTTTTGTCACCGTCCTGAACTACAAAAGGTGAAAATTGGGATCCAAAATTCTCCCCGATATCTTCTAAACGATGCATTAAACCATCTGTATTGATCGAAATCTCCATACTGCTTTCATCTTCTTCTGATTCTTCCTCTTTGGAATCATCGTCTTCTTCTTTTTCAACAAACAGCTCATCGAACTTATCCGATTTATAAGGTTCTTCATAGGTGTCTAAAGCCATTTGGAAGAGATCTGTTTCTCCACCGCCCCTTGGGTAGGAAGGACTGGTTCGGGATGATGAGAAGTAAATATATTTACCATCAGGAGACCAGAAAGGATCCGATTCCGAAACACCAGTTGCTGTTAGATTCATGATTTCTTCGGACTCAATATGGTATGTAAAGATATCATGCTCAAAATCACGGCGGGCTGTATAAAGCACATATTCGTCATTGGGAGAGAAACGAGGCTGCTGATTCTGGAATCCCCAAAACTCATCTTCTACAATGGTTTCGGTTTTTAGTGATTCAAGGTCAATCAGCTTTAATTTATCTCTGCCGCTGATATAAATTCCTTTAGTGCGATCTGAATTCAACTCAAGGGCTCGGTTGTTATCTTCATCTTTAGTCACTTGCTTTTCCATTCCCGATCCATCGGCTGCGGTAGTAAACCAGTTTTGATAACCCTCCGCAGTTTGGTTAAACATGAGCGTCTTATTGTCTTTCAGCCATTTTACTTCAAGTACTCTTCCCAAAGCATTGGTTTCTATTTGGCGAATGAATTTTCCTTTGATATCTGAGACAAATAATTCACCCCGTGAAGTAAAGGCCAGTTTCTTTTTATCAGGTGATACATCAAATGAGGTAACGCTATTTTCGACATCAAAACTTTGCTCTTTAGTAAGGGTGTTATTCTTGAAAATGGTAATAGGTATAGCAGTGGATTTACCGGAAGCAACATCGTAGGTAAACAGCTGGTATTCCTTCTCAAAAACTATGGTCTTTCCGTTAGCACTGACTTTTGGGCTAACTACTGAGGTGTTAAAGCGAGTCAATTGTTCTTTATTATTTCCACTTAGCTTATAGAGATTATACTCACCATTAAATTCATCAGAAACGAAGAAAAGATTTCCGCTTTGATCTAGAGTTGGCCACATATCTTTCCCTTCCCAGTTGGTATGCTTGGTAAAGGTTTCAGAATCCAGGCTGTAAGATTTAATATCTGGATTGAAGGGGCCTTTATACTTTTTTCGTTGAGGAAATATGAAGCTTTCCCACGATTCATTAAAGAAATAGGTGTTTTCAGAAGGATGCTTTACCAGGTTGTGTACGTTGTTATGATAATGCCCAAAAAGTCGTTCCGGAGTACCGCCTTCAATACTGACAGCATAGGCACTTACACGGTTATATCGGCCCGAACGGAAGTATATAGTTTTGGAATCCCAGCTCCATGATTCAACCTGATCGCCAGCCTGATGATAGGTCAGCTGAGTGATTTCTCCTCCATCAACAGGCATCATGTATACATCATCATTTCCATATTGATTAGAGGTAAAGGCTAGCCACTTACCATCCGGCGAAATACTGGACGCCGTTTCTTCACCATCCATTCCGGTTAATCTAACTGCAGCTCCGCCGTTTGCTGGTACTTTCCATAAATCACTTTCATACGAAAAAACAATAGTGGAAGCGTCAGGAGAGATAGAAGGTTGGGTAGCAAACAAAATTTTGCTTTGCGCAAAACCGTTAGCAGTAATGAATAAAGACAGGAATGCTAAAGTCAGAACAGATTTTAAAGTATGTAACACGGCAGAACCCTTTTAGTTAGAATTTCAAGAAGGGTACTTAAACGGGAAGTAAATGACAAAAGTTAGGTTGAACAGGAATTGTAAAAAACAGTTATCAAAAATCGGCTTAATTAATCTTTGATTGATTGATCATACACTGCCTATATTTGAACGCTATCGAACCTTCATATTTTCTAGTAAAATTACATGAACTTATTTTCGCTGTTAGATCAACCCACGGTTCTCCCCAATTATGTTGTGGGCTCAAAAAAAGAGCTCATTAACGCGCTTGTCAATGCTTTGGAAGAAAAGATGGAAAGTGAGGAACAACTTGAAGCCGTAAGGAAAGCGGTGTTTGAACGCGAGAAAATCATGAGCACAGGGGTAGGGAAAGGACTCGCAATTCCTCACGCAAAAACGAAAGCTGTAACTGAGAATCATGCTGCTTTTGCCCTTCTAAAGGAACCTCTCGATTTTGATTCCATAGATGGCGAACCGGTTCGGTTGGTGTTTTTATTAGTAGGTCCTGAATCAAATAACAGCCAGCACATCAAACTTTTGAGCCGGATTTCCAGACTCATGAATAGTGGTTCTTTCAGGGAGACTATTTTGAATTGCACCTCTACCGAAGAAATTCTGAATGCTTTTCAGGATGAAGAAGAAAAATACTTTGTAAGCTAGATGAAGCTCTTATTCCGCATTGCAGGAATTCTGATACTCGCACTTCTTGCGGAATTAACCCATGGTCAAAATCTTAAGTCTATATTAGATCAGGCTCCCAATCAGGAAGCTTTTTGGTCGGTAACCGTTCGGGATGCAAATGGTGAAATTCTGGAAAGCTTTAACTCTGAAAAGGTCATAATTCCTGCATCTAATCAAAAGCTGTTAACTACAGCTGCTATTTTAGATCACTTTGGCTCCGATTATCAGTTTGAAACCAATATTTATGGTGATGGCGAGCTGGAAAGAGATATCTGGAAAGGGAACCTGATTATAAAAGGAAGTGGTGATCCATCCATAAGCGGCGATTTATATGATGGAGATCGATACCACGTCTTTGAAAAATTTGTCGCCCAGCTCAAAGTTAAAGGAATAGAAAAGATTGATGGATTTCTGATCGCTGATCAAAGTCTCTTCGACAGTCAACTATATCCTAAAGGATGGGATTGGTACGACTTCTCATTCTATTATGGAGTACAAATCAGCCCGCTATCCTTCAATAATAATGCTGTCGATTTGGAAGTATTTGCTGATGGTGAAATAGGAGATACTCCAAGAATTACCTGGTTTCCTGATAGTACAGACTATGTTGACTTTGAAAACAAACAGGTCATCAGCCACCCTGAGACTGAGTATGATGAATATTATCGGCGTGAGCTTGGAGGCAATAAAATAGTACTGGGAAGCAGCTTGCCCCAAGGATATTATGAAGATGAATCTTTGTCTGTGGATGATCCCCTTATGTTTTTCCTGGATTCCTTCAAAGATTATCTAAACAATAACGGAATTCAGTTCGAAGGCGGGATTGTAGTTTATGGACAGGCTTTTGAGTATGATACTACCAACGTGTTGGCTACCCATTTCTCCAAGCCAATGACTGAGCTAATCAAGTGGGCAAATAAAGAAAGCGATAATTTTTATACTGAAATGTTGCTTAAAACACTTTCAGCTGAAACCGACAATCAGCCCGGTTCTTTTGAGGGAGGGATAAAAGAGGTCCGAAACTTTGTAGCTAAGCAGGGGTTAGATACGACTCATATTCAAATGAATGATGGTTCAGGTATGGCAGGAGGAAACTTCAACAAAACCAGTCTTCTTTCAGAGCTATTAGTGAAGATGAAGGATCACCAGGAGTTTGATACCTATTTTAGTAGTATGTCTGTTGCAGGTATTGATGGAACACTTGCTCACCGAATGAAGGGCACACCGCTCTATAGAAACTTCAAAGGAAAATCAGGTTTTGTGACAGGAGTTAGAACGCTCAGCGGATATTTTGAGGCTAAATCAGGAAAGCAGTTGATCGTCAGTCTGGCTGCCAATAATTATATTTCGGAGAAAGTTCGCCCCATTGACGCTGTTCACGAACAGATTTTGATGTATCTGTATGATAAATATTGATTAGCTTTGTCTATGTCAGAAAAGAGACCTCATATTTTAATTACGGATGATGAAAAAGCGATCCGGAATACTCTGGAAGAAATTCTGCAGTATGAGAATTATGAAGTTTCCACCGCAGAAAGCGGATCTAATGCCATCGACTTTGTAGCTAAAAACGATATTGACTTGATGTTTCTGGACATCAAGATGCAGGGAATGGATGGTCTTGAAACCCTCAAAAAGCTCAGAGAAAAGGGGCATGAGTTTCCGGTTATTATGATCTCAGGCCACGGGACTATTGAAATCGCCGTTGAGGCCACTAAAATGGGGGCTTATGATTTCATGGAAAAACCCCCGGATTTGAATCGGTTGCTTATCTCCGTTCGGAATGCCCTTTCTCAGCAAAATTTGGCTAATGAGTACAAGCAGATCAAGAAAAAGCTGCCGAAGGTGCAGGAGATCATCGGGGAGAGTAAAGCGATTTCAAAAATCAAAGATCTGATCGATAAAGTAGCACCAACACAATCCCGCGTATTGATAACCGGCGAGAATGGAACCGGAAAAGAATTGGTAGCAAAATGGGTTCACGAGAAAAGTCCGCGCAGTTCAGCTCCATTTGTAGAAGTGAATTGTGCCGCAATTCCCTCAGATTTGTTAGAGAGTGAACTTTTTGGACATGAAAAAGGAGCATTCACCGGCGCCTCCGATCAACGAATTGGAAAGTTTGACCAGGCTGATGGCGGAACTTTATTTTTGGATGAGATTGGTGATATGAGCCTGGAAGCCCAGGCAAAAGTATTACGGGCTTTACAGGAAAGTACTATTACAAGGGTTGGTGGAAACGAGTCTATTTCGGTAGACGTGAGGATATTGGCTGCTACCAACAAGGATCTTGAGGAAGAAATTGAAGAAGGTAATTTTCGTGAAGACTTATTTCATCGTATAAGTGTGATTCCCATTAAAGTACCGCCGCTCAGAGAACGTAAGGAAGATATTCCGCTGATTGCCAAGGCCTGTCTGAAAAATCTGAAAGAAAGAGATATTAGCTTTTCCTCCATTTCCTTCTCAAAAGAAGGATTAAAGGCGCTAACGAAAAGAGAATGGACCGGGAATGTAAGGGAACTTCAAAACGCGGTGGAAAGATTGGGGATTTTAGCTTCTGAAGATGAAATCACCGAAGAAACTGTAAATGATGTACTCAAAACGAGGGACCTTAAAGCGGGGGATTTGGGTAAACTCGCCGATGAAACAGACGATTTTCAGGATTTTAAAGAAACTGCAGAACGGTTATTTTTAGTGAAGCAGCTGGAGAAGAATGACTGGAATGTTTCACAAACTGCAGAAACCATAGGTATACAGCGAAGCCACATGTACAATAAAATGAAAAAATATAATATAGAGCGATAGCATGAGTGCAGAAATCATTGATGGCAAACAGGTAGCAGAATTAGTCAGAAATCGCGTTCGTGAGGATGTAGAGGACTGGAAGGCGAAAGGTAATCGTGCTCCGTTTCTGCAGGTTATTTTGGTTGGGGATGATCCCGCTTCAAAAGTATATACCGGCGCTAAAACTCGTGCTTGCGAAGATGTGGGAATTGAAACTTATACCGAGATTTTACAAGATACGATCTCTGCCAAAGAACTTAAGTCGGTTATTGAAGGATATAATACCGATGATTCAGTAGATGGAATTCTGGTACAACTTCCACTGCCATCCCATTTGTCATCTCATGATGTAATCGAATGCATTAACCATCGCAAAGATGTGGATGGATTTCACCCGATGAATGTGGGCCGCTTAACAGTTGATCAGCCTTGCTTCCGTAGCTGTACGCCAGCCGGCATCATGGAGCTGTTCAAACATTACAGCATTCCCGTTAAAGCGAAACATGCCGTAGTGGTAGGAGCCAGTAATATCGTGGGATCTCCAATGGCGATTATGCTTTCAAGAGAAAATTCTTCTGGAAAAGCCACCACAACGATTTGTCACAAATACACCAAAGATCTTACCCAGCATACCATTTCTGCTGATATTGTTATTGCTGCGGCTGGTCAACCTCACCTTATAAAAGCAGAAATGATTAAAGAGGGTGCTGTCGTGATTGATGTGGGAATCAATAGAATAGCCGATGAAACTTCCGAAAAAGGGTACAAGCTCGTAGGAGATGTCGATTTCGAATCCGTCAAGAAAAAAGCCAGCTGGATTACCCCCGTTCCCGGAGGCGTTGGTCCGATGACTGTTGCAATGCTGATGAAGAATACCTTATTGGCAGCTAAGAAGAGCATTTATCCCGATTAGTTTTTGAAATCGTAAGTATTTAGGACACTGGTGCATGCGCTAAATGTATAACTTAGAACCATGATTTTCTTGATGGAAGGATTGTCATGATGGATGCTGGTAAATCAAGAATATCCTAAAATCCTATAAATCAAGGTTCATAAAGAAGACCGCAATTTCTGGCCATCTTTTTATAGATGCTTCACTTGGACTCTTTCCAGTCGACTCCATTGGCTTGACAAGCAAGTGGAGAGATTTTCCTAAGTCGCTACCGACAGCTTATCGTTGTTGATTAATGGCATTCACATCCTGAAAAAAAGTAGCGCAAAGAAATGAAGTGAAGAATATCACTTTCATGCAGCTAAGAAGAGCATTTATCCGGACTAAAATCTTTTTTTGAATAGGGTGACACTATGATGTCACTCACTGTCATTATCATTGAGTAAATCAAAAAACAAAACTCAACGATCATGACAAGCAACGCACTTTCAATCACTCCGAAACAAAATTCATCACCCGCTTTATTTGCGCTTCCGCTTTTAAAGAGAATCAAACAAGAGAGTCAGAAAGAATATGCTGAAATGCAGGAAGCTTTCGAGTTACTTGGATGGAGCGGACTCCCTGACGAGCTTAAGATCGAAATCAATGAAGATGTTAAGTATATGGTTCAGGAACTGAAGGGAAGATTTTCATCCTGTGATCCATTCGTGAAAAGCCGACGCAATTCAATCCATTATTGGGTAAGTAGTTTTCAGGATGGAATTTGCACCCTTGAAGCGGCAATCAAAGCACTAGAGGTAAAACCCCTCTAAGTATTTCGTTCTTTTGGCTGGGATGATGTGGAATTCACATTTTCTTGATAAAGATCTTCATCTTCAATCTCGATAGGGCCGGATGTATTACCAAAGGAAGCTATTTTTTTTGAAATAGAAGCAGTCAATGTAGAAAGCTGATCCTTTTGTTTCTGATAATAACTTTTCAGGAAAAACCGACTCATAGCAAATCCACCCAGGCCAAAAAATGGAGCTACCATCAAAGCGAATTGTTTACCACTGGTTTCTTTGAATGCGATTAGGGCAACGATGAAACCGAAGAAAAAGCTAAGGAAACTGGCAAGAGATTTAAAAGGTCCCCAAGAGGAAACCATCTGAATTTTGGTCTGTCCATTTTTCGGGGTGAAGGAGAAGTGCTTGTACCCAAAATCACTTTTGCGCTGCTCCCACTCATAGGTATTTCCAACTTTATTGATTTTACCAATACCACCTGTGATTTTTCGGATCTCTAGAACCAAATCTTCCCATTGGTCTTCATTAATTTCACCTTCCACTGAAGAAACATCCTGAATGCGTGAAGTTCCCTTTATCAAATTATAGGTTTGTTCATCAAGATCTGGCTCACCAATTTTAGCTAATGCTTCTTGTAAGGCCTCTTTGCTAATGCCAACTTCTTCAGCGATGTGAATGAGGTCTTCTTCAGACAGTGTTTCCTGATCTTCATACAAGTCTTTTTTAACCTGAATTTCAGAAGCTTTAGTAAGAATTTTACTTATTTCTTTTTTGGAATACGATTTTGAATCAGACATGGAATTCATTTTTGGAGTACCTACGGTATTTAAACAAAAAATGTTATTGAATGCAGAACTTCCACAGAGATATCCTTATCTTTGAAAAACTGCAAGCCAAATTTTCTACTCCATGTATAAAATGAACGACTCATCTCCCTTTGAACGTATTACGCGCCAGGGACTTACGTACGATGATGTACTTTTAGTCCCAAATTTCTCGAAAGTATTGCCACGCGATGTTGACACCACGGTTCAACTTACGCCCACACTCAAGCTCAACATCCCAATTATAAGTGCAGCTATGGATACCGTTTCTGAGTATCGCCTGGCTATTGCATTGGCTCGTGAAGGAGGTATTGCAATGCTTCACAAAAATATGAGCATTGAAGATCAGGCTGAGCATGTTCGTTTGGTGAAAAGGAGTGAGAGCGGGATGATTGTAGATCCTGTAACGCTAAAGGAAGATGCTACTGTTCGGGAAGCACGAGCTTTGATGAAGAAACAGAAGATTGGAGGAATCCCAATTGTTGATGATGCAGGAATTTTAGTGGGTATTGTAACCAATAGGGATTTACGGTTTGAGTCTGAGTTGGGCAAAAAGCTTGGCGATATCATGACCTATGAAGAATTATATACCGCTAAGGAAGGAACCAACCTAAAGCAAGCAGAACAAATCCTCCAGCATTATAAAGTAGAAAAACTCCCTATAGTTGACGAAAACAATAAGCTGGTTGGGTTAATCACCTTTAAAGATATTGAGAAGAAAAAGAATTTCCCGAATGCTTGTAAGGATGAAATGGGAAGATTGCGGGTTGGCGCCGCTGTTGGTGTAACTGCAGATACTATGGATAGGGTTGAAGCCCTGGTTGCAGCAAGTGTAGATGCCATCACCGTTGATACAGCACACGGCCATTCGAAAGGAGTGCTTGATACCATCAAAAAAATTAAACAAAAGTACCCTGACCTGAACGTAATTGGTGGAAACATTGCAACCCGTTCTGCAGCTGAAGCATTGGCAGAAGCCGGAGCAGATGTAGTTAAAGTTGGGGTTGGTCCTGGATCAATTTGTACAACACGCGTTGTTACCGGAGTTGGCGTTCCTCAGTTGAGTGCCGTAATGGAAGTAGCTGAATTCACCCAGAAAAATGGAATTGGATTGATAGCTGATGGCGGTATTAAGCAAACTGGTGACATTCCTAAAGCCATTGCCGGTGGAGCTGATGCTGTGATGATGGGCTCCATGTTTGCTGGGGTAGATGAAAGTCCGGGAGAGACAATTATTTATGAATCACGGAAATACAAGTCTTACCGTGGAATGGGAAGCATCAGTGCGATGAATAAAGGTTCCAAAGACCGCTATTTCCAGGATGTAGAAGATGACATCAGTAAATTGGTTCCAGAAGGAATTGAAGGTAGAGTGCCTTTTAAAGGTTACTTAGGTGAAGTTGTACATCAAATGGCCGGTGGACTTAGAGCTGCGATGGGTTATGCAGGTGCTGCAAATATTGACGATATGAAAAAAGCAGAGTTTGTTCAGATTTCGGCTGCATCCTACAAGGAAAGTCACCCACACTCTGTACAGATTACGAAAGAAGCGCCGAATTACTCAGTATCTTAATCGGCCTTGTCAGGCATGAAAAACGTACTGTTCATTGTCTATTATTTCCCTCCAATGGGAGGGAGTGGTGTTCAGCGTCCTCTTAAATTCGTCAAGTACCTAAGAGATTTCGGTTGGAATCCGATAGTACTTTGCCCGGAACCCGGAGCTTATCATACCTTTGATGAATCACTGGAAAAAGAGCTGGATCAACTGGATGTTAAAGTCCATCGTGTAAGCGGAAATACGCCATTTCATAAAGCTGGACAAAACCCTAAAAAAGTTAAAATTCCAGATTCCGTTGCCAAGGTTCTTCGTTGGTTTTCAACCTTCTTCTTTCTTCCTGATAATAAAAAGAAGTGGATTGAGCCTGGGTTAGAAAAAGCGCTGGCTTTAATTGAAGAAAATGATATTGATGCAGTATTTTCAAGTGCTCCTCCATACAGTAATTTAATGCTCGCCAAACAAATTAAGGAGAAAACTGGCATTCCTACAGTAATGGACCTTCGGGATGACTGGGTTGAAAGCCATTTGATCAATTACCCAACGGTCTGGCATAAAAAGAAAATGGAGCAGCTGGAGATCGATACTCTTGCCAAAGCGGATAAGCTTCTTACCGTTAATGACCGAATTGCCGAAAGCCTGAAGTCTCGAGTGTTAAAAGAAGTTGAGGTGATAGGGCACGGCTACGATCCCGAAGACTTCAATGAGGTTGAAAGTAAGCCTGCATCTTCAGGCTCTAAACTTAAGTTGTTGTATAGCGGTTCTTTCTACCCAGATAGCCGACCGGATTCTTTTCTAAAAGCTGTGCATGAAGTAATTCAATCGAATCCGGAACTAGAAAACCAAATAGAACTACAATTTCAGGGTGGCTTGAATTCTGAACACTGGGAACTGATTAACAAACTGGGCTTAACACCTCTTGTCTTCGATTTTGGATATGTGCCACATGAACTTGCGGTAAAGAATTTAATAGCTGCAGATATTCTTTGGCTGAATGTAGGGCAAAAAAAGAATCCTGAAATAATTTCTTTAGGAAAAACCAGTGAATATTTTGCAACAAAGAAGCCGGTTTTGGGTCTTGTGCCTGAGGGCGTCGCAAAAGAGCTATTGCTGATGTATGGCAAGTCATTTATAGCTGATCCCTATGATATCTCTGAAATAAAAGAACAGCTTTTAGAAATCATTGATCGCTATAAAAACGGCAGGTGGCCGGAACATTCTGAAGAAGTTGTAAATCATTTTGACAGGAAGAAACTAACCGGAAAGCTCGCAAAGATTTTTGATGAAATTTCAACCCAATAATAAGATCTTATTGTAGTAACTTGATGAACAATGATTGATCTTCTTAAAAAATTATTTGAACAGCGTCAGCGTAAAATCAATGTGATTTTACTTGATGACTCAAAGCCTGATGAGGATAATTCCTACAAGATTTATCCTAACGGACTCTTTGGGATGATACTGGGGATTTCCGGTATTTTCGCCATTTTTGTGGCTTTGATCTTTATGCTGACTCCCTTGGGTGGATTATTATACAGCACGGACGATGCCGAAATTCGCGCACAGATCATGGATGTAACGGATAAAGCCATTGCTTTAGAGGATTCCTTAAGACAAAGAGATCTGCAACTTCGTGAAATGAAAAATATAATTCGTTTGAGTATAGATACTACACTTTCATTAGATCAGCGGTTTGATGATTTCTTTAACCCAAATGATCCACTTCAAAATGCTGATTTTTTATCATTCGAAAGATCCGGTTCTTTTGACAGGCTAAGCCAGAGCGAGGTTTTATTCTCAAATGTATCTCGTACAGCTCCTGATTTCCCTGCAAAATTTCCGGTACAGGGATCTTTAACGAGGGGATATCTGCCTGATGATCAACATTATGGTCTTGACGTTGCAACTAAGAATAATGAACCCGTAATCAATATCGCAGACGGGTCAGTATTTATTAGTAGTTGGACAATTAACAATGGATATGTAATATCCGTGCAACATAGTGAGGGTATTGTAACAACCTATAAGCACCTTTCTAAATTAAATAAGAAGGAAGGCGACCTTGTACTTAAAGGTGATATTTTAGGCGAAATCGGAAATGCCGGAGTATTAAGTACAGGGCCCCATCTCCATTTTGAGATCTGGAAAAATGGAGTACCTCAGAATCCGGAAGTCTATTTAATCAAATAAAATCGAGTCATGTTAAATAATAAAAAGTCTACATCGAGTAACGGTTCAGAAAATTCAAGTAATTCTCCATCGGTAAATATTTTAAGTGAGGGAACTAAACTAAAAGGTGACCTTAGTTCGCAAACGGATATAAGGATTGCCGGTACTGTAGAGGGCGAAGCTGTCTCCAAAGGTAAATTAATCGTTACCGGAAATGGTAAAATTGTCGGTAACATCACTTCAGCTGACGCTGACATTGCGGGAAGGGTAGAAGGAGAAGTGAAAGTTTCCAATAAACTAACCCTCCGTGAAAGCGCTGTTATTGATGGAAATATCTACACCAAAACCCTTATCGTTGAAGAGGGTGCACAAATAAATGGATCATGCCGAATGGGATCAGATGCAAAATCTCTGTCTCAATCAAGCGATTCCGATTACGTGAATGATACCAAAGTAAAATCCTGACCCGCGAATAATTGCTTCATAATCTGCTTCCCGATAAATATGCTGAGTATGTAGGTTTGGGAGCAGAAATCGCTGTATCCATGGCGTTGCCTATAGTAGCAGGCTATTTTTTAGATGAATACTTCCAGCTTTCTCCCTGGCTTACTTTAACAGGAGTTTTGGTAGGGATGTTGAATTTTGGTCTTATGATAGCTCGCATTGCAAAGAAACTGAATCAAGACGATGATAAATAATTATGAAGGAAGTGTAGTAAGAAGTACGCTTTTAGCCTCGGGTGTTTTACTGATTATTTCTTTAGGATTTTTTGCAATAGGTGAAAAAGAAGGAATTGCGGTTTTGACCGGAGTCATGCTCAGCTGCATCTTTGTAGTCAGCAGTGCATGGGTGTTTGACACCTTCCGAGGAGTGAAAACCAACCGGTTTATAAAAATATTTTTCATCTCTACAGCCATCCGCTTTCTGTTAGTGCTCATTTTGTTCGGAATTTTGCTTGGAGTGACAAAAATTGATGAAATCTACTTTACAGTTAGTTTCATAATTTCCTATCTTTGCCAATCTGTAACGGAAATGATTTTAATTAACAAAATTCTTCAAAAGAGCGGCACTAAAAGACAATGATTCAAACCCTGCGTCGAGTTTTCTTAACTCTTTTATTCTTAAGTATCAGCACTTCAAATACTTTTGCGGCAGATCAGGCCGAAGGTGAGGAAGAACCTATTATTGACGTGATGGGTACCGTTCTTGATCACGATTATTTTAAAACACCGTTTGGTAAAATCTACTTACCACGCATCTTTTATTGGGAAGATGCAGAAGGTCAGGCGCAGCTAAGTGCTTTTGCCTCAACCAAGAAAGCTGTCGCTTCTGAGAACTTTGAATTGTCAGAAGCAGGTGCAGTAGTTCCTGTTAATGGTGGGCATATTTCTTTAGATCTATCTATAACCTCTCACTTGATCTATTTTTGGCTCAGTATTGGACTGGTTCTCTTTATTACAATAGGGATGTCCAGGAAGTATAAAAACGGAATTGGTAAAGACACCGAGCCGCAGGGAGCATTTCAGAATACCTTTGAAGTACTATTCCAGTTTGTGAGAGATGACATCGCTAAGGATAATATCCGCGATGACAAATATGAGCGTTATGTACCATACCTATTCTCAGTATTCATGGGTATTGCTTTTATGAACTTATTTGGGCTTTTGCCTTGGGCTGCTACTGCCACTGCTGATTTAACAGTTACAGCGACATTAGCAATTATCACATTTTTAATAACTCAGTTTAGTGGGACAAAAGACCACTGGGCTCATGTATTCTGGTTTCCGGGCGTGCCGGGCTGGACTCGTTTCATTTTAACTCCTGTTGAAGTGCTTGGTTTATTCACTAAACCATTCGCTCTTGCAATTCGACTTTTTGCAAACATGTTGTCAGGAAAGATGATGATCATCGCGATTTTAGGGTTGATCTTTATTTTTGCTGATCTGTTTGGGCCTATTGGTGGCTACGGAATGGCAGGACTTTTATCTGTACCTCTAACTGCAGCTTTATATTTCTTGAAAGCATTTGTGGCTTTACTGCAGGCTTATGTGTTCACAATTCTTTCAGCCGTATTCATTGGGATGGCTGCTGAAGATCATGAGCATGATGAGGAAGGATATCACGCAGAGCATATTGCTGAACAGGCAAATTGAACTTGAAAAAACCATAATCAACTAAAAACAAAAAATAAGAAATATGGGACTTTTAGCAGCTGGTATTGGAGCAGGAATCGTAGCAATTGGCGCCGGACTTGGAATCGGAATGATTGGTAAGGCGGCTACAGAAAGTATTGCACGTCAGCCTGAAGCATCCGGAGATATCCGTGGCGCAATGCTTTTGACCGCAGTATTTATTGAGGGTGTTGCTCTCTTCTGTGCGGTTATTTGTGCATTGATCATCTTCTTGGGTTAATATCGTGTTACACTCTATGCTACTTTTAGCAGGCGGAGGGGGATTACTCTCATTTAACACAGGCTTTGCCTTGTGGATTGCTATCACAATGGTGGTTTTCATCTTGTTGATGGCAAAATTTGCAGTACCCCCTATTATGAAAGCGCTTGAGGAGCGAGAGTCAAAAATCAAGGATTCCCTGGAATCCGCTGAGAATGCATTAGCGAAAGCTGAGAAAATCTCTAAAGATAATGAGAAAGCTCTTCGAGAAGCAGAAGTAAAAGCACAACAGATTCGTAAAGAAGCAGTAGAGGAAGCTGAATTAATTCGTGCAGAACGGATTAAGAAAGCCAAAGAAGAAGCTGAACAACTCGTTGAGCAGGCTCGCACCTCTATTGATCAAGAAAAGAAACAAGCTTTAGTTGAACTGAGACAAGAAGTGGCAAAACTTGCCGTACAATCAGCTTCTATTATCATTGACGCAGAGCTTGACAGTGAAAAGAATAACAAGCTGGTAGATAAATTTTTATCTGACCTTCCAAAAAATTAATAATAATTCATGCTGGTATCTAAAGCGGCACGCCGTTACGCTACTGCACTACTGGAGCTTGCCAAAGAGCAAGATGTTGTAGAGTCCACACTTGAGGATATTCTTTTTGTTAAGACTACCCTAGAGGATTCTCGAGATCTGGTTCTTTTCTTAAAAAGCCCCATTATAAAGCCAGACAAGAAAGTTTCTGCTCTTGAAGAAATCTTCAAATCAGAGATCAGTGAATTGGTTCACAGGTTCATAACGTTGATTGCACGTAAAAATCGACAAAATGTACTTGATGAAATCGTTACTGCCTTTGTTGAAGTTTACAATGAGTACGCTGGTATTATTTCAGCTGAAGTATTTGTCGCTACTAAATTAGATGACAAACAAATTGCTGCGGTTACCGAGAAGCTGGAAGAGGTTACCGGTAAGAAAGTAAATGTCACTATAAAAGTGCAGGAAGATTTGAAAGGCGGAATGGCCATTAAAATAGCAGATACAGTTATTGATGGTACCGTTAAGCACCAGTTGGAACAGCTTGAAGATGTATTCCTGAATACAACTACGGAATAAATTACAACAGTTTTATAATCTAACATTACAATGAGTCAAGTCAGACCAGACGAAGTTTCAGCCATACTACGTAAACAATTATCAGGCTTCGATAATGAAGCTGATACTTATGACGTGGGTACCGTACTCGAGGTAGGAGACGGTATTGCACGTGTGTATGGGTTATCAAAAGTACAAGCAGGTGAATTGGTTGAATTACCTGATTCTAAGGATGAAAAGGGTGCTTCCATAACAGGAATGGTACTTAACCTTGAGGAAGACAATGTAGGTATTGTACTCTTTGGGTCATCCGAAGCCGTAGAAGAAGGCCATACCGTTAAAAGAACCAAAGATATCGCTTCTATAAATGTGGGCGAAGGTCTGCTGGGACGAGTTATCAACCCTCTTGGTGTACCTATCGATGGTAAAGGTGCTATAACCGGCGAAACAATTCGTCTACCGCTTGAGCGTAAAGCTCCCGGGGTAATTTATCGTGAGCCGGTAACAGAGCCTCTTCAAACAGGACTCAAATCAATTGACTCATTGATCCCGATTGGACGAGGTCAGCGTGAACTTATCATTGGTGATCGTCAGACTGGTAAAACTTCTGTAGCTGTAGATACTATTATCAACCAGAAAGCTACTCAAGACACTGACAAACCCGTTCACTGTATTTATGTAGCTGTTGGACAGAAAGGTTCAACCGTTGCTAATATCCAGAAAGTATTGGAAGAGAACGGTGCCATGGAATACACTACGATTGTAGCTGCTCCTGCCAGTGTTTCAGCTCCAATGCGTTATATCGCTCCATTTGCAGGTGCTGCTATTGGTGAGTATTTCCGTGATACAGGCCGTCATGCTCTTGTAATCTATGATGATCTTTCAAAGCAAGCTGTTGCTTACCGTGAGCTTTCATTATTGCTTAAGCGTCCTCCTGGCCGTGAAGCATATCCTGGTGATGTATTCTACCTTCACAGTCGTTTATTAGAGCGCGCTGCTAAAATCATTAATGATGATAAGGTAGCTGGCGCTATGAACAACATCCCTGACGAATTAAAGCCAAAAGTAAAAGGTGGTGGATCATTAACTGCACTTCCTGTTATTGAAACACAGGCCGGTGATGTTTCTGCTTACATCCCAACCAACGTAATTTCTATTACTGATGGTCAGATCTTCCTGGATACAGACTTGTTTAACCAAGGTATTCGACCCGCTATTGATGTTGGTACTTCGGTATCTCGAGTAGGGGGTTCTGCTCAGGTGAAATCAATGAAGAAACTTTCAGGTACTCTGAAGCTTGATTTGGCTCAGTACCGTGAACTGGAAGCTTTTGCAAAATTTGGTTCCGATCTTGATGCTTCAACGCAAGCTCAACTTCGAAAAGGAGAGCGTACTGTTGAACTACTGAAGCAGGATGTTTATCAGCCACTTCCGGTAGAGCAACAAATTGCACTTCTCAAAATCAATGATGTTGGTTTGCTTGATAGGCTTGAAGTAGAGCAGATTGAACAGTTTGAAAACCAATACCTTGAAACTGTTGGCATCAAATACGAAGATGAAATGCAGAAACTTGCTGACTCAGGTATTCTGGACGATAGCTTCGGTGATAATCTCATTGAGATTGCAAAATCAGTAATCGATCAAGTTACAGCATCTAACTAACGCAAAGAATAAGCTTCGATGGCGAACCTCCGAGACATACGAAACCGGATATCATCTGTAAACAACACGCAGCAGATTACCAAAGCTATGAAAATGGTAGCTGCTGCCAAGCTTAGAAAAGCTCAGGACCGCATGACACAAACGCGTCCCTATGCTTCTAAGATTGAAGAAGTTGCAGGCCGTTTAGCAGAAAATAGCAGTGCTACAAACCCTGTTATGCGTAAGCCTGAAGAAGTTAAGAAGGTATTATTCATTATTGTTGGTTCTGACCGTGGACTTTGCGGCGGATTTAACAATAATTTGTTTAAGGAAGTTGAAAAACGGCTAGAACGTGACTTCCAACAGTTTCTAGAGAAGAAGACATTATCAGTTGTAGCTATAGGAAAGAAGGCAACGGCCTATTTCAAGAAAAGGAAATATAACGTTGTGGAAAGTTTTCCAGGCTTCTTTGATGATATTTTGTATGATGCTACTTCCGATATTATGGAAGCTGCTACTGCTCAATTTGTAGATGGTGATTATGATGAAGTGCACATCGCATACAACGAATTTAAGTCAGTGATTGCACAGAATCGTAAAGTACAGAAGGTACTTCCGATAGATACAGCTGAAATCACAAAAAGTGATTCTGATCATGCATCTGAGCAAGCTATTGATTACCTTTACGAGCCAAATTCACAGGCGATATTAGATCGTCTCTTGCCACTGCATTTAAACATGCAATTATGGCGAGCAGTACTTGAGTCTAACGCATCTGAGCAAGGCGCACGAATGACCGCAATGGACAGTGCGACTGAAAATGCTAAAGATCTTGAAAAAGACCTGAGACTCAAATACAATCAGGCACGACAAAGTGCTATTACGACTGAAATTTCTGAAATTGTTTCTGGTGCGCAAGCACTTAGTGAAGATTAGGAGAGCTGGCAGAGTGGTCGAATGCGGCGGTCTTGAAAACCGTTGAGGCCTCGCGGTCTCCGGGGGTTCGAATCCCTCGCTCTCCGCAATAAATAGCCCCTTTTGGGGCTATTTCTGTTTTATATAATGAGTTTTAAATAATATTATCGTGCATGCGTTTACGCTTCAAAACTAAAAACTAATATGACAGCACGAATTCCTCTTACTGTGATTTTTCTATTGCTAGCCAGCAATGCCGGAATATTTGCTCAGGATACATTGCAGATTGATTTCAATACATTTCTGAATAAAGCCCTACAGAATTCTGGCCAAGTTAAATATCAGCAACAGGATGTTGAGCTTGCAGAGAATCAGGTTAAACAAGCTAAAGCTCAGCGTATTTTACCAAATCTCAGTCTTACTACTCAGCATGGCTTGGTTCCTGGTATAGAAAGTGATGTTCCAGGTTTGCCAAGAGATGAATATTATCTGGATCCTAATCTTAGAAACGACTGGACCAACTGGGCTATATTCACCAAATTTCAGCTCTCAGCTGTTCAACCGGTTTTTACTTGGGGTGCTATCAATAAAGCAATAGAAGCCGCACGCTTAGGTGCCGAAGCCGCTCAATACAGTTTTGATGCACAGAAGGCTGACCTTGAGGTACGGATATTCGATCTATACTACAGCTATATACTTGCGCTGGAAATTGAAAGACTTTTAGATGAAGCTCAAGACAAAGTGAATCAGGTCGAGCGTCGTATTGAAGAAATGCAGGAAGAAGGGGATACAAGCCTGGATGACTCTGAGATTTTTAAGTTCGAAATTTATAAGTCTGAGTTTGAAATTCAGAAAGCTGAAGTCGAAGAAAACATGCGGTTTGTGACGGAGACGTGGAACTATGTGTTAAGAAATGAGGAAGGGACTGTATTTGAGCCCCAAATTCGATTCTTGGATCCTGTAGCTTCAAATATTGAATCATTAAGATTTTATCAGGACGCAGCTTTTAACAACAGACCTGAACTAGAGGCGCTAAGAGTAGGTGAAAGCGCAACGCGGACCTATATAACTTCATTAAAAAAACAAAATCTACCCGGACTATATCTTGGTGGTTACGTCAACTTTGCGAACACTCCCAACCGACCACGGCAGTCTAATCCATTCATAGAGAACAGTACTAATTTGTTTTCAGGTGGTTTTGGGTTTACAATCCGCCAAAAACTTAACTTCTTTTCCATACGCGCGAATATTGAACGCAGCCAGATTCAACTTAAGAAAGCCTCACTTGCTCAAGACGCAGCAAAAGATGGTATCTTGCTGGAAGTTAACAACCAGTATCGGCAGACATCTCTAGCTAACGTGAAGGTAGAACAAACAGATGAAGCGTTAGTTACATCTAAGAAGTGGTTAAGGCAGGAACAATTAGACTATGATTTTGGTATGGGTGAAGTGAAGGACCTTATTGATGCAATGCGGAAAGAGCTGGAACTAAAGCTTCAACTTAAGCAGCGAATTTTTGAGTATAATTCATCCTTGGCAAAATTGAATAAATCCGCAGGTATTCCGTTAACCACCCTGATTACAAACTAATTATTAAATTGAATCCAATGAATATGTTTAAAATCGGACTCAGAGTTATTCTTTTAGCGCTTTTAGTTTCAACTACTGCGTTTGCACAGCAAACACCTGAAGAGATTAGAACAATGCTCGAACAAAGAGATGATCAAATCAAGCAGTTAGTTGGTCCTGAAGGCACTGACTATACCGACGAACAGCGTGCAAAGCTCAAAGAAATTATAAATGGAGTAATTAACTTTGAGGCAATGGCTAAAGAAGCGCTAGACACTACTTTTGATACAATCTCAACAGAAAAGAGAACAGAATTTGTGGATCTTTTCGGAACAATTGTTCGGGATCAGTCTTTAAACAAGCTAGATATTTATCGAGCAACGGTTACCTACCAGGATATTCAGGTAAATGGCTCGCAAGCTCGCGTTGAAACACTTGCTCAGCTTGAAAATATTCGTACCCCTGTTAATTATGAGATGGAATTTCAAAACGGCGAATGGGTAATAGTTGATATGGAAATTGATGATGTATCAACTGCATCTTCTTATAACCGGCAGTTTCAGCGTATTATCAATCAGCGAGGTTTTGATCCGCTTTTAGAAAGCTTAAGGAAAAGAGCTGCAAAAGCTTAGGTTATATACATAATCTAATTAGTTCACGATTATTGGAATACAATTACTTTGTTTTGTGGCAGATTTAATATCTTGGTACAGGAGTTAATTATTTACTTTTCTTGATGATCCAAAAAATAACTACGGCTGTATTTGCACTTACTTTTTCTCTTTTATCGCTGAATCTATACGGCCAGGATAGCCGGATATTGACACTTTCGGATTACACTTACGAATACATCCAGCGCCTGCAAAACCGTGGTAATATGCTGGATTTAGATCCTACAGTGCTTCCATATTCTTACGGACAGGTAAAAAGGTCAATTGCTAAAATTGACGAAGAAACACTCTCCAAGAACGAGAAAATTTGGCTGTCGTTCATTAAAGACCGTGTAAACCTTAATGACGCTGAGGAAAATGAAATCGGAGCTGAATTCTCCTCCACACCTGTCTTTAGCGATACCGAAAGACTTGATCCTATAAACCCGCTTAACCAAAATCTATACATTTATCCTTCAGCAACTCTGACAGGATATATGGAGAAAGAAAATTTTGTAGGCCAATTTTCTTTCCGTCATGACTACTATTACGATCAGGATCCGGATGGCTTTGATTCAGCGAAACGACTATTTATCAGGGCTGAAGATTCTTACGTGGGTTATCAAAAACCAGGTGTTAAGGTTATGCTTGGGCGATATAATCACCATTGGGGTAAGTTCGGGGAGGCTTCATCCATTATTAGTACCAATGCCCGTTCTTTTGATAATCTGAATATTAGTCTGGAAGGGAAGTATGTTTCTTTTCAAAGCATCATTGGGGAACTCAATGATCTTTCTGAAACCGGAGTTTTTGTCGAAGAAACTTATTTCGAGGAAGGATCTACGAACAGGTTTATTTCTATTCATCGTTTGAACATTCACCCAACACCCAAACTAAGATTTAGTTTTTTTGAATCGATTTTATACTCGGGCAGTAACTCAGGGCTTTCTCTAAAATATAGCAATCCTCTGCTTATGCATGTATTTATGTCTGATAATATTCCTTGGGATGAAACCAATAATCTCATTATTGGGGGAATGGTTTGGACTCAGTTCAGGAATATCACTTTAAATGGTCAGCTTCTAATTGATGATTTTGAACATACTACTAACGAAGGGGAACCTGTTACATTTACATTTCTGTCCTCAATTAACTATGCTCCCAAAAGTTCTGGTATGGATTTGAATCTGGAGTTAGAAGCTGTGTCCTATCAAACGTATAATACAGATAATGCTGAAGGTCGATATCTATATCTTAACAGAGGAATAGCGACTCCAACCAATGATTATATCAAGGTAAAATTATACCCGCAGCTCTTTTTGGATCAGCACCTGAGAGGGCTAATGGTAGCGCCTTATCTAACCTATTATTCTAAAGGTGAACAGGTGATTAATCAGGACTTTAACAGACGCAAACCAGATGGAAGTGTAATTGATGTGATTTTAACCGGACAGGAAGAAAATACAGTCCGAGGTGGTCTTCATGTTCTTTATCAGCCAAACTCCAATTTTTGGTTTGAGTTGGATACGGGATATAATCATATTGCCAATTATCAAAATATCGCCGGACGTAGTGCATCAAGGTTGGCTACTATTTTTAAAGCCGGATTTAGGGTGGGTCTTTATGGAAATAATTAAAAGCTTTAAGGCAACTAACTAAAAGTTCATCAGCATGAAAATATTGATCTACGCCACTACTTTTGGCGCAGACTTACTGAGCTTCACTAAATATTTATCGGATGAGACCGATGCTGAAGTTAAAGTACTTCTCGATGATGTTGATCAGTTTAAGAAAGAAGGAATTTTCGATTTCTGGGATATTGATGTAGAGCTCCATAATTCCAGTAAAATTACGCTTATTCGTGGTATTAAGGGTTTTGAGCCGGATGTAACCATCATGGATAATAACATTCCGCTACGCATGATAAGTCCCAAAGCACTTATTCTCTGGCATGGCTATGGATGGAAAGGCCCCAACGATGAAGAAGAGTTTAAATGGCTTCATCGCAATATTAAGCTCACTTGGGGAAGCATGAAAGAACCCAATCCCGATATTAAATGGGCTACTTTTGGTGAAGTTGATTTCAAACACAGAACAGAAGTAAGTGGTTTCCATGAAGAAAATTGTGTGAATCTGGGTTCAGCAAGCCATGATTACCTTCAAAAAGACGTACCAAAAGAACAGTTACAGAAGTATTACCCCTTTGATGTAGTAAACAAGAAAACAGTTCTGATTGCCCCCACTTGGCACTACGGAGAAGTGTTTTCGCACTGGGGAGATGAAGACCAGCTTTTCAATAAGCTACTTACTGATATGAAGGAAAAAGGTGTAAACGTAATTCTTCGGTTGCACGACTCATACCGGTTTGAGCACCATTACCTTGAATTTCTGCAAAGCCTGGAAACAAAGTATGATAACATTCTGCTGAAATTTAAAGATCATCATCCTGATAACTTTCTGGATCTCCAAGTTGCTGATTTATTGGTGACTAACTTCAGTAGTATAGCCAATCTATTCTATGCTACCCGAAGGCCTACTGTACACGTTTATCCTGTAAAAAGTAAGGATGAGTCATTTATGTGGTTGAATAAAACTGTATTCGGGATTAAGAAGAAGAAAGTGGATTCAATCAAATTTATCTGGAAATATCCGCCTGAAGATAATGGCGGAATGTTGGCTAAAAGCTTTGACTCGATGATGAATCAGATTAATAAAGGGCTCGAACAACCGGACTGTTGTACCGATGCTGCTCAAAAATATCTGGATAAACACATGCTTTCTGCAGACGGTAAGAACTGCGAACGAATCTGGAAAGCGATTAATGAACTTGTAGACTCAGAAGGTTAACTTCCTGCCACATAAAGAATAAACGGTTATCCAGTGAGTAGCACCATCAATACAGAAGATCTTCAGGATACAAAAGACAGGATATTTTTCGTCGTGGGTACGAGTCGTTCCGGATCTACACTGCTGCAAAGTATGCTGAGTTCGCATAGCGAGATGGTAATTCCTCCCGAGACTCATTTTTTCCATTCCTATGAATTTTTAAATCGAAAATTTGAGTCTGATTCTTCTGAGTCGTTCAGAGAACGATTACTCCGGTTTTGGTACAGCGGTAAAACCAGAATTAAAGATCTGGGGCTTGATGAAAAAGCAGTTAGTGAACAAGCCAAGGAGTTAGACTTGAAGACTCCAGAAGAACTTTTCACGCTCCAGTTAACGATGTACAGAAAGGAAAGAGGGAAGAAGATGATTGGGGAAAAAACGCCCCGGCATATAATGCAGGTTAAAGAAATTTTAAAGGTTTATCCGAAAGCGAAATTCATCTCCATGTTTAGAGACCCAAGAGCTGCTGCATGGTCAGAAATTAAGGCTCATTTTGGTTCACCTTCTGTACTTGTAACAACTAGAAGGTGGCGGGAATACGTGAACATGCACGAACAACTTTCATCCCAATTGACTGACAAACAGTACATGATGCTCAGATATCAGGATTTGATCGATGACTCGGAAGGGATGTTAAAACAGATTTGTGCCTTCCTTGGGGTTAACTTTGAAGAGCAAATGCTGGAGTACTATAAAAGAGACGAAAAAGGTTTTGCTGAAGGAGAGAAGTCTTGGAAAAAAGGGACCCTTAAACCCATTCAAAAAGATAAAAATGAGGAATGGAAATCAAAGCTAACCAAATGGCAGATTTCTTTAGTAGAGAGTATGGCAGGGAAGAATCTTCAAAAAATGAATTACGAAAAGAGTGGAGAATCTCTTTCCTTTCCCAAAAAGTTGTTCTATCAATGCGTAGATTTCAGCAGATCGATTTGGGCCACTTTGACAAACGCTCGTTATGAGGGGTACAAAAATCCACGAAAAGGTAAATTTAAATAGATTTAAAAGTTAGGAAGTAACAATGGCGGTATTCAAAAAAATTGGTGAACAGATAACTGCTTTATCTGATGCACTTGGATTCGAACGTCGCGACCTTCGTGCCGATCTTGGTATGCCCTGGGATTTTGTAAAAAGTAAAGTCATGAACTCTCACTTTAAGTGGGATTATGACGAAATAGAACGATACTGCATGTTTGTTGGATACCCACGTAGCGGCCACACCTTAGTTGGCTCTCTGCTGGATGCTCACCCAGACATGGTTATCTCTCACGAACTCGATGCATTACGATACCTAAGAGCCGGGTTTAGCCGAGAGCAAATTTTCAGTTTAATTTTGCATAAAGACAAAGTATTTACCGGAAAAGGACGTGAGTGGACGGGATACGATTATTCGATTGAGGGATTATGGCAAGGACGCTACCGCAACCTCAAAGTAATCGGTGATAAGAAAGGAGGGGGTTCTTCTCTTCACCTCATAGCCCGGCCTAATATTATTGAAAAACTGCGAGATGAAATGCAGTTGCCTATCAAGTTGATCCATATTGTACGGCACCCACTGGATAACATAGCTACACATAAGCGAAAATGGTCTGTAAACCCTACACTGCAAGAAGCTATAGATGGATACTTCGACAGAGTTGAAGCTAACGCTAAGCTAAAGTCTCAGGTTGCTGAGGATGAATGGTGTGAGCTCACCCACGAAGAATTTATCGAAAATTCAGAAGATACGCTCAGGACACTCATTACTTTTCTAGAACTGGAGCCTTATGAAGATTATATCAAGGCGGCAGCAGCTAAAGTGTTTGATTCTCCATCCAAAAGCCGGACTAGAATTGAGTGGCCACAGGAAATGATTGATCAGGTTGCTGAACGAAGTCAAAAGTACGATTTTCTCAAGGATTATGAATTCACTGTTGAGGCTGACTAACCACGTATAGCCTTAATCGCATCTTTTTCCAGGAACCATATTACGGTTGCGGTAATTGAAAAGACAAAGAGCGAAGCAAGAGCAACAGCCAGAATGGTAGTTTCCTCAAAGAAATAAGTTATTCCGTACCGAACAGCGTAAGCAAATGCAGCAAGAGGGATAAGGGTAATAAAGGCTGAAATACTTTTGAATCCGAATCTCCAGACGTTGGTCTCTGTGAGTTTTGCCCCAAAATAAACGATTACAAGAGAGGCTAGAGGGTATACCGTCAACCATACTAAGGCTACTGCCATCATGCTTATTTGTGATGCTATCAAGAAACCAACAGGTAATAAAACTGCATTAGCTGACGTGAAATAGAAGATAAATTTCGCTTCGCCTTTAGCGTTGATCAGTTTAGGTAGTAGGGTTACAAGGCATTGTATAATTCCTACAGCTACAAAGATTCTCATGTATGGAACGGCATCCATCCATTTTTCATAACCAACGAGTGGGAGAAACCAGTCGATATAGGTTCCAATAATCACCATAACCGTTCCTACCAAAAGCATGCTCGCTCTCGACATTGTAAAGAAGTAATTCCTGAGACGAGGGATTTCGTACTGAAGTTTTGCAAATGTAGGGTATGCCACGCGGTTGATTACATTCGATAATTCTTTAACCGTGTCAAAAACCAGCCGGTATGCAAAGGAATAAATCCCAACTAACTCCATGGAAAAGAATTTACCAATAATGAGGTAATCTACGTTCATGTAGAACTTTTGGAAGAAATTTGAACCCGTTGTAAAAAGCCCGAATTCTATCAGGTGTTTCACCTGCTCATAGCTAAACCTGAAACGTGGGAAGTATGGTTTGAAGAACATACAGAATACCATCTGACCCACTTTATTTGCCAGTTCAGCAAGGATGATGGCCCACGCTCCCCAACCGTTAAAAGCCAGATAAATCATCAAACCTGCAGAAGAAGCTAGCGCCACATTATCACTGATGGCCAGCTTCTTAAATTCGAGATCCCGCATCATTAGTTTGCTCGAAATCATATAGAAACTAAATGCTATAATGCCCAGCATGTAAACCCGAATCATTGAAGACAAAACAGGGGTATCGTAGAATTGCCCTACAAAAGGAGCAGCAAGGTAAATCAAACCATAAACGACAATAGAAAGGATAAAACTAGTCCAGAAAAGTGAATCAACCTGAGTACGACCGATTCTGTTTTCTTGAACAATGGCTGTTCCCAAACCCAACTCAGTTATTGCTTTCGTAGTGCTAAAAAAAGCGAGAGCTATAGCAGCAATTCCAAATTGCTCTTCAGAAATAACTTTAAGGGTATAAAAAAGAGCTACGGCATTAAGAAGACGTGCTGTAACAGAACCTAACCCACTGTACAGCACTGAGGAAGCCACTCTTCGGGCAAACGATTTATTGCTCATTATTGAGTTTTGTCATCGTGAATAGTTTCTCATGATTTTGAGATTTAGCGAAAACAAATATAGGGCGAAGAAGACGCAATTGAAACGAACGATCGGAACAGTATTTACGAATTCTTATAGAATTACCAATTATAAGCTAACATAACATTAACAAGTTCTTTATCTTTAAGGATTAAAATTTTCAGCTAAAAAGTTAGGAATGTCAAAAACCACCAATCAATCAGCCGCAGACGGAAAGTTATTAGTATTAACTCCGGGTATGGGCGCAGTAGCAACAACATTTATCGCAGGAGTTGAGTCAATCCGAAAGGGACTCTCAAAGCCAATCGGCTCACTCACACAGATGCAAACTATTCGTTTAGGTGCTCGTTCTGAGAATCGAAGCCCGCTCATTAAAGACTTCCTGCCCCTGGCTGATTTGAATGATCTGGAATTTGGAGGTTGGGATGTAAAGCCTGACAATGTATATGACGCTTGTGTTCATGCAAGTGTACTTAAGCCTCAGGATCTGGAGCCTATTTCAGAGTTTCTCAAAACGATTAAGCCAATGTCGGCTGCTTTTGAGCAGAAGTATGTGAAGAAGCTTGAAGGACCTAATGTCAAAGATTTTACCACTAAGAAGGATCTTGCTGAGCAATTGCGCGAAGACATTCGAAACAGAATGGAAGAAACCGGAGCTTCACGCGCAGTTATGGTTTGGTGTGGTTCAACGGAAGTGTACCAATCTGCATCAGAGTGCCATATGTCTATAGAGGCATTCGAAAAAGGCCTGGAAGAGAATGATGAAGCAATTGCTCCATCACAGCTTTATGCATATGCAGCTATCATGGAAGGAGTACCTTACGCAAATGGTGCTCCAAATTTGTCGGCTGATATTCCTGCTCTTACTCAGCTTGCTGAACAAAAAGGTGTGCCAATTGCCGGAAAAGATTTCAAAACAGGGCAGACATTAATGAAAACCATTTTGGCTCCGGGTTTTAAAACCAGAATGTTGGGAATCCGAGGCTGGTTCTCTACAAATATCTTAGGTAACCGTGACGGTGAAGTACTGGATGATCCGGAAAGCTTCAAATCAAAAGAAGTAACTAAGTCTGGCGTATTAGATACAATCTTACAGCCCGATACTTACAAAGACCTCTACAAAGACCTCTATCATAAAGTAAGAATTAACTATTACCCACCACGAGGTGATGAGAAAGAAGGTTGGGATAACATCGATATTTTCGGATGGATGAGCTACCCAATGCAGATCAAAGTTGATTTCTTATGCCGTGACTCTATTCTTGCCGCCCCAATCGTTTTGGATTTGGCTCTGTTTCTTGATCTTGCAAAACGGAACGGTAAAGCTGGAATTCAGGAATGGTTGAGTTTCTACTTCAAGAGTCCACAAGTAGAAGATGGTCACGTTCAGGAGCATGATATTTTCATACAGCATTTCCGTCTAAAAAATACTCTCCGTGTGATGGGTGGTGAAGAACCGGTAACCCACCTTTCTGAAAATTACGACTCTTACAAATAGAACCTATGTCTGATACTGATCAGCAAAAGACAGGTGTAATTCTTGCAGCTGGCTTCGGTTCACGCCTAAAAGGGGTGGACTCGAATACAGTTTTAAAACCCTTAACAAGCGTTAATGATAAGCCTCTGATTTATAGAACAATCAGAAGCTTAAAAGTTGCAGGATGCAGTAAGGTTGTTATCGTGCTTGGATATGGCTTTGAAGAAATTAAGAATGATATCCTGGAATCCTATACCGGCAACTTGCCGATAGAATTTGCTCATAACAAAAAGTATGACTTGAGTAACGGCATTTCTGTTCTTGCAGCTGCGCCATTAATAAATGATACGTTCATTCTTACAATGGCCGATCACATTCTTTCTGATGAGATGATGAAACTGGCCGGAGCACACCGCCCGGATAAAGGCACGGCGACCTTATTGGTAGATTACAAAGTGGACGAAATCTTTGACATGGACGACGCCACTAAAGTAAAAGTAAAAGAAGGGCGTGTAAAAGCAATCGGTAAGCAGATCACCGACTATAACTGTATCGATACTGGTGTATTCGTTTGTACAGAAGGTTTGCTTAGTGAGATTGAAAAGGTTTACAAAGCCACCGGTGATGCTTCACTATCTGATGGTGTTCGGACTCTGGCAGAATCAGGAAAAATGCACACGCTCGATATTGGTGATGCTTTTTGGCAAGATGTAGATACTCCTGAAATGCTCGAACATGCCGAAAAAGTATTGAGATCTAAGTCCCGTACTTTTATTTAGCGACCAGGTAATAAAAGTAACCCGGTCTGTTCCCGTTAATGGTAACGGTACCGTTCAGTTCAACAAGCTCCCCGCCAATAACCTGTTTAGCCAGGAATTTTTTAATACCGCCAAGTTCGTTGAGCAGCGAATAGGTATCCATGTGCTTCTTTACTCTAACATTCAAAAGATCTGTTTGGTAGGGTTTGATTTGAACATAGCGATCTAATTCCCTGGTTTTGCTATCCGACTCGATACGGTCGATATATGAAGGAGTGATCAGAAAAGGATTTCCATTATTATACCCAACACCGTAGCCTATGGGAACCTGAAGGTTGGCCTTTTTTAACGTCAGAAAGTGAAAATACATCCCATTTTCATCATCACCTGTTTTGATGCGGTAGCTTCGGTCAATGATTTCTGAGGAAAGATTATTCTGATAAATATGATCCATATAGCCGGTGCCGGTAACCTGAAGGGTATCCCCGTTAATGGCCACGATACCTTTTACTTTTGCGTGGGGCATCAGAAGAGAGATTCCGATTTCATTGTCTCCAACTTTATAGACTCCATCCCCTAAGGTTTTACCCTTGGCAATATCATAGAAAGTGAGGTCGACATCGTACTGAACGCCATCTTTCGTGTTATGAAAAAAGAGCCGGTGTTCGTCATCAAAACTTCCTTTCGCCCAATAGGGGCGGTCAGGATTTAGCCTGATATAATTGTCCTCGGGATTCGCTTGAAATGTAGATGTGTCATATTCCTTATTGACTACATAAGTATTTCCATCTTTCCAGCTCACCGATAATTTCACTCCGGTAGCACGGCCTTTAAACGAGCCAAAGTCATTAATTGAAAACGTATTAATAATCTGAACACCGTTATCCAGATTGATGTGGTAAGTCCAGAGTTCATTATAATATTTGCTGGGCAAATTCCTCGCAACGAAGTCATCTCCATCAGAATCCTCAAAATTTCCGGTAGGGAAGTAGATAGTCTGAGCCTGAAGATTCAACGAAATAAAACAAGCAAAGAGCAGCTTGATAAATATTTTCATTAATGATGAAGTCTTAGATAGTGGGTGATTGAGCAAAAGAAATAATTGGATGAATATAGATCACTTATCTCATTGATGTACTATCAACGCAAATATTGTTACTTCCATTTGGTATTAAAGTATAAGAATTGAATGGTTGAGACATTGCTGAATTGTTAAGAAATAAAATACTTTTTCAGGGTAGCTAACGAAGCGGATTTTTCTTTAGTCTGTTATGAAAAGATTATGCAACTGCCGGTAATAAATGAGTAGAAAAAAAGTTAATTTATGCGCTTGTCGGATTGAATAGAATGTTCTTTATGTTGAACGCCAATGAGGAAAAGTTTTAAATCTCAAGAACAATACAAACTTTAGTACAGGTTTTACTTGAAACGATTTCCAGAAAAAGCATCCCGACTAAGTGAACCAAAGATCTTATTTTTTAAATGAAACAACTTCTCAGGCTTTTTAAGCCCCTTTTGAAATTCAATTATTCACATCCTTACTGGGTTATTTTTCTATGTTTAGTGATTGCAGGATGTGCCGGATATTTTGCCATCCAGCTTCGCGTTGACACTGATATTGCAAATCTCCTTCCTGAAGATCACCCTAATGTTCTTGCGCTGGAAAGGCTGAGTGAATCCGTTGGTGGTGAAACAGAGATGCTGGTTGTTATAAATTCGCCAAGTTTTGAGGCGAACAAAGCTTTTGCTGATACACTGATCGAGCGATCTCTAAAGCTCTATTATCCCAGATACGAAGACAATTATTTTAAGCGGGCTGAATTTAGAAGAGAAACAGAGTTTGTCAAAAATAATGCCCTTTATTTAGCGAGCGACCAAGAACTGGACGAAGTTACCCAGTTTCTAAAAGATGAAATTGAGCAGGCTAAAGAAGAAGCAAACCCATTTTACTTTGACTTAGGTGACGAGGAAGAAGACACAAATTCAGACCCGTCTAACTTCGAGGACAGCTATAACACCTTAGTGCCATCCGAATATCCGGTAAATGAAGACAGCACCATTATGGTGGTAAAATTCTTTCCAACCGGTTCCAAAAGTGATATTAAATATCTGGAAGATATGTTTGCTGAGTACGATGAAATGCTCGCATCGATGAATCCCAGAGCCTACCATCCGGAAATGGAAGTCAGGTTTGGAGGGCGTTTAAAACGTCACCTCGAAGAACTGACCTCTATAATGAATGACGTAATTGGCAGTTTTGCTTCCGGTATAAGCAGTGTGATTTTATTAGTGATGCTCTACTTTTTCTTCAAGAAATACCTTCACTACCGGAAAGGCACGAATGGCAATGGTGAATATTCATTTTGGTCTCACCTCGTTCGGATGCCGGTCCCGGTCATTGTTATAGGCTTGCCGTTAATTATCAGTTTGATGTGGACTTTTGGGCTTACCTACTTTTACCTGGGTATGCTTAACACCATGACTTCGGTGCTATTTGTAATCCTGTTTGGACTCGGAATTGATTATGGTATTCACTTTTATGCCCGCTATATCGAATTGCGATCGTCGGGGATGAACGTGCACGACGCCATCATTGAAACCAATTCAAAGACTGGAGAGGCGATCCTCGTATCTGCATTTACTACAGCAGCTGCCTTATATATTCTGATGTTGGCAGACTTTCGCGGGTTCTCTGAATTCGGCTTTATTTCCGGAACCGGAATTTTACTTTCCCTAATGGGGATGCTCTACATTCTACCGGCACTGCTCGTCATCTTTGATGAGCGGTTGAACTGGATATTGATAAGCAATGAATCTGACAAAGAGGCCAAAGGCGCACATCGCTACCCATTTGCACGTACAATTGTAACGGTTGGACTGATTGCTTCAGCCGTGGTTGTCGGTTTCAGCGGAAATTTAAAATTCCAATATGATTTTGGTGAGCTAGAACCAACCTTCCCTGATTATGAAGAATTCCGATCTTTTGCTGGTCAGGTAGACGATAACAGCAAGCGAAACCCTGCGTACATCATTGCCGAGAATAACGAACAGGTTGAAGAAATTACGTCCATCCTAAAAGAGCGAATGCGTTCTGATACTACCTCACCAACTATTCAAAGCGTGGAAACTTTGCAGGAGCGTTATCCTACCTATGAAGAGGATGAACAAGAGAAGCTACAGCGTATAGCTGAGATCAGGGAGCTTTTGCAGGATCCATTTTTAGTAAATCAGGATGATGAAGAACTGGAGAAGCTCAGAAAGGCTGCTCAGACAACGGAACCGATTGCCCTTGAACAAATTCCGAATTATCTAAAGTCTCGTTTTATAACAAAAGACGGAGAAGTGGGACGGTTTGTGATTATCTATCCTTCGGTTGGACTGGGGGACGGGAAAAAATCCATTGCCTTCAAAAATGATGTCGGCGTTGTGGAGTTGGATAACAGTGAGGAATTTTATGCAGCAAGTACTTCGATTGTAGCCGCTTCCATGCTCGACTTGATGAGGACGGAAAGCCCATACATGGTAGGAGCCACCTTTATCTTTATTTACTTCTTCATGCTGTTTTCATTCCGATCGTTCCGATGGTCTATAATTGCCATGCTACCACTCTTGGTAGGCTTACTCTGGCTGTTCGGGTTGATGATGATATTTGGGTTGCAGTTTAACTTCTATAACCTGGTCGTGCTTCCGGCCATCCTTGGGATTGGGGAAGACAGCGGAGTTCATCTTGCTCACCGCTACCGCGAAGAAGGAAAGAACAGCATGTGGCAAGTGCTATCAAGTACCGGGCAGCATATAACCATGGGGTCCATAACGACTATGCTTGGTTTTGCAGGGTTGCTGTTTACAAATCATCCCGGCCTTCAATCTATTGGTGTAATGGCTGTTTTGGGAATTGGAATGACTTTGCTTACCTCCATAACCTTTCTACCAGCTCTCATCCAATTACTGGAAGACAAAGACTGGATTCGGTTTTAGTTTTTTAGATGTTAGTAGTGAGATTTGAGATTAAAGATGGCTTTTCTCTCAGATCTCGTTTTATACATATTCTAAAACATTTGATATCCTGATTTTGACCAGGTTCCGGATTCTGCTAAATATTTAGACTAAAAAACCAGTCTTAGGTATTTCTATTCTGATTTTTTTGAAAGGTTTTTAAAAAACTTCTCGCATAGTACTAAAAACCTATAAATGGAATGTATTATGCGAACTCTGATTATCATACTTACTTTATTCTTTGCCGGATCCTTTAATGCTTTAGCTCAAGTAGAGGGACAAGCTTTGTATCATAGTTTCATTGACCAAGAAGATTTTGAATTTCAATATTCATACGAAACTTCGGAGGCAGAATATGAGGGAACAACCAATTATTTTGGAAAAGAAAATATACCCTATCCGACATATAGGGGTTTTTCAAATCCAGTTTTTTATGCAAAAAATACGGGAACAGTTAGTATTACCTTTGATGATATCGTCATAAATGGGTTTACAGATTTAAATTTTAAAGCAGAATTCGCAAGTAACTCTTTCTCCTGGGATACTGGGGATTACGTCAGAATAAGTGGAAGTATTGACGGAGGGGCATCTTTTCCGCTCATCTGGATTGAGAATGACGGGACATCGTCTTCCTACCCTTATTTTGATGATGACCACAATGGTGTGGGTGATGTGTCATCAAAAAACAGACTCTCTAGTACTGGTAAATTCGAAACGGTTTTTTTTAGTGGAACTGGTAAAAAGATGAGCATTACCATTGAGATAAATCTGGGAGATTCAAACGATGAAGTAGTGTTGGACAATATTGCCATAGGTGGTTATGAGCCTGAGATAGAGAATCTAACTGTTTCCGGAAATGCTGGCTGGAGACTTCTTTCAGCTCCAACTTATGAATATACAATGGGTATTTTCAGGGATGATATTTATACCCAGGGATATCCACATTCTTATTTCCCGGAAGCTGCACAATCAAATGTTTATATATATAATACTGAAAGTGATGCTTGGGAGGAGCCTGTTGATCAGTATGCCGTAATTCCTTATGGAAGGGGAGTTGCCATTTATTTCTTTGATGAGGATCCTCAGTTTTCAGGTTCCCCATCCACAGAACTTCCGGTAGATATAGACACAAGGGGGGCTTTAACTCCGGATATATCTACGGACCTCAATACAAATGCAAATGGGTACACGCTGTTAGGGAATCCGTTCAATGCTCCATATGATGCCAGCAAAATGACCGTAAGTGGAGGATCCATTCAGAATAATATTCACTTTTGGGACCCTGGTCTTGGGTCTTACCAGGTTCGGGATCGAACTACGCCATTTATCATTGATCGCTGGCAGGGATTTTTTGTTCAGCGGGATGCAACGGGTGGTTCGGCTACCATAAGTTTTGAAGAGGCAGATACGGTAGCTGGAAGTGCAACCGAAACGTTCTTTTCAAAAGAGATTAAAGAGGAGAGGTATGACATTGAATTTTCACTAAGATCTGACAGCACTACGGACGTTGCTACGCGCCTCACTTTCCATCCTGAAGCTGAGTTCGAATACGATTTGTTTGATGCAGGAAAGCTCCAGCCGCTTACTCCTCAATATGCTATAATTGGATTTAGTAATAAGGAAAATGAATTGAAATCAGTGGAATCCCTTCCATTCGAAATTCAGGAAGAAGTATACCTGCCAATGGATCTAAAGGTTGCTAATGTTGAGGGTGAGCTTGAGTTTTCATGGAAAGGGATGGATCATTTGCCAGCAGAGTTGAGCATGATGTTAGCTGACTATGAAACAGGTGAAAAAATAGATATGAAGATAGACTCATCGTATTCATTTGATGCACCTTTAAATTCCTCAAAACAGAAAGTAAGTACACTTTCAATACTCAATGGACCACAAGCGGTTGCTTTAGAAACGGAAGCAGAGGAGCGGTTTGGGATTACCATTAGTCCGGCTGCTTTAACAAGTAATGAAGCTGTATCAACTCCCAAAAAGTTTAGCCTTGAGCAAAACTATCCAAACCCTTTCAACCCAACTACAACCATTCGGTATTCTGTTGAAGAGGCTGGAGACGTAACGCTTACCGTATATAACCTAATGGGACAACGAGTGGCAACGCTTGTAAACGAACAGAAGAATACTGGTGAGTTCAATGTAAGCTGGGATGCATCAGATGTAGCGAGTGGAATGTACTACTACCAGCTTGTTTCAAATGGTAAAACGCTTACCCGAAAAATGACACTCATCAAATAATTCAAAATTTAAAATGAAAAATTATAAATGAGACTAACTCAAAAGCGTTAAGTCCATTTATAATTTTGAATTTTTAATTCTTAATTCAGAAAAATGAAAACACTGATCTATATATCACTGGCCATTCTTTTCACCATATTGATGACATCCATACTCTTAGCTCAACCAGGGCTCCCAGCGGCACCAAGTCAGGCTCCTATAGACGGTGGGCTTAGCTTACTTGCTTTAGCGGGAGGGGGATATGCTATTAAGAAACTCAGGGATAAGAGAGTAGAATGGTAGTTTTAAATATCAAGCTCAAAATCGGGCAGTAAATGTATATTAGCTCTCAGAATCTTGAGATAAGAGATCATTTATTCGATCCAGTTCCTCTGAAATATCCGATGTTGAGTATTCCCTGAATCTATTAAGTGATGCGTTCAGATTGCTATAAGCGGAAGTTGAAAAATTACCGTTGCTAATTAGTTGCTCAAGCTTGTCGTAAGCTGTATCAAATCTAGTCTGTACTGATCCATTCTCTATCAATAATGCAGAAAGCTCTTCATTTATTAAAGCAACTATAGTCCATGGGTGGTTTTCCCCTAATACCTCATCGTATATCTGAAATGATCTAGAATAGTGTTGGTAGCTTTTCTGAGGCTCCCCGGAAACCAGATAAGAGTTACCAAGAGAGCTAATTTCTGAGGCTGTGCGCCAGTGAAGTTCACCGTAATGATTTTTTATAATTTCAATCTGTTTGAGGGTGTGCATTTTAGCTTCTTCCAGTTTGTTTTGTAGAAAGAGAATACCCCGAATATTATTAGCTAGAATTAAAGACCGTGGGTGAGCTTCTCCGTAAATATCAACCATATAAGATTGTGCTTCTCTGTAATGAAATTCAGCTTTCTTATACTCTTTTTTCCGACTATATAAATATCCCAGATTATTATCGGTCACACTCTTAATCCCGGTTAGGTTTAGAGATTCTGATATTTTAATGCTTTCAAGAATATCCAGGTAGACAGCCTCAGCTTTTTCAAACTCCTGCCTTGTTCTGTAATTAATGCCCAGATAATTTTTTGAATTCAGGATCCGATCAAGACGGGCGTTATTTTGTTCAAGAAGATCTATACTTTCTAAGAGATAATTCTCCGCAGAATCAGGATTTAGATAATTCAATGCCTGACCAACATTATTTAGGGCAGATGCTTTCAGATACCAATTATCAGGAAAATAGGCTTCTGAAATTCTATAAGCCTTTTCAGCATATTCCAAAGCAGCGTTATAATTTCTGTCATTGATATAAGTTTTTGTCCTATTAATACTGGTTTTCAGTACCTCAAAATGATTTTCTGGATAAATTTCATTCGCAAAAGAATCTGCTGCGATATGAATCTGACCACTACGATCCCAATCCCCTACTCTATAATAGGCATCCCCAATAGCTGCTAAAAAACCGAGTTGTAACTCAGGTTGTCCTTCTAAATCATTGATCTTATCCAAGCCAAGGTCCAACAGGTTGAAGACGGTTAGTGTATCATTTTGGTTTTTTTCAGGATTGGCTAGCGCAAACAAGTCAATGATATAATCTGTGACCTGAGTAGCTTTTTTGGCTTCCAAATTGGCACGATTACGTTCAGCCGAAATTTCATAAAAATGGTAGGTACCGAATGAGATCGCACTGATTAGCATTGTGAGGGAAATAGCAATAGCCCTTCTGTTCCGCCTCAAAAACTTTCTGCTCTTATACTGAAAAGAGCCATTTACAGCAGCAACGGGTAAGTTCTGCTCGAACCGCTCAATATCTTCCAGAAACTCACCAGCTGAGTCATAACGTTCTTCTGGTTCTTTACGAAGGGCTTTTTGAACGATAGACTCTAAATCGCCCTGTAGTGTTTCTTGGGTATTTTGATTCTCATTTTTTGATTCAAATCCTGCAGCCAGCGGACGTGGATTTTCTTTCAAAATCATAGCTTCCACTTCATGCAGACTCTTGTTTGTGAAGTCAAAAGGAGTGGTATTGGTCAGAATGGAATACAGTAATGCCCCAAGTCCGTAAATATCAGTTTGGATTCGGGAAGGCCGTTCCAGGATTTGTTCTGGCGCGGCATAAGAGGGCGTCCAGACTCTTTCTCCACTTTGGGTTAGTTCTGGATCCTGATCTTCTTTAATACTCAGGGTCTTGGCAATTCCAAAGTCCAGTACTTTCAGGTTTTGTTCTTCATCAATCAAGATATTGGAAGGCTTTAAATCCCGATGGATAATCAGGTTGGAATGGGCATGCTTTATAGCCGCAAGTACTTTTTTGAATAACGCTAGTCGTTCAGAAACGGAAAGCTGGTGCTTTTGACAAAACTCATCAATAGGAAGGCCCTGCACATATTCCATAATTAGATAAGGAAAGCCTTCTTCGGTAAATCCTCCGTCAAAAAGGGTAGCGATATTGGGATGATTAAGATTGGCCAGAATTTCCTGTTCCATACGGAAACGCTCAACTACCGCATCACTGAATCCTCTGGCATTGATAAACTTAATGGCCACAGTTTGATTAAACTGTCCGTCGTGGCGGTTCGCCTTATACACTGATCCCATACCGCCTGCACCCAGCTCAGATTCAATTTTATAGGGACCCACTTTTTTCCCGATTATAGAATCTTTCAGGGAAGCCCCGGGTAAGTGGACAGAACCCAAATCCTGAAAAAGAGCAGCATGATCTTCCAGGTTATTATCCAGAAAGCCTTCCTTTTCAGACTGTTCTATAGATTGTAGATATTCTTTTACCTCGGAAATTAAATCCGGCTGATCTGCAAAGTGAGTATCAAGGTAATTGGTCCTCTTTTCCTTGCTTAGGGTTAGCAGGGTGTCAAGAATGGTTGATATTTTATTCCATTTTTGGTCGTTCATAAAAAGTGGTTCGTGCGTTTAATAGATCATGCGGGAAATTTGAACTATTTCCGTCATCAACTTTGGCTTTTAAGTTCTTTGTGAAGCCATCCCCGTGCTTTTTCCCAATCCCTTCGCACTGTACTGGCAGAAATCCCCAAGGCTTCTGCGGTATCGTCAATTGTCATTTCTCCGAAATACCGGCATTCCACTAGTTTTGCAAGCCGTTCATCCAGCTGTTGTAGTTTGTTAAGAGCTGCATCCAGATCCAGCAGGTCAGAAGCTTCCTTTTGCTGCTTCACCATGTTATCAATAAGCGTGATTTTCTGATTATCGCCTCCGCGTTTGTCCGCTAATTTTTTTCGGGCATAATCGATCAAAATCTGGCGCATGCATTTCGAAGCAATTGCATAGAAATGAGATCGGTCTTTCCAATCCATTTCATTGTAGTTACACAGCTTCAGGTAGGCCTCATGGACCAGCTCTGTTCTGGAATAGGTGTGGTTATGATATTCTTTGGATAGATGCTGATTGGCCATCGACCGGAGCTTCTCATAAATATGAGGCATAAGATGGTCGTAAGCAGATAGCTCGCCCTGACCAGCTTTCTTGATGAGTTGAGTAATTTCAGCTTCCTGCATAAAAAGGACAGTGTTCAATACTTGATGAATAATAGAACGAAATAATCTACACGAACAAGATTTTTAAATCAATAGGTTTATGGGACTGATGAGTAGATTCTGTTAGACTTATGATTTAAAATAATGAAAGTACAGAGGATCACGAGAAAAAGAACAAGACTACGGTTCCATTTAATTAGACCCTTCAATTACGTATTTTCAGGTATGCAAAAAGAACTACAGATCCGAGTGCTGCCAGAGGTGGCAGGGGAACCACAACTACTTAAAGACTATCTCATCAACAAGGAGGGGCTTGATTCCAAAGATCTTCGCCACGTAGAAGTTTTACGGAGCTCTATTGATGCACGGGCTCGCCAAGCTTACTACCAGCTTAAAGTACGGCTATACATCGGTGAGGAATACACTCCTGAAGAAGTCACGCTGCCTGATTATCCGAATGTGAGCAATGCAAAGGAAGTGATCGTGATTGGAGCCGGACCTGCCGGCCTTTTTGCTGCTCTGGAACTTATGGAGAGGGGATTAAAACCGGTTATTCTTGAGAGAGGTAAGAACGCAAAAGAGCGGATTCAGGATCTTAAAGCAATTAATGTCAGGCACGAAGTAAACGAGGATTCTAATTACTGTTTTGGGGAAGGGGGAGCCGGAACCTACTCAGATGGAAAGCTCTACACACGGTCAAAAAAGCGCGGAAACGTTACAAAGGTTCTGGAAAGGCTGGTTGGATTTGGAGCCGTTCGTAATATTTTGGTTGATTCTCATCCTCACATAGGAACGAACAAATTGCCGGGTATCATCGCAAATATGCGGGAATGTATCATTCAGAATGGGGGAGAAATTCATTTCAACACGAGGGTGACCGACTTGATCATTGATGCAGGAAGCATCCGCGGAGCCAAAACACTAAATGGTGAGACTTTTAATGCAGACCATGTGATACTTGCCACCGGTCACAGTGCCAGAGATATTTTTCGACTATTGCACCGAAAGGAGATAGCCATTGAGCTGAAGCCTCTGGCCATTGGAGTCAGGGTAGAGCATCCTCAGTCTTTGATCGATTCCATACAGTATAATTGTGATACCCGGGGCGAGTATTTACCGCCCGCTTCATACAACATCGTGAAGCAGGCCGGAGATCGGGGCGTGTATTCGTTTTGTATGTGTCCGGGCGGGGTTATAGCGCCCTGTGCAACCTCTCCGGGGGAGATAGTGACCAATGGATGGTCTTCGTCAAGGCGGGCGCGCTCAACGGCAAATTCGGGGATTGTCTTAGAGCTTAAGCCCAGCGATTTTAAACAATTTGAAAAACACGGGCCTTTAGCTGCAATGGAATTTCAGCATGCCATTGAAAAAGCAGCGTGGAAAGAGGGAGGCAAAACTCAGACAGCTCCCGCCCAGCTTTTAAAAGACTTTGTAGATGGCAAAGTATCGGAGTCACTTCCCAATACCTCTTATTCACCGGGCATTACTTCTGTTGATTTGCGAAGCGTCTTGCCTAAGCTCATTTATAATTCACTCAAAGATGGCTTCCGGCAGTTTGACCGAAGCATGAATGGCTACCTGACCAATGATGCCGTTGTCCATGCCCCGGAAACCAGAACCTCCAGTCCCGTAAAGATTCCCCGGGATGACGAAACGCTTCAGCATATACAGATCAAGGGACTATACCCTTGCGGGGAAGGAGCGGGATACGCCGGTGGAATTGTCTCTGCCGCAATGGATGGCATAAAATGTGCAACGGCTGTTTCTGTTAGCCCAAACTAATTACATCATTCCTGTGATAGTGTGATTGTCTCTTCAATACTTTTCTTTTTTAGGATAATTTGTGCACTTTCTTCTGGGGATATTATACGTATCGTATAGGCGAACGCCCGTTCGGATAATATCCAAATAATCACAGTATGCGGATGAGAAGTGCGATTAAAGCGAATCAGAAAGGTTTTACATGGTTCGCTCTAACAAACGGCTTGTTCGGATAATATTATGTTATATGCCATTGTTAACTGCTCTATCAAAAAAAAACGCGAAAATTGGAAAATGAGAAAAATTGCCGATAATCAAGAGCTTGAATTAGTTTATAAAAAAGGAAATGGAGCTTGGACATACCATATTGTGATTCCAAACACAGCTGATATAGATGGAACTTGGGGCTCGTTAAAAGTATCTGGATTGATTGATGATTACGAGTTAGAAGAAATGAATTTGGCGCCAAGGAAAGAAGAAGATAAAATGATTTCAATAAACGAAGAAATCAGAAAAGCAATCGGTAAAACTGGTGGTGATAAAGTTACCGTTTCTTTATACCTGCATACACACGACAGAATTGATAATAATTCTGAAATTCTCAAATGTTTTGAAGATGCAGGCGTATTGGACTCTTTCAGATCAATGAATAAAGACGAACAAAATGAAATTATAACTGAAATCAGTTCAAAAAGAACTGAGGCAAAACAAATTGAGCAAATAAATCACCACATCAATGAGTTGCTTAATCAAAAAAATAGCGGGTAATGGCGAAAAAGAATCTTGAAAAAATTTATGAAATATTAAGTGAAGAATATAAGGTATTTGCTGAAACCGACAACGAATGGGATAATAATGGATTGAACAGTACGGATTTCAAAAGCCTCGTTTCGGTTATGCTTTCCGCAATGACACATACAAAGCGAGTCGTGAGAGCATGTAACGCTCTTTACAAAAAAGCTACGACACCAGAGGAAATAATCGCTTTGAAAGATGACGAACTAACCGAAATGATAAGACCGGTTGCTCATTACAATAGAAAAACAAAACATTTAAAAGAATTATGTAGACAGATAATTGAGGAATTCGATGGCGAAGTGCCAAATACCAAACAAGAACTGATGTCTCTTAAAGGGGTCGGTCGCAAATCAGCTGACATACTTATGAACTTCAATTTTGGTGGAGAGACAATTGCTGTAGATACACACGTACATCGTCTTTTAAACCGTTTAGGCATAGTTGAAACTAAAAATAGTAAAGAAACGGCAGATATAATCAACGATATTACCCCGAAGAAGTATAAAAAACACGCACACGAATGGCTTATTCAGCACGGTGGAAATATTTGTAAAGCACGAAAACCAAAGTGCCAAGAATGTGTCGTTTACGAATTCTGCGATTACAACGAAAAAACTATTTAAGTTAAACATCAGAAAAAACACTGCAGGTAACAATGGCATATAACAATGCGTTTTAAATCGGACGCGGACGGGGTGCGATGGAAACTTGATTGCCAAAAATTAATTTCACTATTTCGGTCAACTCATACCCCCCCGCGCCATATAAACGCTGGGACGTTATATAACTTATTTCGCAAAGCTTACATACAATTTTTGATCATACCCTATGAAAAGATTAATCCCACTTATTTTTATTCTAATTCCCTTTTCAATACATGCTCAAAACACTGAATACAATATAAGCTCGTATTTAGAAGAAGGATTCAAAGCTCCCAATACGAATCATATTGGCGATGCATGGTTAAACTTTTTAGTACAGGCAAGTGAGGATTTTGACTATAATCTTACCCAAGCAACTTTTAGCCCAAACTCTACCTTGGATTGGCACAAACATGCAACTGCTCAGGTTCTTATCATTGTGGATGGCAAAGGATACTATCAAGAAAGAGATAAGGAACCGACCATCTTAAGAAAAGGTGATGTCATAAAATGTGCAAAGGATACTGAGCATTGGCATACATCCTCCGCAGATAGCTCGGTTACATATATTGCTATATATGGAAGTTCATCAACTACATGGACTGAGAAGTTAACCAAAGAGTACTATGACGGTGTAGCTGATAAATTGGAAGATAATTAATCACGAGAATACACTCTATAACAAAGCCTTTTAAGTGGACTCGATTTGGGTTCAAGACTTTTATTTTTAACTCCAGACTCGTTGCTTAAACCCCAAGCCGTTACAAAAACCCCATGTGGTACAAAAACATAAAAGCTCAAAACTTTCTGATTGTCTTTTTCTCATTGATTGGGATTGTAGGTTCTTTGTACTTCGTGAATCTGAATCCGGGCTTAAGTGTAGAAGAAGAACGGCAGATTGAAACGGCTGTGTTTTCAGCTTTCATAAAAAATATCTCAAGTCACCCCGATGCCGACCCGGACTATTTCTTTCTCGGAGTTTCGGGGAAAGATCCGGCACCAAGGGTTTTAAATCACTTCAACCAACATTCACCCAAAGTAGAGGGGCTGTCTAACTCAAGCACCGATTTTGGCTTTTCAGCATCGGTGGCTCATAAATCGAATGCGGATAAGAAAGGAATCATTGTTGACCTCCGGCTGATGGATACGAAAGAAAATGGGGAGGTGTGGGTTCGCTCTTCCGTGTACGAAGACCGGGGCTCATCTGCGACCTATGAGTATATCCTTAAAAAGCACGATGGCATTTTTAAGGTAATCTCAGTAAAGTATCCTGACCGCAGCGAAATGATTGAGATGTTGAGTCGGTGAAGCAGGCATTTCGTGGTCGGTAGCTTTAACGAATCTCTTGATAAATGGAAAAAGCGAAGATCATAGGCAGTGCACCCATCTTGTTGGTGAAGGATGTGGAGAAATCAGCAAATTACTATCGGGATAAAGTCGGTTTTAGGTACAACCGGTTTTGGGGTGATCCCCCGGGTTTTTGTATCCTGCATCGAGATCAGTTCAGCCTGATGCTCAGTCGGGCAGAGGATGAAAAGCATATTGTACCTCATTGGAAAGTCGTCCATAATATGTGGAATGTGTACTTCTGGGTGGATGATGCACAAAAGATGTACGATGAGATGGTCACTTCGGGAGCGGAAATTGACTATCACCTGGAGAAAAAAGCGCACGGTACGCTGGAGTTCGGTATTCAGGATTTAGACGGATATGATATCGCTTTTGGTGAGGAGATTTAGAACAAACGACTTTTAAAAGTTAACTAAACGGGATAGGTACAAATGGGAAAGGATATCTTTAAAAACATAGAGGCTCGTGAACGACAGGAAGAATGGTATCAGCGGTTTCTGGTTCGTGCAAATTGCAAAGTAGAGTCGCAATCAGTGCCCACTTCTTTTGGTGAAAGTCATGTGCTAACAGCCGGTGATTCTTCAAAGCCTGTGCTTGTATGCCTGCATGCTATGTTAACCAGTTCAGCGCATCTGCTTTCTGAAATCCGGCATTTAACCGATCATTATCATTTAGTACTGCCGGATATTCCGGGCCACTCCGTTAAAGCCATTCCGGAAAGATTCTCCTTTAAGAGTGCTGATCATATCAAATGGCTCAAGGAGATACTGGATCATTTCGAGTTAGAAAAGGTGAATATTTTCGGGGTAAGTCTGGGTGGTTATGTAGCCCGAGCATTTGCATCTGAATATCCTGAACGTACTTCGAAACTGGCTTTATTGGTTCCGGCGGGTATTGTTCAGGCTTCCGTGATTAAAGGACTAATGAGCATGGCTATTCCTATGATTAAATATAAGGTGAATGCTTCAGAGGAAAACCTGAAGAAGGTGGTTAATTTTTTAATCACGGAATGGGATGATGACTGGGCACATTTTCTGGGTGATTCCATGAATGATTTCATCACGCCTAAAACAATCCCACCGCTGGCTTCGGAAGAAGAACTCCAGAACCTAACGATGCCTGTATTGGCTATTACAGCTGAGAAAGATATTTCCTTTCCGGGGGAACCACTGATAGAAAGAGTAAAGGCAAATATTCCTTCGGTTGAAACAGAGTTACTGGAAGATGCCCGTCACTGTCCGCTAACCAACGAAGAATTCCGAAGATGGCTGGCACATAGGTTGGTTAAGTTTTTGGATCTGTAATCTAAACTTGCAATCTGATTCCAACCCTTGCCAAGTATTCAATATTTTGTTAGATAGACATGAACGTGGTACCTAATCTTTTCCAATGAGTAGTCTCAAACAGTTATATCCTTCATTTAGATTTCCATCAGCTGGGTTATTCTCAGCTGAACACAAAAGGTATTTTATAGGATTCTGTGCTTTTTGGATTCTCATTGCCTTTCTGGAATTTGGTCAGGATTACATTAGCTCGATCTTACAGGACACGGCATTTAGAATGGGGGAATCCCTTTCCTATAAACTGTTTTGGCCGCTATTCATCCCATTTTTTATTCTCTTGGATTTCGGCCTTGCAAAATCAGGAAAGGCATTGACAGGTGCCTTGTATGTTTTCGGAGTTATTCTGCAAATCATAGCGGTAACACTGATGCATCTGCTGGTTTTTTCGATGATACTATTCGGTGTTTCCATTCTGATTCATGAGGATCCGGTAAGCTTGATATTGGTTCTTTATGAAAAGCTATCGACTCGCTTATACATCGCTTTTTCGGCATATGCAGCACTTTCGGTTTTAACCTTATTTGTTAAGCAAAGGCGATCTCAACAGAAGAATCAGTCGGTGGATCTGCCCAAAACCATCACGGTAAAAAATGGAAAGAGTTCGGTGTTGGTGGATATTGCTGATATCAATTGGATCGGATCGGATGGAGCTTATCTTGATATTAATACTGAAACTCAGAAGCATGTAGTAGTAGATAGTCTCAAAAATATCATCAAAAGTCTTCCTGACAATTTTAAAAGAATTCATAAATCTACCATCGTGAATATTGACCGTATCGAAAAGCTGGAGTCTCGGGGAAATGGAGATTATGATGTTTTACTGGATGATAATCAGAAGCTGCGCCTTAGCAGGAACTACTCCAAATCTCTCAAAGGGATTCTGTTATAATCTGAGTTCGATTATAAAAATTGAGAATTCCTCTACTTTGTATATCGGTAATTAAGTTGTCACCCTGAACTTGATTCAGGGTCTGAGAAGAGTGATTTTCAGATCTCGGAAAGCTTCTTCGCTAACACCTCGTCCTTTTCAGATGCTGAATCAAGTTCAGCATGACAACCTGTTAACACTTCTAGCCATATCTGCCTTAGACTAACCTAAAAAACTATACATGCAGAAGTAGGCTGAGTGAAGACAACAAGTGTTTTCTAAATCGAATCTAAGTTTATAGAATAACTACTCGTCTTATGGTACAGATTACTCGTCTTGTACCATTCCCCTCTGAAAAGCACTTCTGAATAGATAGATTGGCCATAGAAGCACATCAGTGCCAAACATCAACCAATCCGGAATTCATGCTTTATATCAAATGTATCTTACCTGTAATACTTTTTATCCTAAGTTCATGTTCAGGTTTTGCACAGAAAAAGTCCGTTCAAAATGCCAGGCTTGTGGGCGGACCTTGTCAGGGTTGTGAAGCTGTACTCGGCTTTACCGATCAAACTCTTTCACCCACCGATACACTTCCGGAATTTACCGATTCAGAACCAAAGCTTAAGATAACCGGAACGGTCTATCAAAATGATGGAGTAACTCCGGCCGAAGGAGTGATTCTATTTGTACACCAAACAAATACGGAAGGAGTCTATCCAACCCGTGGTGATGAAAAAGGCTGGGAGCGAGGTTACGGTTACATCCATGGATGGATAAAAACGGGAGCGGATGGAAAGTATGCGTTCTATACGTTTCGTCCCGGGTCGTACGGTAGAAACGCGGCTCACATACACCCAGTCATCCTCGAACCCAGTGGGAGATATTATTGGGTTGAAGCGTTTTTCTTTGATGACGATCCTAAGCTATCGGATGAGCACACAAACTCGAACCGTCCTAGAGGTGGAAGTGATGGAGTTCTTTCCCTTAGAGAAGAAGATGGACTATTGGTAGGCGAACGGGATTTTATCCTGGGAAAAAATATCCAGAATTATGAGTAGCAGGAAAATGTCCATCGTTTTGTTTTGTTGTTTGATGATTGGGATTGAAGCGCATTCTAAAGCGATTCAACAGAATGATTTTTCTGAGTCAACCGATTCATCCGATGCAGTTACTTTACCCATCGATACTAAAAGATCACTAGTGGAATGGCGGGGAACCGAAAGGCGGGGAAGGAGCAGTCATGAGGGTATTTTAACATTGAGTAACGGACATCTTGAAATAGAAAAGGGTCAGCTTATTGGAGGCTATTTTATAGCTGATATGCACTCGATTACAGTTACTGACATTCCCGAAAGCGATCCAATCCCAAGAAGAAACCTTACAGAGCACCTCAAAAGTGAAGATTTCTTTCATGTGGAAGAGTACCCCATAGCCAAGTTTGGAATTATGAGTGCAAAAGCCATAGAAGAGGGTAGATTAATGATAGTTGGAGATTTGTCCATAAGAGATATAACGAAAAGTATTTCCTTTGAGGCTACTAAAGTTGAAGGAAGGGAATCCAGTATTTCTTATGAAGCTTCGTTTCAAATAAACCGGTTTGATTGGAATATTTCATATCAGGGGAGTTATTGGGAGAGGATCACAAGTATCATCGATAATAACTTTGTGGATGCAGAAATGGATATTACTGTTAAACTAACAGCCTCTAAAAAGTGAAGAACTGACTTCAGGGGGCAGATTACTGTTTCCAGAAAGCAGGAGAAAAGATAATCAACACGGTAAAGATTTCGAGTCGGCCGACCATCATCAACATGATGAGAATCCATTTGCCGAGATAAGGTAAACCGGCGAAGCTATCAGTGGGACCGAAATCACCCCAACCGGGACCAATATTCCCAATAGCAGCAATACTTGCCCCAATAGAGGACATGATATCATACCCGAACAAACTGATGCAAAAAGCCCCAAGTGCAAAAATGAAAATATATAGAATGAAAAAGCTCAGTACCGTGCGTTGTATGTTTTGGTTGATAGCCTGATCGCCAATTCGGACAGGCAGAATGGCTTTAGGGTGAATGATTTGCTTGATTTCCCTTCCGGTATTTCGGATCAAAATCATCCAGCGTATCATTTTAATTCCACCACCGGTTGAGCCTGCGCAGCCTCCGGTAAAAAAGAGAAGGAATAAGAAGAAAGCACCTACGGTATTCCAGATTTCGTAATTATCGGTACCAAAGCCGGTAGTGGTCACAATAGCCAATACCTGAAAAGCTCCGTATCTCAGTGCGTCAAGGATGTTATAATTATCAATCACCCATAAAGAACCTGAGATTATAAAGATCCCAATAAATATTACAAGCGTATAAAAACGAATTTCACGATTGGCAAAGAAAGCTTTTCGGTCTCCTTGAATAAGCCGGAAATGCATGGCAAAGTTAACCCCAGCCAGATACATAAAAATGATGATCACCCAGTCGATATACGCAGAGTTGAAAGCCTGGATACTGGCATTTTTAGTTGAGAACCCTCCGGTAGCCATGGTGGCAAAGGCGTGATTGATGGCTTCAAACCAATCCATAGCAGGATGTAACCAAAGCAGAATAAATTCAGCAAAAGTAAAAGCTACATAAATTCCCCACAGAAGTTTGGCCGTCTCCTGAACTCGAGGTGTTAGCTTGTCGGCAGTAGGGCCCGGGGATTCAGCCTGAAACAACTGCATTCCTCCAATGCCTAACAAAGGGAGGATAGCAAGGGAAAGGACAATGATTCCCATTCCGCCTAACCAATGAGCCAGGGAACGCCAGAATAGAAAGCTTTTTGGGATATCTTCAATTTGTGGATTCGCAAAGCCATCACTGGTAGTACCGCCTAGAATGGTGGAACCGGTGGTGCTTAAACCGCTCATCGTTTCAAAAACGGCATCGGTAAAAGAGGGTAGAATTCCTGAAATGACAAAAGGCAGGGCCCCTACAAGGGAAAGTGACAGCCAGGTAAGACTAACTACTAAAAATCCCTCCCGAATTCTGAGTTCCTCTTTAGGACGAAAAGAGTACCACAAAGCACCGCCTACAACAAAGGCGATAGCTGCAGAAAATAAAAAGGAATGCCATGTGTCTTCTCCGTAAATAAGGTCGATGCCGGCAGGGAGCAGGAGAGCGAATCCCATAAAGAATATAAAGGCCCCCAAAACGCCTAGAACAACAAGGAAGTCAATTTTAGCACGGTTTAAATGCGTTGCGCCTGCTATGCTCATTATTGAAAGAGCTTTGTGATTTTATCGATAGCAGACGGCACACAGAATATCATCACTCTATCGTTAGGTTTTACTTCGGTCTCGCCGGTCGCAATCTCAACGGAACCTTCACACAAAACACCGCCAATTACACAACCCTCCGGAAGCTTGAGTTTTTTGATGGGTTTCTGTGTCACCTTTGAACCTTCATTAGCCTGAAGTTCTATAACTTCGGCTTTTATACCTCTTAGTTCAGTGACAGAAATAACCCTTCCACGGCGAACGTAACGATGAATTTCGTTGGAAGCGGCTACTTTTTTGTTGATGACCGCATCAAGACCGATGGTTTGGGCAAGTGGTATAAAGTCAGGCTTAGAAACCAGCGCAACCGTTTTTTTGACCTCCAAATGTTTAGCCATCAGGCAAGAAATGATATTGGATTCCTCGTCATCCGTAACCGCTATGAAAGCATCCATGTCGCTGATACCTTCTGTGGCCAAAAGATCAGGGTCGGTAGGATTTCCATTTAGAACCATGACGTCTTTAAGTTCAATAGCGAGTTCTTCAGCGGTATCGTAGTCAGGTTCAATAAGTTTGATAGACCAGTTTTTGGTAGGGTCTGAACACAGGATGCGGGCAATCATAGCTCCCATATCAGAGCCACCGGCAATCATAACTGAATGCAGCTCAGTTTCTTTCTTACCGGTTGTTTCAATAATAGCAGCGATATCTTCAGTTATAGCCAATACAAAAACCTGGTCATAATTCTGAAGCTTGATGGAACCGTTGGGAATGATCGTTCTTCCGCGGCGTCCAATTGCTACAACCCTGAACTTTATATCCGAATGCATTGCGGCATATTCGTTCAGTGACTTCCCAATAAGGGGAGAGTTTTTTTCGAGGCGAATTCCAATTAGCTGCATTCGGTCTTCAGCTAGATTTATAACATCGCTGGCTGAGGATCTTTTCAGGAGTTGGGCAATTTCTTGAGCCGCACTCAGCTCGGGGTGAATCATTACATCAATACCGAGATCAGAGGGGGTGAGAGGAGCATTCTCATCCGAAAATTCGTCACTTCGAATTCGGGCAATTACCATTTTACTGCCCAGGCGTTTACCAATCATTCCTGAGATCATGTTCACCTCATCGATACTGGTAACAGAAATCAGGATGTCAGCTTCACCAACCTCTGCTTTAACCAGATCTTTGACGGATGTGGCATTACCTTCTATGGTAAGTACGTCAAGGGAGTCAGAAACTCGTGACAAGGATTCCTTGTCTCTGTCAAGTACGATAACATCGTGTTTCTCTGATGATAAAACACTGGCAAGGTCGTAGCCGATTTCTCCAGCACCAATAATTACAATCTTCAAATGAAGCCTGTTAGTTAATTAGAAAACGTCCAATGTTACCATCTTTTTCACTGAAAATAAAACCTTATGGAATATTTTAAGTCTATAATAAACTTGGGTATGCGGTTCTACTCAGTGATAATAACGATTTCGGTTTCAACAGGTAAGGATTGTTCCACCTGTAAGTCAACCACTTGAACAGTGAAGCGATTTTCACCTTCCTGAACGGGGAGGTTTATTCGATATCCGGTTCCAATTTCTTCCTCATTTTTAAACCAGGTAAACTTAACATTGGAAACCTGCCGATTTACTTCCGGAGCCTGAATTACTGTGAATGGGTTAGCCGGATTCCATTCTGCATTTCTAAGGGTATCTGAAGCAGAAACAAACCGGAGTGGTTCAGATACAGTAATTGGGAATGAAACCTGTGAGGTTGGTAGGTTTTCATAAAACCACATCAGTTTAAATTCGGTTTCGCCTGGTGATTGTGCCTCCCAAGTGGTGACATACTCTCCAGCGATGGCAAACTTCCAGTTATTGGGTTGGGGGATACCGAGCTCGCTAATGGATAATGTTCCACCAAGACTTATACGGGAAGGGTAGTCTGGGGTCATATCGGGATGACCGATTGGAATGATATCAACTACCGCAGAGTCAATAGAATTAGAGATACCTCTGCCATCATCCTGAACCAAAGTAACACGATATCTTCCCAATTCGGTAGGGGTAAAGCTGGAGCCCTCCAAAGCTTGTCCATTCACTTTCCAGATACTCGTTAACTGATCTCCATCCCTATCAACCTGTGGTCCGCCTGAGAGCTGTATTTGTCGATTTAGATAGATTCTTCCGGGGGCTTCAATTTCCGGTTGCGGAGAACTGTTGGAGAAGAAGGTTTTCTCCATGCGTGCTTTATTATTTTCGGAGGGAGAGTTGTCCTGAACTTCTAATACCACGGTGTGATTTCCCGGTTCTTCTGTTTTGATAATTTCAGATGCATTTCTACTGATTAGTTCACCATCGAGATACCATTTAAAATCCTTGATATATCCATCTGGATCTTTTGAAAGCAAGGCATTCAGGTTCAAATCTGCTCCGGCTGGCACTACCTCAGGAAGCGTCCAGTTGATTTCCGGGGCCGCATTGACCTTCAGAGATTTAGTAAGACTCACTGAATTACAGCTGGTGGATGAACTGGTTCTTAAAAACAGAGTTACCAAATATTCACCGGGTTCATTAAACTGGTAATCTGTCTGAATACCTTCAACAGTTTCCATGGATTCTGTAGGTACATACTCAATGCGCCACTCGGCGTAGGTAATTTCATCTTCCGAAGTTGAAGCTGTTCCATCAAGGGTAATTACATCACCCGGCGTAGCCCACTCCTGAATTTCAAAAGCTGCATTTGGTCCCTGAACTACACGAACATTTGCACGCACCTGATTGGTATTTCCACATTGTGGGGAGCCGGAACCTTCCACCGTCAAAGAAACAGGGTAAACTCCCGGTTCGGTGTAAACGTGCTGAATCTTAGGTCCGCTTTCAGTTGAGCCATCACCTAAACTCCAAACTAAGGAGGGGAGCGCACCTGAAGGATCACGGCTGTTTGAGCCGTCAAAGTTAATGGCCGTGTTCACGCAGATAGTAGTATCACTCACATTCATTTTCGCAACCGGAGAGCCCTCTACAATGACTGGTATCTTGGCGATGGTTTTCTCTTGAGAGATACCATCTTCGAGCTCAAGTCGGGCTTCATAAATTCCAGGAGCATCATAGATATAGGAAGGATTGGCTTCGTTTGAGACATCGCCATTACCGAAGTACCAGGTCACATCAAAATTGTTGCCATCGGGATCATAACTGCTGGAACTGTTAAAAAGAACGGTCTGTCCACTACACGTGGAGATTAAAGAATCGACCATAGCTTCAACAGGACGGTTAATAAGTACGCGTATGGTTTCCTGGTTTGAGCTGTTGCTGAGCCCAAGTCCATCATTGACAGTCAGTCCAATAATATGAACTCCAAATTCCGGGGCTCTCCAGCTGAAGCTGGCTTCGTTTCGTTTTGATCCATCGGGAAGGGTCCATTCAAAAAACACCTGATCGTTATCAACGTCGTAAGTATCTGAGGCGTCCAGTTTTACATCCAGAGAATTGGAGCGAACTACCCTTTCAGTAATGATATACGGTTCATGATTCACATTTACAGCGCCTTGTCTTGCAGTAGCTGAGTTAGCCATGTCCTGATTATCTACCGCTGTAAGTGTGAAATACTGTGGCCCGCTTTCATCAAAAGTCTTGGTTACTTCTGTACCGCTGAATTCTGTTTCGTCTGCAAAAGTCCAGATCAGTTCCTGTATTTCACCATCGGCGTCATAGCTTTGAGAAGCGTTTAACGTTACTTCGTCGCCGGGGGCTATTTTATCGGGACTAATGCTCCATTTAGGAACGGGGCCGTAATTTACCCAAACGTCTTTACTGGAAAGATCCTGAGCATTTTCATGTCCGGAATTATCCTGGACTCTAAGTGAAATAGTGTGAACTCCGGGATCTTCAATCGTAATGGTGGGTTTTGCTCCTGTAGCAACCGGAATACCATCTACAAACCATTGATAGTTTGTTATAAAGCCATCGTTATCAATACTAGGGGAACCATCAACACGGAAGGGATGACCTGCTGCAAGGGTATCTGCAATATTAAATGAGGCCTCAGGATAATCGTTAATTACTATAATATGACGTTCTTTTTTAACCTCATCACCATTTCTGATGGTTACATTAACCGCATAGGTTCCGGGGGTTTCATATAAGTGATCCGGGTTTTCTCCACTTGCAGTTGTTCCATCTCCAAAGTCCCATTCGTATTCTGCTCCGGCGTTGTCTTCAGGTGAGGATAATGAATCGTCAAGAGCAAAAGCTACTTTTGATGCTGAAGATACTCTGGGAGCGTTGATGATGGTTTGGGGAACAAAAACGGGTGGTGCAACTACCGGTGGAGTAACAGTTTCTTGTGAATTTGTAGTTACAGTTTCTGTATCTGGATCATTGGTTGTAGTATCCGTGATGGCCGAATCTGCTGTTACTATTTCCGGTTCTGGCTCAGGAGCAGGTGGAGCGACCGTGTATGACCGTGTTACCGAGTAGGTTGAATTCTGAGTTTCAGTGTTATCATTCACCGTTAGGGTAATATCAAAAGTACCGGTAGCCATATGACTGACTACAACCTCTCCGGATGTTATATCACTGCTAACCACACCTAAGCCATCCCACTCAAAGCTAAGCTCATCTTGATCAGGATCACTCACGTTTGTGGCTGAGAAGGTCAGATACTCTCCGGTCTGGAAAAGAGAGTCATACTCGATTTCTGCATAAGGCTGAGCATTCACCTTTATCCGAACTTGTCGCTGGCTGCTGTTGCATGCACTAACCGTTCCAGCATTATAAACGCGCACAGAAACGATGTAGGTTCCTGGTTCTTCAGATGAAAAATCATAAGTTGGGCCATTTGCTACAGGTCTTCCATCAATAAACCAAGTGTAAGTCAACCCTTGTCCATTTAGGTCATAAGAATTTTGAGCCGACAAGGTCATGGTCTCGCCGGGTGCTAAAACCTCTTTGGGCGTTTCAAGTCGTGCATTGGGTCGGGTTGTTATATTTACCTGAAGCTGTTTTAGCCAGTATTTCGGGAAAGCTGAAGCTCTTGAATTAGGAATCAGAACGTTGAGTGTTTGATTGCCTCTCGCAGTGAATCCAATAGTTGGGGTTGCACCTCTTCCCAAAACACTTCCATCTAGGCGCCATTCTGCATCTCGAAGCTGCATTTGAGGGTAGTTTGTACTTATCAGCCTAAAGGACTTGTCCGTACAATTATTTGCGGTGGATGTACTTACTTCAAATTCTGGTCTTTGGGATTCTGCGAACGAGACATCATATAGCCATAGCTGGGGTTCATTCTTCCCATAAATAGTGAGGTTATTGAGTACTTCTTCTGATCCACTAATGCTTAAGGCCCATTCATTTTGAATGCCAAAGCGATCTTCTATTATTTGTCCAGCTGTAGAATCAAGAGGATGAGCTACTCCAAAAGCGTCGATTATATCTACCCGGCTGTCTTCCTCACCGTCTGTAACAAGTTCAGGAAGGTAACTGTCCGGATTATAAGGTTTGATCAGAGCTGAACGATTCGATTTCATATCAAAAAATCCAACTGCCAGATCAATTGCGATTACTTTCCACGAATTATTATTCTGCTGAATACCTGTAGTATTTATGACTCGAAGGCCGAAATTATTTATATCACCGCCGTTATCAGTAGTTACCCTTACAATGAAACCATTTTCGGAGTCAGGAAGAATCTCAGAAAATTCCTCCCATCTTTTTTTGTAGAAATCCTCGTCTTTGGCTCTAAGAGTATCAACCGCTACGGCAGGTTCATTTTTCTTAACAGGCCTTCCGTTATTGAGTGAGTAGAGGTCGTTGAATTTATATAACCAAAAGGTAGTGGTGGTATTCGCATTGGTGGTTGTAATTTGATCAATATCACCGTTTATGCCGGCGTCATAAACCTGCAGGAATGCTTTCCTTGCATCAGATTCCGGTTTAATCCAGATATCATATTCATGCCGTGTGTCACCGCTGCGAAATTCATTAGACTTACCTGAAATAGATAGAAAGAGGTCCTGACTCTGAACGGATATAAATGGACAGGCCATCAACACAAGAAGAAAACTTATAAATACAGATGATTTCTTCATTAAATGCCCCCAACTTTAAAAGACTTGGATATAAAAGTTTGCTCGGTTTTAATATCGTCAAAAGAAATAGTAAGGTTGCCGGGAATAAGAGACATTTTTGTGCCCCAGCGACCTTGTTTATCAGTTATGATAGTTCGGCTTTGTTCTTGATTAGTAATAGTGATTCTCAATCCGGGATAGGCTTTAGCCGAGAAGATTGTGCTACCGGAAGAAACTTGTTGAGAATTTAAGGCTGATTCACGGCCAATGCTAAAATCAAAAAGCACATCTTCAGTTAACAGAACTACTCTTAAAGTTGTCTCAGACTGATTACCTGACGGATCTCTTGATATCAGTGTCAATTCAGTTTCCCCTGATAATCCGTTTAACATGTGTGAAAAACGTCCGGAAGTCATAACATTCACTTTCTTCCCATTCACAGTTAGGAAAGCATCGGGTTCGGTAACACCCTCAAGGGCAAAGTCTTCCTGAGTGGTCAAAATAGTGTTATCAGTCATATTATCTACAAAAACCGGAGGAGGTTTATTGTCGGTAGTTCGTATGATGCGAGCCGTTTTGGAATAAGGTCCTCGTAAGCCAAGCTGATCGGTAGCCTGAACCCGAACGTACATCATCCCAAGTGGTAAGTTTGGAATATTGACAGCTGTTTCCTGTGTTGTAATTTCTGTCAGCTGCTGATCAAAATCGGGAGAAGTACTGTATTGTATTTCATAGCTTGCAGCGCCTTCAATTTCGAGATAAGAAAAAAGCAGGCTTTCTTTGTTGATGACGGTATCCGCAGATGACCAGGTAAGGGTAGGAGCTGGAAGAAGTTTTACCGGTTGAAGTGGATCTTTACCTTCCTCGACAATAGTTCCTTCATTCTTCTGGATGGAGATCGTGACGTTGTTTGAATTAATAATCGCTTCCCCGTCATAATTAGATAGCTTGGCAATTTGCGGTCCGTCAGCTTCAGCATAAAAATTTTGGCTTTTAAGTTCGGTTCGGGAAGGACCGGCATTCAGTACAAAAGTGCTTTTTTGTTTGCTGGCTGCAGAAAGCTTTGCTAGGAGTCCGCCATCTTCCAAAGTGATTTCGGTATCGGAGGCATCGTTAAGCTTATCAATTCTGGATTTTCGAATAACCGCTACCGTATTTGGATTGACCTGAATATCACTTCCATCAGTGAAAGAAAGAGTGGCGTAGCTTTCAATCATAGTCCGTATACCATCAGCCTGTTTAAAAAAGTCGCCAAGAAGAGCGTCAGTCCAGTTTCCCAGGATACCTATCTTCTTATCAACCTCACCTTTTTTCTTGCTGAGCTGAGCCTGAACGTCAACTACCCGGTTTTCCATTAATGTGGTTTCAAGCAAGTCGACTTCTTGTAACAGGTTTTCAGCGTGGGTGATGGCTTCCTCAAGATTGCCATCATCAATTGCAGCGTTATGGCTGGCGATCACATCCTTAACTACAACATATTGCTCCATAGCAAAAACTGTTGCACCGCTGTTGATTAACTGGCTAATTCTGGTTTTTTGCTCATTCACCATCACAGAAAAAGATGCAAAATTTTGTAGCTGAAGTACGTCAGATGCCTGTAGTGTAAACGAATTTTCACTGACATTATGAGAAGCTACTTCGATGACTAACGGCCAGTTAACTGCACTTCCCGTATAGCGTTGTGATATAAGCTGAAGATCTTTAGCCTGAAAGGTAACATTACTCTGCCGGGCAATAGAATGTGTACTAAAGCCTATCAGAACTGCTAATAAGATTACGCACTCCTTCATGCTTCGCTAGTTACTTCTGTTTGTGAACTTACTTTGGGGAAAACAAGGGTAAAACGCGTTCCTATACTTTGGTTTGATTCCAGCTCTATCTCACCATTATGTTTGTTCATGATTTCACGAACGTAAGCAAGTCCAAGGCCGGTTCCTTTTTCACGAGCTGATTTAGCATTCGATTTAACCCTGAAAAACTTATCAAAAACTTTTTTCTGATCTTCTATACTGATGCCATATCCAAAATCAGTTACACTCACTTTGAGCTGGTGGTCTAAATCCTGAATGGCAATTTCTATAGTACGCCGGGGTTCCCCATACTTCACGGCGTTGCTGAGAAGGTTTTGAATGGCGTCAAATACCAGGTCACTATTGGCTTTGATCTTGAAGTTTTTGCCTTCCTTAGTAACGTTGGTTTTAAGATTCTTTTCACTAAGAAGAGGGTGGGTAACGCTACAGACGTTTTGAACAATTTTTGCAATATCTACATTCTCAAAATCAATGCTTACTCGTCCGGATTCAAGCCTTTGGATATCAAGGAATCGGTTTACCAACCCATTCATACGTTCGCCGGATAAATTTATCTCATTCAGCAAAACCTTCTGCTCTTCTTTATCGATGGCTTCATTATCAAGCATAATTTTGGATAAGCCCATGACTCCGGTGATCGGATTTTTCAACTCATGGACAATTATATTGATCATGTCGTTTCGCTTGATTTCGTTGAGGCGGTCTTCCGTTTTATCATGAAGGATAATCAAAGCAGCCTGTTCAACATCATCTTTATCTACAATTGAAACAAATTGGAAGTCGTAGTAATCACTCTTTTCATTATTCAAATAAAAAGCGAGTTCACAGCGGTTAATTTTGATGGTATAAGGATCCGGGTAGTGGCTCGACTGTTCAAACTTAGACGTGGTGATATTATTATGATTCATCACGTCTTCGAGAGTACATTTTTTAGGATTCAGCTTAAGATTTTCCAGAAACTGATAGAAGTTGTTGTTGACGAAACTAAATTGTTTAGACTCATCCAGAATTCCGATCAAATCTTCCGAATAGGTCATCATGTATTTGTTCTTCCACTCTTCCAGAATGATTTTCTCAACATTGATCTTCTGATACCTATTAAGCGTTATCCTGATATTTTCGAGCGTTTCCTGCATCAGGTCAAATTCAGGTAGGGCAAGAGGTTGTATCTGATGATCGAAATTCAGTTCGCTCATATATTCAACATCTTTAATAATCTGCTCTACCGGTTTATTAACCCGAACGCTAACATACCAGCTAAAGGTAAAGAGGATAAGAAGTATGCCTCCTCCGGTAAAAAGAGAAAAAACGATCAGGTCATAAACCGGCTGTAGAATGAATGAATCTTCTACTGCAATGACATGCCAAAAGGGGGTAGTCTCAAAGCGAGATGTCATTACAAACCAGTTTCTCCCATTGAGTTCAATCTGAGACTGATCGGAGTAACTAGCGTCTCCTACAAGGTAAGAGGGGAATTCAAAAGGTTGTGTGGGTACAATATTATTTCCGTCTCCACTTACCACATTAGCTACATAGGTTCCCCCAAGCGGAATATTAATCATTTCTGTGGTGATAGAAGTAGCATCAAAAAACATATTCACCTGAAATATGCTTTCTCCAATTTGAATAACACGCTCAGCTACAAAGAAATGTATAGTCTGAAACGGATCACGACTCCAGCTAACAATAATTTTTGGGTCAATACGGGAAGGGTACCAATCGTAAGGAATATTACTGAAGTCGATATCGTCATAAAGAGATCTTCGTACATCAAAAGCCTCATCGGCGCCTTGTTCAGAAATCCGGATGCGCATCAGTCCCGGAGTAAGGTTAATAGTCTTGGTGACAATACTTTCTGTTTCAGATGGAGCGCGGACAATTTCTTCTGCCATGTAGTTAACAGAATTCAGCCAGTTTCGAATAACCTGATCGGTACGCTTTAGCGAATATTCCTGTAGCTGAGAAACAATGGTGGTACGTTCGTTAATAATTGCTTCCCTGTATTGTGGACGTACGAATGTCCATATCATAGCAAAAGCTAGAATTATTAAGAGGGAGGAGAACAGAAAAATCCTGTTTCTCAGTGTAAAACCATCAAGCATAGAACCCTTTTTTTATAGCTGTTAAGTTCAGTTTAATGCGGCTAATATTCGATTAGAATAGTCTTATTAATTTTAGTGATCTACAACAGGAAACCAGCCTTGTTAACATTAGCATAATATTATCTTAACGTTTTGTTTAGCTGAAATGAGCATTCTATGTGCTAAATCAACTTGTACATAGTATGCTTATAGGCGGAGATTTTAACAATAGAGCAAAACAGCTACTCTCATTGCTGGCTCAACTAAGTGACAATAACCCGGAAGAAAAGGTTTCGGTACAGGATTTGGTTGCCAAGCTCGAAACAGATCGTGCAGAACTAAAAAATTTACTGGAGTATCTCGAGAATAAAGGCCTGATCAGTATTGCTTCTATAGGCGGACCCTTTTTATACGGACATATCAAAATTACCGAGAAAGGAATCATCAAATCAGCAAAAAACAAGTGAAATAAAAAAGCCCCTGAATATTCAGAGGCTTTAGAAAAGTATTTGGACTTTGGTTTAGTCGTCTGAGTCTAAGATATCATCAATTCTCGTCAAGATATCAGCAATGTGAGCTCTTGATACCCGATCAGAAATTCGGGTTTGAGCACGCTGCAAATCATTTTGAAGCTGATTAAGCTCAACACGAAGCAGGGGACGAATATCAGAAGTTGGTATATCAACCCGATCTCTAAAACCACCGCCTTGGTCGTTTGTGAACAGCTCTTCAATATTATGAATGTATAATCGCTGCAAGTTTCTGCGGAAAGGATCGATGGTGGTTTGGTCATAGATTTCACTCCAAACACCTTGGCGAAGATCTTCGAGCATTTCCAGAGGCTCATACGCTTCTTCGCCTTCAAAAATAGCAGTCTCGTTTAATCGGATCATAACATCGGCTGCCATTACATCACTGAGTAAACGTGATTGCAGATTACTGACCCGATCCAAAGCACCGGCATGTTCAATTCGTCGAAGAATTTCTTTATCCAGCAACCAATCAGGAGTTGTAAACACGTGGTCATTCAAAAACTCAAGCGCACTTACCTGATAGTCTTGAGGAACCGGAGTGTATAGAACTCCATCCTGATCCGAGCTTTTTCTGCTTTGGTACATTCCACCAACATTGGTTGAAACGTGACCGGCATATCGGGCCCACTGAAATACTAATTCACCATAAATTTCCTCTAAATCATCATAGCCTTCGCCCGGAGTAGAGGTCCATTCAATCAGATTAGGAACTACTCTTTTGAGATTCATTAATCCATAGGTACTTGCCTGAACAGGGTCGTTGGATAAGTCTTCTGTTTGAGAAGAAGGGTCCCAGCCGGTAGAGGAAGCAAAGCGATAAATGGGATCATCGGCTTTATCGGTAATCCATTTGTCCAGAATTGGTTTTTCATCTTCTGGAGTTTCAGCTTCGGGAATTACTCGGTATCCCCAGTTTACAGAATATTTGTCATAAGGTCCGATTTGTCGGATGAACCTAATGTTTTCGTCACCCGGCTGAGCGATATAATTTTGGCGTGCGTACTCCATAATAGTAGTAGCAATACCATATTCCTGTGTGAAAGAACCTGATCGAAGAGAATCGACCGGATAAGCAGAACTTGACTGCATGTTGTGGGGAAGACCAATAGCATGACCAACCTCATGAGATATAACCCGGCGCATAGTTTCGCCAATCAAATCGTCATCAAGCTGAAGTTTACGGGCAGCTGGGTTAGCAGCACCGGTCTCAATCATAAGCCGGTTTCGGTACGAGCGCATGTGGTTATGATACCAAACGATATCACTTTCAATAATTTCACCGGTTCGGGGATCGCTGACGCTTGGCCCAACAGCATTACGAATGGTGCTGGCAACCCAACGAACGGTTGAATAGCGAATATCTTCAGGACTCCAGTCCCGATCTTCTTCAGGAGATGGAGCTTCTTTTGCTATCACTGCATTTTTAAATCCAGCTGCTTCAAAAGCTTCATTCCAGTCTTCAACACCCTGTTTAATGTAAGGCACGTATTTAGTAGGAGTAGCAGGGTCAAGGTAATATACAATTGGTTTAACAGGCTCAACTAACTCTCCCCGGGCATAAGCTTCGGGGTCTTTAGGTTCTAATCTCCAGCGGCGGATATAGCTGACTTCTTTGGCTTTTTGAGCTTCTAAGCCGTAATCAATTTGATCTACCGTAAACCAGCCAACCCGATAATCTTCGTAGCGTGGGCGCATCGGCTCTTCAGGAAGAAGAACCATAGACTGATTCATTAACATCGACAGTGTGTTTGTTCCTTGGTCGGATGGAGGATTACCTGCGCTGTATGTAAGAACATGGCGGACTTCAATGTTTTCCGGAAAGCTCTTGGCTGATTCTATATAAGTCCGGTTGCCATCTAAACGACGAACCTGATACTCTCTTCGGAGAAAGTTGATAGCCCCACTGATGGCTTCAATATCAGAAGTGAAAAAGTCGGTCATTTCAATAACCACTGTGCTGGAATCTTCACCTATTGTCTCGATAGGAAAGGCTGCAAGAATGGGAGCAAAGTTATTGGCCTTCACCGATTTATAGATAGGAAGGGTATCACTTGCTACCGCATTATAAGATTGCTTGCGAAGCAGAATTTGATCTTTCTGACGTTCGAAAGTGATAACCTGCTCAGCCGTTTTAGATCCACCGGAGAAAAAACCAAAGTAATCACTGGGGACCTCGGCAATACGGCTAACCAAAAGCATTTCTCGATCTAAAAGGTCATTGGGAATTTCATAATAGAGCTTGTCATCAACCCAATGAACGCTAAACAAACCCTCATCTGTTTTTGCCTTGCTGGTGATAATTTCAGAATAAGGCTTCATTCCATCTGAAGCCGCTTTAGCTGACCTGGAAGGAGTGTTGGATGAAGTAGCGACTTTTTCTGAAGTGGAGCACCCCACAATTAGAAAAGCCGATAGTAAAAGCGCTGATAAATTTTTTGGTGAAAAGACCGACATATGATTCAGTTTTGGTTTACGAAAGTAATGTTGGGGAAATTAGTGGAAATGATTCAAAATTTTAGACATTTAACATCAAATAACAAATAATCTTTAGTGCTCTTATTTTCAAATTTTGATTAGCCAGTTTAGGATAAAAATACCTACCTTTTCGTCCCTTAAATAACTGCATAACAAACCCTTTTTTATCATGATTATTGGAGTCCCAAAAGAGATTAAAACCCACGAGAATAGAGTAGCTATTCAGCCGGGCGGCGTTGTCCAAATGAAGCGTAATGGCCATGAGGTATTGATTGAAAACAATGCCGGTGTTGGCAGCGGCTTCAGCAATCAGCAATACATTGATGCCGGCGCTACCATTATTGATGACGTAGAAGAAGTTTGGAAAAAGGCTGAAATGATCATGAAAGTGAAAGAGCCGATCGCTGTTGAATATCCAAGAATGAGGGAAGGACAGGTAATCTTCACGTATTTTCACTTTGCAGCTGAAGAAGCATTAACCAAAGCTGTTGTTGATGCCAAGTGTATTGCGATTGCTTACGAAACAGTTGAAAAAGCAGACCGATCACTGCCGTTGCTGATCCCGATGAGTGAAGTTGCAGGACGAATGGCAGCACAGGAAGGAGCAGTTTATCTCGAGAAACCCAAAGGCGGATTAGGAAAACTGATGGGCGGAATTCCGGGCGTTCCTCCAGCCAAAGTTCTGGTATTGGGTGGTGGTATTGTTGGCGTGAATGCCGCTAAAATTGCTGCCGGAATGGGAGCTGATACCACGATCATGGATATCAATATGCCAAGACTGCGATATCTGGACGATGTGATGGATAAGAATGTGAACACCATGTTTTCATCCGAAGCGAATATCAGAAAAATGCTTCCGGATGTAGACTTGATTATTGGCGCTGTACTGAAGCCCGGCGCTAAAGCTCCGCACTTGGTAACTCGCGATATGCTTAAAGACATGAAGCCCGGAACCGTATTGGTTGACGTGGCTATTGACCAGGGTGGATGTTTTGAAACCTCTAAGCCAACTACCCACAAAGATCCTGTTTATATGGTTGAAGATGTGGTGCACTATTGCGTGGCCAACATGCCGGGAGCTGTACCTTACACCTCAACCATGGGGCTTACAAACGTGACTCTTCCTTACGCAGTGTCTCTGGCAAACAAGGGCTGGAAACAAGCGCTTAAAGATGACAAGGAACTCCTGCAAGGTCTTAACATCGCTAACGGCACGATTGTATACAAAGACGTAGCCGAAGCTTTCGATATGGAATGGTCCGAAGTAAACTCCGTTCTGAACTAAGCTCAAAATTCATACAGATTATACCTGTAGGGCGGACAGTTTGTCCGCCCTTTTTGTTGTAATTTTTTTGCCCCACCTATCAGGACCCTATCTCTGTCTCTTTCCCTCCGGCGTGCCTTTCATACATTTTAAGCCTTAGAGAGGCCGCAAGGAAAGAGGACTCCTTGGGGAGATACATGAATTAAATACTATTTGGGTGATAAAAACGGCCGCTTCAACTGAATAATAGATAAGAAGTAGCTAAAATCTCTTACAGGTGTCTCCTTCCTTGCGGAGCGTTAGCGTCACGGAGGGAAGGAACAAGGATGGGTCCTGTTAGGAAAGGCAAGATGGGTAGAATCTAAAGCTTGAAGTTTTCCTCAAAATAAATCTAATTCTTACATGAATCTCACTTGGAAATCCATAACAGAAATAGCAAGAGAGCTGCGTACGAATCCAACTCCTTCCGAGAAATTATTATGGAAATATTTGAGAAACCGCCAGCTTGGTGGATACAAATTCCTTCGTCAAAAGCCCATTGTACATGAGCAACACAACAAACGCCGATATTTCTACATCGCGGATTTCTATTGTGCTGAATTGAAATTGGTTGTTGAACTAGATGGCAAGATCCATGATTTCCAAAAGAGTTATGATTATCAGCGAGACTATGTACTTAATGGGTTGGGATTGAATGTGCTTCGAATTGAGAATGAAGAGTTGATGGATTTGGATAGGGTGTTGAGGAAGATTTTGGACTATTCTGAAAAGAATTAGTTTGCCCTCAGGGTAGGACCCTATCTCTGTCTCTTTCCCTCCGGCACGCCTGTAGTACATTCTATCCCTTTCTTTGGCCGCAAGGAAAGAGGACGCCTTGGGGAGGGTAGTGTTGAAAAATTATTTGGGCTTTAAGGTTATTCTTTTGGCTGGATTTAAGCAGCAGCTAAAAACTCTTACAGGCGTCTCCTTCCTTGCGGAGCGTTAACGTCACGGAGGGAAGGAACAAGGATGGGTCCTGTTAGGAAAGGCAAGATCTCTTCCCTAAAACAACATCTCCAAAAACGCCTCCCGAACTTTCTCACTGGCATCCCTATACGCCCCAAACTCCACATGCTGATTAGTGTTCGCCGTATCAATCTCAATTCCCCAGAGAGGAGATAGCGTAGTGGGGAGCATCGAATAGCGCCCATCTCCAATGACGTTATTGTAATCAGGATGCTGAATCAAAACCCCATCTGATAGTTTAGAGAAACGGGCGATGTCGTTATACAAAGTAGTTCCTTTCAGGTGTCTGAATTCCTGCTCCCATTTGAGGAGGGGTGCGGTTTCGCCTTTATAAATTATAGGCTCAGCAAAGGGAATGAGCTTAGCTCCAGCCGAATAGAGCTTATCATCGGCCACATAGCGAATGCTCCACAGCCACTGGTTGGCGATGGTGGGTTTTACGATGAGCTGACTGATTTCGTGATTGTTGGCTTCGGCAAGTTGCCAAGCAATCTGAGTGGCTTTTCGCTGTTGCGAAAATCCGAAGAGGAGATACAGCGCTATCCATCCGAGGGCGAGCCAGGCGTAGAGTTGCTTCCGGTTGTAGAAGGCTATCCCGGTGAAGGCAATAACCCAAATTGTGAACAGGGGATCAAAGACGGAGATAATATCCAGAGAAACACGGGTATCCGTAAACGGCCAAAAAAGGAGCACGCCGTAGCTGGTAAAGACATCGGTAATACCCGCGGTGGCATAACCGGCTAAACTGAACAAGTAGGTTTCTTTGAGGGTGAGATATTTCTTTACAAACATCCATAGCAGGAGAGTAGCTACCAAAGCACCAATAGGAATGAACACAATGGAATGAGTAAACTGCCGGTGCAACTCCAGGTTTAACAGCGGATCGGAGGCGCTGGAAAGGAACACATCGAGGTCGGCGAGCATGGCTGAGGCCAGTCCCGTAAAAGCCGCCGCCCGAAAGCTTCGTTTGTCCGCAAATGATTGCGAAGCGGTGGCACCAATAAGTCCGTGGGTGACGGGGTCCATTTATTTTTTCTGATGGTTGATTTAGAGTCTACTGATAAGGAGTTAGAAAAGTAAATTTATAACAGCAAAAGTTTGATAATTTTTTATCCTCGTTCCATAGCCCCGCTGCGGAATACCCAATCGAGGCTCTAGCCTAAAACTAAATCCAGTCGAGGTATTTATCATTTCGCGGCGAATGCCCGAAATCTGGATGTATGTTAGGGTACAGTTTTGATTTATTGGCACCATCCAGATCCCTGCCTTCGTAGGGATGACTGACTTACGCTAATCCTATCCTCGTTCAGTAGCTCAGCTGCTGAATGCCGGATCGAGGCTTCGCCTCTCAAGGACCCTATCTCTGTCTCTTTCCCTACGGCACATCGGTAATACAATTTATCCCTTAGTTGGGCCGCAAGGAAAGAGGACTCCTTGGTGATAGCAAAGTAGTGAAAGCTTGTCGGGTTTTTTGATTTTCCTTGCTGGCTTGATGCAGAAAACACTATCAGAACTCAGAAAAGTGTCTCCTTCGTTGGTCCCGCTTAGCGGGATTAGGGAAGGAACAAGGATGGGTCCTGTTAGGAGGGGTTACAATGGTTGTACCCCTTTGTTTATAAATCATAAATGTCATTTTGCGGCGAATGCTCGGAATCTGGATGTATGTTAGGTTTTAGCTTTGATTTATTGGTGCCATGGGGAGCTAAATCATGCTTTTGCAGATCCTTCGAGAGTGCTCTTAGGATGACTTGGTGAGTTCAGCCTCTCGCATCAAATATACACCTAAATCCCTGCCTTCGCAGGGTTGATATTATCGCCCAAACGAAATAACCTTAACCGGATCAGTATTGGCGGCGACGCGGGCCGGGAAGTATGAAGCTATTGCTGAAAGGAAAAGAGTCACAACAGTAGCAATCAAGAAGTCAATGAGGTGCGGTTCAACCGGAGCATAGCTCATGTAGTAATTTTCCTGAGAGAGAGGGATAAGTTGGAAGTTGGCTTGAAGGAACCAGAAAAGTAAAGATATACCAATCCCTATGATAAGACCGACTCCCGCGACCATTAAACCCTCCATCAAAAATATCCGGCGTATAATCTTGGATTTACTACCAATGGTTTTAAGCACACCGATATCGCGGGTACGTTCTAAAACCATCATCAAAATAGCTCCGATTAAATTAAAAGCTGCTACTATAATCATCCCGCTAATGACCAGAGGAATCATATTTTCCTGCAATTCAACCCAAGCAAAAATATTCCCGAATACATTATAAATGGTTTCATTGTAATAAGGGAAAACCACGGTTTCGCTAAGCTTTTCTTTGAACTGAAAGATCTCCTTGTCATCGTGCAAACGAAGTTCAATTCCACTGGCTTCTGTATCATGAAAACGGAAGAGTTTTTTGGCATGAGCCCGGTCGACCATAGCGAAAACATTGTCGAAGCGATCAATGCCAGTTTCATAAATTCCGGCAAGCCGGAATTGTTTAATCTCTGGTGAGTTGATTAGGGAAGGAACGCCTTCAATGGTATAAATGGTAATCACGGAACCAAGCTGAGCCTGAATTTCCCGACCCAGTTCGGCTCCTAGTACTATTCCGGGCATCCCGGTAGAATCACGTTCTAAGTTAAATTCACCTTTAGAAATATACTTGCCAACACCAAAGCTGGGTTTATCCAAATCTACTCCTTTTAGCACAGTGCCGGAGACCGCATCACGGGTTTGGATCATGACCTGCCCCTGAATAATGATCTGCTTGCTTTCAATCTCGGGATACCGGTCGAGGTAGCTATATAAAGTATCTACCCGCTGAATGGGTTTATCGGTGAAGGTGGTAACCGTGATATGAGGCGCAAAGTCCATGATCTTACCATTGATGGTAGACTTAAAGCCATGCACAACAGAAAGAGCAATTAACAATCCGGCCGATCCAACTGCGATCCCGGCTATGGACATATACTTAATAAAGGAGAGAAAGCCTGAACTCTTACGGGAACCCTTGAAATACCGAAGCGCGAGATACCATTCAAATTTCATGGGTTCCTTATTAGTTATTCGTTACTGATTAGTGAATGAGTCAACATAGTACTTTCATAGAATATTGTGGGCGTATTCACTGACATCGAGTAACGAATATGCCATTAACGAAAACAATCTTGGTCATTGAGATTTGGAATTTGGAGCTTAAAATCACTCCGGTTTCATTTGTGGGAAGAAAAGTACATCGCGAATAGAATCCGAATTCGTCATAATCATAGCGAGTCGATCGATCCCAATACCAATTCCAGCCGTTGGTGGCATTCCATATTCTAGTGCGCGGATGAAGTCCTCATCAATGGTCATAGCTTCATCATCGCCGCCTGCTCTGAGTTTGGCTTGCTCTTCCAGTCTTTCACGCTGATCGATAGGATCGTTAAGCTCGGTGTAAGCATTGGCAATTTCTTTTCCGTTGCAGATGGCTTCGAAGCGTTCTACTAATCCTTCTTTGGATCGGTGCTTCTTAGTCAGTGGACTCATTTCCAGAGGATAGTCCGTAATGAAAGTAGGCTGAATGAGTTTCCCTTCAACATACTCTCCAAAAATTTCGTCGATGATTTTTCCAGCTCCAAATGAATCTTCAAGTTCAATATGCAGCTCTTTAGCAACGGATTTGAGTTCTTCCAAATCCTTGCCGTAGAGATCATATCCGGTTTCTTTTTCAATAGCTTCGAAAAGAGGAATGCGAGGCCAGGGAGTTTTGAAATCAATTTCGTTTTCTCCGACCTGAACTTTAGTTGAGCCATGTAATTCGAGAGCAATGTTTTGAAGCATGTTCTCAGTGAATTCCATCATCCAGTTGTAGTCTTTGTAAGCTACATATAACTCAACCTGCGTAAATTCTGGATTGTGAAAGCGGGAGAGTCCTTCATTTCTAAAGTCTTTTGAGAACTCATAAACGCCATCATAACCACCTACAATCAATCGCTTTAGGTAAAGTTCGTTAGCAATACGGAGATATAAATCCATATCCAGCGCGTTGTGGTGCGTCACAAATGGTTTTGCTGCAGCTCCTCCATAAACAGGCTGAAGGATAGGGGTCTCAACTTCCAGGTAACCACGCTCGTTCATGGTATTCCGCATTACCTGAACCATTTTTGTTCGCTGCTGGAAGGTTTCACGAACTTCGGGATTCACAATTAAATCCACGTAACGCATGCGGTAACGCTGTTCCTTATCGGTGAAGGCATCATGCACTACCGTTTCGCCATCTTCATTTTCCACTTCTTTGGGTGTAGGAATAGGGCGAATGGTTTTGGAAAGGAAATGAAATTCCTGAGCGTGAATGGTCGTTTCGCCAGTGCCTGTTTTAAAAACAAATCCGGTGATGCCGACGATATCACCAATATCCACCAGCTTCTTAAATACTTTATTGTAAAGATCGGTGCCAAGTTCTTCAGTAGCTACATCATCCCGTCGGATATATACCTGGATGGTGCCTTCAGAATCCTGGAGGTTGAAGAAAGAGGCTTTCCCCATAATACGGCGAGTCATTACACGCCCGGCAACCGTTACAATTTCTGAATCAGGGTTGGTTTCTTCATCTCTGATCAGTTTATCCTCATTATCCAAAATGTGTTTTGATGTATGAGTAACCTCGAAAGAATATGGATAAGGATTCACTCCTAAATCATGGAGTTCATCAAGCTTTTCTCTGCGAATTTCTTCCTGTTCAGATAGGGATAATTCCTGTTCAGACATGTACGATCTACTAAAATTTGGTTGGAAATTATTTTAAGCCTTAAAAATACCGAAATCCCTTGAGAATTGTGAGCATTAACTATATAAAAAGGAATCAGGTGGGAATACTATCACTTTATCGGAAATATAGGTACTTGTACCTAGATAAAATGAGTAACACTACTCATGAATTTAAGTGAATATGTAGATAGATTGATTTTAACTTTAATGTGAAAGTGATAAATCATCTATTAAACAACTTAATTAGAGTTTTCTAAGTAGTTGGATGAAAGAAAACTTTTAGATTAATGAGTAACATTTTCACGCTTTAGGATGAATCTAAGTCCTTGGGTAACTATAAAATTCTAGCAACAGAAAGGGTATAAATTATGAATAGAAAACACATTTTAAGGATGTGTGCGTTGGCAATTCTTGTCTCACTCAGTACACAGTTCGCACAGGCTCAAATGGCAATTGGGATTAAAGCAGGTTCAACAGGTTTTGGAGGAGAAGTCACAAGATCAATGTCCGAGAAATTTAATGTGCGAATTTCAGGCACATTTTTCAATTATCAAACAAATGGCGTGTATGCCGATCAAGAGCCTAGTATCGCTTATGATGTTGAAGGCGCCATGACTTCTATAGGGATAATTGCCGACTTCTTTCCGGCAAGAAGAGGCTTCAAATTATCAGCGGGGCTTTTCTATCACGACTTCTTAATTGATGGAGGAGCGAGCCCAAATGAAGACTATGAATTTAATGATCAGAAGACATTTAGCCGCGACAAATTAGGCTCATTGACTGGATCAGTTGATTATGAGTCAAAATTGGTGCCATATGCAGGTATTGGAGTAGGTAATCCCGTTGCTCCGGGAAGTAAGATTAAGCTGAACTTTAATATTGGTGCTATGTATACAAACTCACCCAGAGTTACTATGGAGGGAGAGGGTTTGATTGGCCCAACAGCAAATCAGGGACAAGATTTCGAAGATGGAATGCAAGACTTTAAGTTTTATCCGGTAATTAATCTCGGTCTCAGCTTCCGCCTTCAATAGATATTATTAAAGCCAAAAATTTTTAAGAACATAAATAACACGATTATGAAACCAATAAAACAAAAATTAGGTGTACTGCTTATACTACTTACTGGATTTGGGGTGGCAAGCTGTGATTTTAGTGGCTTAAGCAATGCAGTAGACGACTTTAAAGTTGTGGTAGGGTTAGACCCTATTAATACTTCTTCTGCGGTATTATTAACAGATGCAGCTACCGGTGAACTAATAACTGCAAATGTAGAAGTAATATTTGAGGGAGAAAATGGCGACGATGTAATAGACATTTATAGTGACCCTATTAGTGAAAAAGAAGTGAGTAGTGGTATTCTTACTTTTGGAATTTCTAATAACGTGGTACCCACTGAAGAATCACCTGTTAGTGTAAGAATACGATTGCGAGCAGACGGTTACCTGTCCACTACTAAAACTGCTAGATTAACCACAGAGGGAACCAATGAGTTTTCCTTTAAAATGATCAGAGCTAATAATAAACCTGAAGGAATTACTACTACCTCAAGTACAGCAGGTCGATCAGGTTCTAGTGGAGCAGTAGAAGAGGAATTTGTAGTTGAGGCCAATTCAGATGATGGGGATGATGCCGGGGTGTCTATCTCAGTTGCGCAGGGAACGGTATTCCGGGATGCAAACGGGAATGCTTTAACCGGACGACTTACGACTGAAATGAGTTATTTTAACCCCAACAAAGCGGGAGCAATGCTCTCATTACCGGTTGAACTGGAAGATGAGGAGGGGAGCTTGTTGATTTCAGCTGGTGCCAGTACCATTTCAATCCGGGATGCAAACGGCAACCTTGCTGCATCCTCTGCAGCAGCTCCTGCAAAAGGAGTACAGGGAAAGGCCATGGTTGGAGGAACTTCCTATACTGTAGCGGTAACCCCGGGATTTATCAATCCTAATACGAATGCCGCTGTTGCAGTTGGTGATGAAGTATCGGTAATACTTTATGACTCAAACAATAATTACATAACTAGTGTGCCAAGCACTATAACAGAACTTGCGGGCGGGAGACTTGGAGTAAATGTAGAATCGGAAAGAGTACCGGGGATTCTTCTTCTTTCATTCAAAATAGTAACCTCTGCTAGGTGCAACAGGGCACTATTAAGTTTAACCCGAAACGGGGATGAAGGCAGTGTAAATATGAGTGTGTTTGGGGCAGGTTATGGGGCAGAATTTGTCGTACCAGCTAATACTACCAATTATACAGCTGCAGTAAACATTTTATCAAAGTCTTTTAATTACAGATTACAGGCCTCCAGTGGCGTGGTGGAAGGAACCCATAACTTCTGCGAGGGTCCATTGGATGTATCGTTACCTGGTTTTGATGCAAATGCTAACGTTATTGATGCCACGGTAAATGTAAATCTGTCGTGCCAAAATAGTGATGAAACAGTAAGCGTAACAGATATTCCCGGAGCTTCTGTTGCCTATCGCAAGCAAAATGCTGTACAAGGTACTCCATGGAAAATTGCTTCTTCCCTGAACTGGAACTTCGACGAAGCTAGCAATAGCCTGACAGGTGGTAGTTTCGATGTTAAAGGGGTAGAACAAGGTGAGTTTTATACCTTCAAAATTGTATATGAAGGCGAAACATTTACAAGGGATGTGGAAATTACAGGCACAACGGTCAGCTATACCGAAATTATTGACAGCGGTATTTGCCAGTAATCGTATTTCCGATTTCTTACCACGATTAATCAATGAAAACCCGACTAAAATCTAGTCGGGTTTTTTTATGCACTTATTTTACCCAAATTGGATTTAGTTATACCCTTTACTCAAGCTTAGCGACAGAAAAAGTATTTACCATCGATTTTATGACTATTTTCCCAACTGAAGGTATCATTGCCAAATTATATTGAGGGACTAAACAGCAATACTACATGATTAGGTGGTTTTTCTGGCTAAATCATTTTTAACTTTTTATACTATAGATGCTTTGATAGCTTTAGGAATACTGTCGAACCTACCTTAAGGTACTTTCTTCGGGATCACAGAAAACATAAAAAACATACTCGTCAATGCAGATCAATAAACTTTTACTAGTCGTACTTGCTATAGGTGTGGCTGTTGCCGGTTGCGAAATACCGAAAAAGCCAGACTTTAGAACTTCTCAAAAAGTTGAAGCTCCGGTTCTCTACAACAAAACCTATCAATTTATGGGTGATTCTACTGCCTTGATTGATACAACATCAGGAGATTTGGATTCCCTCTTCACCGTAAATGGGACAAATAACTTCATTACAATCTCTAAAGAACAAGATTTTGAGTTTGGAGATCTGAACGATGCTGTCCCGGCAGTAAGTGTAGAGCCAACTGAATTTGAATCAGAGGTTGGGGAAATTGAGCTTACTGACTTCTCTTCGGGAGGAGGAGATTTAGGTTCTGCTAATATTGAGGAAGTTACCGGAAGTGATCCCAATCTGGTTCCTGCAGGAACACCTATCCCAGCTGGGAATAACTCTGCATCACCTGTAAGAATTGGAATTGGTGCCAACACCGATTTCTTTCAGAGTGCTACGATTAAAAGCGGAGCTATGGCGGTGCAACTCTCCAATACCCTAGGATTTGACTTTGAAACAGCGACCATTCAGGTTATAGATACTGTAACAAATACACCAATTGGCAGCGCTGCTGAATTTAGTGCAACTAATGGAAACCAGCTCCTCGATGATGCAACTGAAACAGCCTCAATCACTTTTTCTGAAGGAGATGAACTTAGGAATTTAGGTGTTGAGATTACGGTTTCCTGGCAAAATTTTTCTTTCCCGGCTGACCCACAGGCATTGACTGTAAATTCAGTTCAAGGTGAAAATTTAATTGTATCAGAAGTACAAGCCGCTCTGGATGAGCAGGATTTTACAACCACAAGTACAGCTACTTTTGGTGATGAGGAATTTGAATTTACAAGTCCGAATCATTTTGTACAGCTAGAAACAGGTAGAATCATTGTTGCTCCAGTTGAGAATGAAATGGAATTCCGAATTACAATGGAAATCGTTTTTACAGATATTCGGGAATGTCCGGCCTCATTAGTTGGAAATAATTTCGTTACTAATAACGACCCGTTAACCATTGATTACTCTGGAAACGAAAGAATCAGACGAGCAAATGGAGGGGTGTCTGGATTCTCACCAGAAGCTAACATTAGCCTTGCCGGTTGTAAACTTTATGCAACCAATAACGAAGTGGCTTACACCATCAGTGCTACCACGGAGAATACAAAAGATGCTGCTCCTGGTGACCAGGTTCGGGTAATCAACGAGACCCAGGCCATTTCTTCCAGTGTTGAGATAAGCAATCTTCAAATTCAGGAAGCTACCGGTATTGTAAAACAACAAATCGTACTTCTAAATGATGAAGATGCACAAGATGCTGATGATGATCTTGATCTTTTTAATGATAATGAAGCTGAACTGACAGAGATTGACGGTTTAAGTGATTTATCTTCTCAGTTGGATGGATTGAACTTCACAAACCCAAGACTTTCTATCAATTATACTTCTGATATTACCGTCCCTACTACTATTTACGGTGCTTTTGTAGGTATTAATGGGGAAGGAGAAGAGAGATTTCTCAGAGGATTAGCAGGTGAGGAATTTGAAGTGCAAGCTGGAGATCCAATTGATGGACTACAGATTCGAGGCACGGATTTACTCCCTGAGCAGATGATCAAATTTACCCTTGATACTCCTGAAACTCCCGGGGATAGTATTACTACTGAAATTGAGTTTAACAGAACGAATACCAGTGTTGTTAATTTCCTTAACAACCTGCCAAGTGAAATTAGATTTATCGGGAAAGCAGTTGTTAACGAAGATGAAGAAGAAGTTACTATTCTTAATAATCTGAACTTCACTCCAAAGATTGCGATTGACATCCCATTGGCATTCTCTACAGAGCAAGCGGCTACATTTACCGATACCACCAAGAACGATCTGGGGGATCTTCCATCAGAAGAAAAAGGGGATGAACTATTTATTGAAAACGGAAAACTGATTATTGAGTATACCAATGGTTTACCTCTTTCTGTGAATCTAAACATTACCTTCATGGATTCATTGAAACAAGAAATCACAAGTATCCCTCAAGGTGCTGATGATTTGGGGATTTTGGCTGCAGGTATTAATGATGATACCCGATTCGCGAATGACCCGACACCTGGGACGATCGAGATTTCGTTAACTAAAACCCAACTCGACGAACTGTATAAAACCAAGTTTTTGAAAGTAGCAGCTTCCCTTGTTACAACAGACAATTCTGGAAATGGTGAGGGCGACAATATTCGTATGCGAACCACTGACTTTATTACTCTTTCTTTGAGAGCTGAACTAAATATCGAATCTCAAGTTGGAGGAAACTAAAATGAATTTCACGGCTTACTTAAAAATCATGAAAAAAAGTATTTCTCTAATAATCCTATTATTAGCAGCCAGCACAGTGGTGTATGGGCAATCCAGGCATTACACTTCTCAATCTCTTGGTATGGGAAGTGGTGGTACAGCTTATGTAGATGGTTACCATGCTAATTTTGTAAATCCAGCTAACTTAATGTTAGATACCCATCGAAAAAACACTCAGGTGGGAATAGCAAATATAGGATTCAAAGCAGGTGGAAGTCTGGGTAACATCTCTGTTTACAATGAATACCTGACAAGCGGCCAGCTAATTACCGACGATGTTCGATCAAGCATGCTTGATTCTTGGTTTGGTAACAGCTCAGAAAATACAAGGGAAATCTCTACTACTTTTAGTATTTCTCCAATCGGGTTTTCACACCGTGGTTCTAACCAAGCTTTTAGTTTGGCTTCCAGGGTAAGAATTACTGAAGATATTTCTGTTAGTAAAGGTCTCGCTGAACTTTATTTCTATGGTTTAGATTCGGATAAATTTTCTACTCCAACGCCCATAGATTTTAGTTCTAACACAGTAGCTTTTGCTGAAGTATCTGTCGGCTATGCAAGGCATATTGATTTTATTGAAATCCCTGACCTGTTATTTGCCAAGGATATCGAGCTTTTTGTAGGTGTCGCTCCTAAATATTTATATGGTATTTACACCGCAAATTTAGATTTCAATTCTGATCTTCTGATTAACAATGGAAGCGATGGATCTAACTTCAGAATCAATCACCGATTCGATTACAGCCTCCAAACAATAGGAGAGCTATCTCGCCAGCTTCAGGCTTACAGCACGGCTTATCAACAAAACAGTGATGCTGATTTTGGTGATTACGTAGATGTTGGGGATGCAGCTAGTAATGACTTAGGGTCGGCTCAGGCTACCGGATTTGGGTTAGACTTGGGAGCTACTGTCCAGATGGATATTTCTTCAGTTCCTATTCCATTATTTATGGATAAGAAGAAGACTTTGAGAATTTCTATGTCATTAACAGATTTAGGAAAACTTAACTACGATAATGACGCTTCCAGTGTCCAAGCAGTAACTGATGAGTTTACTTATGAAGGTGTAGGTAACGACGACGATGTCAATACCTTCTTTGACAACCTTTCTGATAGTTTACAAAGTGATGTATATGGTAATTTTAACGCTGTAGGAACCAATGGGATCAACTACAACCTGCCATCTATGTTCAACTTTGGAGCTTCTCTGGAAATGGGTAAACTGCTCCTCGCGCTGGATTATGGAAAGGGATTTAACAATAATGGTATCAACTCTGACAGAAGTGTATTGAGCCTTGGAGCACAGTATAAGCTGTTAGGTTTTATTCCTATTCGTGTAGGGACCCGAATGGGAGGTTATTCATCAGTAGCTTATTCAGCAGGTATTGGGCTTGACTTTAGCTTCCTTGAATTTACCGTTGGTGCATCTAATGTTGCTAACTCAGAAGCTTATGGTTCAGCAGCTGGTGTAGCCTGGAGTGGATTACTACTTCGCTTCTAGATAGTATTATACTTTACTGAATTAAATAGTTTAAAAGCTCGTTTTAGGCGATGAATTAATTTCATGCTTATGACGAGCTTTGCTATTTATGAACTTATCGGTTTTATCCTGGCTTTACCTCTTAGCTATGGGATGGCATATTTTGCTCGGAAGTATTCTAGGGATACGTATAAAGACGAACTCCACAGACTTTACTCTGCAGTATGGAATGGAGAAGAAGAAGACGAACTGAATGCATGGCTGAAAGTGAAACAGATTTTTCTGGATAAAAAAGCCCCGAAAAAGAAGAAATACATTCAGAAAAGAATCAACGAGCTGAATAAGCAGAACCTCTACAGCAATACCTTAGTTGATGAGAAAGGAAGATTAAAGGTGTCGGAAAGGTCAGAACCGATTAAGTGAAATCTCTTTTGGTATTGCTGACCCCTTGAGAATATAATCAGTCAATGCTTTTCCTAAATAAGCACTATACAGTAGACCTTTTGAACCCAGGGCGGTAAAGATAAACATGTGTTCATGATCAGGATGTCTTCCCAAAATGGGTTTCTTATTAGGACTTGAAGCTCGAACTCCTGCCCACTGATCTACAAGGGTCGCGTGTTCAAATAATGAAGGATATACTCCACTCAACCTGTTAGTCAAATAATCCAACCCTTCATTGTCAGGGTTTGTGTGATTGTAGTTGTGCTCGTAAGTACTTCCAGCGACAAAACGTGACTTTGATTTTGAGGCGATGTAACCAAGGGCTGAAATAGAGTATTTAAAATCTTTGGTCTTTGGAGACTCAAAAACAGCTACCTGACCTTTGATAGGATGGATTGGCAGATATTCCCAGTAGGGAGAATTCTTAGTTTCTGAACCTGAAGCACAAATGATGTTTTTTGCCTGAAGGTTTTCCGAATCTGTTAATCTGATTTCATACTCTTCACGTTTTTCGGAAATGGAATAATCAAGATTGGTAAAGATTTTTAATCCCTCCTCAGATAATCTCTGGGCTTTTGCTTTAAGGTAAGCCTCAACAACAACAGTGAGCCCGTGTGGGAGCCACATAGCGCCTTCAACGCAATGAATTTCAGGATTAAGCTCGTTCACTTCGATTTTATCCAGCCAGCTACACCAGCCTTCCGACCACTTACTCTTTTGAACATTCTCATGCATACGAGTAGCCATTTTATCATCCTGTGCAGGTCGAAGGACGCCCGTTTTATCAAACAACCGAATATCGGTGCCCGACTGTACTTCTTTTAAGTCCTCGTAAATCTCGGTGTAGCAATCTTCAGCACGCCACGACTTTTTTCCATACCGTCCTGTGGCGGGATTCACGAGCCCAAGTGGGGTTCCTGAAGCGCCTGAGGCAATGTCACCCACATCAATAAGGCAGACCGTTGCACCGCTTTCAATTAAACTTTTACTGACGGCGAGACCTGCAAGGCCAGCACCTAATACACAAAAATCAAAGTGGTTAGAGTTGTTCAACTTATTAGGAGATCTCTTTTGAGTTTATAAATTCTACGCCGTTTTCCTTCATTTCTTCTACAGCCTTTTTAACTGATCCATCAATGTCGATTCCTCTGACTGCATCTTCTACTATATTTACTTTATAGCCTAATTTTCGTGCATCTAAGGCCGTCCATTTCACACAAAAGTCAGTAGCAAGGCCAACTACAAAAAGTTCATCAACTCCACGCTCCTGAAGGAGGCCATGCAAACCGGTTACGGTATTATGATCATTTTCGAAGAACGCCGAATAGGAGTCGATGTGTTTTCTAAATCCTTTTCGGATGATGACCTGAGATGTTTTTGTCTTTAGCTTGGAATGAAATTCAGCACCATCCGTTCCCTGTACACAGTGATCAGGCCAAAGCACCTGTTCGCCGTATTCCATCTCAATGGTACCATAGGGTTCTTTTTCTTTATGGTTTGAAGCAAAAGAAGAATGATCCTGAGGATGCCAATCCTGTGTTTGTATGATGCAATCAAATTTAGGAAGAAGGCTATTTGTAGGAGTGATAACGTCATCACCATTCGGAACGGCAAGCGCTCCACCGGGACAAAAATCATTTTGTATATCAACAATCACTAATGCTCTCATCACACTAATTATTTTGAACGAGTTGGTCTTTTAATTCGCGCAGTTTTTTACTGACTCCCACTTTATATACATGCGGATTATCAAAGCGTTTATGCTCGTCATTTAGTTTCGAAAGTCGCTTTTTAGCATAGTCAGCACTTTCTTTAATGGAGGGAGGGTCTATCGTTATTTTTCCATTTTCTACCATTTTGTGCAACAGTTGTTCGGATTGAAGCTCAGATACATCCGTTGACTTATGTGTAATAAAAGGATGGTAAACGGTTTTCGGAGTGTCTTCACCATGCAGATAAATTCCATCACAATTAAAACTCCCATCACTATTAAAAAATCGGGTCAGCTGTTTGACATCAGGGAGAGTAATCTTTTCAACGTTCTCAGAAATCTTAAGCGTAGGCTTATCATTAATTGAGCTAAGTTTATACACGCCGTCCAGTGCGGGTTCATCATAAGCCGTTACTAACTTAGTACCCACTCCAAATAGATCGATGGGGGCATTTTGATCGAGAATACTTTTAATGACATATTCATCTAACTGATTGGAAGCAGCAATCTGAACATAATCTAAACCTGCGTTATCAAGCATGTGCCGACTCTTTCGGGCCAAGTAGGCAAGATCACCGCTGTCTAATCGGATGGCTTTCAGTTTATGGCCTTTCTCCTCAAGTTCCTTAGCCACTTTTATCGCATTGGGAATGCCGCTTTTGATCGTGTTGTAGGTGTCGACCAACAGAATAGTAGAATCCGGATAATGTTCAGCATAAGTACGAAAAGCCGAGAGTTCATCTTCAAAAGACTGTACCCAGGAATGTGCCATGGTGCCACTGACCGGAATATCATATAGCTGTCCCGCCAATACGTTTGAGGAGCCTTCAACGCCTCCAATCATGGCAGACTTGGATGCTTGTAAGCCACCAAGCCCTTGCGACCGTCTGAGCCCAAAATCGAGCACGGGCTTATCACCGGCAACCTGTTTAATGCGAGCAGCTTTCGTAGCAATAAGTGATGCAAAATTCAGGGTATTCAGTAATACCGATTCCACAATCTGAGTTTCAAGGATATTTCCTTCCACTCGCAGTGTTGGTTCATTAGGGAATACAACTTCGCCTTCCTTCACTGAGAATATTGATCCCTTGAAGCTGAAGTCTTTCAAGTAATTCAAAAAGGAGTCTTTGAAGCCCTGTTCTTTTAGATAGGCAAGTTCATCATTGTGAAATTGAAAGTTCTCAATGATTTCAAGTAAATCAGAAAGCCCTGCAAAAACTACATATCCTCCATTGAAGGGCAGGCTGCGGAAGAAATAATCAAAGTTAGCGTGTTGTTGATGGCGTTCGGACAAGAAATACCCCTGAGCCATGGTGAGTTCATAGAGGTCAGTATAAAGAGCAGGTTTTTTTAATATCATACTTATAAAATAAAAAAAGGCTTCCTGAAAACAGAAAGCCTATTAAATTTATTATGACTTGAGTTTTAGCCCCTGAGTTTTCTTCGCTCAATGAGTTTTTTAATCTCTTTGTTTCCAATCCAGACTTTACGATTGGTTTCAACATCAATAAGCTCAAGATTTACTTTATAGAAAATAGCTGCATCTTTTCCGCTTAATGACTCATCAACAATTGAATTTATGTTACCAATCAACATGAAGTCGGCACCTACTTCCTGTGCCATTGCAGACGTAGTTTCATAAGAAGAGTAGCTCTGCTGATCCTGACGTTCTTCACGGAGCTGGGATCGCTCTTGTTGGCTGGCAACCACATGAACCTGTCCGCTATTGATAAAAGCACGTTCCATTTCTTTGGTTATGACTTCAGTATCGATGTGTTCCATGGTTTCGTTGCGGACACGGCCAACGATTGTTACCGGCTGATTGCTATTATCTTGTTTATAATTGCTCAGCCAAGGTTGTGATAAGGCATCACTGATCATTTCTTCAGCTACCAGGCGAGCATCGGTATCATTCCAGCGTCCCGATAGATCGGTTTGAGTATCGGCTGCAACGCGACTTACGGATTGAGAAGGCGCACAACCCGACACTAATAATGAACAAAATAAAAGGGGGAGAAGAAGATATTTCATAATAGGCAGTGGTTAATTGATTTGTAGTAATTCGTTATTTAAAAATTGCGCAAAATCTTTTTCGATTTTATTTCGGGCAGTAAAATCAGCGCGCTTAAGGGCATCAGAATAAGAAGGGGCGCCATCTCGTCCTTCAACCATAAATGTTCTGAATGAACGGTCACTTTGTTTATCCTCAATTTCAATAACAAGTTCCCATTTTACAAACTCGGCATCATCTCGGTTCAAGTTTGCCTCTTGGGTTTGATAATTAATAGTAACGCCCAAAATTGCATTTTCAGTATTCTCAATTATGCTAAATCCTTCTTTCTGAAAAGCACCTGCCACTGCTGATTTAACGGTATAGGTCGCATTGTCAGATTGAATACTCACGTTGGCTTGTTGTTGAATAGCGCGGAATTTCTCCTGAATTCTGGTAAGTGTTGTAGTTGCATCGCCACCGGTGCCTGCGCCGCCTTGTATAACATTAAGCTGCCGTGTTAAAACTTCATTTGCGCTTGCTACTGCACGTGCTTTAGTTAGAAGTACCAGCTTCTGAAGGATATTGCTTTCATTGGATGCATTATTTTCAAATTCGCTGATTTTGATCTGGTTGTTTGAAATTTCCTGACTGTAAATGCGAGAAGTCTCAGCCCGATCCATTCCGGCCAGCGCATGATAAGTTCCAAATTTATCCACCTCAGAAGTTAGGATGGAGGTATTCATTAGCTCTTGGTTAGTCCCAATTTTAATATTGTTGAGTAACTGTGAAGTGCTTTCTGAATAGAAGTTGTTATTGGTACTTCTGTCGATGACTTCGGTAGTTAACTGCTGGGTAGCATCAATATCCATTTGGAAAATTTGTGATAACTGTGAAAAGGCATCACCCCGGGCTTCATTAAGTGTTGAACCACTACCAACAGCCATCAGATATTTGGCCTCACTATATTCAGAGCCAGGGTTTTCAACCCAACCCGGGATACCGTTGCTATTTGAATTACCGGATGTATTCCCCGAAGAACCACATCCCATCCCCACAACAAATGTGATTGAGATTAAAAGCATTAAAGTTTTTTTCATGATCGTCATGTTTCCATTATTCGTTAGTTCCAGTATATGGACTCTACCAGTTCAAGAGTTTCGTTCTCGCTTACCGTAATTGTTTTAGTTTCAGTAGATACAACTTCATTGAACGAACCTAAATATTCAATTTGAATCGTGTGTTCTCCCGGAGGCAGATTCAACACGCCTGCATAGGCTTTACCGGGCATAGTTTGCCAACTTCTTAAATCAGCCTTTTCTGTTGCTTCCTGAGCAATTTTACCCATTATATTCACAAAGCTGCCAAGGGCATCACTTTCCTTTTTGGCTTCTTTCTTTAGCTTATTGGCAGCAACGGCTTTCAAGAACGAACGCACTACCGCACGGGCGTAGATGATGGGTTCTTTGACTTTATAGACTTCCTTAGCAACCATATCCATTTCTTCGATGAGACTGAGTTGAACAGGAAGTTCATCGTTAACCGTGACATTAATAGCTCGAACTTTGGAAGTGTAGACCTTTAGCGAAGGAAGCGAAAATTTGATGTACGTGTCGGACTCTTCTAAATAGAACCGAACGTCGTTCTGTTTCTTTATGGGTGCGCGGCCTGAGAATGCCTGAATGAGAACATTATATGAATTTGCATCGGTTAGTTTTCTGAGTTCACTCTCATCAGGCCTAGCGGCTGAATATACTGAGGGTTGATCTCGGTAAGCTTTCAATAAATTTTCGTACTCAATACGTGCATCATCAGGTTTGTCTGTTTTAGCATAAAGAATGGTTGAAAGGTAACGGCCTAAAGCACTGTTCTGAACGTTTGTTTCTCCGGCCTTCCATTTATCTTCGCCCGTAGTGGTGGTATCAGCTTTGGATAAAGACTCTACAAGACCACTGTACTTTTGCTCAAGGCGATCAAGCTTATAGTTAACTCTGCGTACTTCTACCAGAGCCCCTTCAAAATCATTCATATGAATGTAATTCAGGCTTTTGAAGATATTCAGATAGATATCTTCGTAATCTTCTCCATCATAAGCCAGGGTGTTGTCGTTTACTACAAAAGACTTAACGGCCCGGCTTACACTCTTGGTAAACAAAGCGTCCATTTCTTGTTCCGCTTCGGTGAAATACTGACTACTTTCCTGATAGTTACTGGCAAAGTGATTTACCATTCCGCGCTCAAGGTAGAGAAGAACTTGATCCTTACTTTGGTAGACGTCTTTCTGATCTAATTTTTTAATGAGTTCAGCGGTGGAATTAAAATCCCCGGAAGCATAGGAAGTACGCAGATCATTCTGAGCAGAATCAAGCTGGTATGCAGCGCATCCACCAAGCAAAAACAGTAAAGCAACTAACCCCGTTAACCGTTTCATGGTTCTAAATTTTCTTAACTAACTATGGGCTTTACCTAAACAGTAAAACCGTAAAGAGCACACACATAAATATGGATTTTTTTGTTCTTTCCCAATCACAACATATCCCTAATAACTATTTGTCAATCGCCGACATAGCTACGTAGAAATAATTTATTAGATTCACTCAAATAACGAGAACAACCAATGTGTAGGATTACACTAAGTTAGAGCAATTCAGAATCTTAAAGAACTTTTTATTGTAATCCTTCGTCTAAGGTTCAAATTATTCGCAAAAACCAAAAACCTTCGGAATTTCACACTATGTCAAAATCGAATTCGCCTCTATATTTCACATTAGTCCTTTTCTTAGTAGCGTTTACGGCCTGTTCTGGAGCCAAAGAAGAAACGTCTCAAGTTAAAACCGTTGATGGTGTTATTATGAATCCCTCAACAGGAAAATGGCAGGGGAGTGATTACGAGCCCCTTCAATTTGACCTTGTACAGACTATTGATCTTTCAACGATTGAAGAGCCGGTAATAAGCAGCTTGGGGTATTTGAGGCTCGATGATGAGGGAAATTTCTATTTCTATGATCGAAATATATCTAAGCTTATATCAGTGGATTCGGAGGGGAACCTCCGGTGGGCTGTTGGTCAGGAAGGTAAAGGTCCGGGAGATTTTGAGAATCCATTTGGGATGGATATCTATAATGATAAAATCTATGTCATGAATGTTCAGGGCTCCAGACTGGATGAATTTGACATGAATGGCTCATTTATCAGGAGCTTAGATGTTCCTAAATCAGTTCAATTTCCAAGCTTGGTTGGTATTCGAGAAGATGGGTTGATTCTTTTAAGCGGGGCTAAGTTCGGAACGGTTGGTACAGAGATTTATACCGTCCGAATTGGTGATTCTCTACAAGTGGTTGATAATTTCAGCATAATAGAAACAGATGCTGAGGAGTATGAGCGGGCTACGACCCGAGGAAGTGTGTCGATGGGGGAAGATATGTTTGTCTATTCATTCAGTATCGATTACAAATTCCACACATACAGTTATAGTGGCGAACTGTTAACTCAGGTTGATCGAGAATTTGAAGGTGTGTTAGGTCCCGGTATCTATGCCGTTGAGGGAAGTGTAAGTATGTACAGTTTGGGGCGTGTGGGAAGCAGAACGATGCTTGATGATGGTAAATATCTTATCGAAGTACGATATCCTACAAATATTAAAGACCCTAATGCTTATGCCCGCCGTGCTTCAACAGGAGAAACCGACAGTCCGGAATATGTTGAGTTTCTAGATCTTTATAGCCCCAACCATGAACTTCTCTATACTTTTGACAATAGTGAATTTGTGGAAGGACTTGGTAACTTGTCTATTCGGGATGCCAACGGATATTATTATTCCCCGTTTAGTTCAGAGCTTATGATCAAAAAGTACGATATAAAATCACGGACAAACGAAATGGAGACAGAAGAATTTTTTATGGAATCCTCCGATTAATAACTGATAAGAGAGGGTGTTGTTAGTAAATATTAGTCTAAAGATTTGCATACGCCTATCCGATCAAATTGCCTATATTGGACGACGTAAATTTTAAAAGAATTATTACTATTTGAAGTCCCCTAAAAAGCATCGCTTTCTTTTATTTGGATTGATTATCGCAGGCGCTATTTCGTGTGCCACACCCCGGGCACCAACAGGTGGGCCTTCAGATAAAGCCGGTCCTAAAGTGGAATACACTATACCTGAAACCGGAACAACCAATTTTGATGGGCGTTCTTTCACCTTTCAGTTTAATGAATTTGTAAATCGTTCTACGGTTGCAAGCGCGATCACCGTGGAGCCTGACTTAGGAATTGAATACAAGTTAGACTGGCGTAGAACGCAACTCACCATCGAGTTTGAAGATTCCTTTCCTGATTCAACAACCATCATCTTAACGCTGGGAACAGATCTTTCTGACACCAAAGGGAATAAACTGGGCAGCCCAATCAGGTTGGCTATTTCTACCGGGGATGAAATTGATCAGGGAGAAGTCTCAGGACGGATTCGACTCGCATCCAATGGGAGAGGAGCCGGAGATCAGAAAGTATTGCTATATAGGTCACCGTTCGACTTCACCCAAAAAGCCAGCTATGAAGCTCAAACCGATACAGGAGGAGTTTTTGAGTTTTCTTATTTAGCGGATGGAAGATATAAAGCTCTCTATGTGGATGATCGCAACAGAAACAAAATTTGGGATCAGGGTTCTGAGTCGGCTTACCCTTTTTTCAAAGAATTCATCACACTAGAGAAAGAAGGTAAGGATACGCTGGATGTAATCTACACTTCACAAATTGATTCTATAGCACCAAACCTTCAAGGGGTAGGGCTATTTTCTACAAACAGAATGAGGCTCAGGTTTAGTGAAAATGTTAGGATAACAGAAAATACCGAACTGACCATTTTAGACTCGCTGGGAAGCCAATATTCAACTGCTTATCCGCTCTATATTTCACCCAAGGAGCAATTTGTGGCTTTTGCACAAAGTGAAGAACCGCTACTGGAGAACAAAGACTATACTTTAAGATTATCAGGGATAACAGATGCATCGGGTAATTCGGTTGATACATCAGGCTATGCTTTCACAGGTTCGGCTCAGGAAGACACCACCATGCAGCGCCATATTTCGGCAAACGGAGCAAACGGTATTCTTCAGGATGAAGTGTTTGAAGTTACTTTCGCTGCCCCTATAACTGACACCGACATCATAGACTCTACCGTAGTGATAGAAGGACAGGTAGATTTTGATGACTGGCCGGAAATGGAAACCAACCGAAATAAGCTTTTGATTAGACCACAGGGTGAGTGGATAGCGGGAGTGGAGTACCAGTTTTTGGTTTGGAATCCGGTTACTCAGCGCCGAAAGTTGTATGAGCCGCAAGTATGGGATTCAACTGAGTATGGTGAAATTGAAGTGGTCCTTGAGAATGTAGATTCTACGGATATACATTACCTCAGAGTACTAAGTCCGGATGGTGAAGAGCAGTCATTTACGAAATTCAATCAAACCACGACGGTTTCAGCATTACCACCTCTTTCATACACACTGATCCTATTTAAGGATAAAAACGGCGACGGAAAGTGGAATCGAGGTTCTGTTGTTCCTTACAAATCACCTGAGCGATATTATGTCCAGGAAGGACTCCGCGTGCAAGAGGGGTTCACTTCAGGAGTGAACATCAATTTCGATTAAAAAGCACAATTTTTTGTTGCTGACATTGAAATTCTATGATGTATACCTGCGTTAATCCACCTGAAAGCATTTAAACCCATTTAAAGCATGGATTTTTGAAAATTGTAATATTCGATCAAGAAACTTAAAAATCCCTGCTGTAATCCGTATCTTCTGGAACCGCTTCCAATATCAATTAATAAGAATATGTCGGTAAACACTAAAACATCACCAACTAAGAAAGCTTCAGCTCAACCTTCAAATGCTCAGCATGTGCAGGAGCCGTATTCAGCCAAAAACAAAATTCGCTTTGTAACAGCCGCCAGTTTATTTGATGGCCACGATGCCAGTATCAACATAATGCGTCGTATTTTGCAAAGTAGTGGAGCTGAGGTTATTCACTTAGGCCATAATCGCTCGGTACACGAGATTGTAAACTGCGCTATTCAGGAAGATGCCCAGGGTATAGCAATAAGTTCTTACCAAGGCGGACACGTTGAGTATTTTAAATATATGATTGAACTGCTCGAAGAGCACGGAGCAGGTCACATCAAAGTATTTGGCGGTGGCGGTGGTGTGATTGTTGAGTCTGAAATTGAAGAACTTCATAATGCCGGAGTAACCCGAATCTTTTCAGTAGATGATGGAAGCTCAATGGGATTGCAGGGCATGATCAACTTCATGCTGAAAGAATGTGACTTCAACCCTCTTTCTGTAGCTAAGCCGGAAATCAAAAAGCTAAAGCAAAGAGATACCATTGCACTCTCCAGAGCTTTAACCGCTATTGAGAATGAAGCCGATGATGTGCTTAGCCTGAAAGAAGGCAAGCTGACGGATGCAAAAGGCAAAGAAATTGAACTGTCTGAAAAGATCATTCCTTTAGTTGGAATCACCGGAACAGGCGGAGCAGGAAAAAGCTCGCTTACCGATGAACTCGTACGCCGTTTCCTTACAGAATTTGAAGACCTCACCATTGGTATTATTTCAGTAGATCCATCCAAGGTGAAAACAGGCGGTGCGCTTTTGGGAGACCGCATCCGAATGAACAGCATTGATACCGACAGAGTGTTTATGCGAAGTATGGCAACCCGTGCTTCTAATCGATCTACCAGTAAGGGATTATTGGGAGCTATTGAGCTTTATAAAGCGGCAGGATTTGATCTTATCGTTGTTGAAACCTCAGGAATTGGACAGAGTGGAACCGAGATTGTAGATATCACTGATATTCCGATGTATGTGATGACCAGTGAGTATGGAGCTGCTACCCAGCTAGAAAAAATCAACATGCTCGATCTGGCTGAACTGGTTGTGCTTAATAAATTTGAGAAGAAAGGTTCTCTGGATGCACTGCGGGATGTTCGCAAGCAAATGATTCGAAATATGGGTCAGTGGCATGCCAAGCAGGAAGATATGCCGGTTTACCCAACTATAGCCGCGCAGTTTAATGATGAAGGCGTGAACCGCTTATTCAAGGCTTTGGTCGATAAGATTAATGGCCATTACAGTATTGGTTGGGAAACCAAGATATACAACAATCCGGCTCCTGCTGAGAACATTCAGGCACAGGCTATTATCCCCGGAAAACGGGTGAGGTATTTATCTGAGATTTCAGAAACTGTTCGTGATTATCATACTTGGGTGGAAGATCAGGTTGATGTGGCGTCGAAACTGGATCAGGTTTCAGGAACAATAGATCAGTTAGAAAACTGGAACCCTGATGAAAAAGCGATTATGAAAGACAATCTCTCTACGATGAGGGAACACTGGCTTTCAAAACTGGATGTCCTTCCAAAGAAAATTCTGGAAGGCTGGGGTGAATTGTTTGAGAAATATCAGCAAGAATTTTTTGAAGTTCAGATTCGCGATAAGACTTTCAAGAATAAATTATACCGTGAATCGCTAAGTGGACTGCAAATTCCACGAGTTGCACTTCCAAAGACCAAACATAAAGGAGAGCAGCTGAAATTTGCCCTTAAAGAAAATCTACCCGGATATTTCCCATATACGGCAGGCGTATTTCCATTTAAACGGGAGGGAGAAGATCCAACGAGAATGTTTGCGGGTGAAGGAACACCGGAGCGAACCAATAAACGTTTTCATTATGTAAGTGAAGGGATGCCGGCGGCCCGACTTTCCACTGCTTTTGACTCAGTGACGCTCTATGGTGAAGACCCCGGCTACCGCCCGGATATTTACGGCAAGATTGGAAACTCCGGAGTTAGTATTTGTACCCTGGATGATATGAAGAAGCTGTATTCCGGCTTTGAACTCACCTCTCCAAAAACATCCGTTTCGATGACTATCAACGGTCCGGCGCCGATGATTTTGGCCATGTTTATGAACACAGCTATTGATCAGGAAGTGGAACGCTACCTGAAAGAGAATGGAAAATGGGAAGAGGCCAAGAAGAAAATCAAAGCCTACTTCAAAGAACGTGATGTAGAGCAGCCTCACTATGGAATGGAAATTCCCGAAGGTAGCGACGAGTTTGGTTTAGCTACATTGGGTATTTCTGGAGATCATTTGCTACCGGAAGACACTTATGAAGAGATCAAAGAACAAACGCTAAGCGTGGTCCGCGGAACCGTTCAGGCTGATATCCTTAAAGAAGATCAGGCCCAAAACACCTGTATTTTCTCCACTGAATTTGCCCTTAAGATGATGGGGGATATTCAGACTTATTTCACAGAACATAAAGTTCGGAATTACTACTCAGTGTCTATTTCCGGATATCATATTGCAGAAGCCGGCGCAAATCCTATTACACAGGCTGCTTTTACGCTGGCTAACGGTTTTACCTTTGTGGAATATTACCTGGCACGCGGACTGGATGTGGATGATTTTGCTCACAACCTGTCGTTCTTCTTTAGCAATGGCCTAGATCCTGAATATGCGGTGATCGGCCGTGTAGCACGTCGTATTTGGGCGGTAGCTATGAAGGATAAATACGAAGCCAACGATCGTTCCCAAAAACTGAAGTATCATATTCAAACCAGTGGCCGTTCGCTTCATGCACAGGAAATTCAGTTCAATGATATCCGTACAACACTGCAGGCGCTATTGGCTATTTATGATAACTGTAACTCCCTGCACACCAACGCTTACGATGAAGCAATAACGACTCCGACAGAGGAGTCAGTACGCCGTGCATTAGCTATCCAGATGATCATCAACAAGGAGATGGGGACAGCGAAGAATGAGAATATCAATCAGGGTTCCTACTTCATTGAAGAGCTTACTGATTTAGTTGAAGAAGCTATTTTGACAGAATTTGATCGCATCACCGAACGTGGTGGCGTATTGGGCGCGATGGAAAACATGTATCAGCGCGGCAAGATTCAGGATGAGTCACTTTATTATGAATCTAAGAAACACTCCGGCGAGCTTCCGATTATTGGTGTGAATACATTCCAGAAAGAAGAGGGTGGAGAAGAAGAGGACAAAGAAATCGATTTAATCCGCTCTACCGAAGAGGAGAAGCGTCAGCAGATTGAAAACCTCGAGAAGTTCTGGAAACGAAATGAGAAAGATGCTGAAGAAGCCATCGAACGACTCAAAGAAGTAGCCCGTAATAACGGCAACTTATTTGAAGAACTCATGGAGACCGTAAAAGTCGCTTCATTGGGTCAGATCTCTCATGCCTTGTATGAGGTAGGTGGGCAGTATCGACGGAACATGTAATTTCGTTGATTGGTTAATCGTTATTCGGAAATCGATAGATTTGGCAGGAACGATTAACCAATCAACGATTAACGAATCACTCGAACTCTGACAAAACCTTATCCAGCTGATCAAAAGCCTTAGATAAGCCGTCTTTCATACCCATCTCCAAGATTTGGTTCAGCTGTTCTTCTGATTCATATTCTGTGATCATCATCATCTCGGTGTGTCCGGAGACTTCGTTGAAGTTCGCAGCGAAATGCGCAACGGGCAGGTCAGTATTTACCTTTCCATCTTCATCACAAAAAACATCATCGCCGGTAAAATTGTGAGGCTCCTCAATGGAATTGTAGTTGGTGCGGCCCCAATGTTCTTCACCGTTTGGTCCAATCATGGCATAAATGCGGTGTCCGTCTTCCTTAAACTCCATGTGGGTAGTTTTAGACTTCCAGGGTTTAGGAGCCCACCATTGGTCCAGAAGTTTCGATTCAGTCCAGGTCTTCCAAACCAGGGAAACCGGAGCTTCAAAGGTGCGGGTGACGGTTAGTATATTCTTGCGTGAAGTAAAGTTTGTGTTAGCCATGTGCAGATTACGTTTAGTAGTTCGGTTTAATATAGTACAGTGATTTGAAAAATCATCAGGTGCACTTCTCTATTCTATTTTAGTGGCACAATCCATACATTCTGATATTATGGCTCCACAAAAAGATAGAAAAAGAGTAATTGGAAACGACCTTCGGAATAATGATCCTGATGAAGAGCCGGAGTTTGAGTTAGACCAAGAGCAGGGTGAAAGCGATGCCGAAACCAATCCCGATTTTGAAGCTACATCCTATCATGTTGATAAGAAAAGCACGTTTAAGCGAGACTCTATTGTGATTGGGATTTTCATAATAATAACGTTCTTCTGGTATTTTGATGGAAAGCCGTTGGAAGCACTAGGGATGAGAGGTGATTCGGGGCAAGTCACAGAGGTTATTCAACAAAGTGATGCTGGTGCAGGTTTTGCTTTTCTGGATTATTTGAGTGCTGTCAACGAACTTGAATTTTCACGTGAGCCTTCTCAAAATCAGGTAAATGCCCTCTATCAAAACGGGGTTCCTTTGGAATATATGCAGGAACTGGAGCGCTTGAATTATTTGGAAGAACTAAGTTATACAGGCGTAATTGGGCTGTATGCGAATGGAGTTCCCATTGAGTATATACAGAATCTAGGGCGTATAGATTATTTGGATGAGGTAAACTATTCGGGCATCATAGGGTTGTATTCCAGCGGAGTATCCGAAGATTATTTAACAGGGCTAAACCGACTGGATTACCTCGATGAAACCAGTTATTCAGGTATTATCGGATTATACTCAAGTGGTGTCCCGCTTAGTTACATGCAGACTCTAAATCAATTCGATTATCTGGATGAAGTATCCTATTCAGGCATTATTGGGATGTATGCGAATGGTGTAACTGAAGATTTTATCAGGGAGCTGGGTCGCCGTGATATGTTGGATGAAATGAGCTATACCGAAGTCATTACAATGTATCAGAACAATTAAGTATTCATCTAAACCCTTCTCTTAACATTCATTTTTATATGAAGAAACTCCTTAGCCTGTTTGCAGTCCTTTTATTCTGTTCACCCTTAGTTTTCTCCCAATCTCCAAAAGAAGGGGTATGGAAAGGAGCAATCATTTATGAAAGCGTCGAAGTTCCTTTCAACTTTGAGTATGCAAACTCTGAAGAAAGTGATCCAACCCTAATATTTATAAATGGTGAAGATCGGGCTTCACTGAAAGCAGAAGTAAGAAACGACAGTCTCATTATTCCCATGTTCGGATTTGACATCACGTTGAAAATGGCGATGGGCGAAGAGCGAATGACGGGAGAGCTAATAAAGCATTACCGAAATCAGAGCTATGCTTTTGAAGCTGTATATGGATTGCCCCGATATGAAATTACTGAGGAAACGAACCCAGTTGAAGTTGGATCCCGCTGGGCGATGAAAGTAAATGCCGGACAAAGCAGTGAGTATCCGGCTGTTGGACTTTTTGAGCAGAATGGAAATAGAGTAACTGGAACCATCATGACCAAAGTAAGTGACTATCGGTTTTTTGAAGGTAAGGTTGAGGGCAATGCGTTGGTTATGTCCACCTTCGATGGAGTGCATTCTTTTGTGTTGAAGGGAGTTTATGATGAAACCTTAGATAGTTGGAGTGGGGAGTTAATTTTAGATAATGGTTACGCTCAGAAGTGGGGGGCAGAGAAGGATGAATCCGCGGAGCTTCCTAATCCCTTTGAAATGGTAGATCTGAGTGAAAAAGATATTAAGCCTGATTTCGATAAGTTATCCGCCTTGTCAAATCAAAAAATTGACCCAGAAACTTATAAAGGTAAGGTGCTCGTCATTCAGTTGATGGGAACTTGGTGTGCAAACAGTCAGGATCAAACACGCTACCTCACCAATTGGTATGCGAAAAACAAAGACCGGAATGTCGAGATACTGGCTGTGAATTATGAGGCGAATTATAGCCCTGAATATGGATTAAGCCGAATAGAAACCTATAAAGAGCGGCTGGGTATAGAATACGATATGATTTTAGGAGGTCGGATTAGCAAATCTGAAGCGGCTCATCCTTTCCCTTTTATGGATCAAATTGAGGCTTTCCCGACACTGGTCATTATTGATAAAGAAGGATATGCCCGCCACGTTCACAGCTATTTTACGGGTCCCGCAACCGGTGAGTACTATGAGGACTTTGACAGACGATTTAATGCAATTATAGATGAACTTGTTGCCGAATAAGCCCTTCAAAAAGATTAACCTTTCTTCTTTTTCTTTTTTGGCTCCGGCAGTTCTTTCAATGTAACCCGGATTAACTCACTCAGCCATTCTGAATCCTCAAGCTTATCTTCAATCAAAAAGCTATTCTTTGCACCTTTGTAGGGTGGGGCTTCTATTACGTTGCCAATATAATCTCGACCGGCTTGAGTGGGCTTTACAAAAAGCTTGTTGTCACAAATCAACCCAAAAATTTTCCCATCGGAAAATATTCCATACTCCCCGAACATGCTCTTAGCATGGATACTGCCAGTATTTTGAATTTGTTCAACAACGAAATCTACGAAGTCTTTATCTGTTGCCATTCTTTATTAGTGGTAAGGGTTGAATTCCAAAATAGAAGAACTATTCGATTTTGGTACAAGAAATTTTCCAGGTTGGATAGGAAAACGTCTCTGCCTTATCAGTCCACTCACCAACCCAGTTGAATTGGTTATCCGTTATTTCTGAAAAAGTGAGTCTGAAATACCCTTCATTTCCATTTGGTGAAGCTTGATCCCTGTAGAATGAGATGCTTTCCTTTTCAGTCTTTGTACCTTCCCAAGCCGGTAGTCTGCTGGGGATGGATCCTGATGCATAATAGTGGACATACCATTTAAGGCTGTCAGCATTGAATTGTCGGATACTTCCTGAATGTGCACCATCGGCTTTCAGGGTTTCATCTTGAACGGCTTTACCATTCATGATGTATTTGAAGATCCAGTACATATCAACCGGTTCATTCCAGGAACCATCCTGGGCACGGCTTTCTGAACTGCATTCGCTTTTGCCAATGAGTGGTGCAAAATCGCCAACTTGTTCAGGAGCATCCGGATTAAGCTGACCATAAGGATGAGCTTCTGAAGGTTCATATTCATATTGAGCGAAAGCAGGGATTATTGAGGCGGTAAAAAGAAAAAGAAGTAGCAAGAGAGATTTCATTAGCCCATTCATCTAAAGTGATAGTATCTGTTTAGCATTGGGAAACCTACGGCATTCATCAATATAAGGTTCATTGCTGGTAAATTGTGCGGATAATAGATAGGAGACTTCTACCGGGGATAATCAATAAAATAGAAATTTGAGCTGGTAATTCATCTTAATTTCATTACTTTATAAAAGTTAAATAAAAAATTGAAAAACCGTTTAAACTCATCAATGCTATTATTTTTATGATATTCGAATTGGTTTTCAAAATAAATTCCAAAAAAATAAACTTTTCCAAATGAGTAAAATAAAGGTAGTCCTCCTCCTAACTTTTTTAGCTTCGTCAACAGGAATTTTTGCCCAAGGTCAGTTGTCTGATAAACCAATTCAGAATATTGAAGCCCGTGATAAGGTTACCCTGGATGGTTTATGGAGCATAATTGTAGATCCGCTTGAAAATGGATATTACAACTACCGATGGCAGCCTAAAGACAATGGATACTTCATGGATGCAAAAATGGAGAATCCTTCCGATCTGATCGAATATAACTTTGATACTAGTTATCAAATCATGGTTCCTGGTGACTGGAATACGCAGATGGAGAAACTCTATTTTTATGAAGGCACCGTTTGGTATAAGAAGAGTTTTGATTATGATCTACAACCAAACGAAAGAGCTTATGTCTATTTCGAAGCTGCAAACTATGAGGCAATAGCTTATCTGAATGGGGAGAAGCTTGGTGAACATATAGGAGGCTATACTCCATTTCAGTTTGAGGTGACGGACGTCATCAAAGAAAAAGACAATTTTTTGGTTGTAAAAGTTGACAATAAGCGTCTTCGGGAAGCTATCCCGACCATTAATACAGATTGGTGGAATTATGGAGGAATTACACGATCTGTACATCTTATCAAAACTCCACAAACTTATATAAAAGATTATTACCTGCAGTTGGCAGACGGCTCCACCAATAAACTGGAAGGCTGGGTTGAACTCAATGATGACACAAGTGGAGAAATGGTTCAGCTTGGAATTCCGGAGTTAAATATCTCGGAAGAATTCGAGGTGCGGAATGGTAAGGTTGAGTTTATGCTGGATGCCAGGCCGGAATTATGGTCTCCTAAGAATCCTAAGCTCTATGATGTATATATCAAGATGGGAGAGAATGTAATTGAAGATGAAATTGGTTTTCGCACTATAGAAACAGACGGCACCAACATACTGCTGAACGGGGAAGAGATTTTTCTCAAGGGAATTAGCATTCATGAAGAAGCTCCCTTCAAAACAGGAAGAGTTACGGCCGTAGAGGAAGTGCGAATCCTGCTTCAGTGGGCTAAAGAGCTTGGGGTGAATTTTGTTAGGCTGGCTCATTATCCGCATAATGAAGCGATGGTGCGGGAGGCGGAGAAAATGGGACTTATGGTTTGGTCAGAAATCCCGGTTTACTGGACGGTGTTATTTGAGAATGAAGACACTTTCAAAAATGCTGAGCAACAGCTTGAGGATATGATGATCAGGGATAAGAATCGTGCAGCTGTGGTTCTATGGTCCATAGCAAATGAGACTCCTGTAAGTGAGGGACGGAACACCTTCCTTAAAAACCTTGCGGACCGGGCACGCGCAATAGATGACACCCGACTTATCACAGCTGCTCTGGAAAGTCATAACAGTAAAGATGGGGTTAAGTTTATTGATGATCCCGCCGCTGGTTATGTAGATGTTATTGGGATTAATAATTACTGTGGATGGTATGTTCGAACTCCGGAATCTTGTAAGGATATTGAATGGGCTTCAGAGTATGACAAGCCGGTAATTGTGAGTGAATTTGGAGCCGGAGCTTTACAGGGAATGCATGGAGACAAGAACGAGCGCTGGACTGAAGAATATCAGGTAAGCGTGTACGAAAACAATATCGAAATGCTGAAGAACATGGACTTTCTTGCCGGTGCATCTCCATGGATTTTGATGGACTTTCGTTCTCATCGTCGTCACCTGAGCAGAATTCAGGCTGACTTCAACAGAAAGGGACTTATTTCTGAACAAGGAGTTCGCAAAAAAGCTTTTTATACTCTTCAGGAATACTATAATAGTATCGAGAACTAATGCTCATATGAAGCTTCAAACATTCAACCCTTTCAAAAAAGCGAATATGAAATTACTGGTTGTTAGCGCTGCCTATTTTTTACTGATGATGTCGTGCAGCGATAAGAATCCTTCGGGAGCTGATAGGGCGGAAGAAGTTCCCACAGCACACGAAATGGTTATCGAGATGGGACTGGGATTCAATCTGGGTAATACCTACGACAATGGGTATAACTCCACGGATTTCGAAAGTACCGCTCCTATTATCGCAAAATATGATAATGCCGGAATGCAGCATGTTCGGATACCTACAACCTGGCTGGAAGGATTTGGTGGGAATACATTGGCCGATGAAAATGGAAACGTAGATTTTGATAATCCCCGCTTTCTGGAACTAAAGAAAACGATCGATTTTGCTTTAGATAGAGGCCTGTACGTGGTGTTAAACGCTCATCATGAAAGAGGCTTTAAAGAACATTATGACGGGAGCGCTGAGTATAATGACAAGTTCACGAATCTATGGACCGATATCGCCGAGTACTTCAAAGATTACGATCATCATTTGATTTTTGAATTATTAAACGAGCCTGAAGGAGCTTTTGGGGGAGGGGGATCTGTAAATCAAGACAGTGAAATAGCCCTTCAAAGAACCAGGCAGATCATGAATGTAGGAGTTACTGCAATTCGGGCAACAGGTGGCAATAATGGGAATAGATTGGTTATGATTGCAACCAATGGATTAGGGAATCAGAGCCAGCTTGAAGACGTATATCCAAATATAGATGCACTACCCGGACAGGGTTCTGATAAGTACCTCTCTATACAGGTGCACAGTTATGATCCATGGGAGTTTTGCGGACAAAATGGGAGTAACAGTGCTTATCCCGGAGATGAGGCAACAGCTAATATTATAAAAAGGGTTGCAGCTCATGGCCGGGAACTTAACGTGCCTATCAACTTAGGGGAGTTCGGTGTCGGAAGAGATGGTGACCAACAGTCCCGAGATACGGACCTTGTTCGCGGATATTATCAAACGATGGTACAAGTAGCCAAAGACGAAGGGATGTCCACATCAGTTTGGGACGATCAGGGTTGGTTTGGATTGATAACAGGCAGCCCTAGCAATGGCTATAGCTTTGTTTACGATATTGTACCTACGATGCTTTCTGAAAACTAACCTGCATTTCAATAAGTACTTTAAATGTTTAAATATCGATAAGTAATGTCCAAACTTGTTAGTACAAACAAATCAGAAACTACCCCAAGTGAGAATAGAATTCGGGTTCTGAAATTAATTCGGAACAAGAAAGAAATTACGAGAGCGGATATCATCGAACAGACCGGGCTGAGTGCACCGACAATAACCCGTATTATTGAGGCACTTCTTAACAAAAAGCTGATAATACAGGATGAAGTCGGGAGCTCGAGCGGTGGACGCCCTCCACAGATCATAAAGTTTGATTCTGAGAATAATTATGTGATTGGTATTGATATCGGAGGGACGTTTATACGGGCTGCTTTTTCGAACCTTGACGGGGAGTTTCTGTACGAAATTAAAGTACCTACCGAAGTTGAGAAAGGCTTTGTAGGGGTGATGAAACAGCTTGGTGAAATGATCCAGCGTTTGTTAGAAAGAGCAAAGTCGCGGAAGAATAACGTATTCGGTATTGGGGTGTCGGTCTGCGGAATCATGAATAAGAAATCAGGTTTGTTAGATTACGCACCGGTGCTTGACTGGAGAAATGTAGATATCCGTAAGGCTCTAAGTGAGTATACTGACTTGCAAATTTCAATTGGTAATGTGGCTAATCTTATCTCTCTGGGAGAACTTTATTATGGAGTAGGAGAACAGTTTGATGATTTTATCTGCATTAACATGGAGTATGGGATTGGATCCGGGATCATTATTGATCGACAACTATTTGAAGGGGCGAATGGGTATTCCGGAGAGATTGGACATATCGTAGTCAATCGTCAAAGTACCATTAAAGGAAGAGAGGGAATTGAAGGAACTCTCGAAGCCTTGGCTTCACGGTATGGGATCGCAGATATTATGAAAGCTCGAATGGAAAAGGGAGAAGATTCTTTACTCAAAAATGATGAAGTAATTGATTCCCAATCGGTTTTAAATGCCGCCAGCAGCGGAGATAAGTTAGCAATACAGGTATTGGAAGAAGCGGCAGATTATATAGGTATAAGTATAGATATACTTATCAAGCTTTTTAACACACAGGCAATTGTGTTGTCTGGTGGTTTTGGAGAGGAAGGCGAGTTTTTTAACGAAAAAATCAAAAGTAAAGTCTCTGAACTGAGCTTGCAGCTGCAGAAGGATGAAATCCCAATCATGGTTTCAAGTTTTGGAACGGATGCCAATCTAATGGGAGCCTTTTCACTGATACTACAGAACGTATTACATTTAGAAGGCTGATCTACTCCCAAAAATCTACACTGTAATTATTGTGCTGGCTTACTATTATAAGGCATGAATTCTACAATCATTTTAACGCTTGATGCCGGTGGGACCAATTTTAATTTTTCTGCAATTCAGAATGGTAGTCGAGTAGGAGATATACTTTCATTACCTGCGCATGCTGATAACCTGGATAAATGTCTGGATACCCTGAAAAAGGGGTTTAGGCATCTGATGGATGAATCTAATAAAAAGCCCGCCGCCATAAGCTTTGCATTTCCAGGTCCTGCTGATTACAGGAACGGTGTAATCGGAGACCTCCCCAATTTACCTGCATTCAGTGGCGGTATTCCGCTTGGACCTATTTTGGAAGAAGAGTTTCAGATTCCGGTGTTTATTCATAATGATGGAAACCTTTTTGCCTGCGGAGAAAGTAAAGCCGGATTTCTGCCATGGGTTAACCACAAATTGGAAGAACAAGGAAATCCCAAACGCTATAATAATCTGATCGGAATTACTGTCGGCACCGGTTTCGGGACTGGTATTGTAGTAAACGGAAAGCTGCTTGAAGGAGATAACAATGCTTCCTCAGAAACCTGGAAAATGAGGAATAAAAGGCATCCTTATTCTTTTCTAGAAGACACCCTGAGTATCCACGGCTTAAAAAGAATGTATGCTGAGCAGATCGCTATGGATCCGGCTAAAGCTCCTGAACCTTTTGAGATTTACCGGATAGCTAAAGGAGAAGCAGAAGGAATTGAGCAGGCAGCAAGGGAGGCTTTTTTGCGTTATGGTGAAGTGCTGGGTGATGCCATTTCTACGATGATCAATATTATTGACGGGGTGGTAGTAATTGGAGGGGGAGTCGCCGGTGCATACCCGCTTTTTTCAGGGGCTATGCTCGATCAGTTTAACAGCTCTTATGATTTGTTAAATGGGAAACGTACTTCAAGACTGGTTCAGAAAATGTACGACCTTGAGCGGGATTGGAGCCTTAAACAGTTTCTTCAAGACGATATGAGGGAAATAGAATTACCATCGGGTACGAAAAAAGTCCGCTTTGAAGAAAACAAAAAGCTCGCAGTTGGCTTAAGCCGATTAGGCACCAGTGAGGCTATAACCCTTGGTGCCTATTATTCGGCAATTTCAAGACTCTGAAATTCAGGCTGCTGGTGCTTGTTCTAACTCAATTTTTGAACCTTTTTTACCATACCAGGAAATGTATAGGTAGCAAAGAATTGGAAGGAAAAGCCCCATCTGTAGGCCGATAGAATCAGCAAGGAATCCATAGAATGGAGGTATGATAGCTCCACCCACAATGGCTGTACATAGTATTCCGGATCCCTGAGCAGTGTGTTTTCCAAGTTTTTTGATAGCCAGTGTAAATATGGTTGGGAACATGATAGAATTAAATAAACCAACAGCTAATATTGTCCACATTGCTGTTAACCCACCACTAAACATACTTATGAGTATTAAACTGACATTTACAAGTCCATAGATACCCAGCAAATTTCCGGCATTAAGTTTTTGCATCAGGCCGGCTCCAATAAATCGGCCAACCATAGCACCTCCCCAATAAAAGAACACATAAGTACCGGCAAGTTGTGAAGCATTCATATCCTGAATACTGGTATCAGAGAAAACAGTGGATAAACCTGCTGCTATCGACGACATAACTGCACTGCCTTCCACCAGCGTCTCAATATCAAGTTGTAAGAAGTAGTTAACAAGATAACTGCCGATGGTTACTTCAGCACCCACATATACAAAAATACCGAGTGCTCCCAGCATGAGGTGCTTTGTTTTCAGTGCCACTGAATAGCTTCCACTCTTATTGTCATCTCCTTCAAGAATCTTAGGAAGCTTAAAAACTGAAAATAATCCTGCAAGGATAATAAGCACGATAGCCAATATCACAAATGGTCCCTGTACGGCCGCAGCCTCCGCTTCGTAATATGCCAACTGTTGGGCCTGACCCATCGCACTCACTTCTGCAGATGAAGCCACAGAGCTGCTCAGAATAAATGCAGCACTCACAAGAGGAGCAATGGTAGTTCCTAGTGAGTTAAATGCCTGAGCAAGATTCAAACGACTCGAAGAAGTTCGATCCGGTCCTAAAGCTGCTACATAAGGATTTGCGGCTACCTGCAGAATGGTGATACCTCCGGCAAGTACAAATAATGCCAGCAGGAAGATTGGGAATAATCTGAACGAAGCAGCAGGGTAGAAGAGCAAACAAGCGGCACCCATGGTGATCAACCCAACAACAGCACCTTTTTTATATCCAATTTTAGAAATGAGATATCCGCCGGGAATAGAGAACACAAAATAAGCGGTAAAGAAAGCAAACTGAACAAGACCGGCTTCAAAGTAGGAAAGTTCAAAAACATCTCGGAGCCTTGGGATGAGAGCATCAACCAAAACGGTGATAAATCCCCACATAAAAAAGAGGGTAGTTACAACAATAAAAGCCGGGCGGTAATTAGTTTTCTGCGACATAGTACAGGATATTATTTTTGGTTATTCAAATGAGGATAAACAAAAACGAAAAGGATTCACAGTGATAAAAATTTTCATAAAAAAAAGCTTCTGAATTACTTCAGAAGCTTTAAATATGCTAAATAAATTTTTAGTCAGGATTATTTTGCAGCAATCATTCCTTTTAGTCGCTGAGCTTCTGCAAATTGTCCACTTTGTGGATAGTCATTAGTAATTTGATCTGCTATTGCATTCGCTTGTTCGAAGTTGCCGGCACTGTAGTGAGCTTGTGCGGCTTCAAGTAAGTTAGATGGAGTAGTAGCACTGTTTTCATCCCAGTTGGCTGCCTGAAGGAATTTATCAGCGGCTGCTTCATAGCTTTCGTTTGCCAACATCAACTTTCCGTGAAAGGTTAATGGACCCACTCCTAAAATGCCTTCCGGAACATCAAAATCTTCCATGTAAATCAGGGCATTCTCTATGTCACCCAATTCATAACTGGAAACGGCTGCATAAAAGTGGGCGATGTTTCCTGCATTAGTTCTAGGAAATTCTTCTGAAATTTGATCAAACCCATAAGTGAGTTCAAATTCATTCCCGTATAAAGCATTCTCGTAGTCAGCCTGATTGTAATAATTTTCAGCGACGGACAATAATTGCTGAGCTTGTTCTTCTTGGGCAGATGAATAAAAGTTGTAACCTATAATTCCACCGACTAAAGCTATAAATGCGATTGCTAAAATGGTAAGAAAGGAACTGTTTTCACTTACGTAAGCCGCCGCACGGTTATAATTTTCAATTAGCGGATCGGATTCTAATTCTTCTTTTGAAAGCCTTTTTGACATGTTTATTTAGTTGTAATAGCTGTGATTTGAAAGAGTATAAAAATAGGACTGTTTTCGGACTTCACAAAACTTTAAAGTGTTTCTAAAATTCCATTTTTCAGTTCGAGAATAGTGTCGGAGCGACCGGCAATTTCTTTTTCATGTGTAATCAAAAGCACAGAAACACCCATTGCTTCCCGAAGTTCAAAAAGTAAGTCCAGTATAATATTTGTATTTGTTTGGTCAAGATTACCTGTCGGTTCGTCTGCAAGTATAATCCTTGGGTTATTCATCAGCGCTCTGGCCATGGAAACTCGCTGTTGTTCGCCACCGGATAGCTGAGTGGGGCGGTGACTTTTTCTTTCTTCCACTCCAAAAAGTCCCAATAATTCTTCAGCTCTGCTGTATGCCTGATCGGAGGAAGTTCCACCAATTAGAGCGGGCATGGCTACGTTTTCGAGAGCCGTAAATTCTGGCAGTAAGTGATGAAATTGAAATACGAAGCCGATATACTTATTTCGGTAGTCAGCAAGATCATCCGCTTTATAGGACGAGATGTTGTTTGAATCCCATAAAACATCTCCGGAGTCAGCACGATCCAGACCGCCTAAAATATGCAAGAGCGTACTTTTACCACTTCCGCTCGAACCAATAATAGAAGTGATGCTTCCTTCAGCGATACTTAGGTTCATCCCCTGAAGTACTTTGAGTTCACCTCTTTCTGGGCCACCGGCAAAGCTTTTGTGCAAATCTCTAGCTTCGAGAACCGTTTTCTTTTCTTCCATTACTCAGCGGTATTTTTAAGACCTGGATACGTAACGGGCTCAATATGAACACACTTTCCTGTTTCCGTATCTACTTTTGCAAAAGCACCACAAAGCTGGTTATCGCCTTTTGCAGACTGATATTTCTGGTGAACCCCGGTCATAAACCTTTTGATGGCTACTTTTTTATCCATTCCAATTACACTGTTAAAGGAACCGGTCATACCGGCATCGGTAAGATAGCCAAGCCCTTGCGGTAAAATTCGGGCGTCATTGGTTTGAATGTGAGTGTGTGTACCAACCATAACAGAAGCCTTGCCATCAATATGCCACCCCATGGAAACCTTTTCAGCTGTAGCTTCTGCATGGAAGTCGACAAATATGATATTGGTTTCCTCTCTGATTTTCTCCAAAGCCCACTCGGCGGCTGAAAAAGGATCATCAATGGATTTCATGAAAGTCCGGCCCTGTAAATTCAGTACGCCAACTTTAACGTTTTTATTAGGAACTTCGTGAATACTGAAGCCCAGTCCCGCATTACCTTTTGGGTAATTAAGAGGGCGGAGGATGTGGTCATGCTCTCGCATGTAATCAAATACCTTCCATTTATCGAAGGAGTGATCTCCGCCGGTCACAACATTGACCCCTAAGTTTAGCAGGTTTTTGATGATCTTGCGATTCGTGCCAAATCCTTCGTGAGAATTTTCAGCGTTAGCTACCACAAAGTCCGCGTCGTATTTCTTGATAAGACTGGGGAGGAAAGTATTGGTCATTTCAATACCTGGGTCGCCAACAATATCGCCTACAAAAAAAATGCTGATTGTATCAGCCAAAGTGTACTCCTGCTATTTGTTCGGTTTTCTATTCTTTAATTTCAGTAAGTAAACGTTCTAAACTATGATTCACGCGCTCCATCAAAACTTCTTCACTGTTTTCGAGCTCGCTATTGGCATTGCGTACTTCAAATAATTCTTCAGCAATACTCAAGGCTGCCAATACCATGACAGTGGATTCAGGTTGCTTAACAAGCTGCTGCCGGTAGGTTTTAAAGCGTTCATCCACAAACTTACAAATCCTAACCATGGATTCTTCTTCATGATCCTCAACCTTAAGGGGATACTGCTTTCCGAGAATACTAACTTTAATCGATTTCATGAATCAGCTCCAAGGTGATGATCAATTTTAGATATTAGTCCCTGAACATGCTGACGCAAAGCTAATCGCTCTGACTCAGTAATAGCAGAAAAGATATCGGTCTGCTTTTCATGCTCTTCTTCAAGCTTGGTCTTTAACTTCGCGTTATCCTTTTTGAGATCTCGGATTTCCTTTTTCAGACCTTCCACTTCGGTACCCACTTCATCCAGCAGTAGCCTGAACTTATCGCTTTGTTGTGAAAGTTTATTCATACGTAGATTAATTACCCTCTCAGTTTGGCTGAGAAATCTTTTTCCAAAGATTTAACAATTCTCTGAATAATAGGTTCTACTTCTTTGATATTCAAGGTCTTGTTCGGGTCCAGAAAGTTTAACCTAAATGCCAGACTTTTGTTTCCTTCCCCAATTGAATCACCTTCGAAAACGTCAAAAATATCAATGCTTTCTAGCTGATCACCGGCTTTGTCTTCAATTACTTCCATCAGCTCTCCGGCTGTAACTGACTGAGAAACTATGACTGCAAAGTCGAATTCAAACGCGGGAAATTTGGGAACAGACTTAAATGTATTCTGAGGAATAACGGCTAAAGCTTCGGATATAGCAGTAACTGAAAGTTCGGCAACGTAAGCATCCTGCTCAAAATCATAGGCTTTTTTCAAGTCTTCGGCGGGTACAAAGAGAGAGCCGATTTTCTTGTCTCCCCAAAAATAACCAAGCGTATTTTCATCTTGAGCTTTTGAAGATAAGTGCTCAATCAGGTTGAGCTTGGTAAAGAAAGCATGCACCAAAGCTTTGAGGTCAAAAATGGTATATGATGTTGCTTCTTCAGACCAGGTATCCTGATTTTTAAGTCCAGCCAATCCGAATAAAACGTGTACTTCTTCTTTAATGCCTTCGTAATACGATCCTTCTTCATCAGCTTCGAATACATGACCCAGCTCAAAAAACCGAACACCGGATCTTTTTCGGTTGAAGTTGTAAGAAGCAGACTTCAAGAAACCATGCAGGAGGGAAGGACGCAAAGTGATCATATCCTTATTTAGAGGATTGAGAGCGGCAATCATATCATCCAGTTCACCAAAATGCGAGGCTTCTTTTTCGGAGATCAGTGAATTGGAGTAAATTTCTCGCAGACCCAATTGCTGAGCTGTTGTCCTGATCTTTTGATTTAACTCCTCCCATTCATTAATGGGTTCTGAAGAAACATAAATACCATGCTTAGGTGCAGGAATTTTATTGTAGTCAAAGAGTCGTCCAACTTCCTCAATCAAATCAACCTCTCGTTCCAGATCAGGTCGGAATGTTGGGATTTCAAGAGTTATTGTTTCTTCGTCTCTTTTTATTTCTTTAAGCTCCAAACCATCCAAAATATTTGCAATGGTTGAGATGTCAAAATATGTGCCTAGAAGCCGATTAGTATAGCTTTTTCTAAGAGTCAGCTGGTGAGTTTCGGTTTTTGTTGGATGGATATCAACCGTCTCATCAGAGATTTTTCCACCTGCAACTTCCGCGATTAAGTCAGCTGCTCTTTCTGCTGCCAGAGCCTGCAGATTAGGATCTATACCTCGCTCAAAACGGTAAGAGGCATCAGTCTGTAATGTTTGTTCTTTAGCCGTTCTTCGGATAGAGCCAGGGTCGAAGTAGGCGCTTTCAATTAAGATATCAGTAGTGTCGTCATTCACTTCAGAATCAACACCACCCATAACGCCGGCTATAGCTACTGGACCTTCACCATCACAGATAAACAAGGTGCCGGGAGTACATTTTCTTTTAACGTGATCCAGTGTTTCGAATTCTACTTCTTGGTCAAAGTCTTTTACTATAATTTCTTTTCCACGGATTGTAGAATAGTCAAAAGCATGAAGCGGTTGGCCTAATTCATACATCACGTAATTAGTCACATCCACCACGTTGTTTACTGGACGAACACCAATAGCCTTTAATTTATTTCGGAGCCAGTTTGGTGATTCTTTGATTTCAACACCTTTGACCATCTTGCCGACATAGCGGTGGCACTTTTCAGCGTTTTCTATTTTTATGGTGATATCATCAGAGTCCTGAACAGACTTTCCGGAATTTACTTCAGGCTTTCTTAAATCTAGATTCAGTGCAGCCGCTAAATCACGGGCAACTCCTAAATGGCAGGTTGCATCCGGGCGGTTTGGGGTAATAGCGATATCAATAATGGTATCTTCATAGAGGTCGAATACTTCCGAAATAGGAATGCCGACTTTAAGGTCATCATCAAGTACCATGATCCCATCATGATCGGTACCAAGACCGATTTCATCTTCGGCACAAATCATCCCCTCAGAAACTTCTCCTCGAAGTTTGGCCTTTTTGATCTTTAGAAAGCTACCATCATCCAGTTTAATAGGCAGGGTAGAGCCTACAGTCGCAACAGGTACTTTTTGTCCCTTAGCAACATTCTTGGCACCACACACAATTTGAGTTTGTTCTTCACCAAGATTTACGTCACAGATCTGAAGTCGGTCAGCGTTGGGGTGTGCCCGAACTTCAAGTACTTCTCCAACGATGACGCCTTCCAAAGAGCTGCCAAAGGATTCAATCTCTTCAACTTCAAGCCCAATAAGAGTGAGTTTTTCTGCGGTATCTTCCGGAGAGAGGGGAAGATCAATAATTTCTTTAAGCCAGTTGTACGATACTTTCATTAAAGTAAGTGAGGTCTTTAGTTAAACTGTTCGAGGAAGCGAATATCGTTTTCATAAAAGGTGCGGATGTCATCTATACCATGACGGAGGATGGCGATGCGTTCTACGCCCATTCCCCAGGCAAACCCGGTATATTTTTCAGGATCAACACCTGCGTGTTGTAAAACATTAGGGTCTACCATACCGGAACCTAAAATTTCCAGCCATTTTCCATCTTGCTCAGTTCCCCACCAAATATCCATTTCTAAACTGGGTTCAGTGAATGGGAAAAAGCCGGGTCGTAAGCGGTACTTTACGTCGGTACCAAACATCAGCTTCGCAAAGGTGATGAGTGTTTCTTTGAGGTCAGCAACACTAACATTCTCATCAATATATAGTGCTTCTACCTGATGGAATAAGAAGTAGGATTTTGGAGACACAGCCTCATTTCTATAAACTCGTCCGGGCATAATGGCGCGGATTGGAGGCTCGGTATTTTCCATAAGTCGAATCTGTACAGGAGAAGTGTGCGTTCTCAGTACTAAGTCCTGAACATCAGGATCGTTACTTTTCTTTATAAAAAAAGTATCCTGTTCATCCCGAGCGGGGTGATTAGGAGGAAAGTTAAGTGCGGTAAAGTTGTGAAAATCGTCTTCAATTTCTGGTCCATCCGCAATAGTAAACCCAAGCCGATAAAAAATGGACTTCATTTCTTCCAAAGTCTGTGTCAAAGGATGAAGTGAACCTAATGGCCAAGAGGGAGGAGTGAGTGTAATATCATCTTTAGCACTGAGGTCTTTGCTTTCGTTTTGTTCCAGCGCGGCTTTTGCGTCTTCAAACTTGGATTCAGCCAAAACTTTAACCTGATTCATGGCCTTTCCTACAGCAGCGCGATCCTCTTTAGGAACACTTCCCATTTTTTTAAACATGGACTGTACTCGTCCATTTCGCGAAAGGAATTCGAGCCGGAAATTCTCAAGCTGATCATCATCAGCAATAGAAAAATTCTGTATTTCTTCTTGTAATGCTTTTATGTCATCAAGCATGGGTTGCTTTATTAATGATTTGGTAAATGATACCGCTACCACGCAGAGCGTCGGGAGCGAGGAGAGACTAATACTTACTGGTTCCGATTACTCTTTACCGTAACCAAAATTAGTTCCCAAAAATAAAAAAACCGACAAACCTTATTCAAAAAGATCTGCCGGTTTATACCGTTTAATATATACAATTAAGCAGTGGCTTCCTTAACAATAGCAGCAAACGTATCTGCATCGTGGACGGCAAGATCTGCAAGAACCTTACGGTTAATCTCCATATTCTTGGTCTTCATCCCGTGGATGAATTTAGAATAGGTAGTACCGTTTAATCTTGCTGCCGCATTGATGCGGGTGATCCATAATCGACGGAAATTACGTTTACGATTCTTGCGATCTCGATATTGGTACAAAAGACCTTTCTCGACCGCGTTTTTAGAAATCGTATAAACGTTCTTACGCTTGCCCCAATAGCCTTTCGCTTGATTTATAATCTTCTTGCGACGGCGACGGGAAGCCACCAAATTTAATGATCGTGGCATTTTGTCGTTAGTTTAGAGTTTATGATTGATAAGGCAGCTGGCGTTTGATAGACTTTTCATCGGCTTTGTCAACCAATGTGTCTTTGCCTAACTGTCTCTTAGTTTTACTACTTTTCTTGGTCAAAATGTGACGCTTATAAGCTTTTTTACGCTTAATTTTACCGGAACCGGTAACCTTAAATCGCTTTTTAGCACCACTGTTACTTTTCATTTTTGGCATGGAAATCCACCAACTTTTGTGAAAATTAAAGACTTGTAAAATAGGGAGAATTGTATCCCTGTGCAACGAAGAATTAACTTTTTGAAGGAGCTAACATCATAATCATTCTGCGACCTTCCATGTTGGGAGTAGATTCAATCTTACCAACATCAGATAAGTCTTTAGCAAGCTGCAGAAGGAGTAATTCCCCTTTTTCAGTGTAGAGCATATCTCTTCCACGGAATTGCACAGTTGCTTTTACTTTGTCGCCACCTTCAAGAAATTCTCTGGCATGGCGAGTTTTGAATTCAAGATCGTGATCGTCTGTGTTCGGGCGAAAGCGCAGCTCTTTTACAGAAATGGTATGCTGCTTCTTCTTCGCTTCTTTCTCTTTCTTCTTTTTTTCGTACATGAACTTGCCGTAGTCAATCACCTTACATACCGGGGGCTTGGCTTTAGGTGCAACTTCTACGAGATCGAGTTCATAGGATGCAGCGATTTGAAGAGCACGTTCAGATGTAGTGATCTCATGTTCATCATCTGGTTTGATAACGCGAACTTTTGCCGCATTTATTTCTTCATTAATTCGAGGACGATCATCATTTTGTGGTCGTCTCTGATAGTTTCTTCTTGCGATAGTAACCTCGTTGTTTAGTTAGTCTTTAGGTAAAGCTTTAGTTTGAATCTCTTCGTTTATGTCCGTAAGAAAATCAGAAAAACTGAAAGTTCCAATATCACCTTTTTTATGGCGACGAACCGAAACTGTTTCGTTTTCGACTTCTTTACTACCCACTATTAACATATATGGGATCTTACTCGTTTCAGCATCTCGGATTTTTCCTCCGATCTGCTCACTGCGGGAATCAAGCTCTACTCGAACTCCAAGTTCCTGCAATTTCTCATAACAATATTCTGCATATGCATTTTGTTCATCCGAAATAGGAAGGATACGAACCTGCTCTGGAGACAGCCATAATGGGAAGTCTCCGGCAAAGTGTTCAATCAAAATACTGGTAAATCTTTCCATCGAGCCAAAAGGTGCTCTGTGAATAATTACCGGGCGATGTTTCTCATTATCGGAGCCTACATAAGTAAGGTCAAAGCGTTCAGGCATCACATAATCAACCTGAACGGTTCCAAGCTGCCATTTTCGCCCGATGGCATCCCGAATAATAAAATCAATTTTAGGTCCGTAGAAACTCGCTTCGCCGGGAGCTACTGTATAATCGAGATCCATCTCATCGGCTACTTCCCGTATCTCTTTTTGAGCGCGATCCCAGTATTCGGTGTCGCCTCCATATTTCTTCTCATTGTCATCACGGTAGGAGAGGCGGATATCAACAGGCATCCCAAAAGTACTGAAAACCAGCTGGGTCAGCTCAATGGTATTCTTGATTTCTTGCTTAAGCTGATCGTGAGTACAGTAAATGTGTGCGTCATCCTGGGTAAAACCTCTCACACGAGAAAGTCCGCTTAACTCACCGGATTGCTCATAACGATAAACAGATCCAAACTCAGCAAGTCTGAGAGGAAGATCTCGGTAACTTCGTAGATCGTTCGAATAAATTCTATGATGATGAGGGCAATTCATCGGCTTAAGCATGTACTCTTCATTATCCACTTCCATGGGGTTGAACTGAGAGTCTTTGTAGTAGGGATAGTGTCCGGAAGTTTTATACAGCTCGATATTAGCAATATGTGGAGTGATAACTTCTTTATAGCCGCGTTTTTTCTGTTTGTCCCGCAAGAAAGCTTCAAGCGTTCGGCGGAGCACTGTTCCATTGGGTAACCACATTGGTAAGCCACTGCCTACCATGCTGTCTATCATATAAATACCCAATTCTTTACCCAGCTTACGGTGATCCCGTTTCTTGGCTTCTTCAATACGATGGAGATGCTCTTCCAGCATTTTCTGCTTTGGAAAGCTGATGCCATAGATACGGGTCAATTGCTTGCTATCGTTATTTCCGCGCCAGTAAGCTCCGGCAAGACTGGTAAGTTTAACTGCTTTTACATCACCGGTATTAGGAACGTGAGGGCCGCGGCATAAATCGGTAAAATCACCCTGCGTGTAGAATGTGATCGTACCGTCTTCCAGATCCTCAATCAGATCAACTTTATACTCGTTGCCCTTATCCTTGTAGAATTCGAGGGCTTCTTGTTTTGAAATATCTTTGCGCTTGAATTCAGACTTCTTGCGCGCCATTTCGATGAACTTATCTTCAATCTTGGATAGGTCTTCCTGGCCTATTTGATTGTCACCGAAATCAATGTCGTAATAGAATCCGCTTTCAATAGGAGGGCCGATTCCAAACTTTGCATTCGGGTATAGTTCCTGAATAGCTTCAGCAAGCAGGTGAGCAGATGAGTGCCAGAAGGTATATTTACCGTCCTCACTGTCCCATGTATTTATAGCAATTTCAGCATCTTTAGTAATAGGACGATCCAGATCAATGATGTCGCCGTTCACTGTAATACTAAGAGCTGCACGGGCTAAGCCGGCTGCAATAGATTGGGCTACTTCTAAACCGGTTGTTCCTGATGAGTATTCGCGTTGAGTTCCGTCGGGTAATGTAAGCGTAATTTTTTGGTCTGCCATTCAGTGTTTAATTCTCAGAATTTCCTTAACGCTATAAGATAAAAAAAATAGTATGTACACACAGGCTTATTCTGGCGATTATTTTAGTTATTCAAATTGGATTTGATTTGCTAGAAATGGGATATTCGTTTGGCAATGAAATTAAGATGTCCATTACCTTATGAAGTTTAATTCTGATGAGAGCTTTTTTGATGCTCAACCTATGTTTGTTTGCGAACAAACGACCATGAAGATTTTGGAGGTAAATGAAGCAGCAACTCAAATTTTAGGATTTAAGAAAAAGAAATTTTTAAAGAAAAGAGTAGTGGATTTCTGTGAGCAGAAATCTGTAGATGAACTGGAAATTCATCTAGAAGAGACTACGAAAAAGGCAATTGACAAAATCTGGGTTTTTAAAACTTCAGATGGCAAATCAATATATGTTCAACTTTCAGCTCATCTCATCAATTATAAAGGGCGACCTGCCAAACTCGTTATTGCTCACAACCTCTCAGATATCGTAGGTAATAAGAAAAGTGCTGATAAATTACTTTCAAGTCAGCTTTCACTAAACAATTTCCCGCTTGCTGAAATTGAGTGGGATTCAAACCTGAATATCATCAGATGGTCTTCAAAAGCTGAGGAATTGTTTGGGTATTCTGAAGAAGAGGCTATTTCAGAGAACCGTTTGCTGGAGAAGTTCATCCATGATGATGATCTGGAATACGTAAAGGAAAAAATTCGGGAGACTTATAAAAAGAGAAATAAAGACGTTTCTGTAATCAACAGAAATATTACAAAAGACGGGCGCGTAATTTATTGCGAATGGTATAACTCTTTGCTCTACAACCGCAATAATGAAGTGGTTGCGATGTACACCCTGGTCCACGATGTAACCGACCGTGAAGAAGCTCTGGATAATGCCAAGCGCAGTATGATGAGCTATCAGGATTTATTCAATTCTATAAGCGACGCTATTTATTTGCTTGATAAGGAAGGAATGATCCTTCAAGCAAATGATGGCCTTGAGAAAACATTCGGCTATAAGAAAAGTGAAGTAGTAGGAAAACACACCAAGGTATTGGCTCCACCGGGAAAGTATAACCCCGATCGCATTGAAGAGATTATTGATAATGCTTACAAAGGAGTTAACGGCAAGTATGAAGGCTGGGGGCGCAAGAAGAATGGCGAGATCATCCCAACTGAATTTCTGGTGAACACCGGTAATTACTTTGGAGATGAAGTGGTTATTGTGATAGAGCGGGATATCTCTGATCGCAGAGAATCAGAGGAGGCTTTGAAGCAGCGGGAAGGTTTGCTGAGTAAACTATTTAATTCCTCACCTATTGGAATAGCGCTGCTGAACGAGCATCACGAAGTTGAAATGGTAAATGATGGCTTTGAGCAGCTTTTCGGGTACCGGGAGAATGAGCTAAAAGGGCTTGAGCTTGATAAGCTTATTGTTCCTGAAAAACGCCATGAATTTGCAATCAGCCTAACCGAAAGCGCACAGGTACAGGAAGTTACTGAAAAGAGAGTCCGTAAAGACGGAACCATTTTAGATGTAATTATTTATGCTGTCCCTGTTGTTGTAGGATCAAGCGTGGTGGGGATTTACGGCATTTATGTTGATATCACAGATCGCAGACAGGCCGAAGAAAGTGTCAGGAAATCGTTGCGCGAAAAAGAGATGCTTCTTGCTGAAGTTCACCATAGAGTGAAGAATAACCTGGCTGTAATAACGGGATTACTGGAATTACAATCCTATTCGGCGGATAACGCTCATGCCAAGCGGATACTCAAAGACAGTCAGATGCGGGTCAATTCCATTGCAATGGTGCATGAGAAGTTGTACCAGACTGAGGATTTTTCAGAAGTAGATATCAACCAATATTTCGAGGAATTATCTGTGGTAATTCATAAGACCATGAAACGCTCGGAAACAAAGGTTCAGATTGACCTTGATATCACGCCTATTAAACTCCCGATTACTCAGGCTATACCATGCGGACTTTTGCTGAATGAAATCATAACAAACAGTTACAAGCACGCCTTTAAGGGAAAGAAGAGAGGTAGAATTATTGTGAGCCTTTCAAAAAAACAGGAAAGAATTTGTTTGTCGATTAAAGATGATGGCGTTGGGCTACCGGAACAACCAAAATCTAGTATTCAGAGCTCACTAGGCATGACCCTTATAAAAACCCTTGCTAAACAACTAAACGCTACATTTGATTTTAGATCTGATGGAGGGGCGATTTTTGAGTTTGAGTTTTCAAAAGGAGAAGAGGTAAAACTAAATAAATAAAAAAGCCTGCTAAAGCTACAAAGCAGGCTTAAACAAGTGTGTTAGTTGTGAGTGAGGAGCATCACATACACACTTTTAAATCGAGTACTTCGGCAATTTCACCCCAGGAAACAGCAGATACGTTCTTTGGGGAATCCAGGACTAGAAGGTCTCGCCTGCTGTAAAAACTCCTTCTTAGAAATCGCCATGAATAGAATAAAATGATGGTTGGCTGTTTAGATAAGAAATCAGGAGGATAGAAGTGTTAGGAGAGTGTTAAATTGAATTACTGAATCTTTAACAAATAAAAAAACCCATGCAAATCTTGAATCTGCATGGGTTGTGGGGAGTGCGACCTACTGGATTCGAACCAGTGACCTCTGCAATGTCAATGCAACGCTCTAACCAACTGAGCTAAGGTCGCGTATTTCAATAAATAAACGGCCCCAAATATAGGGACCTTTCGGGGAGTAACACAAAGATAGTTTTGGTGTTTTTGCTAATTAAAATCGTCCATCGCAAATCGGTCGTTCGGTCTTTCGCAAATCAAATAAAATCGAATGGCGATTAACCGATGGACCGAATGATTGATTTGTGATTTATTCCTATCAGATTTAAGAACTTCTTGTTACAGCTGTCATCCCATTAGATGTTAGATAATTCAATGACAATGCATACTGAAGGTCTTGAATTACTTCAAAAATTCACTACAAGCATAGTGCACAATTGTATATACAAACCCGTATCTTTAAGGCTCACTACAATAGTTATTTGGCATGATCAACAGAAGACAAGTACGAGAAACGGTTCTCAAAGCAATTTACGCACTGCAGCAGGGCAAAGACTCAACCCAGCACGTTACGGATACCATTATCAAGAAAGCTGAATTCGCAAAAGAAAAAGATCTTCGTCGCTTTGCGGAAAAGTTATTTTTTCAAACGGTGGAGCATCGAGAAGAACTGGATGAGGTCATCGTTGATCATATCAAAAATTGGGATATCAATCGACTTGCACTGATTGATCGCATGATCCTGAAAATGGCCATTTGTGAGCTCATCTATTTTGAAGAAATTCCTACCAAAGTTAGCATTAATGAAGCGATTGAGTTAGCTAAACGATATTCAACGGCTAAATCAGGTCGGTTTATAAATGGAATTCTTGACGCGGCTTTGACCGACTTGAATGAAAAAGGACGCATTAATAAGAAAGGACGCGGACTCATTCAAAAAACGTTGGGCAGTAACTAATTAAATGGCAACTTATCCAGACATAATAGCAATTGGCGATATACACGGGTGTGCTCTTTCAAACCACGCTTTGCTCAAAAAACTGGATAGTGAATATAGCGACCAACCAACCTATGTTTTTCTGGGTGACTATACAGATAGGGGCCCCGACTCTAAAAAAGTAGTAGATCAGCTAATCAAATTTAATAAAGATCATGAATGTGTTTTTCTGAAAGGGAATCACGATCAAATGCTGCTAAATGCATATGAGAAAGGTGATTGGAATCTCTGGTTAAGTAATGGTGGTAATACTACTCTAAAAAATTATGACTCAAGTCCCGGTGATTTCAAACTCCCAAAAGATCATTATGAGTTTTTTAAAAACACGGAATTGTACTGGGAAACTGAAAGCTATTTTTTTGTACACGGTGGAATTTCTCCCGATTTAACGATTCAGGAAAATTTGGATAGTGAATATGAGCGGGAGCAGTTTATTTGGCAACGTGATCACGTATATGCCCGCACAAATAAATGGAGTAAAACGGTGGTATTTGGGCACACACCGGTTAAAGAACCTATTGTAGAAGAGAATATGTTGGGCATCGACACAGGGTGCGTTTATAAGAAAAAGGGCTATGGTGTATTAACTGCTGTAGCTCTTCCCGAAATGAAATTTATTGAACAAAACTGTTTAGACTTTTAAACTAAAAATTGACTGTACATGAGCTTAAGATGTGGAATTGTTGGCTTGCCCAACGTAGGTAAATCAACCTTATTTAATGCATTAAGTAACGCCGGAGCTGAATCCGCTAACTTTCCTTTCTGTACCATCGACCCGAATGTGGGAATGGTACCAGTGCCTGATGAACGCTTACATGAACTTGCAAAGCTGGCTGAATCTAAAAACGTACTTCCCGCAACCATCGAGTTTGTAGATATTGCTGGACTAGTAAAAGGAGCCTCAGAAGGAAAAGGAAAAGGAAATGCCTTCCTATCTCATATCCGTGAAGTGGATTTGATTTTGCATGTAGTGCGTTGTTTTGATGATAATGACATCATTCATGTGGAAGGAAACGTAGATCCGGAAAGAGATATCCGAATTATAGAAGAAGAGCTCATTCTTAAAGATCTTGAGTCCGTTGAGAAACGAGCTGAGAAGCTGAAGAAAGAAGCAAAAGGCGGAGACAAAGCCAAAGTAACACAGCATGCAATTGTACAAAGGCTAGCCGATCACTTAGGGGAAGGAAATGCTGCCCGTACTTTTGAAGCATCCAAAGAAGAACGAGAAGCTTACAAAGACTTATTCCTGCTTTCTGACAAACAAGTTCTTTATGCATGCAATGTTGGTGAATCAGATTTAGAAGACGGTAACGATTACGTTGAAACCGTTAAAGAAATTGCTTCTGAGTATGACGATGAAACCGTAATGTTCTGTGCCAAAATTGAAGCTGAAATCGCTGAGCTGGATGAAGACGAAAAAGAGATGTTCCTTGAAGAGCTGGGTGTACCAAGTGCCGGTTTAGATCGTCTTATTAAAGGTGCATTTAAAGAGCTTGGCTTGATCACCTATTTCACAGCCGGACCCAAAGAAGCTCGTGCATGGACTATCAAGGAAGGAACAAAAGCTCCCCAAGCTGCAGGTGTAATACACACCGATTTTGAAAAAGGCTTTATCCGTGCTGAAACCATTTCTTTCAAAGATTATCAGGAACTCGGTTCCGAAAAAGCTGCACGCGATGCCGGTAAAATGCGTCAGGAAGGAAAAGAATACGTAGTTGCTGATGGCGATGTACTGCTTTTCCGTTTTAATGTGTGATGAAAAATGAAAGTTGCAAGATGATAGGGTGATAGATGCTTTTTCTAATTACATCACCCTATCCATTAAACAACTCTTAACCACCCTTTATTTCAGATAGGTTATCTTAATTTTTTCAGATGCAGTTGGGGTTTGAACGCTCACCAGATATACCCCGGTTGCAATATTGGCGCTACTCAAACTTAAGTCCCAATTGACGGTAAAGGAAGTCATACCGTTATATTGCTGTGTATTTAAGGTGGCAACTTTCTGCCCCAGCATATTATAAATCACGATTTTGCTATTTCCGGCATCCCAGGGTTTTGAAAGAGTTACCTCAATATTAACAGCAGGATTAAATGGGTTTGGATAGGCTTTGAGTGATTCGATTTCGAAGGAGTTGGGATTTTCATCTTCAACACCAGTTACTTCACCGCCGTCATCATTATCCGGATTTAAGAGGACTGTGTCCTGAGGAAGGATAGCCAGAAAAGAGGTATATCGAGACATTAATCGGTTCTCGATGCTATAGTCAATGATGGTAGTGATGTCTTCATTGGAAGATGAAGATTTTTCAAGTCGGTCAATATTTCGGCCCATCCAAAACCTTTTGAGGTTACTATCAATTTCGGTGCTTTCATTAATTACAAGCTGCTCATTGAAAACGGTATCTCTGATTGACCCAGTAAATTGTACCGTTAATGGTAAATCGCCATAGTATTTTCCGGTTTGAACGTAGGTCGAGTTAAGAGCGATTTTGTCATTGTTACTGCTCTTAAAATTTGAATAGGTAAAACCGTTAGCAAAGGTTGGGTATACTGTGTAATTAGTAATAGAGCCTTCCAAATTATTAAAAGCAGGTTCAAATCGTTCTAAAACATACTGTGAGTCATAACGATTAAACAGTTCTCCGCCGCTTTCACGGGCCAAAATTCCATACAGATAATCGTTGCCTTGGTAATCAGTCCCGTTTCTATAACTATAGATTTGATCAGTATTCTGAAGATCTAAAATGGTTGTTTTTGGGAAGTCATTTTCGGCATAGTTCAAAATGGATTCGGAAAATGAATTGGCATCCTGAAAGTTATGATAGGTATCGGAGCTCGAAATAAGGATAAGCTCGCCCGACCCTTCAGTTTTAACGAAGTCGATTCCACCAACAAGTATATCGTCCAGGTTACTGACAGAGAGAATATCGCCGGCATCAATCTGGTCAAACACACTGTCTATCTTGGCATCAGTTGTTTGTATCCAATTTTCTGAGAAAACCAGATCAGAAACATTGGAGTAGAGAAAATTAAAGTAATCTGAATCATCAAAATTCTTCTTGAGATTGAACTTAATCTCATCTAACACTTCTGCTTTACTCAATGTGGTATTGGAGGCTGCATAATCAAACATCACCATTACCTTTTTTGAAGCAGTCACATCAAGTACTTCCTTAGGGATAAATGATAAACTATAATATTTACCGGTCGAGTCTGAATAATTCGACAATAAAACTGAGGAAGTATCTTGTTTAGCAACATTGAGACTCAGAGAGGAAGTGAGAGATTGGAGCTCAATTTCGGTTTCCCAATAGGTCCGGTCTAAGGAGTCAGTGCCCGAGGTAAAAGTTACATCTTCATTATTGGAAAAAGACAATTCCGGATTTTCTTCTTCGCTAAAATATCTAACTACCGGCTCTTCAATAATACCTTCTGCAAGGGAATGAAATTTATTTGGCAGGCGAATGGATGTTGAAGTTTTTAGGTGATCATTAGGGACTAGAAAACTGATTTTTAGTTTTCTGACCTGCGAACGGGTAAAAGGGTAGACTCGCAACTCATATGAAGTTGGTGAATCTTTGAATAGAATGGCAGGATCTTGCTGGCGATTTACAATACTCTCATATACTCTGTTGGCCGTCCACCGATCTACAATATGAGCCACTAATAATTGGTCTTCGAACCATAGCCATAAATCAGATATTGTTATTTGGTCATCAAGTTCGAAAAACGAGAATAACTCTATCAGCTCGTTTTGAGAAAAATTATTGGAATCAGCTGCAGAGAATGAGATAAAGAGTTCGATTTCAGTGAAGTTACCTTTGGGGTGAACTTCATAAACTGTTTCATTTACATTAACCGGGTAGTAGTTCCAGGTTCGGTCTGGGTTAGCTATACCCAAATATTCATATTGAGCGATGGCAAGTGAGGGCAAAAGGGCGAATAACAGGATAAGTGTTCGCATGGTAGTCTGATATGTTAGGGATTCTCTCGTAGATCAGTGTAACAAAAAAGAGGGTATAATTCACCTCATATGTGATAGTTTTTTAGGCGCTTTGTGCTAAAGCTAAAAGGTGGTTAGCGAGTATTCATAGAAATCTATTCCATCAATTTAGCCCTTATTTTTTCTTTCGTCTCCTTATTACAAAATGCTGCATCAATGGCATAATGATTACACTTTAGAAAATGCTCGGCTTGCCAATCAAAATGCTTGTTTAGAGATAAGTACTCTTCAATCAGAGAAACATTTGAAATGGTCCGCCCATCGGTATTGATGCTCATAGAATTGCCTCTCTTGTAAATGTCGTCAACCTGATGTTGGGCAACTAATTCATAAATCCCGGTTTGCACATTGCTTGTTGGGCAGACTTCCAGATGGATATCGTTTTCTTTAAGATGATCCATCAGCGAATCATCTTCCAAACTCCTTACACCATGACCAATTCGAGAAGGATAAAAGTTCTGAAGCACTTCCCGGACACTTTCAGCACCACGGGCTTCGCCGGCATGAGCAGTACAGGGAATGTTTTGCTCATTCGCATATTCAAAAGCCTTAATGTGGTTGTCGATTGGCAGGGTTTCATCGGCAGCGATATCGAAGCCCACAACCTTAGTTCCTCTAAACTGCTCTACTAACTTTATGGTTTCCATGCTTTGCTCTTCGGTATAATGGCGAAGTGTACAAAGGATAATTCTAGCTTCAATTCCGGTTTCTTTAATTCCTTTGATGGTGGCTTCATTAACGATAGAAACAACTTCCTCGGCAGTTAAGTCCTCTTCCAGATGCTGCAGCGGAGCGAAACGAATTTCAGCATAAATCACGTTGTCTTCCTGCAGCTGATGAAAGAGATCAAGCGTAACCATTTCCAACTGCTCTTTTGTTTGCATGATGGCGATGGGTTCCTGTGCGCACTTCAGATACTCATCCAGGCTGGAGCAGTTGGCCGGAGCAATGAAGTTCTGCTGATATTCTTCTCTGGAAATTTCAGGTTTCAACTTTTTTACAATCTCGTAGCTCAGGGAGCAATCAAGGTGGAGATGCAGTTCGATTTTTGGCAGGGATGTAAAATTCATTTAATGGGGTGATATTCTAAGTATCAAAAATAATTTGTTTGGAAATGGCATTCTATTTCAACCACCGTAGGGGCAATTCATGAATTGCCCCTACGGTGGTTGATGATTGTGTAATCAAAATTCGTAATTAGACCCAAAAAAAATTAGTTTCCGAGTTCAGTATTCAAGTCCAAAATAAACAGATTCAATGTCTAAAAAACTTCTCTTTTTACTGGACGGAATGGCGCTGGCCTACCGTGCTCACTTTGCATTTATCAATAGCCGATTAAAAAATTCAGAAGGCATTCCAACCGGACCTGTTCTTGGTTTTGCCAATACGCTTGAGAAAATGCTGGATGAAGAAAAGCCGACCCATATAGCCGTTGCATGGGATACTAAGGAGCCTACCTTTCGCCACGAAGAGGATAAAGAATATAAGGCAAACCGACCGCCCCAACCTGAAGAACTGACTATCGGGATTCCCCTAATTAAAGAAATGGTGAAAGCATGGGGAATTAAGAATATTGAGCAAGATGGCTATGAAGCAGATGACATTATTGGAACCATTGCCAACGGAGCCAATGCTGATGATGTAGATGTGATGATGGTCACGCCCGATAAGGATTTTATGCAGCTTGTGCACGATCATGTTCGAATGATGAAGCCCGATAACAATAATGGTGGGTTTAATATCATCGATCGGGAAGGAGTGAAGGATTACTTTGGGGTATATCCAGAGCAGGTGATCGACGTACTTGCTATGATTGGCGATACCTCGGATAACATCCCCGGCGTACCCGGAATTGGAAAGAAAGGAGCGCCTAAGTTGATTAAGAAATATGGTTCTCTTGAAAAAGCCATTGAAGCAGCTCCTAATATCAGTGGTAAAAGGGCGAGAGAAGGTCTAACTGAATATGGAGAACAAGCTCTTCATGCCAAATTCATGGTCACTATCAAAACAGATGTACCAAACACGGCTAAATGGCAGGATATGACTTGGGAAGGTCCTGATGAAAAAGCATTGGGTCTGTTCTTCAAGCGGATGGAGTTTCGAACACTCACGAAGAAATATTTAGGAGCGGAAGGTCCTGTTGTTTCAAAAGAGGGAGATCAGGTGGATTTATTCGGTTCCTTCAAAGAAGAAGCGCCGAAGCAAGAGCTGGACGAAGACAAGGTGAATTATGAACTGGTTCAATCGCTTGATGCGGTGAAAAACCTGGTAGAGCGTTTCAAAGACCATGAGGCCTTTTGTTTTGATACGGAGACGAATAGTCCCGATCCGGTTTCAGCAAAATTGGTTGGTATTTCTCTCACAGCTACACCGGGAACCGGTTATTATATTCCGGTGAACGTGGAAGGCGGTTTGGATGAGAAAGAAGTAATTGAAGTTATACGACCACTTTTTGAAAATGAAAATTCCACCAAAGTAGCGCATAATTATAAGTTCGATTACCTCATGCTTTCACGGTCCGGAATTGAAATCAAAGGCAAGCCTTTTGATACTATGATTGCGGCTTACCTCATTGATGCCAATCAGCGTCTGAAAATGGATGAGCTTTCCAAAAGCCTCCTGAATTATAAACCGGTTCCGATTGAAGAACTGATTGGAAAAGGGAAGAAGCAGATTTCAATGGCAGACTTGAAGCCCGAAGAGGTCTATCTCTATGCCTGCGAGGATTCAGATATCACCCTGCGCCTCTATGAAATTCTGAATGAGAAGCTCAAGGAAGATGAGCTGGAAGAAATTGCCTACACGGTTGACTACCCGCTGATGGAAGTATTGGCCGATATGGAATTCAAGGGCATAAAGCTGGATACCGAAATGTTATCTGCTTTTTCTGAGGAATTGGAATCCGATTTGAAAGAGCTGGAAGAACAGATTTATGAGAAGGCTGGAGAGGAGTTTAATATTAACTCTCCGCAACAGCTCGGAACTATTTTGTTTGAAAAGATGGATTTGCCTTCCGGAAAGAAAACTAAAACGGGGCAGTACTCTACGGCAGAGTCTGTGCTAAATAAACTGGCACCAAAGTACGAAATGCCGAGTCTGATTCTGGATTATCGCCAGCTGACCAAGCTAAAATCTACCTATGTAGATGCGCTGCCTGATTTGATCAATCCTGATACCGGTCGTGTTCACACCGATTTTAACCAAAGCGTTGCGGCCACGGGACGATTGAGTTCTTCCAATCCCAACCTGCAAAACATCCCGATTCGAACAACCCGCGGACGGGAAATTCGAAAAGCCTTTATTGCCGAAGATGGATACAAAATCATGTCGGCAGATTACTCACAGGTTGAGCTTCGGGTGATTGCCCATATCGCCAAAGATGAAGCAATGATGGAAGCCTTTAAAAACAAGGAGGACATTCACTCCAGAACTGCTAAGGAAATTTTTGATCTGGACTCTCTGGATGAGGTTACTCAAGATCATCGCCGAAAAGCGAAAGAAGTCAACTTCGGAATTCCTTATGGGGTGAGTGCCTATGGATTGGCTTCTCGTTTAGGGATTGATAACAACGAAGGAAAGGAGATGATCGACCAATATTTTGAGCGTTTCCCAAATATTCTGAACTACATCAACGATACAAAAGAGTTTGCCCGTGAAAATGGATTCGTGAAAACGCTGTTAGGACGCCGGCGATATATTCCTGATATCAAATCAGGGAATTGGAACGTACGGGGCTTTGCAGAGCGAACGGCCATCAATATGCCCATTCAGGGAACCGCTGCTGATATCATCAAGCTTGCGATGATTAATATTCACCACTGGCTGAAGGACAACAACAAGAAAAGCCGAATGCTGCTTCAGGTACATGATGAGCTGATCTTTGAAATTCATGAAAGTGAAATAGATGAGGTCCCTGCAAAAATCAACGAGCTGATGGAGACGGCCTTTGAGCTGGATGTTCCATTGGATGTGGATTCCGGAGTGGCAGAGAATTGGTTGGAAGCACATTAGAGTGAATTCGTTAATTCGTTATTCGTTGATTTGTTGGCTGGATGTTAACTCACTCCGATGCTCTGCGTCGGAGTGAAACTTAGTGGATGGAGATTAAAGCATTTCTCAAAAGACTTTTTGGTGATCGAATAGCGATTAACGAATAACGAATAACGAATTAACGAACTACCCTACAACAATCCCATATTTATCCAGCAAGCCGGGTAAGCTTTGAAGGGAAAATTTAGCACCTTCAATCTGATTGGCTTCTGGATCTATAGAGTAATTAAAAGATGATCGGAAATCAGCTTTTTTCAAATTGGAGGAAGAGAATACTGCTTTGGCTAAATCGCAGTTATCAAAGACAGCTTCTTTAAGCTCGGCTTGAGTAAAATCGACTTCGTTAAGCTGGCAACCTTTAAAGACGGTATGATTACCCTTCACCTGAAAAAAAGAAGAGAGGTTCAGGTTACACAATTCAAATTCAGCAGAGAAAGCAAAGTTGTTGCAGGTATCGAATTGGAGTCCGATGAGCTTGCACTCGGTAAATTTTGAATCTCTGATTGAAGTGCCAATCAGTTTGGCCATCGATAAATCACAGCCTTTAAATTCACACTCTATAAAACCGCATTCACCCAAGTTCACTTTCGGTAGTTTGCAGTTAATAAAGTGACAAGATTCGTAATCAGCTGCCCTAAAATCTTCGTCCGTATAATCTATTCCTTCAAAGACTTCGTCTGAATAATAGGTCTTTGTCATATACTTGAGCTAAGTTTTTGATGTTAGGAGGATTACTAAAAGTTAGCCTCATTATTAGGGTAACTCACAGCCTGCTGCTTACTTTCGAAATTAGACCTCTGAGTTTTAGTCATATAGGAAACTGAGTCTGGCCTGAAGTTTGAAAACTTGTTTACTAAATATTCCTCTTTAAGCATGATAACTAGCTTATCATTCTCTACGGTGGCGTTAATTTCAGCATTTCTAACTAAAGTCCTGCGGCCGGACATTACAGTCATATTACTATGTGAAGATTTTGTTTTCATTACCCCAGCTCTCCATAAACTCACCTGTCCGGCCTCAACCAACTCATCAAAAGAACCCGAAGCTGGTTCTGCTCCCGGATATTTAAAGAGACTAAATCCAGCACTATAACCTTCATCTTCAAAATTAAAACTTGCCATCCATTGGTATTCCAATGTTCCGGTATCAGATTTTTCCAAAAACCATTCCCACGTATCTTTTCTTTCTATATCAAAAATGAACTTTATGTAGTCGTATTCAACAACCACAGAATCAGCAGATGCCATGAGCTGCTCAGGGGGAATTTCTTCTTTTTGATTGTCCACACATCCTGCAAAAAGAATTGAAATCAGTAATAGAAAAAGAGTAATAAGCTGTCGAAGCATAGATTCAATATTTTAGATATTTAATGGAAAGAAAAGATTAGATAAGAACTGAAAATTAATATCCCAAAATTATTAACAAGTATTTGAGAAAGCGAAAGATTTAAGGAACAATTTTAGGAGTGGAAGTTGTTTGACTGGCATGAATATCAATACAGACTATGATGTAATTATTGCCGGCTCCGGCATGGGCGGGATGAGTGCAGGAGCTATGCTAGCCAAAGATGGCTATAAAGTACTGATCCTGGAAAAAGCTCATGCTCCGGGAGGTTGTTCCTCCTCTTATTTCAGGAAAGGATATGTGTTTGAATCCGGCGCGACCACGTTAATTGGATTTGATGAGAATCAGCCCCTATGGAAACTTGAAAAAGAATCAGGTATTCAAATTCCACGAGAAGAAATAACTCCAAGTATGTCCGTTTGGCTTGATGACGAACAGCTCACCCGGTATAAAGACCGTGAGCAGTGGATTCAGGAATGCATCCGTGTGTTTGGAAATGAAACGGGTCAGCGGGCCTTTTGGGAAGAAGCATTAGCAGTTTCAGATTTAGTATGGAAAGTCTCTTTAAAGAATCCATTCTTTCCCCCACAAAAAATATCGGAGTGGGGGAAACTTGCCATCAACAACAATCCACTAGACGTTTGGGTGCTGAAGTATGCGTTTCAATCCGTGGAAGACGTAATGAGAAAATATGGTGTGGATACTCCAAAATTCCGCCGTTTTGTTGATGAGCAACTCATGATTACGGCACAAGCTAAATCTGCCCAAACACCTTTCTTGTTTGGGGCTGCGGGACTTACCTACACCAATTATTCCAACTTCTATGTGCCGGGTGGTTTACTTGAAATGGTCAATAGTATTCGTGAATTCATTCAAGCCAAAGGCGGTGCGCTTCATACCAAAGAAGGTGTTGAGATGGTCGAGCAGGATGGGGAAGAATTCAAGGTTCATACCCAATCAAAGAAAGGAAAGAAAAAAATTTATAGGGCGCCTATTGTTATTTCAAACATTCCGGTATGGAATATGGGAGGCTTAACTTCAGGAGAAATGAGTGACTATTTCAAAGAAGAGTCAAAAGAATTTAAAGAAGCTTGGGGCGCCATCACTCTTGGAATTGCTACGGATGATGTATATCCGGTGGAACTGCCACTACACAACCAAATACATCTGGATGAAGGCGAAACTGTTCCTTTCACAAATTCGGATTCAATATTCATCTCCATGTCAAAACGCGGAGATACTGAGCGAGCGAAAGAAGGAGCGAGAACGCTTAACGTATCCACTCACGCATCTCCGGAATTATGGTACTCGCTGAACGGTACTTATGAAGACGCTAAACAACAGGCAGAAGATTTCATCGTTAAAACGCTGGAGAAAAAATTGCCCGGATTTGCAGAAGCAAAAATTGATGTCATTCATACCGCAACACCCATTACGTGGGAAAAATGGGTGTACCGCAAAAAAGGCAGAGTAGGTGGGATACCCCAAAGTATGGCACGAAGCTTGCTCAATTGGACTCCACACGAAACTCCGTTCAAAGGTTTGTATCTTGTTGGCGATACAACCTATCCCGGACAAGGAATTCCGGGCGTAACTTTGAGTGGAATCAACGTATATTCACGAGTAAAAAAGAATCATTAAAGCAGAATTTTTTGGATAATTATTCCCCCAATACCCAGATTTCAGTATTTCCGCCAGTCATAAAAAACCTCTTAATTATAAACGGACTGGCGTTTCTTTTAACAAAACAGCTTTTTGGCGCCGGCTGGACTCCCATAGGTTCCACTCTCGCACCATATCTTGTTCTGAATCCTCTTGGCGAAGGATTCATGCCTTGGCAGCTAGTGACTTACATGTTCCTGCATGCAGATCTTGGACACATATTTTTCAACCTCTTTGCATTGTGGATATTTGGTCAGGCTATTGAAAATCTCTGGGGCTCAAAACGGTTTCTGATGTATTATTTACTGACGGGTGTTGGAGCAGCAGTTATTCATATGTTTTTAGGAGGATACTTTACTTACACATTAGGCGCTTCCGGAGCTGTATTTGGGATCCTATTAGCCTTCGGGATCATGTTTCCTGACAAATACATTGTCTTGTTGATACCGCCCATACCGGTAAAGGCTAAATACTTTGTAACCTTCTACGGGTTGTTTGAACTATTCAACGGGCTAGCGATGCCGAATAGTGGAATTGCTCACTTTGCTCACTTGGGTGGACTTGTAGTTGGCTTTGTACTCATTAAATATTGGGGACTTAAAAAACCAGAGCAATATGTCTAACGGTCCTTCATTTTTCTCAGGCGGTAACATGAATAGCGGCAACTATGATTCCTTTGGGAATGCCTTTAAGCGAGGGTTCATGAGGATGCCGGTTGCTATTCGAACCATTATTGCTATCAATGCGGTAGTATTTGTAATCCAAATGTTGGGCGGGCAGCCTCTTAACAATTGGGTGGTGCCAAATCTTGGATTTGATCCAACCTTTCCAACTTTCCTGACCCAACCGTGGAGACTTGTTACCTACATGTTTTTGCATGGAGGATTTCTTCACTTTCTATTTAATATGTTATGGCTGTGGTGGATGGGTAAGGCAGTCGAAGAGACGCTCGGCCCCAGAACTTTCACCGTGATTTATTTTGGTGCTGGAATTTTGGGTGCACTTCTGGATGCAGGATTAGCCCTTATATTTGGTTCTGCCTTAGTAATTGGAGCCTCAGGAGCGGTAACGGGTATTCTAGTAGCCTTCGCGATGCTATTTCCAACCGCGCCAATCATGCTATTCCTATTTCCTCCCATTCAGGCGCGATTTTTTGTTGCCGGCTGGATAGCGATCGATATTCTGTTTTTAGGAAGTGCAGATGGAGTAGCACGCCTTGTTCACCTTGGAGGTGCTTTAGGTGGTTACTTATTAATTAAAGCATATAAAAACGGAAAAGACCTAAGTATGGTTATTCGTTATTTTGAGTATATGTTTGGCAAAGTAAAACCGGAAAGTAAATCGAGTTCAAAACGGCCACGAAACAAAAATATGCATATTGTTCAGGATGCAGAAATTGTAGAAGAAGTGGATCAGTCAGAACTGGATGCCATTTTAGAGAAGATTTCTAAGAAAGGCTACGATTCACTTACATCCGAAGAGAAGCAAAAACTATTTAAACTAAGTAAAGAAGATTAAGTCACTATGGCTGCTATAAAACGACGTAAATCGATTCAGGTAATGGTAGGGGATGTGCCCGTTGGTGGAGGCGCACCTATTGTAGTTCAATCCATGACTAATACTGATACAGCTGATATTGACGAAACTGCAGATCAGATAGAACACCTGAAACGTGCCGGATCAGAGCTGGTTCGAATTACGGTAAATAATGATGCAGCTGCTAAGGCTGTTCCGCATATAAAAGAAAAGCTTTTGAAAAGAGGGGTGACCGTTCCAATTATCGGTGACTTCCACTATAACGGCCACAAGCTATTGACGGCCTATCCTGAAATGGCGCGTTCGTTGGCCAAGTTCAGAATTAATCCAGGAAACACGGGCACAAAAGCCCGTGATGAAAATTTTACTACGATTGTAGAGCAGGCCATTAAATACGATAAACCGGTACGTATCGGCGTAAACTGGGGCTCGCTAGATCAGCAGCTACTTGCTGATAGAATGGATGCTAACAATAAACTGACTAAGCCTAAAACGGCAAAAGAGGTTATGTTGGATACCATGGTTGAAAGTGCGAAGCGCTCTTCAAAACTAGCAGAAGATGTAGGTTTGGCTTCCGACAAGATTATCATCAGCTGTAAGATGTCAGGTGTTCAGGACGTAGTTACTGTTTATGAAAGAATAGCCGAAGAAGTTGATTACCCACTTCACGTAGGACTCACAGAAGCCGGAATGGGAATGAAAGGTATGGTTGCCAGTGCATCCGCGCTGTCCGTAATACTGCAACAGGGGATAGGAGATACTATTCGGGTTTCACTTACTCCTCAGCCCGGTGCTGACCGTGCTTTGGAAGTTCAGGTTGCCCAACAAATTCTTCAATCTCTTAAAATCAGAAACTTCATCCCGCAGGTAACCTCTTGTCCAGGATGTGGAAGAACAAAGAGTACATACTTTCAAGAACTGGCAGAAGAGATTCAGGATTATATTGTAGAATCCATGCCTATCTGGAGAAAAGCATATCCCGGAGTAGAAGAAATGGACGTAGCTGTGATGGGTTGCGTTGTTAATGGTCCTGGTGAATCACGCAACGCAAATATTGGGATTTCACTCCCCGGAACGTTTGAGGAACCTAAAGCTCCTGTTTATATTGATGGTGAGCACTCTACCACATTAAGGGGTGATCATATTGGGGAAGAATTCCGTGAGATTTTAGATAATTATATAAAAGAGAGATACGCTAAGAATTAAAAGGTACAAGTGTAGCTGAAACACTTGGTGTAAGCCCTTACATTTATTCTCAGATTTATTTAGTCTGCAATGTAAATCTTTTACATTGCTCAACCTTCAATTAGAATATGTTTTTCTAATTATGCGCAATAACAATGGGTAAACCCTTGATTAAATTTATATAGAGGAGCGCAAAATTATTCTTTTTCAGGTTCAAAGTGATATACATTAGAAAAGCTTTTTTGTGAAACTATTTGTTGAAATTATGTAAGCGCTTACATTAACTTTCATGTTAAGAACCGGAATGAATAATGTTGGATAAATGCGCTATTTCTTTATACTAATTTTTAGCCTGACAACTGTAACTGCTTTTGGTCAGTATGGTAAGATTCGTGGAATCGTAACAGATTCTCAAACAGGTGAAACCATCATTGGTGCGAGTGTAATTATACAAGGTACAACCAAAGGTGATGCTACCGACATTGATGGGGAATATATTATTACAGGGGTTGAACCGGGTAGCTATAGTCTCGAAATTTCATATATAGGGTATAATAAAACAACGGTCGAGGATGTTCGCGTCTCAATTGATCTCACTACAGAAATAAATGTTGAGTTACGCTCAGATGTGTTGGAAGGTGAGGAGATTACTGTTGTAGCTGGTAGAGAATTAATCAGAAAAGATGTTACAGCTAGTTTATCGTCTGTTACTAGTGAGCAAATAGAAGCTATTCCGGTTGAAAACTTTTCAGAAGTTGTTGAATTACAGGCGGGTGTAGTTGACGGTCACTTTAGAGGGGGAAGAACCGGAGAAGTTGGTTATTGGGTTGATGGAGTTCCAGTTACCGATGTTTTTGATGGCAGCCTTTCAGCAGGTGTAGAGAATAGTTCCGTTAAAGAAGTTCAGGTTGTTACCGGAGCTTTTAATGCTGAGTATGGGCAAGCAATGAGTGGAATTGTAAACATCGTAACTAAGGATGGAAGCAATAACTTTACAGGCTCAGTAAATACTTTCTTAGGTGATTATGCCTCAACCAGAACAGATCTTTTCAGAGGTATAGATCAAATTAACCCTATTGCTGTACGAAATGTAGAGGCAAGTCTGGATGGACCTATTATAAAGGATAAGCTGTTTTTCTTTGTAAGTGGAAGATATTTTGGAAATGATGGATGGTTCAATGGCCGTGAAGTTTTTGATTACAATGATGTAGGAATTAACTCATTAGGTCAGCTTGGGCTGATTGACACGCTAGGTTCAGGTGATTCATCTTTAGTTAATATGAACCCTTATGAGAAGTTGAATGCGCAGGTAAAACTAACCTGGCGTCCGGTTTCTGGAGTGAAAATTTCGGCTAATGGTATTTTTGGAGGAGAAGAATTTAAAAATTACAACCACTCTGCGCAGTTTATGCCGCAGTTCTCCAGAGATGAATACACAAGAAATTATAGTGTCTATTTAAAAGGCACTCATACGCTTTCAAGCAATACTTATTATGATGTAAGTATTTCAAATAACTATAAAAAGTACGAGTCCTATCTATTCGAAGACCCTTTCGACTCCAGGTATTTACCAAACGATTATGCAGGATTCCGGGCCAATAATATAATTTCTAACTTTATTATTGGTGGTACTGACAATGGAAGGACAAACCGTGAGACAAGCACCTACATTGGTAAATTTGATATCACCAGTCAGGTAAACAGCTCAAATCAGATAAAAACAGGAGTTGAGTACAGATATCACTCACTTAAATTCAGTGATAAAACCTCTATCGTAAATAACCCTAACGGAGGAGTATCATCAGTTTTTGTTAATTCTGAGTATGATGTAAACCCAATTGAGATATCAGGCTACATTCAGGATAAAGTTGAAGTAGGAAACTTGATTATAAATGCGGGTGTCCGCTTCGATTATTTTGACTCAAAATTCAAAGTATTTACAGACCCCACAGATCCGAATGTAGTATTTGAGGAACAAAGACCTGATAATAATGATCTGGTTTTTGAAGATTCAGAGCCAACCTGGCAATTTAGTCCTCGTTTGGGTATCGCGTTTCCAATTTCAGAAACAGGTGCATTACACTTTTCTTATGGGCACTTCTTTCAGATACCAAACTTCAGCCTCCTTTATCAAAATCCATTCTTCCGCTTGGGTAGTGGTTCCGGGCTAATTGGTTTATTAGGTAACGCGAACCTAAAGCCTCAGAAAACTATTAACGGTGAACTTGGATATAAGCAGGAGTTAAGCAGTAGCTCGGCCGTTGAGGTTACAGCATTTTTCAGAGATATCAGAAATTTAGCAGGTACAGCAACTGACCCAACTGTGGTAGACGGTACCTCTGTACGGTATGGAATCGTTAAAAACTCAGACTTTGGATTCATTAAAGGGGTTGTACTGACTTTTGACCAAGGGTTCTCAAATGGCCTGTTCTTCACTGCCGATTATACCTTCCAGATTGCCAAGGGTAATGCTTCTGATCCATCCCAGGCATATAACGCAGCTGCAGCAAAAACTGAGCTCGAGAAGAGAATTGTACCTTTAGACTGGGATCAGTTACACACGGTCAACCTGACTTCAAATTATACTTCTCGAAGTGGCTGGGGATTCGGTGCCATATTTACTGCAGGATCTGGATTTCCTTACACCCCGGATTACACTTTAAGAACAGGGACTACACCACCTTCAGTAAATCCGCTTAACAGCCAAAGAAGACCGCCAAAGTATAATCTGGATCTCAATATCACCAAGAATATTCAAATGGGTGAAAACCAGAGGTTACAAGTATATGCTAAGATTGATAATGTACTTGATACCGGAAATGAACAGGGCGTTTTCTCTGATACAGGAACTGCGGAGTATTCACTTTACAGAAACGAAGACTTGAAGACATTCAGGGGCGATATCAGATACCTGAATGAGAATTACAATCGACCTGATTTTTATAATGAACCTCGCCGAATGGTGCTTGGAGTACGATATAATTTTTAATTGAACACTAATATGCATCAGACTGATACTCAAAAAAGCATGAGAAGATTAATATCCAGCTTTGTAATAATTATATTGAGCCTGATCTTTCTACAGGATTTTGCGAAAGCTCAAACTATACCCGATTTCCTTAAAGACCCAGCCTACCGATCCAGTAGAGAAGTACGTAAGAGTGCAGAATCTGACGGTAACCGTGTGTGGATTACTTTCCATAATACCGGCTTGCTTGGTGGTGTTGGTGAAATTCGTGGGCAATGGCCCCGAGGTTCTGATGTCAATTATATCGGGGATGTATCTCCTGTAATATCTCTTGAGATACCGGTGGACACTAATAACGACGGACAGGCAGACTCATTAGTTCAGCACTCAGTTACAAATTTTGGTCCTAGAGCAGGGCAGGGTGTACGTCCGGGGCAAACCCAGTTTTGGGGATTTGAGCCTATGAGAGGCTTTGCTAATGATGATGGCGAAAATGACAGACCGGCTATCAGTGTGGATGAGTCAACGTGGCCAAACCGATGGCCGGATCAGCCAACATGGATTGCTCCAGATGGTAGTCCTGAGTGGAACGGCTTTTTTGGACGGGGTATTCAAAATGCTGATTTTGAAACCTATTTCTGGACAGATGATCACAACGACAAGTTTATGAATGACTTGGTAAATCAGGGTGAAATTTCATCTTTTGCTCCGGATAGTACAGATCCTACCCGAGATGGACTTGGTCTTGCAATGAGCGTGAGAGGTCTTCAGTGGTCTCAGTTTCTTGCTCAGGATGCGATGTTTTATATTTATGAGTTAACAAACACCAGTACAACCACTTATCCACGGGTCTCTGTTGGTTTGGTGGTAGGAACTGCTGCTGGCGAGAGTGCAAATACCGGAAGTGGTGACACTCAGGATGATTTGGCTTTCTTTGATCAGGCTAACAGAATTGTGTACTCATGGGATGCTGACGGTACTAATCAAGATGGTAATGATGTAGGCTATGTTGGCTATGCATTTATGGAAAGTCCCGGAGATCCTGACGATGGCATCGATAATGATGGTGATGGTGATCCAAATCAGCTTAATGTTGATGGATTCCCTTATGTAGATGCAGGTCTTGCAGGGCAAGGCAATGTTTTTCAAACTCAGGACTTCCTGCCGAGAACTCTGAGTGAAGGTGATCCCATTATTCTGATTGATGAAGAAACAGGGGAGCGGTCTTATGTATTTCTAGGCAGTGGTACAACTACAGTTACTTCTCAAGGAATTGAGTATCAGCTTTCACCCGGAATGACAATTCAGGAAACCACCAAAGAAGTTCAGAATCGAAATGAGACTATCATCGTGACTGAGAAAAATCTGATTGATGAAGATTTAGATGGTCTGATTGATGAAGATGAAAACCTGCACTTTGAACGACGTCAGGAAAGAATTACCGGTGGTATCGAACTTTTGCCGCCTCTTTACTACAAAAACTACATTGGGTTTGCTGAAGACGCTGGAAATGGAACACCAACAGAACAAGATTCTCTTAATAACGGGTTGTTGAATCCAATGATTGATGAGTCTGCTAACGACGGAATTGATAACGACTCTGACTGGAACCCTTTAACTGATGATGTGGGAGCTGACGGAGTTTCCGGAACCGGAGACAGTGGTGAAGGAGATGGAGTGCCAACCGTTGGTGAGCCGAACTTTGAAAATCTGGATGTTGATGAAACGGATCAGGTAGGACTCTCAAGTTTCTACTACTTTACTCCTCCGGGAGCCGTGCGTTTAAATGAAGATTCTCAGGTTTGGGATGCGATGTCCCCAGGTTTCTTCACACCGAATAATCAACTTAATGAAGATAGACAGGCCGGTGGTGTAGACGGTGACTTCATCTTTAGTTCAGGATATTTCAGGCTTGAGCCAGGGGAGACCATTCGTTTCTCACTTGCACTGGTTTTTGGTGAAGATCTTGCGAACATCACGAATAATGTTCAGACTATTCAGGAAATTTATAACCGTAACTATAATTTTGCAAGACCTCCTGAAAAGCCGACTCTAAAAGCAGCAGTAGGTGATGAGCAAGTCACTCTTTACTGGAATAGTATAGCAGAAGAGAGTATAGACCCTATATTGGGACAGGATTTTGAAGGATACAAAATTTTCAAAAGTACCGATCCTAATTTCCTTGACCCTGATAGAATCACAGATGCCTTCGGCAACGATGCTCTTTTAGAACCCATTGCACAATTTGACTTAGACAATGGTATCAATGGTTTGTGGCAGGCCGCCGAAGATACCTCAACAGGTCAGGGTACTCCAACCTATGTATTCAATCCCGACCTTGCTGACAGGGTGCGAGGCGTGCCATTCTACTTAGGCGATGATACCGGTCTCCGGCACTCTTTTGTTGACACTAACGTAGTGAACGGTCAAAAATACTACTATGCTTTAGCTGCCTATGACCGTGGAAGCATTGATTTCTATCCTGCTGAGAATAATTTCTCTGTAACTGTTCGGGATGATGGGTCAACCATAACTGACATTAATGTAGTAGAAGTTGAACCTAACACGCCGGTGCTTGGTTATCGGGCAGGTTCAGTGATAGGAGATGTTGATCATCCACAAGGTAATGCTACAGGTGATGTTTTTGTAGAGGTATTGGATCCTATTTTCCTTAAAGAAAACTCGGAGTACGAAGTACGCTTTCTTGGTGATACTTTCCCATCATCTACCTATTCGGTTATCAATAATGGAGACATCATTCTTTCTGACGTGCCAATAGCTGACGCTGAATCAAACATTTTTGATGGAATGAGGCTAGCATTTCAAAACGATGAAACCCGAATTGATAGAGACCAATCGGGCTGGGCCGACGGTGATACGCTTAAAATTGACGCCCTTGTCAGAGATGGTCAGCTGAGTAACAGTCCTTTTTGGCAATTTACGGCTCTTGATGCTCCTTACGATTATGAGATCGAGTTCTTCGATTCGAATGTCGCAACCTCTCTTGATACGGTGAATGGTACAGGACCGAGCGCCAGAAACACTCCTGCTACTCAAGTTAATTTCAACGTAACAAACACCATTACCGGAGAAGAAGTACCCTTTGCATTTGATGAGACACAGGGAACGCAAGACGGGAGATTAGGCGACCGTGAGTTTATCTATATCTATGACAGTTTTGGAGATTCATTAAGTCCGGTATTCGAATTTCGTATTGTCTATGAAACGGTGCTTGGACAAGGACGTGTGCCAACCGGAGAACTACCGGAAGCGGGTGATATCTATCAGATCAAAACCTATAAGTCTTTTGGTAGCAGTGATACCTATTCGTTTACTACAGAATCATCAAACGTAGATGAAGAAACTGCGAAAGATTTACTGGATCAGGTCAGAGTAGTTCCTAACCCATATGTAAGCGCAGCTAGTTGGGAAGGGAAATTGCCTCCAACTATTACAAGTGGCCGGGGTGAACGGAAAATTCAGTTTCAAAATGTACCTGATGGCTCAACGATTAGGATTTTTACAGTCCGTGGCGAATTGGTGCGTGAGTTAAATCACGACGATTCCATAGATCGCGGTTATGTCAACTGGGACTTAAGAACAAGAGAAAATCTTGACGTGGCTTATGGTGTGTACTATTACCACTTAAAGGCTCCCGGAGTAGGTACTAAAACAGGAAAAATTGCACTTATTAAATAATGAAAGGTCAAACAATGAACACCATTAAGGCAGTCAAGTACTGTTTGTTGTTAGCAACAAGCTTGGTTTTAACAGCAAATGTGCATGCGCAAGACAAAGTTGGAACTACAGCAGCAGCATTTTTGAGTATCACCTCAGGAGCTAAGGCAACAGCAATGGGCGGTGCCTATGTTGCGGTTGCAGATGATGGAAGCGCGATGTTTTGGAATCCGGCAGGGATGGCACAACTAGAAAGTAATACGGTTACTTTTTCCAATATGAACTGGTTTCTTGATTCACAGATTCAGGATGCTTCAGTAGTAATTAACGGTGGTAATCTTGGTAATTTTGCTCTTTCAGTCCGATCTATAAATCACGGCGAAATTGAAGTAACAACCATTGATTTGCCAGAAGGAACTGGAGAAGTATTTAGCCCAACAAACCTTTCTGTCGCCGTTTCTTATTCCCGTTTTATTACAGATAACTTTTCAATCGGAGCTAACACAAAGTTTGTTCAAGAAAAAATTTGGAATGAATCGGCTACAGGCTTTGCGGTGGATTTAGGAGTTTTCTACAGAACCAATTTCAAGAATCTTAGAATTGGTATGTCTATGACAAATTTTGGAAATGAGATGAAAATGGCGGGTGACGATTTAAGACAAGCCATTGATATCGATGAAGCCATAAACGGTAATAACGACAGACTAGAAGGATATCTTGGTGTCGATTCCTGGCCAATGCCTTTGCTCTTTAAAGTAGGATTGGCAATTGACGCGCTGGACATAGAAAACCATAAAATAGAATTAGCTGTTGATGCTAAGCATCCAAACGACAACTCAGAAAGTGTGGACCTTGGCCTTGAGTATGGATTCAATGATTTAGTGTTTTTTAGAGGCGGGTATCGAAGTTTATTCTCGAGCCAAATTGAAGACCAGGGAGTTACAGCTGGTTTTGGGCTGAAATATGACTTTAATGGAGTAGGTGCAAATTTTGGAGCCACCTACATGACTCACGAATATTTGGAAGATCCGATTCTATGGACCCTTCAAATTAATTTTTAACAAGAAACTGCACACGCAGAAACAATAACAATAAAAATAGGAGCAACTATGAAAAAGGTTACAACCTTATTCAGTACTGCATTGATGATGATCCTAATAGGAACATCATCTTTGTTTGCACAGACTATTTCCATTGAAGCTGCTAAAGATAGCACTGATGGAACAGTAGTAACTGTTAAAGGTATCGCAATTACGCCTTCTCTGGAATCTGATTCCAGAACGTCCTTTTATATTCAGGATGGAGGAGTAGGACTTAATATCTTTGATTTCGGAACCCCGGCTAAAGTAATTACAGCTGGTGATAGTGTCGAAGTAACAGGTGAACTTGATACTTTTAACGGATTACGTGAAATCGTAGTTAGTGATGTAACTACAGATATCACCCTTATTAATTCAGGAAACGAACTGCCTGCACCACGAGTAATTTCTTATGAAGAATTTGTGGAAGCCGCTTCACCAGAAACAGATACAGCTGGTATTCAAGGTACTTTGGTAAGAATTAATGATTTGATTACAACCCCAGCTGATTGGCCTGCTGACGGAACATCAGGATCAACAAACGTTGACGCGTTTTTTAATTCTGATAGTAGCGAAGTACCAATCCGATTATTAGCTCAAACTGAAGCAATTGGAGTTACTCCACCTGCGAGATTTGACATTATTGGTGTTGTAGGTACTTTTAACGGTTCACAAATTTCTCCTCGTTTCGAGAGTGATATCGTTGGGTACTATGATATTACCTTCCAGGTTAATATGAATGAAGCAATTGACTCTGCTCAATTCGTTCCTGAAGATCATTACGTATTCGCAGCAGGAAGCTTTAATGGTTTCTCAACTAATGCTGATACTTTAACTGATGGAAATGATGATGGTATTTATTCTAAAACGATAAGCCTATCTGCTGGTGATTATACTTACAAGTATTACGCTGAATCAAGTCGTGATATTGCTTGGGAAGCTGGTGATGATAAAACTATTACCGTTTCTAAAGATTCAACAATTGCAGCAGCTCCTTTTAACGCAGATTTTGCTGACTTGAGCGATGCCGTTTTTGGTGAAGTTGAGTTATTCTTCCAAGTAGATATGTCCATTCAGGAACTTAATGGCAACTTTGATCCAGAAACTGAATCTGTATCGGTTACCGGTGCATTTGATGCTGATTGGAGTGCAGGTACTTATAACCTAACTGAGTCACAAACAGAAGGTATCTATGAAGGATCTGTAACTTTTGGAAGTGAAAAAGCTGTACCAAGTACTTATGCGTACAAATTCACTATCACTAATGCAGACGAATCAGTTACCTGGGAAAGTGGTGACAACAAAATGATTACTGTTACTGAAGATGGACTATTTGAAGGCCGATACCTGGCTCAAAATGCTCCTGATGGTAACATTCCATACTTCGACGGAATTACTCCAAATGACGTATTCGCTGAAGACACAGACGTTATCTTTGAAGTAGACTTACGTGCTGCTTATTACCACCTTGCAGATAGTTCAGCACTTCCTGCGGACGTTCAAGCCGGTGGTGGAGAAGATTCAACAATTACATTCTTATCTGGTAACGGACCATTATTGGCCGGTGGCTGGGAAGACTGGGGCCCTGTTCTTGGTGGAGCTGAAGACCTCAAATTTAATGACAGTGGAGAAAATGGTGACGAAGTTGCCGGAGACTCTCTCTGGACATTAACGAAGTCATATGTAGCGGGTCAGGCTCGTCAAGGTGCCTTTAAATTAGGTATTAATGGTTATGACAATGAGGCTGGCTTTGGTGCTGACCATAACACTAGAATCCAGGGCACTAAGGTTGAGTTTGTATTCGGTGCGTTCGTACGTGGTGACTCAGTTTATGACGACCTCTATGACGAATACATTCTTGCTACTGAAGAAGGGCCAGTTGTGGTTCGACGTGGTGGTAAAGGTGATAACGACGTAGTTGTATCTAATGAGAAAGATGAAACAGTTACAACACCTGAAGAATTCTCATTAAGCCAAAACTACCCGAATCCATTTAACCCAACAACGAATATTAACTTCACATTACCTGCGGCAAATCAGGTGACGTTGACGGTTTATAATATTCTTGGGCAACAAGTAGCTCAATTAGTTAATGGACGCTTAACTGCCGGTCAACATACCGTTCAGTTCGATGCGTCTAACCTTGCATCTGGAATGTACCTATACCGAATTGAAGCGGGTACATTTACACAGAACAAGAAAATGATGTTGATCAAATAAATTGATCCAAATAATAAGTCTTTATTCACAGGTACTTTGATCGGTACCTGTGTTTTTCAAATAAACTGATTCGATTTGCCAGCAACAATATATGATATCGCCAAAAAAGCAGGGGTTAGCATTGCCACGGTTTCCCGTGTGTTCAATAACAGTGCCAACGTCTCTGATAAGGCTCGCAATAAGGTACTTGCTGTAGCTGATGAAATGGGCTACCATCCTCAGGCTTTTGCACAGGGGTTAGCCAGCCGAAAAAGTAATACGGTGATGATTGTTGTGCCTGTAATTTCCAACTACTTCTTCATGGAGGTACTCGGTGGTGTTCAGGATAAACTGAGCGAAATGAATTATGAACTGAGCATCTTTAATATCTCACCGAATAAAGATATTCAAGAGCAGGTTGAGCACGTTTTGAAGAGAAGGTGGGCAGAGGGATACCTTTTTATTTCTATTCACTTAAATGAAAATAACTGGAGTAAACTTCAAAAATATAATGTGCCAATTACTTTGGTTGATGAGCACTATGAAGGTTTTGACTCGGTAAGTGTTGATAATGCCCAGGGTGCTTACCGTGCTGCCAAAAGCTTATTTAAGCACGGATATAAGAGAGTAGCTATGCTTTCAGCTCTGGAATCCTCAAAACCAATTCGTGATCGTATTAAAGGGTATAAGAGAGCTTTAGATGAGTTTGAAATTCCTTTCGATAAGAAATTGATTATCACGGGTGATAGTATGTACCGCGATGGCTTTACCGAAAGAGCCGGCTATGAAGCCATGATCAAAATTTTAACAATGGAGCCAAAACCTGAGGCATGTTTTTGCGCATCTGATATTCAGGCAGTAGGAGCATTAAAGGCTATGCAGGACACTGGCAAAAGCATACCCATTATTGGATATGATGATATCGAATTGGCTGAATATATGGGCCTTTCAACTATTCGACAGCCTATGCGAGATATGGGCTTTTTTGCTACTCAAAATCTCATTGAAAGGATGAATAATCCTGACAAAGCTATCTCGCAAACAATTTATACTCCTGAACTTATCAAGCGAGCCTCAACTGAACTGAACGGTAAAAAAATAGACGCTTAATCCATCCAAGCTCAATGAAGTATTTGAACTATTTAGTATTTCTTATCGCGTTTTCATTTCTGTTAGTTAGTACTGCTACGGCACAGAATACTGTAGATGTAACCTTTAGATACTATTCTGGAGAAAATGCTGTGAGAGCTTATGTTCCAGGAGAGTTCAATAACTGGGGCAATAACACCGACGGCCGCATTGCTAATAGCGATGGTTCTCTCATGACCGAGGATGAAGAAAATGGATTCTGGTATAAGTCAGTAAACCTAACTGTGGGTGGAGGAACTGCAACAAATAACGGAGCTACCGGATATGCATACAAATTTCATGAACAATACAATGCAAGCGGCAGCGAATGGCAATGGTTTACGGATCCCTTGAATCCAATTGCAATTGGGATGAATAATGACTCATTCTTAGAAGTTACAAGTCCTTTAATATTCCAATTTAGTCCGACAAGCGGCGATGTAGTAGGTGAAGATGATGCATTATGGGCAACCGTAGCTTCTGCCGACTCTGATCCTATAGATGTTAATGCTTCCGAAATATTTGTGAATGGCATACCTGCAGGTTCCTTCGGTGCAAATTATGACAATGAGAGACAGCTGCTCTCCATAAAAGACCTTTCGGTTTTATCATTACAAGTAGGAGAAAATTCTGTTCGGATTGATGCCGTAACAGAATCAGGCGCCACTAAATCAGATTCGATCTCATTTGCTTACCTCCCGGATATTCAGCCTGAACTGGCAGATCGTCCAGCGGGCATTGAAGATGGTATCAACTACAGTGAGAATGGCACTTCGGTAACCTTATCTCTTTTCGCACCCAACAAAGACTATGTTTTTGTTATTGGGGATTTTAACGACTGGAAAGTAGATGAAGACTATTTACTTAAAAAAGAATTTTTAAATGCAGACAGTGTTTGGCATTGGATTGAAATTGATGGACTAACAGCTGGCGAGCAATACGGTTTTCAGTACCTTGTTGATGGAGAAATTCGAATTTCAGATCCATATTCTAGTCTGATTCTTGATCCGTTTAATGATGAATTTATTCCCGAATCTACCTTCCCAAATATGCTCGCTTATCCTGAAGGAAAAACAGACGGCTGGGTGACGGTTATTGAACCGGGAAAGGCAGAGTACCAATGGGAGGCAACGGATTACCAACGCCCCGAAAAAATTGAATTGGTTATCTATGAACTATTGATTCGCGATTTTCTGGATACAAAAAACTTCCAGACGTTGACCGATACTCTTGACTATTTCGAGAAGTTGGGTGTAAATGCGATTGAGTTAATGCCGGTAAACGAGTTTGACGGTAATTTAAGCTGGGGATATAACCCAAGTCATCATTTAGCTTTGGACAAGTTTTACGGTAGCCCCGATGCTTTTAAAAAGTTTGTGGATGAGGCTCATAAAAGAGGCATTGCAGTAATCATTGATGTGGTGATGAATCATGCGACCGGTGATAATCCCTTGTATCGTTTGTACAGTGAGAATAATCCTTACTTCAATGCTACACCAAGGCATGATTTCAACGTATTTAATGATTTCAATCACCAATATGCCGGTACTCAGTATTATACCAAACGAATGATAGAGCACTGGATTGAAGAATATAACATTGACGGTTTTCGATGGGATTTGACGAAGGGATTCACCCAGAATTGTCCACCTGTTCGATTTGATGCAAGTGGAAACCCAGTTTATGATGGATGCACAAGCCAATATCAGCAGGATCGTGTAGATATACTTAGAATGTATGCGGATTACCAGTGGGCAGCTGATGAGGATTTTATTATCATTTTTGAGCATTTGGGTTCTGAGAATGAAGAAGCTCAATGGGCGAACTACAGAGTAGGGGAAGGAAAAGGAATCATGCTTTGGGGCAACATGAACGGAGCCTATAGTGAGGCTTCTATGGGCTATCATGAAAATGGAAAGTCCAACTTATTTGGAGTTCAGTCAGAATCCAGAAATTCCTTCCAAAGAAGACATATCGTTGGTTATATGGAAAGTCACGATGAACAGTGGCTGATGCTCAAAAAGAGAAAATTTGGAAATTCTTCTGGCAGCTATGACGTCAAAGATTTAGGAACAGCCTTAGGTAGGCAAAAGTTAGCGGCAGCTTTCTTTTTGCCACTTCCGGGGCCAAAAATGATTTGGCAGTTTGGTGAATTGGGCTATGGTTGGGGTACCAACGAATGCCTCAAACCCGGCGGTTCAGGAAATGGCGATTGCTTGGCTAGTGACCCGGGCCGTGTAAGCGAAAAACCGGTTAGATGGGAGTATTATGATGACAATGAGCGACTAAAAGTTTATAAGACGTGGAGTTCATTATTGGAGCTGCGTAGAAGCAGTCCTGCTTTTACTGAGCCGGATGAAGCTGTTTACAGCCTTGATGAAGCTATAAAATCGTACACCCTTGAGCATGAAGACACCGATGTATTAGTTGTAGGTAATTTTGGTGTCACTGAAGCAACAGCTGAAGTTGTTTATCCTAGTTCTGGAACATGGTATGATTTCTATAAAGGTACTTCACAATCAATTTCTAACCCTGATCGTGAAATAGTTTTAGCGCCCGGCGAATTTAAAATATTTACTACCCGTGAATTTGAAACTCCGGAAGAGGATCTGCTGACATCAAAAGAAAACGATGGAAACTCTGATGTGCCAAGCTCATTTAAACTTGGGATAAACTATCCAAACCCCTTCAACCCAACTACCAATTTCAGTTATGACATTGCTAAAGCAAGTGTGGTTAAGCTGGAAGTATTTGATGTATTGGGACGTAAAGTTGCCGAATTAGTGAATGGACGGAAGTCACCGGGATCATATACGGTAAGATTTGATGCGGGCAACTTAAGCAGCGGACTTTATATCTATCGGTTACAAGCTGGTGGTAATGTCTTTACACAGAAAATGACACTGATCAAATAAACTAAACCCTACCAAAGTGGTTAACAGAACGCTCAAGTTTATTGTTGTAGTCCTGGCCTTATGGGCAACGGGATGTTCGTCTTACATTGAAGCGCCTAAAGAATCTCAGATTATCGGTCTTGCTTCTCCAGTTAGTCTGGAATATGGAGAAACCAACATCATCACGGCAGATTACTTTATTTCGCCAAAACTTATTGATTCCGTTTCAGTACCTGTGGGACTAGACGCCACGCTCTCATCAGATAAAGAGGGAATATCTTTAACAGGCTCACTTTCAAGTCCACTGGGTGTGATGGAAGTTTGGATGGATGGTTTTAGGTATGATATACTTCTAAAAAAATCTAATAAGCAGGAAGTGACCATTACCTTTGATCCTGAAGGAAAAACGTATTCTTCTGTTCAGCTGAAAGGAGAGATGAACAACTGGAATCCGGCTGCTGCACCACTTGCAAAAGAAGGTGAAGTATGGACCACCACTATGTTGGTTAACGAAGGAGTGTATCAGTATATCTTGGTGCTGGATGGGAAAGAAACTCCAGATCCCGCTAACCCAAATACGGTTTCAAACGGGATGGGAGGCACTAATTCTATACTTGAGGTGGGAAATGTTGATGCCAATAAACCCTTCCTTGAAACTATGGATCACTCAGATCCCATGGTTTACCTCACTACAGACGCTACTGAAAACACCATTGTGTTTTGGGAGAATTATCAGCTTGATACCGAGTTTAAAGACAATGTCCTGAGATTTGAAATTCCTGCAAACGCTAAAGATTTTGATCGCTCCCATTTAAGGGCATGGACATTTAAAGATGGGCAACTTTCTAACGATGTGCTTATTCCTTTAGCTAATGGAAAAGTGATTACAGATACGGAAGAGCTTACTCGACAAGACAATCACAACTGGAATATGTATTTCGTTTTGATTGACAGATTTAAAGATGGAAATCCGGTAAATACAGAGAAAGTAAACGACCCTAACATTCACCCCAAAGCCAATTATTACGGCGGAGACTTTGCGGGTATAACTCAAACTATCGAAAGCGGATATTTTGATGATATAGGTGTGAATACTCTGTGGCTTTCACCTATCACTCAGAATCCTGAAGGTGCATATGGCCTCTGGGATAAAGGCGGTGTGACCACCACTTTCTCAGGCTATCACGGTTATTGGCCTGTTTCTTCATCGAAAGTAGATTATCGTTTTGGTACAGAAGATGAATTTAGAGAGCTTTTGGATGTAGCTCATCAAAACGGGATGAATGTTATTTTAGATTACGTAGCCAATCATGTGCATGAACTCCATCCGGTGTATCAAAAAAACAAAGATTGGGCTACCAACTTGTATTTACCAGATGGCAGAATGAATACCGAGCTTTGGGATGAACAGCGGCTCACCACTTGGTTTGATACCTTCATGCCTTCGCTGGATTTCTCTCGCCCTGAAGTAATCGAAACAATGACAGACTCTGCATTATATTGGGTCAAAGAGTTTGAACTTGATGGTTTTCGGCATGATGCGACCAAGCACATTCAGCTTGAGTTTTGGAGAACGCTAACGCGAAAGATTAAGGACTCGGTAACGGTCCCAACAGGTAAACAAATTTTTCAAATCGGAGAAACCTATGGAAGCCGGGAGCTGATTGCCAGTTACATTAACTCCGGGATGTTGGACGCGCAATTTGATTTCAATATGTACGACTCAGGCTTGAATACTTTTGGTCAAGGAAATTCATTCGAAGGACTTGAAACTCAGCTTCAGGAAAGTTTTAACTATTACGGTTATCACAATTTGATGGGCTACATTTCGGGAAATCACGATAAATCACGTTTTATCACACTAACCAGTGGGGAAGTAAGTTGGAGTGAAGACGGAAAACTGGCAGGGTGGACTCGAGAAATTGAAGACCCTCAGGCTTTTGCTTACGACCGCCTCAGCATGTTTCATGCTTTTAATCAAACCATTCCAGGTATCCCTGTGACTTATCAGGGAGATGAATATGGGCAGCCCGGAGCCAATGATCCCGATAACCGCAGATGGATGGAGTTTGATGAAGGTGAGCTGAATGCGCTCGAACTTAAAAATCGAAGTATTTACACCAAGCTCACCGGGCTCAGAAATTCCGAAATGGCATTAACCTACGGGGACTTTCAATTTCACACTACAACCGAAAATACACTGGCTTACTCAAGAGCTTATTTCGGGAATCAAGTGATCGTGGTTTTCAATAAATCAGATCAACCTGAAGATGTAGAAGTTATTCTGCGGGAAGGCTTTGACTATAATCAGTTATCAGAACAATTTGGTCATGATTTCACTATTGAACAGGGAGTCTTAATAGTGACCTTGCCATCCAACAGCTTTGAAATACTAACACTTTAAAATAAATCCATGAAATTCTATTCACGATCTTTATTAATACTAACACTTACAGCCGGATTGTTTTTCTCGGCCTGTAATCAGCCGGAGAAAAAGGCGCAAAGTGTAGAGGGTATTCAGCATGTAGAATGGAGTCAAAATGCGAATATCTATGAAGTGAATATTCGCCAATATTCTGAGGAAGGTACTTTCAATGCTTTCCGTGAAGATCTACCGAGACTGGAAGCAATGGGTGTAAAAATTTTATGGCTGATGCCCATTCATCCCATTGGAGAGGAAAACCGAAAGGGGCCTCTTGGAAGCTATTATTCCGTGCAGGATTACAAAGCAGTAAATCCAAACTTCGGTACTGAAGAAGACTTTAGAGCCCTTGTTGATGAAGCTCATGCATTGGGAATGAAGGTCATTATAGACTGGGTAGCTAATCACACCGCTTGGGATAGTCCCTGGACTGAAAACCCTGAGTGGTATGAACTCAATGAAGAAGGGAATTTCATGCCTCCCAGAGGAACGGATTGGACGGATGTCATTCAACTCAATTTTGAAAACCAAGAAATGCGTGCTGCCATGGTTGATGCCATGGAATATTGGGTGAGAGATTTCGATATCGATGGCTATCGCTGTGATGTGGCAGGAATGGTTCCACTTGATTTCTGGAAAGATGCCCGTGCAAGTCTTGATGAAATCAAACCTGTGTTTATGCTGGCAGAAGATGAAGGCCCACAAATGCATGAAGCATTTGATATGACTTATGCGTGGACCTATGCTCACTTAATTCGTGAAATTGCTGCAGGTAACGAAGGCTTTGAGGCATTGGACAGCCTTATGGAAGTGGAAGCAACTAAATTTCCTGAAAGTGCCTATCGCATGTACTTCACAAGTAATCATGATGAAAATTCCTGGAATGGTACAGATCCGGGCATGTATGGTGAGAATTTTGAAAACTTTGCGGTACTTTCTGCAACTATCGACGGAATGCCGCTAATTTATAACGGTCAAGAGTCAGTACTGGATAAGCAGTTAGAGTTTTTCGAGAAAGACGAAATCGAGTGGAAAGAGTATGAGCTGACACAATTCTATACCATGCTTCTGCAATTGAATGAAGAAAATGAGGCGCTCTGGAATGGGCAGTACGGAGGCGACTTATCTATCTACAATTCACCGGAAGAAACCTTTGCTTACCGTCGGGATAAAGGTGACGATTGGGTGTTTGTGTATCTGAATAATGGAGATGAATCCATTAACGTACCCCTTGATGAGTATGACATCCCAGCTGATGCTTCCGGATATCAGATCTATTCAGATCAGCTTCCACCTGAAGCAACAAACTATTATGAAGTGCTGCCAAACAGCTGGCTTCTAATTGCCAACGAGTAATCTAACCGAACATAACATTCATTTTAATAATTGCGGCTTATGTCTGATTCAAACTTAACCTCCCGTCCACGCCTGAGTTTTTGGGAAATATGGAATATGAGCTTTGGCTTTTTGGGGATTCAATTTGGCTTTGCTCTTCAGAATGCAAACGTAAGCCGAATTTTTGAAACGCTGGGTGCCAGTGTAGATGATATTCCCATTTTATGGATTGCAGCTCCGCTCACTGGCTTAGTCATTCAGCCCATTATTGGATATTTCAGTGACCGTACATGGACAAGTTTAGGTCGCAGGCGCCCATATTTCTTATTTGGAGCCATTGCAGCTTCAATAGCATTGGTCATTATGCCAAACTCGCCGGTACTGTGGGTAGCAGCGGGTATGCTCTGGATTATGGATGCGGCAATTAATGTCTCTATGGAGCCCTTCAGAGCTTTCGTAGGAGATATGCTTCCATCTGAACAAAGAACGAAAGGCTTTGCGATGCAGAGTTTTTTCATCGGCACGGGAGCGGTAGTAGCTTCAGCTTTACCATGGATGTTGACGAATTGGTTTGGGGTTGCCAATACCGCACCTGAAGGGATCATACCTCCGTCCGTTAGATGGTCATTTTATCTTGGCGCCATCGCTTTTATCACTGCTGTAGCGTGGACTGTTTTCAGAACTAAAGAATATAGTCCCGAAGAACTGGAGCGTTTCGAAGAAGCTGAAAAAGAAGACATTGTTGATCCATCGGTTCTGCGTGAAGTTCCTATTGAAGCAGGGGAAGGACAGAAGAAGATTACGCTTGGAATCATATTCGCAGTTATTGGAATCATTACCACTTATTTGACCTTCACTTTTTCTCTCGAGAAAGAAGTTTATGTAGCAACCGGTAGTTTGTCGGTAGCAGGATTAGTGGCTTTGATTGCCGGACTTTTCCAAAAAAGCGGAAAAACAGATAATGGCTTAGTGGTTGTAATGCATGACTTCATTCACATGCCCAAAACCATGAAGCAACTGGCTGTAGTGCAATTCTTTTCCTGGTTTGCCTTATTTGCAATGTGGATTTACACGACTTCCGGTGTGACCGCTCATGTATATGGAACCAGTGACACCACCTCAATACTTTATAACGAAGGTGCTGATTGGGTAGGGGTGATGTTCGGAGTGTATAATGGAGTAGCGGCCTTAGTTGCATTTGGGCTTGCTCCGGTGGCTAAAATGCTCAGCCGTAAGTGGGTTCATGCTTTATCACTAATCTTAGGAGGATTGGGACTTATCTTCATTTACTTCATCAGCGATCCTATGATGCTAATCGTTTCTATGATTGGAGTTGGAGTAGCTTGGGCTTCCATTCTTTCGATGCCGTATGCCATTCTTGCTGGTTCATTGCCTGCTCAGAAGATGGGACTATATATGGGGATATTTAATTTCTTCATAGTATTGCCTCAGCTGCTTGCTGCAACCATTCTTGGCTTTGTAACCCGTACCTATTTTGGAGGCGAAGCTGTTTATGCTTTGGTTTTAGGAGGAATTGTGATGATTATCGCAGCTGGAACCATGTATTTTGTGGATGATGTAGACGAAAAGAAAGCGGCTTAGTATTACTTGAGGATACACATGAATCCATGATTGGCTTTTGTTGCAACCAATAATTAAATTCGTTGCAACAAAAAACAATAGTAATGTCATGAAAAAGAAAGACAAAAAAGATATTGTCTGGTTTGGGATGAAATTGACTCCTGAAGAAAAGGCGAAGATTAAACTGCTAGCCAAACGAAAAGGGCTTACCCAAAAAGATGCAGTTATGGCATTAGTTAATGAGGAAGTTCTTGAATATGAAATAGAACCAGTTCCCGGTTCAATGTTGGATAAACTCCAACCTTACATTGGCATAATTGATGGTGGCCCATCGGACGTTTCCACCAATCCAAAATATATGGAAGACTTTGGCAAGGACAGTCTTAATTGATACGGGGCCTTTGGTCGCTCTATTTCGGAGAAGAGATCAATTTCACCAATGGGTGAAGACGGTGCTAAGCGAAGATCAATTTAAATTCATAACGTGCGAACCTGTACTGAAAGAAACTCTATTTCTTACCAACAACAATCCGGCGGTTGTTAATGCTATTTCGGGAATGATGGATGAGAACCTCTTGGAAATTGAATCTGCCCTTTCTCTATTTAAAAAGGAAGTGTTCCAACTTATGCAAAAATATCACGATCAAAATACTTCCCTGGCAGATATAAGCTTACTTGCTCTGTATAACAATACTGATGAAGCTTCTTTACTAACTACGGATTCTGATTTCCTTGTCTATCGTGATTTACAAGGAAAACCATTGAATTTAATTTCCCCATACAAGACATAAATTTGCATTAAAATCTTCTCTATCTTTAGTCAAAAAGAATGCGCTTAGAGCAGAAACAGTTTGTCCCTTTCATGGTAGGCATCGCAATCATTACGATGCTGGTTATTATTTACTCTTCCTTTAATTTTCAAAGAAAGCAGCAGACCAGATTCCAGGAAAATGTAGCTACTTCCGACTCACTTTTAACAATGCCTCTTCTTTCTATTTTTGAGAATGGATCTCAGTCTGTTGCCGATCAGAAAGGAAGTGAAACAATAGTCGTTTTTTGGGCTAGCTGGTCAGATAAGTCAACATCTATGATGGATGAAATTCAGAACTACACGGTTCAGAATGATTCTCTGGTTGTTTTGGCAGCACTGGTTAAAGATGCCACCGAGTCGCTTCCTAATGTTCCTCAATACCCCGGTTTTAAATATGTTGATGGCACTCATTACTTCAACTACCTGAAGGTGCCGGGATTCCCAAGCTATATTTTATTCGATGAAGAAGGCCAAGTTCTGAATACGCAAATTGGCTACGAAGAAGGCGTAGGCTTTGATTCCCTTAAAGTATATCTGCAATGAAAAACACGGACGCTGTTATTCTGAATGGGGAAGTGGTTCAAGAAAATCAGGCACTAATATCTCCGTTCAACAGAGGAATGATGTATGGAGATGGATGCTTTGAAACTATTAGAAGCTATTCAGGAAAGTTTCTCGGCTGGGATATGCGCTTCGAGAGATTAAAGGGAGGGCTAGATTATCTAAATATTGACGCCCCATTCACTTCCCAAGAATTAAAAGAGCAGGTTTTAAGTCTGCTTAGCAAGAATAGTCTTTCAAAAGCGGACGCCATGATTCGCCTTCAATGCTGGAGAAAAGGAGGGCGAGGCTATACTCCTTCATCATCTGAAGCTAACTGGATGATTCAGGCTTCAGCACTATCTAAGCATCACAACGCGATTAACCTGATACTTGCAGAAACGCGCTGTATTCCCTCTGTAGCCCTCGAACGTAAATATAAGCTAAGTAATGGCTTGAACTACATTAAGGCTGCTCAGGAGGCTAAGGAGAAGTCTGGAGATGATTCACTAATGCTAACCGTGAATGGGAAGATCAGTGAAACAACTTCAGCCAATATTTTTTGGGTAAAAGGGGATAAGGTTTTTACTCCGTCTGTTGAATGTGATCTGCTTCCGGGAGTAACCCGATCTATTGTTATTAATGTCATACAGTCGTTAGGAATTCAGATTGAAGAAGGAGTATTTGATTTAGGAGCTATCGAAGAAGCTGAGGCTGTGTTCTGTACTAATTCTTTGAAGGAGATTTCAGAGGTGCAAAGTTTGGATGAACATAGATTTGAAGTTAGCCATCCATTGGTGCAAAAAATTAAAACAGGCTTTAACCGATTTAAGGAACAGGAACTAGAGGCATGAGCCGGTTTAAGTCAATCGATGATGTTTGGGCTTTTCTTGATGCTATTCCCATGTTTCAGAAATCAGGGACTTCGGCTGCCAACTTTTCTTTAGATGCCATTCGGTCTTTTTGTGAAAAATTAGGGAATCCACAGAATAACTTTCCAAGTATTCACGTAGCCGGCACCAATGGAAAAGGCACAACCTGCTACCTCCTTGAAAAGATATATGCTGATGCCGGATTCAAAACAGGTCTTTTTACTTCCCCGCATCTTACCCGGTACAATGAACGTGTTAGAGTTGGCCAAAAAGAAATTTCTGATGCCGAATTGCTGGAATTCTTCCAAGTTGCCGAAGATCTGTTCAATGAAATAAAACTAAGCTACTTTGAAATTAGCACGGTGTTGGCCTTTTGGTTTTTTGCTTATCAGGAAGTTGATATCGCCATTATAGAAACCGGTCTTGGCGGAAGGCTGGATTCCACAAATATCATCAATCCCGAAATATCAGTAATTACCAGTATTGGCTTAGATCATCAGAATGTTCTGGGAGATACGTTGGAAGAGATAGCTCGCGAAAAAGCAGGTATTATTAAAGAGACAAAGCCGGTAGTTATTGGCGATGTTTCAGGGACAGCTTTATCTGAAATCCGGAAAATAGCTCAGCAGAAGAAATCCGAAGTTTTACTTTCCAAAGAGTTAAAGCCTGAATGGGACTTATCAGTTATCACGCTCAAAAAGGAAGAAATAGCATTCAAAACAAAATTCAGGGAAGCGGTAAACAAGTGGAATGTAGCCATAGTTTGGAAAGTGGTACACGAACTACAGGAACGCTTTCCTGTTGAAGAGAAGTCCGTAGTATTTTCTATTGAAAGCTTTGAAGGAGCTCCCGGTAGGTTTGAAAAGATTCACCCCACATATGAGTGGTACTTCAGTGGTTCTCATAATACGCAGGCTTTGGAATCATCGCTGAGCGCTGTGGAGGCTATGAAACCCCGTGCGGAAACAGTTCTGGTGTTTTCTGCAATGAAGGATAAGTTGAGTCCGGAGTTAATGAAATTCTTTGAGGGCTTCAGGCAAACCTATTTTATAGAACAGGAGGGCGAACGAGCTGCAAAATGGGTGGATATTAAGGAACTAATTGATGCTAGATTGTTAACTGAAGAGCGGAAAGAAATTATTTTGAAGGAATTGAAGACAGAGTTAGTAATTTTTATGGGAAGTTTTTACTTTTATCCCATCGTTAAGCGATGGACTACAAACGTATCATAAACACACATCGCCTTTTTATCCTTACCTGATTGAATATCCAGTTTCGTTGTTACAATAAAGCAACACGATATTCGCCCCAAAGTTCAGTAAGAATCATATATATAACAGCCACATTTTATGTCAGATAATGAAACCGCCGGAATCTCGGCCGGGGAGTTAGAATCCTTAGAGGGGAAAAAGCTTCACGAATTACAAACAATAGCGAAATCTGTTGGTATTAAACGGGTTACCGGAGTACGTAAAGTTCAGTTGATCGAAAACATCAGGGAAGCTGCCAAGAATCAAAAATCTTCTTCTGATGACAAATCATCCAGTGAAAAAGATGATCGCCAGACGAATGATTCAGCTGAGAAAGATTCTGAAATGAAAAGCTATGGCGGACAGAACCATATTGTTTCGTACAAGAAGGAGGAGGAAAAGAAAGACGACTCCAAGAAAAAGAAGAAGCATACTCACAGCAACACGCGCCGAAAAGGACATGAGCATAATAAACTGCCTGAGTCGGATGCTACTTCTCTTGAAAAGCGAATCAAAGAACTTGAGCCTGATTTAGGACCTTATTTATTCAATGAGGGGACTCTGGAAATTCTGCCTGACGGGTATGGCTTCCTTCGCTCTGTGAATTATAATTATAAAGCCAGTCCGGACGATATTTATGTATCTCCATCTCAGATAAAGAGATTTCGACTGAAGCAGGGGGATTGTGTAATTGGGGTAATCCGTCCGCCTAAAGTAGGAGAGCGCTATTTTGCACTGCTCAGAATTGAAGGCGTAAATGGCCGTATTCCACACGACATGGATAACCGCCAGGACTTTGAAGAACTACTCCCCATTCACCCGGATGACCGCTACCGCTTAGAGTTTGAGTCCAATAATTACTCTACACGATTCATTGATATGTTCGCTCCCGTAGGGAAAGGGCAGCGTGGGTTGATTGTAGCACAGCCCAAAACAGGTAAAACTACTATTCTTAGAAATATTGCAAACGCAGTAGCCGCCAATCATCCTGAGACCAAGATTTTAATTGTATTGATTGATGAGCGCCCTGAAGAGGTTACCGAGATGGAGCGTTCTGTTAAAGGTGCAGAAGTAGCTGCTTCAACCTTTGATGAAAAGCCTGAAAATCACGTTGGTCTTGCTGAAATCGTTTTTGAAAAAGCAAAACGATTGGTAGAAAGTGGTCATGATGTGTTGTTGCTCATGGATTCTATCACAAGATTGGCACGTGCCTATAACATTACAGCATCCAATAAAGGCCGTACAATGACCGGTGGTGTTGACTCAGAAGCATTGAAAGCACCACGTCAGTTATTCAGTTCTGCCCGTAACATCGAAAACGGTGGTTCACTTACTATTTTGGCAACTGCGTTGATCGACACCGGTTCCCGAATGGATGACGTAATCTTTGAGGAATTCAAGGGTACGGGTAACATGGAAATCTATCTTGACCGACGAATTTCTGATCGCAGACTTTACCCGGCTATCGATATTTTCCGTTCCGGAACACGCCGCGAAGAGCTGCTGGTTTCTGATGCAGAACGAGAAAAAGTGGTTCTGCTTCGCCGATATCTGACGAATATGAGTCCGTTCGAAGCCATGGACTTCCTGCTCGAAAAAATTAAGGGTACGAGGAATAACGAAGAGTTTTTGATTTCTATGAATAAGTAAGCTTAAGACTCTAACTCTTTAGATATTTTTTCATAAAGAGATCTGTTGAATTCAAGCATGCGTTCATATTGTGGATTAAACATTTGAGTAAATGTATATACCCTACTCAGTTTTCCTTTCCATTCAATGTCGTTTACTAATACCTGATGGTCCCTGACATTGAATTCTACTCCACGAAATACACCTAACTTGTCAAGTGAATGCATGAAGTTAAAATATTCTGACTGATACAGTTCAGATACGCTTTTCAAATGTGATCCAAAGGAATCGTAATAATTAATGAGTTGATTTCTTAAATCTTCACTCGTAATCTCTTTTAGCATTCCTGAAGAAGAAAGTGATTCGTAATGGCTATTGGTTAAATTAAAGGTAGTACCACCAAAAAACTCAGAAACTACATACTCCACATTCTCTTTATCAGGATCATCAGATGATAAAACTCCGTTCAATTCCTCAGTTGTGGCTAATTTAAGTGAATCAAAGTAGAGGATTGTTTTCAGCTGATCTTGGTCATATTCCAAATCCGTGAGTATTCCTTTTAAAGTGGCTCGTTCAAGATCTCGAAGTTGACTGTTCTGCCGATAATCCTCCGCTATAAATGAAAGAGTAACTGCTGAGAAGATGAGTACAAATTCTAAAAGTAATTTATAGACTGATTTCTTTTTCATGCTACCGCTTTTTTCCAAGAAAATAATAATTTGCAGGTAATTAATTATAGAAATATTGTGTTACGTTTTAGGTGCAATCAAGTTTCTGGGATGATTATGGGAACGAAAATACCAGGACTCGTTGATTTTCTTGTTTATTAACTGACCGCAATTAAGTAAAATGAACAACTTTCTATTCCAACGGAGTAGGGTCAAATTTGCGCTTTTCTCCCTTTTTCTAGCCGCACTATCTAATACTATTTTCGCCCACTTGTAGAATTTGCTTCTATTACTGTTGGAGGACTATATATTTGGTACTAGAAATCAAACAATCGAAAAGACGTATTTCTGAAAGTTATGGGAATGTTGGTTCTCTACCACATTTCTGTATTTACCTTTTACCTGATTCCAGTCAAGCATGATTTTTGGAGATGGGTTTTCAATCTTTAGCTGAGCTGAAAGAATTAGAGATCACTTCTCAACGTCTCTCAATACAAATTTTTTATCCTCATCCTGCTCTAATTTACCGGCTTTGGCATGAACTGAATGGTAGAAAAGCATGAGTGAATTTTCTTTGAGGGCTTGACGAAGTAACAGTGTTTTAGCCTTTTTGGATTGAATGGGATCAATATCCATTTGCCGCATAGCATAGTGATTCAGGTGGTGTTCTGAAGGAACTAAATCTCCAAGAAAGTAGGCTGTTTCTCCGGAGTCTTGAATTTTCACAATTTGATGTCCCGGCGTATGACCGCCCGTTCGGATAAGTTCGATGCCGGGTACTAATTCAAAATAAGTATCGGTAATCATCACCAGTTTATCTTCAGCGGCGAGCTTATAGAATTCATCTAATTCATATCCTGCTCCAAGGGTATTCTTTTTTTGATCAACCTGCTCGAGTGCGTAATACCATTCTTTCTTCTGAATGAAATAGTTAGCGTAAGGCATAGTTGCCTGAGTTGAAGTAGATTCATCCACAAAAGTAGATCCTGCTGCATGATCAAAGTGTAAGTGACTTAAGACCACATGCGTAATATCAGCTGGAGATAAGCCGAAGATATCCAGATTGGTAAGGAGGTTAGAGGTGTCGTTGTATTTACTTTTATGATCTAAACCCCATCCGAGGCCGGTATCCAGAAGGATATTCTGTTTTCCATTTCGAATTAGAATAGGGTTAATGCCGATTGTGGAAGAGCTTTTATTAAGGCCTTGTTTAACCTGCTTAGCGGTGATGTCAGCTGAATCTATTTTTTGGAAGATGCCATCGTTATAGGCTTCAAAAATCCCTTCGCTTAATTGCTCAATTTCAAACCGACCTACTTTCATAAAAAATCGAATTAATCAAAAATTTAACAGGTTTGTATAAACTAATAAATCTTTGCTTTAGCGCAATTCATTTTATCTTTAGTACTTATGAAAAAATACGACGCTATTATTATCGGATCGGGACACAACGGCTTGGTTACCGCTTGTTATCTGGCAAAAAATGGATATGAAGTTTTAGTGCTTGAGCGCGACACCACTATTGGTGGTGCCGTTCGCACAGAGACTATGTTTGAGTCTAAAGAAAACCCCAATGGTTTCCGCATGGATGTGGGTTCTTCAGTTCATATAATGATTCACCAAACAGGAATTATCGAGCATTTGGAACTTGAGAAATATGGACTCGAGTATATCGACATGGATCCCATTATGTCGTATCCGGTTGCTACCGGGAAGGGGGTTATTCACTTTTGGAAGGATGTAGAACGTACGCTGGAATCCATATCAAAAGTAGCACCCGAAGATGTTGAGAACTACAAAGAGTTTATCAAGTTCTGGGGCAAGATAAACAAAGGTGTTTTGAAGGCCTTTATGACCAAACCTGCGGCTGGCAACATCATAGGGACCATGGCTAAAGCGCAGATCAAAGACGGAGCCATGTTCCGAAAAGGAGAACAGGCTTCCGGACTTCAGAAAATACTATCAAGCTATGGCAAGGTTGTAGATGATGCCTTCGATAGTCCGCATATGAAGGCTGCAATACTCTGGTTTGCTGCACAGTCCGGCCCGCTGCCCGATCACTCCGCTACGGGCGATTTTGCAGGCTGGCAGTCGATGTTGCATGAGAGTGGAGCCAAGCATCCAAGAGGTGGTAGCGGGATGCTCACCCAGGCCATGAAAAACATGATTGAAGCTCACGGTGGAGAAGTAAGAGCAGATCACCCCATAGAAAAAATTCTGATTGAAAATAACAAAGCAATTGGAGTAAAAACCGAAAGTGGAGAAGAATTCAGAGCCGATACCATTGTTTCAAATGCGCACGTTCAAACCACAATGATGAAAATGGTTGGCCGGGAACATTTGGACGATTCCATGTTTAAGAAAGTGGAGGATATTAATGTCGGAAATGGTTTTGGGATGGTGATTCGGTGTGCCGTTGAAGAACTTCCTGATTACACAGCGGCACCGGGCGATCCCGATATTCACAACGGAATTCAGTTGCTTGCTCCATCCGTTCAGTACATGAATAATGCGATAGGTGACTACACTAAAAAATTACCCCCTGAAAAGCCCGCGGTCTTGGCTATGACATTCTCAAAAATTGATCCTGATGTAGCTAAAGACGGAAAACACACCCTGTTTGCTTGGGCACAATGGCATCCCTACGAACTGGCTAACGGACTTAAATGGGATGACATCCGGGAAAGAGAGGCGCAGAAGATCTACGATGTAGTGACAGAATACGCTCCAAATATGAAGGATAAACTTATCGATTGGTACATACAGTCACCGGCTGATATAGAGAAAAAGCACGGTCTTTTAAAAGGAAATGTAATGCATGTTGAAATGAGCTTCGACCAGATGTTTATGTTCCGTCCAATTCCTGAAATGAGTCAGTATGAAACTCCGATCAAAAATTTATATTTGGCAAGTGCGTCCTGCCATCCGGGAGGAGGAGTGTTTGGGGCGGCCGGACATAACGCTGCTCAAGTCATCCTTAAGAATAACAGAAAGAAATTATTTTCATTTAGCTGAGGTAAATCATTGAGTTCAACACTGTACGTCAACTTTTCCAAAATTGGTCATAACCTTGAGGCAGTGAATGCAAAGATTGGTCCGGGAGTGCAGCGCATGGCTGTGGTGAAAGATGAAGCTTATGGGCATGGAATGATACCGGTTGCTGAATACCTCCAAGATAAGGTTGAATGGTTTTGTGTAGCTCGAATTGATGAAGCAGTAAAGCTGAGAGAAGCCGGAATAAAGCTTCCGATTTTGGTTTTTGAAATTCCCCCACCTGGAAAAGAAAAGCTATTTAAAGAACATAATATTACAGCCAGCATTTCTGACCTATCCGTTTTTGAGAGGCTTGAAGCAGGAACAGATTGCCATCTTCATTTTGATACGGGCATGTTTAGGTTAGGAATATTGCCTGAAGATGCCGAGTCTACTCTTGAGAAAATGCATACATATAGCCACCTAAATTACACCGGTATCTACACACACTTTGCAAACTCTGATGAAGCAAATCAGCCCAGGGTAGAAGTACAGCTTGAGAGTTTTAAAGAGATCCAATCTCAATTTCCTCAAAATCTATTGACCCATACTTGTAACAGCGGCGCTATTTTTTATTATGATGATAAAGATGTTTTTTTTGATGCTGTACGTCCCGGAGTTTGTTTGTATGGATATGCACCGGGATCGGTTGAAATTCCTGAGTTGAAACCGGTTGTGGAGTGGAAGTCAGACCTGGTTCAGATAAAGAAAATAAAGAAGGGGGATTTGGTGGGTTATGGAAGTCGCTGGCAAGCTCCTGAAAACGGCTGGTTAGGCATTATCTCTGTAGGATACTCCGATGGGATTTTCCGTGGATTGAGCGGTAAATTCAGGGTTGAAATAGAAGGCAAAACCTACCAACAGGTGGGGACCATTAGTATGGATTACGTAGCCGTTTACTTAGAAAATGACATCCACGAAGTTGGAACTGAAGTTACGTTATTGAAAAATGGAGAGCTTTCTGCTAAGGAATGGGCCAAAGAGCTAAATACAATTCCTTACGAAATAACCACTGCAATCTCACCTAAAGTGAAAAGAGTCTACAGAGACTAAAATACAATCTCTTCGACCTCTACTTCAATCCAGATTTCTTCGTCAGAATAGGTATAAGTACCACCTTGGCCGCTTATAATTGGAGGATCAAGAATAAGCACTCTTTTTTCACCCTCTTTCATTCCTAAAACACCCTCTTGGAACTGAGCTTCTGTTATGATGGATGGATTTCTTCTGCCAATAGATGAAGTAATAAATTTCACATAATCGATGGATGGGCTTGTTGATCCATTAACATATGTACTTGTAATCACATCACTCAGATCATCCCTGTACCTTTTCGTGTAGTAAAAATTTACCTGATCTCTTGGAGTAACTTCAATCTCACCAGATCCTTCTTCCAAAACATATATGATCAAGCCTGAATCAGTGGTATCAACACTGATAGGATTTGTAATAGATAATGGAGCAGGAACAGTTGAATAGTCAGTTCTGAATCTATCGTTAGTATCACAAGAAATGGATAGAAAAAGAAAGGCGGCTAAAAAAGTAGCTAGAAAAAATCGTTGAGTAGGTATTGATTTCATTTGGCTGATAAAGAAATTCTTATTCAAAAGTATAAATGCTAAACTATTCGGATTGATTTTTATTTCACTAAAGATAAAGCTTCAAAGGCTTAAAACCATAGATGATTAGGGATTATTCTATCCACAACTTATTAGTCGGTGCCCGAAATTGCTTTATCAAGTTCCTTCTTCCGTTTACGGCCAGCGTAGCGGCTTATCCAAATGGAAAGTTCATACAGCACAGTTAACGGTAATGCTATAAGGATCTGTGAAATAGGGTCGGGGGGAGTTAGCATCGCAGAGACGACTAGGGCAAATATAATGGAGTGCCGGCGATATTTTTTGAGGAGTTCCGGGGTTAATATCCCAATTCTAGAAAGGGAATAACTGACCACCGGAATCTGAAAAATAACCCCACAGGCTACCACCCACATAGATATTGAGCTGAAGTATTCATTGATGTCAAAATCATTACGTATGATGTCTGATATCTGGAACTGAGCAAAAAACTGCAAAGCAAAGGGAACTAAAATCATATACCCAAAACTTACACCCAACAAAAAGAAAAAGGTGATAAAGAAGGTGCTAAAGAAGGTTTTCTTTTTTTCTGATGATTCAAGAGCCGGCTCAATAAATGCCCAGATCTGATAGATGAATATCGGAGACCCGATAATGAACCCGGTTACAAACAAGGTTCCCCAAAAGGTGAAAAACTGTCCGGGTAATCTTCGGCTTTGGAGTTCAAAATTAACGGCATCAACCCGAAGTAAGTCGTACATGAAAAAATCAGACCGTGTTGGTCCCAGCATTACTTTTTCAACAATAAAATCGGAGAAAATGAAGGCTATAACTACACCGACCATAACTCCAACCAGTCCTTTAACCAATCGCCATCTTAGTTCTTCAAGATGATCGAGGAAAGACATGGTATCGGTACGGTTAGCGGGTTTCTTGGCCTTAGGCGGCTCACCTTCCATTATTTGACGTTGTTCCAAAGTGGGGTCCTGTATTGCTTATGCAGTTACAAAATCATAGAGAGGGAAACGATCGCACAAATCACGTACTTCCTGCTCTACTGATTTGTGAATTTCTTCGTTTTCCGGGTTCTGTAATACTTTGTCGATCAACACCGCGATTTGTTCAAATTCTGCTTCTTTTAGTCCGCGAGTTGTCATAGCAGGGGAGCCGATTCGGATACCGGAAGTTACAAATGGGCTTTCTGTATCGAATGGTACCATATTCTTATTTACTGTGATGGCTGCATTTTCCAGAGCCTCTTCAGCAATCTTACCATTCAATCCTTTACTCCTAAGGTCAATCAGTATAAGGTGATTGTCAGTACCGCCACTTACCAAATCGTATCCCATTTCCATGAACTTATCGCCCATAGCCTTGGCATTTTTCTGGGTTTGTGTCTGGTACTCTTTAAAGTCATCCTGAAGTGCTTCTCCAAAGGCTACGGCTTTAGCGGCAATAACGTGCATCAGCGGACCGCCTTGGGTTCCTGGAAAAACTGCTGAGTCAAAAATTTCACCCCAGTTCTTGGTTCTCCCGGATTTGCGTGCGGTTACTCCAATCGTGTTTTCTCCATCTTTCCCTACTAAAATCATTCCGCCACGTGGTCCGCGTAATGTTTTGTGTGTAGTTGTAGTGATTACGTGAGAATGAGGCAGGGGATCGTTAAGATTGCCGGTGGCTATAAGTCCTGCAGTATGTGCCATATCCATCCAGAGCAGGGCACCAACTTCATCTGCGATACTCCGGAAAGCTTCGTAGTCATAGTCTCTGGTGTAAGCTGAAGCTCCGATTGAAATCATGGTTGGCTTAACTTCCAGTGCCCGGTCACGGATTACATTCATATCGAGGCGACCGGTTTCCTTGTTTACTCCATAAAACTCAGCATTATAGTTGATGCCTGAAAAGTTTACTGGAGATCCATGTGTAAGGTGCCCGCCGTGTGAAAGGTCAAATCCCAAAAGCGTATCACCCGGTTTCATACAGGCGAGATAAACAGCTGCATTTGCCGTAGCACCGGAATGTGGCTGAACGTTTACCCAATCTGCTCCGAAAAGCTTTTTAGCTCGTTCAATTGCGTGATTCTCAACCACATCAACAAACTCACAACCTCCATAGTATCTCTTCCCAGGATAGCCTTCAGCATACTTGTTGGTTAAGGTACTTCCCATGGCCGCTATAGTGGCTTTAGAAGCAAAGTTCTCGGAAGCAATTAATTCTAAGTTATAATTCTGACGATCGGCTTCTTTTTCAAGCAGGCTAAAAATTTCTGAATCTTGCTCTTGCAGGGATTTCATTAGCGGCTGTTACTTTTGTGTTAGGGATTCAATTTTGTTAACGCGTCTTTCGTGGCGGCCACCTTCAAATTTGGTAGTAAACCAGACTTCAAGAATTTCTTTGATTTGTGACTCATCCAATTCCCGACCGGGTAAACACATAATGTTGGCATTATTATGCTGGCGTGTAAGTTCAGCAGCTTTGGTAGAGTATGTGAGTCCTGCTCTTACTTTTGGGTATTTATTAGCAGTCATACATACGCCTTGTCCACTTCCGCAAACCAAAACTCCCAGTTCGTGTTCGCCTTCATTTATCAGCTCTGATACTTTAATGGCAAAGTCCGGATAGTCGACGGAATCTTCGGAGTGAGTGCCATAGTCAACAGGGGTATGGCCCATTTCTTCGAGTAACTTTTTAGCAATTTCCTTAGCGGGATATCCAGCGTGGTCGCTTGCTATAGGGATGATCATCAATCTGTATTTTGGGTAAGAAATTGAAAAAAGAATATCCTCATTTTTTGCCTGATATTAAAGCCAACAATTAAGGAAATACCGCTTTTTAATATCTATCTTTGTTAAATCACACACTCTAATTAAACAATCAGTAGAATTTGAATTACTCCAACGAGTTAGAAGTAGCAAAGAAAGCCGCAGAAGAAGCATCCGTAATAATTCGTGATTATGTCAGCCGAGCATCCTTCGATGTAAAACTTAAAGGAAAGAATGATTTAGTCACTGATGCTGACGTAAACTCAGAGAAAAAAATCATCGAAATTATCCAGGCATCTTTTCCTGAGGATGAAATTTTGGCTGAAGAATCTCAGAAGAAAACCTCCTTGCCGGATGGACGTGTTTGGATCATTGATCCGATTGACGGAACCACAAACTTTGCTCACGGTTTCCCGGTTTATTGCGTCTCTATTGCTTTATGGGAAGACAAGGAACCCAAAGTTGGACTGGTTTTAGAAGTAGCCAATGACGAACTATTCACAGCGGTTGAGGGGCAGGGTGCATTTTTAAACGGGGAGTCGATTCAAATATCCCAAAATAATGACCCTTCATCTTCTTTGATTGGCACCGGCTTTCCCTATAACAACCTGGATCTGGTAGATAATTACCTGGTTCTGTTTAAAAGGATGATGGAGAAAACGCATGGTGTACGGCGTCCGGGTTCTGCTGCCTGGGACTTATGCAATGTTGCGTGTGGTAGGTTCGAAGGGTTTTATGAATATGGGTTGAGTCCCTGGGATGTAGCTGCAGGAGTGCTGATAATTCAGGAGGCCGGGGGAATTGTTACCGATTGGGCCGGCGAAGATGACTGGCTCTTTGGTCAGCGCATTATTGCCGGTAATCGATCACTCCAGGCATTCCTTCAAAAAGAAATCGAGGAGTGTTTTGATGCTTCTCAAATGAAAGGGAAGTTCACGGGATAGCTTTCTTAAAGGCAGTTTAAATTGAAAAGAGGTCTAAAATTATTTCATCTGCATATATGACATAGCTAAATAAAGATGTAATTTTGGAATATAATTAACTGCCTTTCACATGGATATTTCAATCAGGAGATCCCGGTTAAGCGACCTCGATCTTTTGCTTCATCTTGAACGTAAATCGTTTCCTTATTTTCAACAGAGTTCCCGAAGAACCCTCGACCTAAGCCTAAAGAGCAACTTTCAGCAGGTATGGATTGCGGAAGCTCAACAAGAAACGGGCGTTGAAGCTATTGGGAGCTTAGTGCTCTACATGTACAAGAAGACGATCCGAATTTTTTCTGTTGTAGTGGATCCTGATCTTCAAGGAAAAGGCATTGGAAGCACACTCTTGGAAAAAGTGCACAGCATTGCTTTGGAGAAAGGTGCTGAACGTATTTCACTCGAAGTCTATGCAGAGAACAGGAAGCTTATCAACTGGTACAAAAAAGCGGGTTTCAGTTCTACTGAATTGCTCAGTGATTATTACGAATTGGGACGGGATGGTCTGCGGATGGTTAAAGAGTTGCCCAAGGCGGAGTTTAAAAACCGTATATCGAACATTATTGTAGTAGATGATCCTAAAAATTGGAAGCTTGACATTGAAAATGTCGAAGTCGTTTCTTCGGCTGACTATACCTCCAACAAAGGGATGTTTTCAGAGCGATCTTTGCGCGTTTTTAACTTATGTAATTCCTATAAGTATCAAAGTATAGGCTATTATGTGTCCCTTTTAGCATCCGCAAGAGAACATAGAGCAATTCCTAATGTAACTACAATCAGGGATTTTAAAGATACAGGAGCAATCAGTTCAATAGCAGATGATATTGAAGAAGTTATACAGAAGGCTTTGCAAAAAAGAGGAGAAAATAAGCTGAGTTTAAATGTGTACTTCGGGCATACAATTGATCCGGCTTTTAAAGTATTAGGGCAAAAGCTGTATCACCTGTTTGAGGCCCCGATGTTTCAGGTGCAATTCAGCAAAGGGCAATTCTGGGAAGTAAAGAAAATAGTCCCCCTAAGTTTAAATAAAGTGAAACCGGAAGACTTGCTTTCTGTTCAGGAATTTGCAGCTATTTATTTCAAGTCCAGAAGATTTAAACGGACGAAACTCAAGAGTTATAAATACTATTTGGCCATTCTGGTTAATCCTGAAGAAGCGAATCCACCATCAAACAAAAAAGCGCTTAAGAATTTTGAAAAAGCAGCTGATGAGCTGGATATCTACACAGAATTCATCACAAAAGAAGACTATAACCGACTGTCGGAATTTGATGCCCTATTTATTCGGGAAACTACAAACGTAAATGAGTACACCTATCAATTTTCGAGGAAAGCTTATGCTGAGGGTTTAGCTGTAATCGACGATCCCTGGTCTATTTTGAGATGTTCAAACAAAATCTATCTGCATGAGCGCTTAAAAATGAACAACATACGAACACCGGAAACGCAGGTCTTTTTTAAAAACTCCATTAAGCAAAATAGTCTTAAGAATTTGAGCTATCCGTTAATCCTAAAGCAGCCGGATAGTGCCTTTTCTCTTGGAGTAATCAAAGTGAATGATGAGAGTGAGCTAAAGGAATCGCTGAACCTATTATTTAAAAAATCCGATCTGGTTCTTGCCCAAGAATTCCTTCCATCCGACTATGATTGGCGAATCGGTGTGCTTGATAATGAACCAGTGTTTGCTTGTAAATATTTCATGGCAAAAGATCATTGGCAGATCTATAATTGGAAAGGAGCCAAGAAAAATCAGGAGGGGGCAGCAACTACTGTACTGATTGAAGAAGTACCTAAACAGGTACTGAAATTAGCTACTAAAGCAGCAGCTTTAATGGGGAATGGTTTATATGGTGTGGATCTAAAAATGGTTGGTGATAAGGCGTATGTAATCGAGGTTAATGACAACCCAAATATTGACTCCGGTGTTGAAGACAAAGCCTCTGGTATTGATCTCTACAAGAAGGTGATCAAATCTCTCGTTACTCGTATTGAAATGTCCAGGAACATAGAACGATTTGTGAGTGTTGAGCCAAATTGATTGCTTACATCAAAAAACATGTAGGCAATCGGAAAAGCTATTTTCTAAAAACTCGCAATAGTATATATTGATCACCTAAGCTCATGAAATACTATTAGATATGAAAAATTTTCTCATGAACCGTAATTTTTTAAAAACTATTAGCTCAAGAATCATACTGAGTAGTATTGGTTTTATGCTTCTAATCTTTGTTTGGAAAGGATGCAAGACCGTAAACGATGATGGGAATAATTCTCCCGAGCTTTGGTTGACAACGGCCGACGGTCAGGCTCTGTTTCAAAAACTTGAAGACAGATTAAGAAAAGCAGACTCAAATTCCGGCAATCCAGTAATAAATATTAACTCGAATACTACCTATCAGACTATAGATGGTTTTGGATATTCTTTAACAGGAGGTAGCGCCCTTCACTTAAATAATATGGATGCTTCGGCCAGAGAAAGCATTCTAAACGAATTATTTGGGGAAGGAGAAGGCAAAATAGGAGTTAGCTATTTAAGGGTTAGTATAGGAGCTTCTGATCTTGATCCAGCTCCATTTTCATACAACGAATTACCCGCTGGTCAGACGGATGAAAGTATGGAAAATTTCAGCCTTGACCCAGATAGGGAGTATTTGATTCCGGTACTAAAAGAAATATTAGATATCTATCCAGACTTAAAGATTCTGGGTTCACCTTGGTCGGCGCCTACCTGGATGAAAACCAGTAAATCTACAATAGGTGGAAGGCTAATGCCGGAGTATTATGACGCATATGCGTTGTATTTCGTTAAATATATTCAAGGAATGGCTGATGAAGGTATTCCTATAGATGCAATCACGGTACAGAACGAACCTTTGCACGACAGCAATAATCCAAGTATGTACATGGAAGCAAGTGAACAGGCTGATTTCGTGAAAAATCACTTAGGACCTGCTTTCGATGAGGCCGGAATTGATACCAAGATTATTATTTGGGATCACAATGCTGATAATCCACAGTATCCGATTAGTATTATGAACGACCCCGAAGCAAAACAGTATGTGGACGGTTCTGCTTTTCATTTGTATGGGGGAGATATCTCAGCTTTAAGCACTGTCCATAATGCACACCCGGATAAGAACCTGTATTTCACTGAGCAATGGATTGGAGCCCCCGGTAACTTTTCATCTGACTTATCATGGCATATCCGTGAGTTGATTGTTGGCGCCACCAGAAACTGGAGCCGTAATGTATTGGAGTGGAATTTAGCGGCCGACCCTAACCAAGATCCACATACGGATGGAGGGTGTACACAATGCCTGGGGGCTTTAACAATTGATGGAAATGAAGTTACTCGAAATCCTGCCTATTATATCATTGCTCATGCTTCGAAGTTTGTAAGACCGGGGTCTGTACGTATTCAATCTAATGAGATCGAAGGATTGCCAAACGTTGCTTTCAAGAACCCTGATGGACAGATTGTATTGGTTGTTTTAAACGACACAGATTCAGGAATTGATTTTGATATCTCTGTTGACGGAGAAGTGAAATCTCTCACGTTATTCTCGGGTTCAGTGGGGACTGTTGTCTGGGATTAAGGTGAACTGAATTCACCTTTCCCCTTTATACCTATTCAGCGATTGAGAATGTATGAAGCTTAAATTCTTAGTTTTTGATCTAAGAATGAGGTAGTAATCTTAACAGAGTAAGATGCTTAGCTAGTCCAGTTTTTTCCGAACTCTACTTTGCCTAATTAAAGTTGACAAAACTGAATAATAATATATAAACTCCAATCCCCTGAGCCGCTAATATTGCAAACAAATTTACTGAATGAACTTCAGGAGTTCCGCACACTTACATCTTTGATATGAAGAAAACACTTTACTGGGTTATAACGCTGCTTTTCCCATTTCTGCTATTAGGTCTGGTTGAAATTTTACTTAGAATAAGTGGCTACAATGAGGATGCCCAAAGTCTTTTTGTTGAAGTTCCTACTCAACCTGAATATGTAGCTACAAATCCAGCTTTTGTATCCAGGTATTTTCCGTCCTTCAGGCCTCAGGTTGCAATATCTCCCTTCCTAAAAGAGAAAGAAGAAGATACTTTTCGTGTTTTTGTGATGGGCGGTTCTTCTACACAGGGCTTTCCTTATAATTTCTATAGCAGCTTTTCTACACAGTTAGAACAAAGACTGCTTATGGAAACAAAGGGACTCAATATTGAGTTAGTTAACCTTGGGATGACTGCCGTAAACAGCTTTGTGATTTGGGATTTAAGTAGCCGGCTGGTGGAGTATAAGCCCGATGCTGTCATTATCTATGCTGGCCATAATGAGTACTATGGTTCTTTTGGGGTTGGCAGTACACAGTTTGGTTTTGGTGAGGGAGTAGGCCTTAAGCGTCTTATGTTGAACCTAAAGAATTGGAGATTGTACCAGTTCATAGAAGACATTATGCGACCTGAAGATACTGCTGATTCTGACAATCGGACTATGATGGCGAAAGTAGTAAAAGATGCTGAAATAGGTATTGAAAGTGAGCTATTTGAAGCAGGAATAAGTCAATTTCAGGAAAACATATCTGACGTTCTGGATCGGTTTGAGAATCAATCAGTGCCTGTATTTATAGGGACCGTAGCCTCTAATCTGAAAGATCAGGCTCCATTAGGAGATAACGATGAAGCAATTTCCAGTTTTACGAAAGGAGTGAGGCTATTTGAAGAAGGGGAAGTAAATTCGGCAAGCGATGCTTTCTTTCAAGCCAAAGAATTAGATGCAATTCGCTTCAGAGCTCCTGAAAAAATAAATGAGGTTATTAGTACCGAAGCTTATGAGTATGGAGCTGAAGTTGTCGATGTTAACTCTTTGGCAGAAAATAAGTCTCGAAGTACAATTCCTGATTCGAGTTTCTTTGTTGATCATCTTCATCCAGATTGGGAAGGACATCAAGCTATTGCAGATCTTTTCTTTGAAGTGATGGTTAACAAGCTGGAAAATATCAAAGCGGCTTATTCACCCAACATATTGTTTGAAAGGACATCAACTACACAATTTGAAAAAATATATTCAACGGTTCCCGTTGATCGGTTGACATCAGGTTATCCATTTCAAAAAGGGTTAAGTGAAGAAGCGGAATATGCTGGCTTCCAACGATTGTATGATGCCCATCAGGCCAGATCGTACGTGGATTCTATAGCAGCAACTTCATGGAGGATGCAGCGCCCGGTTTCACTAGCTCTGACTGACGTTATCAATTATAGCTCAAACCAACGGGATTCACTTTCAGTGGTTAAGCATTATCAACAACTTGCTTACTGGCAGATCTATAATGAGAATCTCCTTAAGAAAGGTGTCGCTTACGCTATTAATAGTCGAAAATTTGATACCTATTCGGCACAATTGCTTCACATCATATTAAGTATAGAACGGGATGACCCTTACTTTTCAAATTCATTAGCTGCTCTATATCTAATACATAAAGATTTGGATAGGGCAGAGGAATGGCTAGAAGAGTCAAAAGCATTAGATGAACAGTCGCAGTTACTGTGGTATAACTATGCCAGGCTTTATGCCTTAAGAGGAGATACAACAAATGCGAGGAGTGCATTTGAGAAGTATATAAATATCCGGAACGCCCAGTAGGCAGTTCCGGAAAATGTAAGGTATAACAGTCTTAATCTGTAAGGGTAAATTCTTGAGAATGATCGCCAACAGTAAGTGTGAAAGCACCAGCTTCCAATAATAAATTTCCATTTTTATCAGGGAAGGAAAGGTTCTCCATTGGATTAATGGTAAAGCTCAGGGTTTTTTCTTCACCGGCTTCCAACTCAATCTTTTCGAAATGCTGAAGCTCTTTAACCGGTCGGGTAATGGACGCATATGCATCGCTTAAAAACCAGAGTACTGCTTCTTTACCAGTGATATCACCAGTATTTTTTACCGTAACGGTTGCCTCAATAGTTCCATCCTTAGATACTTCAGTTGAGGATAGTTTAAGGTCAGAATACTCAAAAGAGGTATAGCTCAATCCAGCACCAAATTCATACAAAGTAGTACCTACAAACTCTTCATTAGCTTGAGTACTTGGAGTGAAAACGGCGACTTTATGATTATACGGATAGAATACACCCGGGAATTTAGGGTAGGTGATTGGTAGTTTTGCACTTGGAACTTCCATTCCCGAAATAATATTGGCAATAGCTTTTCCGCCTTCATTGCCTGGTAAGCCAGCAAAAAGTACTGCATCTACATTATCAACCATATCGGTTATGATTCTAGGTCGGCCACCCACATAAACGAAGATTTTGGCAGCATCCACACCGGATGTAGCATCAATCAGGTTTTGTTGTTCGTTGGGAAGGAGGAGGGTGTTAATGTTACCAACACCTTCTGTGTACGGAGTTTCACCCATTGCATAAAACACAGCATCTGCAGAATTAGCTTTTGCCATAATAGTTTCCATATTCTGGCTGCTGATGTCATCAATATATTCTACAGAAGCATTAGGGAATGCTTTTTGTGTTGCGGTGAAGATTGTTTCTACATCATCAGGATATCGTTCTTCATCGCCACCTTGCCACGCTAATGTCCAGCCACCGTTTAGATTTCTCTTAGAATTAGCCGATGGCCCAACCACTAGAATATTTTGGACATCACTTGAAAGCGGAAGTACATTATTCTCATTCTTAAGCAAAACAATAGATTCAACAGCTGCTTTGTAAGCCAATTCTTTATGTTCGTCTTTTCCAATCAAGTCTAATCTATCATCACTTGGATATGGGTTTTCAAATAGACCAAGTTCAAACTTGAGCTTTAGAATTCGTCGAACAGAAAGGTCTAATCGTTCTTCAGTAATACGGCCTTCCTGAACCAACTCAATCAGTGCATTTGTGAATGAAAGGTCGTAAGGCGTCATACTCATATCAATACCGGCCTCAACAGCAAGGAAAGTAGCTTCTTTGAGGTTTGGAGCAACGCGGTGCTTGGTAACCAGTTGATCAATATCAGCCCAGTCAGTTACAGCTACGCCTTCAAAACCAAGGTGGTCGCGCAGAAGTCCGGTAAGTAGTTCTTTTGATGCATGAACAGGAACTCCATTAATCTCTGCACTATTAATCATGACTGTACTAATACCAGCCTCTATTGCAGATTTAAATGCAGGAACAAAGAATTCGTGAAGGTGCTGATCGGGGATAAGAGCAGGCGTTCGGTCCCAGCCTTCAATTGGATCAGAATATCCAATAAAGTGTTTCGCCGTAGCAGCTTGTTTGTAAGGTGCTGTCTCAGGATTATTCTGAAGTGATTTTACATATTCAGCTCCCATTACTTCAGCTACATACGGATCTTCACCGTAGGTCTCATAAATACGTGGCCAAAGCGGATTTTTACCCAAATCTAAAACAGGAGCAAATATCCAGTGGTGACCTAAATCTGCTGATTCAATACCTGTAACACGAGCATTTTGTCTGGCATGTTCTGGCTCAAACGTGGCGCCAATGTTTAAGTTATGAGGGAAGATGGTACTGTTAGCTATGTAACTAGCTCCGTGCATGTGATCAATACCATAAATAATGGGAATCTCTAATCTGGAGTTATCCATAGAAATTTCCATGAGCTCCGACATGTAAGTGAACCATTGGTCAGCAGGAACGGCTTCACCATTTAAAAAAGAACCAATGTGGTGATTCTTAATCAGGTTAATCGCTTTTTCCCTAACAAGGTTTACATCATTTTGCTCACCATTTACAATAGTGGTGATGTTAAGTTGGGTCATTTGACCAGCTTTTTCCTCAACGGTCATCTGATCAATAAGTTGGTCTATCTTTTGATCAATTGAGGCATCTTGAGCCAACGTATAATTGGCAACCAGCGTCAGTAATAGTGTAAGTAACGGGATTATTCTTTTATTCATGATGTGTGATTGTTTAGGATGAATGTCGAACTGAAAGTGAAACAGGAATGATGCTTAGTATTCCGCTATGATCGTAAGGCGCATTAATTTTTTCTTTAAGTAGATTGAATGTCTTGTTCCCCAAAATATTGTAATCGGTATGGACAGAGGTAATAGAAGGGTGAACGTATTCACAAATTGGAAGATCATCGTATCCTGCTATTGCTATATCATTGGGGATGTCTAAACCATTTTTAGTGGCATGTTCGAGGAAGCCAAGGCACATGTAGTCATTACTGGCAAAAATTGCCCGGGGCTTATTCTCTAGTTTTGAATAAGTTTCAAAAGCATCCCTGCCAGATTCAAAAGTGTAATCTCCTTCAAATTGCCAGGTTAGATTGATATCGTCTTTTTGCCCTATAAAGTCAGTAAAACCATTTTTTCTAAGTAAGGCCTCATTCTTGTTGTGAGGTCCGGTAATGATTCCTACATCCTTATAGTCTCTTTCGTAAAAATGTTTGGCTACTAAATAACCACCCCGGTACGAGTCAAAAGTGATGGTATCTAAAATTGGATTAAAGAGAGGAGCCATAGAAATCAAAGAAAAACTCTTCGGTACTTTCTTAATAACTTCTTTGTAGTCTTTTTCCTGTAAAGCGGGGAGGAAAAGGATAGCAGCATCTATAGAGTTATTACTCAGGTTCTTTATGAATTCAGGCAGATTGTTTTTATCCGAATCAAAAATGTAAAAGGATAACGAGATGTTCTCGGACTGAGCCGCGTTATTTAATCCATAGAAAAAGGTGGAATAAAACTCGTCAGGATAGAAAGAACTTATGAGCGCAACTTGAAGCGTAGATTTATAATCATACTGTTGGTTTAGAAGCCGGGAATTGATAGGGTAATTTAATTCTTGGGCAGTACGAATAGTTTGCTCTACGTTATCTGAACTGGTTTTTGAATCGCCTCTTAAAATTCTGGAAACAGTTGATATAGAGAGTCCGGTTTGGTCTGCAATATCTTTTAAAGTTGTCTTCATAAGGTATTCTAGAAACTGTAATTATTAGCTAATAGTAGAAAATTATTCAAAAACATGAAAAATATTCTCAAGAATATAAATAATTATCAGTCACATTGGTAGCGCTTTGCATAGTATTTGTCTAAATAGAATTAATTAGATGATCAAAAAGCGCTTACATTCTACCTGTTGGGATAAATTAGCACTCATATGAAATAAATTCTCACTTCAGAGAAAAAAATAGCTTTTAAAAAGTTGTATCTTTGGAAGGGATTCTATAAAATAGGGGGCGGGCTAATACCTGATCTGGTAGCGCTTTTAAATAATAAGTTGCTATTTCAGGTACAAAATCCTGTAAAATCATAACCAACAAAACAGAAATATTATGACTAAAGCTACTATTTTTAGATCAGCAGCCCTTCTTGTGGGTGTAGTATTAATTTCTGGTTTTTCTAGTTTAACTAATGCACAAAAAATTACTCTTGAAGAAGAGTTTATCTTTTTTATTGACGGTGCAAATGTGGAAATACCAGCTAACGAAGGGGTTAATGTAGTTGACCCTTTAAATCCGGATGGTGATAACAACGTTTACAGAATCGATTACGGAACATACCGTGAAGCAGGTTTTAGGTTTACAAACGGTGATCCGGCGGAAAATGGAGCGGATATGTCTGACTTTACAGCAGACAATTACGGTGAAACCGACACTCTATTTTTCAAGCTACTCTCAGATACAGCAAATGGAGTTGCTGGTAGAGGTAATGTATTTGTAGCGTTTTTTGACACCGATACCGGTATCAACTACGAGACAGATAATCTACCATTTAGAATGAGATGGACTATTCCTGCCTGGGCTCATGATGGCCAATGGCATGAATTTGCAATTCCATTACCTCCTCGTACAACTGCGGCTTTAGACTCAGCAAATGCAGGTGTAACGCTTACCGGTGATTCTTTACAAGTTGAAGTTGACACGCTCTTTTCAAATTGGGATTACCCAGGTGCCTGGTCTAACCCTGGTATTGGTGGAAACTCAGCCGGTGACTTTATAGGTAAAGGAGTTGAAGGTTACATGGATTTTGACTGGGAGTCTGTTAAATATGTTGGTGTACATTGGGATTATGATGATGCTACCGTAGGTGGTGGTGGCCCAATTTACTATGATGATTTTTATATTGGCTCTTCAAGCACCGATCTTGAAACTACACCTCCAGCAGCAACAACATCTGTTACAGTTGAGGGTGTTGAAAATACACACAGCATTTCTTGGACTGCTGTTCCCGGAGCTGCTGCTTATAACATCTACTTTAGCGAATCAGCAATTACAGATGTTCCTGCTTCCGGTGTATCTCAAATTGGAACCGTTTCCGCTGATGGTGAATTAACTTTCACAAATTCTATTCAGGTTCCTCATGCTAGTCTAGCTGGTGACATTACTTCATACTATGCTGTAACGGCCGTGTCTGGTCTTGGAGCTGAAAGTGACGTTACAAGTTCTAGTATTGAAGGAAATGTATCGACTCTTAACAGTTATGCTTATGAGTTCAGCGATGATGAAATTTCCACTGTTTTAGAAGCTATTGGTGGAGGCACTATTCCAGATGCCGCAACTTTAGCCGGTCTTTTTCCAGACGGATATGTTCCATTTACAATCGACCAAGATCGTTTTTATTTAGAAAACGGTACTGCTCCGGATAATAATGAAGATCTTTCAAGCAAAACATGGTTAGCCTTTGGTTCTACAAATCAAGAGTTTATCATATATAATGAGATTTCAGATGAAGCATACCAATTCCCTGCAACTGAAACAGGCGCAGGCGCAGCTTGGGCTTATGACAGTTTTGAAATGGGGCTAGGTAACTATTCACCAGAATCATTCATTATAGGTTCTACTCATGACGATATGTTGAGAGGTGAAAACCCTGATTACCAATTCCGTGGCGGATCATTTGCTGATGGCACTGGATACATTCATGAAAGTTGGTTTATTAATGCTTTAATACCTAACTCAGAGACTGTTGTTGAAGAAACAGACTACGGTTACCGTACTCTTACTTTGATTAATACTGTTAACCTAAGTGGTACTGGATCTGTAAATCCTGATGCAACACCTGATGAAGCATTTGATTTCCCAGGTGGTACTGAAGTGAAAACATATCCGTTTAATATTGCTATTAATGATAGTGATGAGACTAACGGTGCTCGTGAACGTCAGGTGTCATGGTCTAACAAAGCTGGTGGTGACGGATGGTGGAATACACCTTCTAAATGGCAAGTAATTGCGTTTGTTGGTAAAGATGCTACGGTATCTAACGATGAAACAAATACTGCACAACCACTTACTTTTAGTTTAGAGCAAAATTATCCTAACCCTTTTAACCCAACTACAAACATTAGCTTCACGTTACCAAGTGCTACACAGGTTACTTTAGAAGTATTCAATATGTTGGGTCAAAAAGTTGCAACTCTCATCAAAAACGAGTCTATGGCAGTAGGAAGTCATACACAAAACTTTGATGCATCTAACCTGTCATCCGGTCTATATATTTATAGAATTAGTGCAGGATCATCATTTGTTCAATCGAAAAAAATGATGTTGATCAAGTAATGGTCACAGGTATATTTATTTAATCATACTAAAATTCAATAGGCATAGCTTCTAAAGGCTATGCCTATTTCAAATAATATTCTTATGAAGGTATTCACAGTTTTTAAAGGACTACTTTATCTTTTTGTCTTCCTGCTTGCCACAAATTCCGTATCTGCATTTCAAACCGGGAAAATTGCTGGCGAAGTTAAAGATGAATCCGGCGATCCCTTAATTGGTGTTTCCGTTTATATTGAAGGAACTACTAAAGGGATAAACTCTGACGTTGATGGCAGATATAACATTAATAATGTTGATGCAGGAACGTATGTAGTAATTTTTCAATACTTGGGATACGCTACATATAGAGTTGAAAACGTAGAGGTATTTGTTGATCAAACAACAAGAATTGATGCTACACTTAAAGAATCAGTAATAGAAGGTGAAGAAGTTGTTGTAACAGCTGAAAGGCCAATTGTAGAAAAAGATAGAACTACAACTACAGCCTACATCAGTTCAGAACAATTAGAAGATTTACCGGTTGTTAACTTATCAGATGCTATTAATAATCAGGCCGGTGTTGTAGATGGTCACTTCCGAGGAGGGAGGACAGGTGAAGTTGCCTATTTGGTAAATGGCGTACCTATTAATAATGCATATAACAATTCTGCTGCATTTACAGTTGAGCAGAACATGGTTTCTAGTCTCCAGGTTATTAGTGGTGTTTTTAATGCAGAGTATGGACAGGCCTTAAGTGGTGTTGTAGATATTGTAACTAAGGGTGTTCCAGAAGATTGGTCAGGTAATTTCCTAGCGTATACAGGTAATATTGTAAGTAATAGAGAACTTGAATTTATAAGTCGAGAAACAGGTCCGGGACCATTTCTCGCAAGTGATGATTTTGTCAGTGAAACAGTTTCATATACTGAAGCTGCTCCCTTTTTAGAGAACAGAGATGTTCAGGTCTCAATTGGAGGCCCTATTATAGATGAAAAACTGGGTGTTCGTGTATCCCTCAGATACCTTAAAGACCCTGGTCATCTTATTGGAAAAGACTTATTCCGACCTTCTGATCAGTCCTTTGGGCTAAGTAACAGTGCGAGGAATAATTGGCTTATTGAATCTACCGGAACCGGTGATTATGTATCCATGAACTACCAAGATCGGTATTCTCTAAACTCGTCACTTGTTTATGAAGTAAACAGCCGCTTTAAAATTGATTACAACTTGTTTCTTCAAAAATCGGACGGTCAAGGTTATAACCACGCTTTTAAATACAACCCTAATGGAGTAAACGAATACCATAACCTTTCTCAGAATCATATTTTGGGAATGAAGTATGTATTTGGTCAGAAATCTTTCGCCAACCTTTCGTTTAGTTACCTAAATGATACAGGTGGTTCTTGGTTGCATACTCCACCGGAAGATTCTTTAAACCTTTCCAGTGCTTATGTACCTGTAGAGCAAAACACTCAGCAGGGTAGAGAAGCTTTTGCTGTTGGAGGGAACCAACTATTTTCTACACGTGATATAGTTCAGACTTCCGGTGTTGTTGGAAGTTTTACTTCACAGCTAAACAGTGTAGTGTCTATTAAGACTGGCTTTTCGGGAAGATTTCATAATCTAGACGTTAATACTTTTGGTATCACAGTGTTGAATGACGAGCCAAGAGTTAACGACAGCCCGTATGACACCTATGCTCTTGACGTCAGCCCTTATGAAGCTGCAGCATATGCTCAAACAAAAATTGAGTATCCAAACCTGATTGTTAATGCAGGTCTTCGAGCTGACTATTTTAATCCAAATTTTACAGTGCCAAGAGATTGGACACAGGCTTCAAGAGCAACGATTTCTGACCCAGAGAATCCGACAGAAACAATTTCTAACAGGGTTGAGGCTGATGACACTTTTCAATTGAGTCCTCGCTTAGGAATCGCATTCCCAATTTCTGAAACAGGAGTAATGCGCTTTTCAGCGGGATTATTCTTTCAAACACCTCAGTTGTCTATTCTTTATACCAACTCTGAGTACGAGAAAAATCCAGCTGCTTCTCCAGCACAGTTTGGTAATGCAAATTTAGATCCTGAGAGAACACTTTCATTTGAGGTTGGACTACAACAAGGTATTACTGAAACGTTGGGACTCGATTTCACCATTTTCTCTAAGGATATCAGAAACCTTACAGGTGTTGAGTTTGGACGAGCTTTCGACGGACAGAATATCTCAAGATTTATAAATCTTGACTACGGTACCATTAAGGGAACAACACTATCACTTTACCAAAGAGGAGATGGCCCAATTTCATGGACTATTGATTACACTCTCCAGTTTGCTAAAGGATCAGCCTCAAACCCAACAGACGCATTTAACCGCTTCCAGGCTGGTTTAGAGCCTACAATTAAGCTTAGAAGACTTGATTGGGACAGAAGAAATGTATTGAACAACACTCTAACTTACCGAACAAATATTGGGCTTACCATCTCTGCTATAAGTAGCTTACAGACAGGAACACCATATACAACACTCAGAAGAGACAGAACTTCCTTCATAGATAATAATGAAGATAAGCCTGTTTGGTTTAACACTGACATGAGACTTTACTACAAACCGGTAAAATTAAGTCAAGACGTTCAGTTCTTCCTCCAAATTGATAACGTTTTCGATACCAGAGCTCAGTGGTCGGTATTCAATGACACCGGAGTTTCATACGAATCCGAAAGACTGGCTGATATCCAAAGAGGTAATTCTATTCCCGGTGGTTTGAATAGCTTCGAAGAATTCATCTACAATCAGTCAATGGAAGGTCCTCCAAGAACTGTTAAAGCAGGACTTAGATATACATTTTGATGTTAAAAAAATTAGAAATCAGAGAAACAAAGAATATCAGACAGACAAGTATGAAGAAGAGTAGAAATTTATTCCTGATCATATGCATGCTCTTATTTTCAGGAAGCCTAATGGCGCAAGGAATTCCTGATGAGTATAATGGAGTAATTTATCGTGGTGAATCTGAGTCGATAGCTAGGGGAGTGCTGGATGGAAACCTTATCCAAACTAACTTCCGAAATCATGGTGAGTTTTCCAGATGGAATGACATTCCGTGGGGAGTTTGGCCTCGAGATATCGGTGGTCGCCATATTGATGGAGTAGGTGTTATTATTGCCGGTTTTGTAAACGGTAATCGTTCAGATTATCCTGATTTCTATAATGGAGCCGCTGATACCCTTTTGAATCCGGTCATCATCAACTATAGACAAGCTGGATTACGACAAAGCCCTTTTACAGGAGAGGCATGGGGATGGCTTCCGCTTCCGGGATTTAATAACCCAGAAAGAGTAGATCCGGTTACATCCGTTCTCACTCCAACTCCGGCCTTAAGTACGGATCCTAGCTCTTGGCCAGAATTTTGGCCTGACAGGCTGAATGAATCTGACGCTGGATGGCCAGGAACCTGGAATGGTCGTGATGGTCGTTTAGCAAATGCTGATCAGGAGTCTTTTTATGTGATGGATGACTTTTCTGATGACGAATATGCAGTAGATCCTGAAACGGGCGAACCATACAGTCCATTTGGAGTGTATTATCCAAGTCCTCAGTCAGATTCTACTATGGGTGGTTTAGGCTTACAAATGCAGGTCCGTGTTTTCCAATGGGCAAACATACTTGCTGAGGATACTATGTTTTTGATCTACAGAATTACAAACAAAGGAGACTTCGATCAAGAGCGCCTTTATTTTGTTCAGATTGTAGATTACGGATTAGGTAATGAGGAAGATGATGATAACGCCGCTTATGATCCCTTACTTGATGTTGTATATGGTTGGGATAGTAATGGAATAGGTACGCCGACAACCGGAGGCGGTAACTATGAATTGGGATATACGGGTTTTGCCTTTCTTGAATCTCCGGCTGATAGCGATGATTTAGTTGATGCTGATCAGGACGGTATTACAGATGAATCTCGATTTGATAATAATATTATGACGCCTATCGTTGGACAAGCCGCAATCGAGGCAGAGGTTGAGGCACGATACGACCGTGCAGCGTTTGAAAATTACTATGGTCCTTTAGAAGATCGCCCGGCTTACATTGCAGGTATTTGGTACCCTGAAGATGAAGAATTAGACTGGGTAGGTTATTCTGATGAAAATAATAATGGTGTTTATGATCAAGGCGAATTAATAAACGATGATTATGGCCGAGATGGTCTTGGACCTTTTGACTTAGATTATGTAGGTCCTGACGAAGGAGAAGCTGATGGAATGCCTACTCAAGGAGAGCCTAACTTTAATGAATTGGATGTTGATGAATCAGATCAGATTGGCTTAACAGGTTTTGACTTGAACACCCGTCCATTTTACGAAAGTGGTAATAACCTTAGAGATGATACCTGGCTATTCGAGCGTATTGTTTTGAGTGAGTTTCCACTTGGCCAAGAGCCGGTACAATCTGTTGCAGATGATGAGCCATTTGCGCTTTTTATGTCAGGAGAAGTACAACTTTCCAGCGAGAATACTCCAAATGGCAAGTCAACAGACTTCTTCTCTACAGCATGGATTTTTGGTGATAATGAGGAAGATTTCTTCAAAAATAGAAGAACTGTTCAAAACATTTATAATGCTGATTATACGTTTGCTCAACCCCCAACTACACCTATACTTACTGCAGATGCAGGAGATAGAAGAGTAGTACTATCATGGGATGAGGCAGCAGTTGAGAGTTATGACCGTTTTCTTCAGGATTTTGATTTTGAGGGCTTCAAGTTATTCCGCAGTACAAATAATGTATTTACGGACGCCAGAACTATTACGGATGTAAATGGTGCTCCTACTTATTATGATCCAATTGCACAATTTGACTTGGATAACGATATCAGTGGCACTGTTCCGGTATTGGAAGGCGATGCAATTTTTGATCTTGGAAGCAACACAGGTCTACAATTCAACTATGTTGATACTACCGTCACAAATGGTAAAACTTACTATTACGCTATCGTAGCTTACGACAGAGGCTTTCAACCTGAAGATGGCTCAACCGCTTTAGGTATTGATCCTCAGGAAAATACCTTCAACATTTCTGTAGATTTAGCTGGTAATGTAACAGGGACTTCAGTAAACGCAGCTGTAGTTGTTCCTAAGACAAATCCACTTGGGTATACTTTAGGTGGGTCAACTACTGATCTTAGCACTTTAACAACTGGTGATGGTACAGGAAGGGCTAATGTGAACATTGTATCTGAAAATCTAATTGATGAATCAAAGCAATACCAAGTTAACTTCTTTGACACGATGTCAACTTCAGGAGATTTTAGAAATACTTCAGGCTTTGAAATGGTTGAGTTAACAACTTCAGATACAATTATAGCACGTACTGAGTTTACACCTTCAACCAGTGTAATTGATGGATTTACCTTTGAAATGGAGAATAATCCACCTACTGAGGTTATTGATAGTAGAACCGGATATATCTCTAATTCAGGATCAGAGAATGAATTATTCAGTCTTAATCCAAATGAACTGGATGGACTGGAAACAGACTGGGTAATTACACTAACCAAAAATATTCTTACACCAACAGGAATCTCAACAGGGGGATTTGTAAGAAGCGATTCTGACTTCGAACTCACATGGGTAGGACCCAATGATACGCAGTACTCGCCTCCTTTTATATTGGGTGGGCAATTTACTAGAATCGATATACCGGTCTTTGCCAGAAATATTAGTACTGATACGGATGTAGTACTTTTAGTAATTGACCAAGATGAAAATGGTGAATTCAATTCAGGTGACAACTTAGTAGTTACTGAGCGACAGCCAAACGGCCAGTATAGATATAGGTATAACCTTCAATTCAATGCACAAGGTAGTGGAACTCCTCCTTCTGCTGGTGATAAGATCCGTATATCAAGTACTCGTTCATTTGGTAACGGAGATACATTCCAGTTTGGAGTTACTAAAGCCTCTATTGATAACGAGCTTGCTTCGTCTCAAATGGATGATATTTATGTTGCCCCGAATCCATACATAGGTGCTGCTGAATGGGAGCGAAGTTCAGGACAAGTTGGGCGTGGAGAAAGGAAGATATACTTCTACAATCTACCCCGAAAATGTACAATCAGAATTTTCAACGTTAGAGGTGAATTGATTAACACTCTTAACCATGACGGTGCAATTGATGACGGTGCTATTTCCTGGGATTTAAGGACTGCTAATAATGAAGATATAGCATACGGGGTCTATTTCTATCACGTATCAGCAGAAGGGATAGGCGAATATGTAGACAAATTTGCAATCGTCAAGTAGTCATGAAGAATATAAAAAGTAAGATTCTAACACATCAGATTATGAAGCCTCTTTCTACATTAATTGTATTACTCTTTTTAGTTAGCTCGGTGTCACTACATGCTCAAAGCAGGGTAGGTACTACAGCCGCTCCATTTCTCACACTGGGAGTTGGAGCTAAAGGCTCAGCCTTAGGACACGCGAATACCGTGATTACTTCAGGTGCGGAGGGGCTTTTTTGGAACCCCGCAACTATTGCTCTAAAGAATGAGGGTGGTACTTACAGCTCGGGATATCTTTCCTATAATCAACTTTTTGTTGATGTCAGCGCCTATGCCTCCGGATTAGTGTTTAATATTTCAGAAGGCAAAAGCTTTGGTATAGGCCTGAACTACCTTGACTATGGTAGAATGGATATACGAACGGTAGAACTTCAGGAGGGAACAGGTGCTTCATTTGGTGCTCATGATCTAAGCATTGGATTATCTTATGCTCAAAACCTTACCGAATCCTTTTACTTTGGTGGAACGGCTAAGTTAATTCAGCAGAAAATCTATGATATGAGCGCTGAAACCTTTGCATTCGACTTTGGATTTACTCTTTTAACAGACTATCTAAATGGTATGAAGCTTGGTGCAACCATAAGTAACTTTGGTGGAAGTATGCAGATGGGGGGTATTAACGCTGAGTACCTGATTGATGTTGATGAAACAAGTGAAGGTAATAATGAATCCGTTCCAGGTCGTATCTTCATGGACGAATGGGATCTGCCGTTATCATTCAGGTTTGGTGTAGCGCTTCCGGTTATTAAGCAAGACAATTTAGAGCTACTGCTACTGACTGATGCTCAACAAACCAACGATAATGATCTTAATTTAGACACGGGTTCTCAACTCAGCTATATCACCAATACAATTAAGTTTCATGCCAGAGCAGGTTATAAAGATCTACTTTTAGGTGATCAGGTTGATTCGCACTTTACATATGGAGCAGGCTTCACACTAAAAACAGCCAGCGGCGTTGCTCTTGGCTTTGATTTTGCCCAAGTTCCATTTGAGTATTTAGGCAACACGACGTTAATTGATATAAAATTATACTTCTAAATGTTTCAACCCAGTTTATTGAAAAAGAATAGCCACCTACATTTTAAGTGGCTATTCTTTTTTTGTGTTATAGGCTCATCTTTGTTTTTAGCAAACTGTTCTCAAGAGAAAGAATCCGAACAAGTAATTGCTACTGTTAATGATTCGGAAATTACGGTATCCGATTTTGAACAAAAATATGTTGGTTACCTGATCAAAACAGGACGAAATGATATTAAGAACGAACGTTATCGATATTTAAGTGAGCTAATTGATAATCTAGCTGTAGCCGATGCGGCTATTCAAAAGAATTATCTAGGCAACCAAACTTATCAGGATGCTATTTGGTATCAGAAGAGAAAATCCCTCGCTGATATCTACTTTGTGGATCAAATGAATGAGCGAATTGAAAACCCATCAGAAGAGGACGTTCGATTAGCTTTCGCCAAGTCAAAACGTAAAGTATATGTAAGGCATCTGTTTTCTAAAGACGAAGACAAACTCTACAGGTATTACAATAGGCTTGAGGCCGGCGAGAATTTTGTAGACTTGGCCAATGAGTTTTATGGTACTGCAGAGTATGACTCCACGGCTGGCTATCTAGGTCCCATTTCATATTATGGAATTGATGATAATTTTGCGGAAACAGCTTTTTCGATAAATGAAGGGGGATATTCAGAACCAATAAGAACAAGCTTTGGCTATCATATTATTTATGTGGAGAAAGTATTGTTTGAGGCTATGTTAACCGAAAGCGAATATCAGATTCGGAAAGAAGGAATTCAGAATAAAGTTAAGCAACGAAATCAAGCTCTCGAGGCTAATGCTTACATCCGTGATTTGATGAGTAAGGTGAATATAGAAATGAATCGCGAACCCCTTGTCAGTTTGATGGAGGAAATCAGAAATTTACCATCAATACAAGAAATAGATCGTGAGCAAGAAGATGGAGACATGGAGGGAGCCACATGGAATGATGGTAAACTCGATGAATTGGCATTAGAAGTTGATGAGCAGTCAGTACTAGGGACCTATGTATTGCTTGGTGAAAGAATTGATTTCACCATAGAAGATTATTTGAACTGGCTCCCATATTTGCCTTTAAACGAATCAAGGAACCGAACTGGAGCATCAGTAGGAAGAGCGTTGCGTAACGAGGTCTTAATGCGTTTAGCTAAAGAAGAAGGTTATGAAAATGACGATAGAGTCAATAAGAAAGTAAAAGACCGAGGAATGGAAGTTCTTTCCGATCTATATCAACAGGAACTTATTCAAATAGCATTACAGGACACCTCAGAAACAGAAATCCCGGAGAACTTCCGCAACCAGGTAATTCGGAATCGAAGTTATAATATTGAGACCAGCTACTGGAAAATTCCTGCTACATCTCTGGAAGAAGCAAAAGTAATCAGACGGGATATTTTGTCAGGGACTCCTCCGCAAACATTTCCTAACTATACCTCGATAGAGCAGGCAAGTTTGTCGCCAATAGATGCTGATTACAGATTAGTGTCGAAAGCTACTGTTGGCTCACCAGTTACAGCAAGTTCTGAAACACAAGGATGGGTGGTATTAAATGTAAACGACAAAGAGTTTATTCAAATTTCTGTGGATGACCCAGGTAAAGAGGTTGAGAAAATGTATCGCGTATTAAACTTCCTAGACACAAAAATAGATAGCATGCGATCTGCTTCAGATGTGGTCATCGATACAACGCTATTTGACGAAATTTATGAGCTTTAAAACCCTTACCGGTTTATAGAACTTTCAAAAAACAAATCCATGCTTTTTAGAGGTGCAGGATTCAGGTGATATTTAAACGGTTCCCCATATTCAAAGCCTGCCAAATGACCAAAGTATCGAGCTCTTGCTTCAAGCTGCTTAAAATAGTTTTCTGACGAAATATAGGTCTCTGGTTCATCACCCGGGTCTGACACATTAAATTGAGTATTAAAGGCGAGCATACTCTTCTTTTTTGTCTCCCAATGATTTGAAATATCAAATACAAAGTCAGGTTCAAATGGCCGGTCTTGCATGTAGTGCAAAATATGGGAGGGGCGGAAAGCTTCTTGTTTTTTCCCTTCATTATCTGAAGTATGAATCTTCTTTAAACCAGAATAAAACAAGGCATCAATACAAAGGTTTGTGCCTTTAGCATGATCAGGGTGTCGGTCAAAGGGGGCCCCGACTATACATATATGTGGTTTAGTCACCCGAACCTGCTCAATAATTTTTAACTGATTTTCTCTGGTATTTGGGATAAGTGAGTCACCCAGATCTAGATTCTTTCGAAATGAAATTCCCAAAACTTCAGAAGCTTTCTTAACTTCTTCAGCTCTGGTTTCTTGGGTACCGCGTGTGCCCATTTCACCTTTTGTGAGATCTATAATGCCCACTTTTTTACCTTGTGAAGTTAAGGCTGCAATGGTTCCGCCACAGTTTAATTCAGCATCATCAGGATGGGAAGCAAATACAAGTACATCTAATTTCATAAAGTAAATTTTATCGCTAAAAGAGAATTATTTAAGGTATTCATTAAAAATAACACAAAAGTATTTTTTTCTAAATTTGGCGTAACGAAATAAAATAATTTTCGTAGCAGGTACATCAACTCACCCCAAATACTAGCATGAGAATAGCTAACAGTTTTATTGAAGGATTTCGGATCGCTCTTCAGGCGCTTAAAGTCAACAAAATCAGATCTACACTTACTGCCCTTTGTATAATCATCGGGATTACCATGGTAACTATTGTTGACTCAGTTACTACCGGTATGGATGTTACTTTTGAAAAAAGCATGGCAATGATGGGGCAGAATGTGGTGTACGTTCAAAAATGGCCATGGGGCATGGGCGGAGAATATAAGTGGTGGGAGTATAGAAATAGGAAAGAGATTGAGCTGGAGTATGTTGAGCAAATAAGAGATTACAGCAGATATGCAAATAATGTAACAGCAGCTGCAAATAGAGGTACTTCCGTTCGTTATAAAGATAAGAGTGCTGAAGGAGTGGGGTTAAGTGGTGCCACGGCAAATTATTTGGAAATACAGGGTCTCAACATTGCTGAGGGAAGAATGTATGTGGAGCAGGAAGTGCGTTCCGGTTCAAAAGTTGCGGTAATTGGAAATACATTGATGGAATCTCTGTTTGAATTGGAATCTGCACTAGGTAAACAAATTCGGGTCGGAGGGCAAAAATTCACAGTAGTTGGAATTCTGGAAAAACAGGGAAAATTTCTAGGATTAGAGGATACTGACAACCGGATCATCATTCCAATTTCAGCATATAAACAGATATATGGTTTAAGGTATGGCTTACAAATTGGCGTCCAGTTTCCTTCTCAAGAAGTCATGAAAGAAGGTGAGTACGAACTCGAAGGAATCATGAGACGAATTCGGCAATTAGATGCTACAGCCGATAATGATTTTGCACTGAATAAACCCGAAGCATTTAAGGAACAACTTGAAGGTATGAAAGCCGGTATTTATGCGGTAGGCTTTATACTAAGTGGCTTATCTTTACTGATTGGGGGTATTGGTGTGATGAATATTATGTTTGTTTCTGTAAGAGAGCGAACAAAAGAAATTGGAATAAGAAAAGCTGTGGGTGCGAAGTCATGGGAAATACTGACTCAATTTCTGCTGGAAGCAATCGCTATTTGTTTGTTAGGTGGAATTATTGGGGTTGCACTGGCTGGCGGATTAACCATTCTAATTAATCAGGTTTTTGTGGCTGTAATGAATGTAAGCGTAGTAATAGTAGCATTTAGTATATGTACGTTTGTTGGGGTTACTTTTGGTTTTATTCCTGCTTACCGTGCCGCAAAATCAGATCCAATTGAATCACTGAGGTTCGAATAAAAATGCATATCAAAGAAACAACTGCACAAGCTATAGATTCTATCAGGGCGAATAAGCTTCGTTCTTTCCTTACGCTGTTAGCCTTAGTAATTGGTGTTTTTTCTGTCATTGTTTCTACTACAGCGGTTGCTGTTTTAGATAACTACTTCAAAAATACGCTTAGTATAATGGGAAGTGACGTAATCACCATCCAGAAAACACCTGCAGTGCAAATGGGGGAACTGGATAAAAACATTCGAAATCGAAAGAATATTGGATTTGAAGAAGCTCTCACTCTTGAAGAGCAAATGAACATAGCAGAGGGAATGAGTCCTTATGAAACTTTTTCCGCTTCTAAAATAGTATTCCAGGATGAAGAAACGGAACCCAACGTAATGGTAAGAGGAAGTAATTCAAATTTCCTGGAAAACAACGCGTACGATCTCGAAGATGGGCGAAATTTTACCGGCGATGATGTTCAGTACGGCAGAAGTTTTGCAATTATTGGCAAGGATGTGCAAGATGCTTTGTTCAAAAATGAATATCCGTTAGGTAAAACCATCCGCTTTGATGGGCGTCAGTATCAGGTGATTGGAATTCTTGAAGCTAAGGGACAGGTTTTCGGTCAGTCCTTTGATAACTTTGTTTTAATCCCTTACACAACGGCCTTAAATGTATATGGAGGCAGAGATAGAAATATTTCAGTCCAGGTTCGGGCTCCTGGGATTTCCTTCATTGACCGTACCGTAGAAGAACTCACCGGCATAATGCGAGTTATCAGGAAAGTAGCACCGGGTGATGTAAATGATTTTGAAATTGAAACAAATGAATCGCTCTCAGGGACATTCGATGCTTTTACAAGTGCCTTGTATATGGGGGGATTCGCAATAGGTTTTATTACTCTGTTAGGAGCCGGTATTGGTGTTATGAACATCATGTTAGTTTCAGTTTCTGAACGGACCAGAGAGATTGGGATTCGAAAAGCGGTAGGAGCAACACGAAAAGCTATTGTAAGTCAGTTTTTGATGGAGGCCATATTCATATGCCAAATAGGTGGTGTAATAGGGATGATCTTTGGCATTGGTGTCGGAAACCTGATGGCGGTATGGATAGAAACGGAACCGGTAATACCTTTATGGTCGGTAGCAGGTGGGTTTTTCGGAATGTTGATTGTTGGGTTGGTTTTTGGAGTATATCCTGCTTTTAAAGCTGCTAAGCTAGATCCTATAGAAAGTTTACGCTACGAATAACTTTTTGCAATGGAATGATTTAAGCATCCAATGCAATTTCTTATATTAAAGAAAAAAATAGGGCATTATGAACGAAGAAATCATCCAAAATATAAATGAACGCCTTGATCGAGCAATTGATAAGGGCCGAGAAATCCTGGAAGACGAAGATCTTCAGGTTCGACTAGAAGAACTAAAGGATAAGTCGGAATCAACCATTCGCAAAAATCCGCTTAAATCTGTTGCTGTAGGATTAGCTGTTGGATTTATTGCAGCCAAAATTTTCACATCAAAGGACTAAATCCGAATGGAAGATTTAGGTAGCAGAATAAAACAAATTACCCGCGAGCTTAAACAATATGTTGAAACTCGTTTAGAATTGACGGTCCTAAATGTAAGTGATAAGGTCACTTATATTATAGGTCAGTCCATTCAACAGCTTTTTGGCTATACTATTTTGGCTTTGGGTTTAGTATTTGGACTGGTCGCTTTGGCCATTTACCTTGGAGATGTGTTTGATGCAGAATGGGCTGGCTATGCAATAGTAGGTGCTCCATTCTTTATCTTAGGTCTTATATTTGTAACTGTGAAACCTAAATCCATAGCAAAGAGAATTCAGGCTCAACTACTTGCCGAGTTGTTAGATACTAAGCCTGTCAAAGAGAAAGAGACAATAGAGCTTCCTACGCGAGAAATTCACACTAAAGATTCTGATGAAAATGTCTGAAGAAAAATTATCAAACCTTGAAAAGAAAAAGCAGCAGCTTGAAAATGAGTTAGCTAGTATACAAAACGGATTGGATAAATCTATTGACAGTGTGAAGGAGGGGGTTTCTGATAATATGGACCCTAAAAACCTTATTAAGAAATATCCGTTACCCATTGTTGGTGCTTCTATTGTTGTTGGGTTTTTGATAGGTCGGAATAAAGATACTAACAACATTTCTTCCCCAAGAAAATATTCTTCTGGTACCGATTCAGCAATTTCTAAAGAGATTAAACGTATGCTCGCCAAAAAAGGTTTGAGTCTGTTTTTAGATTTTCTTGATGGTAAAGTGGCTGAACTAAAAGAAAAGAATAGAGAGTCAGCCGACTAATTTTACAACTATTTAGCTACACGCTGTAAAAGGATATAAAAGTCGAAAATTTAGCAACTAATCTGTAACTATTTTCGTCACTCTTCGTGTACAACCTGTTAACAAAAACGAATTTCAATCATGAAAAGACTTCTTTCATCTACGCTATTTGCACTTCTATTTTTAGTAACGTCAACGCTTTCAGCTCAGGACGTCCGAACAATTTCACTTCAGGAAGCTATCGATATAGCACTTGAGAATAACTACCAGCTAAAGCAGGCTGAGAATAATCTTGCGCTTTCTAACGAAAATATTAAAAGCGAGTATGCGGATTTTGCTCCTTCAATAACCAGTAGTCTAAGTGGTTCGAGATCTACAGGTCAACAGTTTATTGCTGACCGTTTGAGCGAGCCGGGTCTTAACCCTTTTGTTGATGTGACTTCTCAATCTTTTAGTGGTCGATTAAGCGCAAACCTTACCATATTTGATGGTTTTAATAATATAAATTCACTTCGAGCCAGTGAGCAATCCAAGCTTTCATCAGAAGAAAGTTTACAGCGAGCTAGAGAGCAGGTTATTTTCAATGCTGCGTCTCGTTATTTACAGGTTTTACTGGATGGACAGCTGTTAGAAATAGCTCAAGAGAATCTTGAAAATTCACAACAACAACTTGAGCAGGTAACAGCACAGGTTGAGGTAGGATCTCGCCCTTCTGTGGATCTATACAACCAGGAAGCACAGGTAGCTGCTGATGAATTGAGTGTAACTCAACAGGAAAACAGTCTCAAATTCAGCAAATTGGTGCTTGTAAGGCAACTACAAATCGATCCATTGGGTAATTACGAGTTTGTAGTACCTGAAACTCAGACTGAGGTGCGCGAAGCTGAGAACATGAATTATAGTTTAAGTGAGCTGATTGATCAGGCAATTCTAAATCGGTCAGACCTTAAGAGTGAAATTGCCGATATCAGAGTTTTAGAGTATCAGCTAGATATAGCTAAAGGAAGTTTATATCCTTCTGTTTCAGCTAGTGCTTCGGTTTCTTCAAGATATAGTGATCAGTATTCTTTGCCAGGTGAAGGGAATGTAGGTTTCAATGATCAGTTTTTTGACCAACAGGTTAACCGATCTTTAGGGTTGTCCGTTAACATTCCAATCTTCCAAAATTGGAATCGAATGTTCAACATTCAGTCTTCAAAAATTCAGCTTAAGAATGCAGAATTGTCTTTTGATAATTCTAAGCTTCAGGTTATTCAGGAAGTTACACAGGCATACAACGACTACACTTCATACATCAAACAGCTGCAAGCTTCTGAAAAATCAAGACGAGCAAGTGAACGTGCATTTGAGACTCAGCAGGAAAGATACAATGTTGGTTCAAGCACATTAATCGAATTGAGCCAGGCACAAGCAAGTTATGTTGAAGCACAATCTAACTACACACAAGCAATGTATAATTTGATATTTCAAGAGAAGTTGCTTGACTACTACTTAGGTAAACTCAGTGGCGACAGCGTAGAATTCTAAAAACATAATTAATTTAAAGGGATAGGTAAGGGAAATGGCGAATAAGAAATCATCAACAAAAAAACTGTTGATATGGATAGGTGGAGTTCTGGGTGTTGTAATTGCTCTGGGTTTAACTCTAAGGATGACCGGGGTCATTGGGCAGTCAGATTCGGGAAAACAGGTAGAAACAGCTACTGCGAAGCTTAAGACCATAACACAGTTAGTCTCAGCTTCCGGTAAGGTACAGCCTGAGATCGAAGTTATTATTCGTCCGGATGTTTCGGGTGAAATTATAGAACTGGCCGTTAAAGAGGGTGATTTTGTTCGTGAAGGGGATTTGCTTGTCCGAATCAAGCCCGACATCTATCAAGCTCAGATTGATAACTTAAATGCAGCTTTGTTGACTCAAAAAGCTCGCCTCGAGCAAACCAGAGCATCTCTTATACAAGCTGAAGCGGCATACAAACGTGACAAGCAACTATACGACAAAGAACTGATTTCTGAGATGGAATACATTCAAACGAAATCAGAGCTCGATGCTCAGAAAGCAAGTTTAAAAGCATCCGAGTATCAAATTCAAAGTGCTGAAGCTCAACTGCGTCAGGCTCAAGAAGAACTAGAGCAAACCGTGATAAGAGCTCCTCAGAATGGTACCGTAACTGGTCTGGGTGTAGAGGAAGGCGAGAGAGTGCTTGGTAATTCGCAAATGGCAGGTACGGAAATGATGCGGGTTTCTCTCTTAGACCGTATGGAAGTATTAGTTGAAGTGAATGAGAACGACATTGTAAACGTAGACTTTGCGGATACCACCCGAATTGAAGTAGACGCTTATCCGGAAAGAAGATTCAACGGGGTTGTAACTGAAATTGCAAACTCAGCAAGGGTAACAGGTTCCGGGACTAATGAGCAGGTTACGAATTACCAGGTAAAAGTTCGAATTGTTACACCTCACAACCTTGACAGCAGTCCTGATAAGTTGGTTAGAACGGAGAGTTCAGAAGATCCTGAACAAATGTTTGTTCCAAAATTCCGTCCAGGAATGTCTGCTACAGTTGATATAGAAACTCAAACTGCGGTAAATGTTGTATCAGTTCCTATTCAGGCAGTAACGGTTCGCGATTTTGCTAAAGACAGCAAGACTCAGAAAGCGGAACAAGATTCAGCTGAAATGATTCTTGCAAGCTCTCAGGATGAAGACTTAGTTATCAAGGATGAGGATATTCGTAAGGTGGTATTTGTTGTAGAAAATGGAAATGCAATCCGTAAAGAAGTTGAGACAGGGATCAGTGATAACACACATATTCAAATTCTCTCAGGTATTAGTGCAGGGGAAGAAATTGTAATTGGTAGTTACCGTACTCTTTCTAATAGCTTGAAAGATGGTGATAAGGTTACTGTCAACAATAAGACTGTTTCGTTCAATTAATCTAATTTTATTCAATTCATATGTCTAAAAAGCCAGTCATTCAAATCACAGATCTAACAAAAGTTTATCAAATGGGTAGTACGGAAGTACATGCCCTGGCTGGTGTAACTTTTGACATTCTAGAGAATGAATATATAGCCATTATGGGGCCTTCGGGGTCTGGTAAGTCAACATTAATGAATATGATTGGTTGCCTCGATACGCCCTCAACCGGAGAGTATATTCTGAATAATAATAATGTAAGCACGATGGATGATGCTGAACTTGCTGAAGTTCGGAATCGTGAAATTGGGTTCGTTTTCCAGACTTTTAATCTACTCCCAAGAACTTCTTGCCTGGCTAATGCTGAACTCCCACTTATTTATGCAGGTATGAAATCAGCTGAACGTAAAGAGCGGGCAAAAGAGGTACTTACCAAAGTAGGCTTAGGGGATAGGGTTGATCACAAGCCTAATGAATTATCAGGTGGGCAGCGTCAGCGTGTTGCTATTGCCAGAGCTTTAGTTAATAACCCGTCTATTCTTCTTGCCGATGAGCCAACGGGTAACCTTGATACCAAAACGGGAGATGAGATTATGATGCTTTTTGAAGAGCTTTATCGTCAGGGAAATACCATTATTGTGGTTACTCACGAACAAGAAATTGCAGATCACGCCCGCCGAATTGTGCGTTTAAGAGATGGGGTTATCGAACTCGATGAGAAAGTTGAGAAGCCTATTTTGGCTGATTACCAGATTGCTTAATTAAGGTGAGTTCGAGACAACAAATGAGTTTAACAGACTAAAGAATCGCGATTAAGGTCATTCCCGTGAAGGCAGGAATCTCTAAATATAGCCATAGAATCAGCTATTGATTCCTGTAAAAGCAATAAGATTTCGGGCATTCGCCGCGAAATGACGACTCAACGTATAAAAGCACGTATCCTTACATCGAATAGACTTTAATTAGGTAAGCTTAAAAGTATAAGTAATAAAAAAGGCGCTCATTGAGCGCCTTTTTTGTTTTAAAGAATATGTCTTCACTGGTTTATCGTAAGCCGAACCCAACACCTACATTAAAAGCAGAATAAGTAGATTGGGTATAGCTAGCAGAAATTCTAAAGATAGCCAGGCTGAATCGGAAACCTGCAAAAGCACGAATTTTATTATCACCTTCAATCTCCAAGTCAATAGGAGATTCGATAGCTTCAATTCGTTTTTCTTTTTCATTCATAGGATCGTTAGCGTAATCCGGGTTAAATGAGGTTATTGGATACATTCCTGGTGTAGCCAAGGTTGTTTTTGAAGTCTCATAACCTAATCCTCCATATACAGAAATGAACGGGAGTGTTTTACCAACAATCGCGTTGAATGTAGTTGCTGTAGTTTCAAGGTCAATGCTTTGGTCATCCCAGGTAGTAGCAGGGAATGTGTTCTCAATTTCAGCATTTCCACCCTGAGGTACTTCAGGATTTACATTAAAGTTAGCATTTGCACTGAATTTGGTATAGCCAACCTGAACGGAGATATCGACAGGAAGTAGTTTGCCACCCGGAAGCCATTGGTTGATCCCATGTTTCACACCAACACCAAACATACCAACACCGGCATCCACAACTGGAGCAGTGAATTCAGGTACATATCGTACGGTAATGTCAGTGTCTTTAATAATACCAACACTAGCCTGAATCATTGGTGCAGGGGCATAAGCAAAACCGGTTCCACCTGGAAGGCCAAATTCAGTAACTAGCTCATCTTGTCCTGTTTGGGGATTCTCCAAATAAACACCCATTGTAGTATTGGTGCTTTTGTCTCCGGCTATAGTGGACGTTTCAGCACTTCCAGAAGTAAGCTCAAGCTGACTTAAGTTGAGGGCTGTTACATCAAAAACCTTTTCGCTGGATGGAATGGTTGCAGCAGCTACATTTAAACTGATATCGAAACCAAGAGTAGGGTGCGCTTTGGCAGTGTTAAACCATCCGGTGTTTAAATCTGCGCCAAAACCCTTTGTATATGGAGCGAGAAAACTCTCCATTAAAATATTTGCATCTGCAGCACCACCTCTCAAGATAGCCCCCGCATCCCCGAGTTGAGCTTGTACATTGCCAGCCGTAGAAAGACCGACTAATGCAATAGCACATAATCCTTTTATTATTTTCTTAAAATTCATAACCATTTGTACTCCATGATGTTTGTTTTATGTTATGTATCAATATCTAAATAATTTTGGAGATAGGGAATACCCATATTAGGGTAAAATCATAGCTGCTTTAAAGCGAATCCAGCATGTTTATATATGAATTATAACGACTGACGGCTATTTCTCCTTTTTCAAAAGCATCTGCTACACCGCATTTTGGTTCGTGGGCGTGCGTACAGTTGCTGAATTGGCAATTTTGTCTGGGTTCTATCATCTCTGGAAAAAATAGGGATAATTCCCAAGGTTCAATATTTACAAGCCCAAACTCTCGAATACCCGGAGTGTCTGCAATATATCCACCAAAGCTTAAGGGAATAAGCCGGGCAAAAGTGGTGGTGTGTTTTCCTTTATTTGAAAAGTCAGATACTTCATTCACCTTAAGGTTGTAGGAGGGATCAATGGCATTAACCAGGCTTGTTTTTCCAACTCCTGATGGTCCTATGAAAGCTGAAGTACAATCTGTGAGTTGGTCTTTTAGCTTTTGAAGGGATTCTTCCTCTTCAATACTTGTGATTAAAAAAGTATAGCCTAAATCTGAATACAATTCGGAAAGTTCTTGCGCAAACTCTAAACCACCGCTTTTAGCTAAATCGATTTTATTAAGAATGATTACTGGCTTGACCTCATATGCTTCACAGGTAACTAAGAAACGATCTATAAACCCTTCCTTAACCATTGGTTGCTTGATTGACTGTACCACACAAGCCTGATCAAGATTTGAAACAAGGATTTGTTCGCCTTTTTTTCCATGCGTAGCTTGACGGGTAATGTAGTTCTCCCGGTCATGTATCTTTTCAATATTACCGGTTCCATCATCATTCAGATTGAAATCAACCCAATCACCTACAGCAATGGGATTGGTAACTTCTTTTCCATTTAACCGAAACCGGCCGGGTAAACGGGATTCAATGATTTCTTCTCCGTTATCAACTAGATACCAGCTTCCGGTAGACTGTATGACTCTTCCTTTTTGCATATCCAAAAATACGGAAGGATAGGGGATTAACAAGCGTTTTTCTGGATTGATTAAAACCTGCTATAAAATAAAAAGAGCGGACATTTAGCCCGCTCTTAAATCATGCATATAAAATGATGTTGTTAGTCATTATCTCGACTAACAATTTCTACACCTTCGGCCGGCATTTTACCATTCTTGCCAGATACAGATTCCTTATGAGCATCGCTCACTTTAAAGAAGTCTGATGCATTTTGCACCGGCTCTTTTTCAAGGATGATATCCAGCAGTGGATCCATACGCTCCAAATATTCAACTTCAAGATCGCCGAGTACATCTTCTTCGATTTCGGCTACATCTTTTTCGTTTTTCTTAGGAAGCAGTACTTTTTTGATGCCTGCTCGTTTTGCAGCAAGAACTTTTTCTTTAATTCCACCAACCGGAAGAACGAGTCCCCTAAGTGTGATTTCTCCGGTCAATGCAATACTTCCTTTAACTTTACGCTGGGTAAAGATGGAGGCAATTGCGGACATTAGAGAAACACCGGCGGAAGGTCCGTCTTTTGGTACAGCGCCTGCCGGTACGTGGACGTGTAAATCCCAGTATTTAAATGCTTCTTCAGGAATGCCAATCTCTTCAGAATGTGCTTTGAGGTACGAAACAGCCAACATCGCTGACTCTTTCATGACATCTCCCAGCTGACCGGTGATATTCAATTTACCTGATCCCTTGGAAACGCTAGCCTCAATAAAGAGGATGTCGCCACCGTAAGGGGTCCATGCCATTCCTGTTGCTACACCGGGAACCGTAGTTCGCTCGGCAGCATCACTGAAGAATTTACGTTTACCGAGGAACTCTTCCACATCATCAGCTTCTACATCAAACTCCTCAATTTCATTAGAGGCAATTTTTGCTGCAACACCTCGGCAGCAACCTGCAATCTGTCGTTCCAGGTTACGAACTCCTGATTCACGTGTGTACTGATCAATTAACCTTTCGATAGATTCATCGGTAAAAGAAATTTGCTCTTTTTTAAGGCCGTTTTCTTCAACTTGTTTTGGAATCAGATACTTCTTGGCAATCTGAGTTTTCTCTTCCAGTGTGTATCCACTGATGTTGATAATCTCCATACGATCTTTCAGAGGAGCAGGAATTGTATCCAGTGAGTTTGCAGTGGCTATGAACATCACTTTGGAGAGATCATATTCCAGCTCAAGATAATTATCCGTGAAGGTATCATTCTGTTCCGGATCAAGAACCTCAAGAAGGGCTGAAGTTGGATCGCCTCTGTAATCGGCGCCCACTTTATCAATCTCATCAAGCATGATCACTGGATTACCTTTACCAGCTTTCTTCATAGAACGGATAATTCGTCCTGGCAATGCACCGATATAAGTTCTGCGGTGACCGCGAACCTCAGCTTCGTCACGAATTCCACCTAAGCTAAACCGCTCAAATTCGCGATTTAAAGCTCTTGCAATGGATTTGCCTAAACTGGTCTTACCAACTCCCGGAGGTCCATAAAAACAAAGGATAGGAGCCTTCATGTCTTGTTTAAGCTTGAGAACGGCAAGATATTCTACAATACGCTTCTTAACCTTCTCTAAACCATAGTGATCTTCATCGAGAACTTTTCTGGCAAATTCCAGATCCAGTTTATCTTCAGAAAATTCTTCCCAGGGCAGATCTAAAATCCATTCCACATAACTATAGATAATGCCATAATTAGGGGAGGCATTTGGAGTCATCTCCAATCGCTGTAATTCTTTTTCGGCAGTTTCTCTGGCTTCGTCTGGAAGCTTTTTGGCTTTCAGCTTGTCCCGAAGCTTTTCAATATCCTGTTGTTCGGCATCCTCACCGAGCTCTTCCTGAATAGCTTTCATCTGCTGACGGAGATAGAACTCTCGCTGCTGGTCATCAATATCAGACTTAACCTTGGTGCGAATTTTTTCGCTCATGTCCAGCACCTGGACTTCCTTTTCAAGAAAGCCCATCACTTTGTCAAGGTTGTCGGAAAATTTGCGGACTTCCAGAATGGACTGTTTATCAGAAACAGAAACGTTCAGGTTTGATGAAATGAAATTCAACAGGAATGTCGGGCTGTTGATATTGTTTACAGCAATTGATGCCTCCGAAGGAATGTTGGGAGACATGTTTATAATTTTAGAAGCTGTTTCTTTGATATTTCGAACCGATGCATCAAGCTCAAGTCCTTCAATATCCATTTCTTTAGCATAGGGCTCGACATCCGCCTTAAAGTAAGGATCACTTTGAGTGAACTGTTTCACTTTAAAGTTTGATTTACCCTGAATGACAATACTCTTGCTGCCATCGGGCATCTTGATAAGTTTTAGAATCTGAGCAACTGTACCAATTTTGTGAAGGTCTTTGTACTCAGGTTCTTCAATGTCTTCATTCTTTTGTGTGACTACACCAATAGTCTTATCTCCATCATAAGCTTCTTTTACAAGAGCTAAGGAGCGATCACGACCAACAGTAATTGGAACAACCACACCGGGAAATAGAACTGTATTTTTGAGCGGAAGAATAGGGAGAGAATCAGGAATTTCAGCTTCCGTTAATTCTTTCTCTTCCTCTTCAGACATAAGAGGTATAGCTTGCTCAAAATCATCAAAGTTATCGTCAGACTGATCTAAGTTCTCAAATAAATCAAAGCGCTGTTTCATAAATAAAATATCTGCAGTTTTTTTGTTTTGCTTTAATAAAGGCAAATACGGAGCCAGATCATTCACTTTAAACAAACCGTCAGTACCACCCACTGTCTGTCAGTAAAGTAGGGCAAAGTGGCAGGCATTAAAAGTGAAACTGGAGGGTAGCTACTGAAACTCCGGTTACGGTAGGTTTATTGGTGAAAGAATTAGGGGTGAGTACTGCTGCTAAAGAAAAATCCCATTTTTTGGTTTCAATGGCAGTCCCTACACTAACAAAGTTTGGCCGCTGCCCCTTGAAAGAAATCCCGCCTCTGAGCGGTAAAAATTTGAGTGGACGTATTTCCATCCCAAGGGAGGAGATTAATTTGGTTGAATTGAAGGCATTATTTGTTAGGCCAATGCTAACATCACCCATTAATTTCAGTCGGTTAATTTCAAATAGCGCACCTCCGTGCATTGCCATTGGCAGAAGGGTTGAAAAGCCTCCGCTTTCACTGCTCGTTAAAGCAAACGGATTTTCTTCTCCATATTGATCAATAAAATCTAAATATTGACCTTTTGCCCCAATAAAAATTTCATCAATTACAGAATTTGGTGCCGTTACGCTAGCCATGGTATCCTGTGTAGCAGTAACAGAAATACCCTCATCCTGATAAGAAATAAACCCAATATCCGTCATTGAAAATGATAACCGTAAAGAGCGCTCGGTTGGCTGTTGATTGGGGCGAATGGCGGATAAATCACTGCCAAAGGTGATTAAGTAAGTTACCCCAATATCCAGGCCTGCTCCAATTCCTGCAATGGAAAAAGGGGTGCTGTTGAAGGCTTGTTCGTTCGCATTTTCTACCGAAGAACCATTCAGGAAAGCATCTGTGGCAGTTCCAAATTCGCCGGTTGCGTCGTAAGAAAAGGACTCTACTCTAGTTGTGGTGTTCCCTTGCTGGGTATAAACATTTTCCCAAACGGCACTTTGGTAACTTCCACCCATTACTACTTTTGGGGCTATACCAATCACAAAGTTATCGAGGCGGGGTGTGAGTCCAGTTAAAAACTGAAAAGACTCAGCATAGCCAAAAGAAATTTCATGTAAACTTTGATAGCGATGAATTAGCGAACGGTCAAGAACCAGATCGTCATCCTGGTTTTGTTCAAAAGTACCCGTATACCATCCTTTACCTACTTTATAGTTAGATGATGTTCTGGTTCTTAGGGCGATAGAAAACGAGCGGTTTTCTTTTTTCCATTTCATCCCCAGAAGGGTAACGTCATATCGAGTAGTGTTGTCTGAGAGGGTATTATTTGCCGGATAATTGTCATCCAGGATTTCATCTCTGTCTATACCAAACTGACTGGAGATATTTCGAGAATAAACGCCGGTATGGTCAAGGGCATTTTCAAACTGCTGATTAGGATCATCGAAGTTTTGAAATGAGTTAAAATAAAAGCCTGCAATGCCCACTCCAATAGAAAAATCCCCTTGGCGATCTCTTATCATTAAGTTCGCGGGATTGTAGAAATTGGCGTTATAATCGGTGATATAAGTACTTCCGCCGCCACCCAATGCGAGGTTACGCGGAGTCAATACCGCCTGTGCGCTAACTGAAGTAACGCTCAAACACAGAAATAGCAGTATAATTAAAGCCTGCCTCATAAATGTCCTAATAAGCTAACTGGGGTAAATGATATTTTTTAATCGATAACCTGTAAAGGTGCTGCTCTGAGCATAAGCTTCTTTTGCCCTCTGTCCTTGAAAAATACAACAACTTTAGCATCCATTCCTAATCCAGACCTACTTATTATCTTTCCGGGACCAAACTTATCATGCTCAACCTGTGTGCCTACCTGAAATGGATCCTCTCCATCTTCATAGTCGTATTGAATGGTTGCTGAGGGTGATTTGAAAGTCTTTTTTGCACGAGATTGCTTCCAGTCATATTCTATCTTCGTGCCCGAATCACCGGATTCTTTGTTTTCAAAGCGGTCTTTCTTCTGGGTAATGGTAGCACCGGTTTCAGTTTGCACCACACCGGGATCTACTTCATCCAAAAAGCGGGAGCGGGCCTGCCTGAGTTCTTCACCAAATTTAAATCGGCTTCTGCAATGGCTAAAGAATAATCGCTCTTCAGCCCGAGTTATAGCAACATAAAACAACCGTCGCTCTTCCTCAGTATCTACTTCAAAATTAGCCCTGCCACCCATAGGGAAGAGGTTTTCCTCCAATCCTACAATGAATACACATGAAAATTCGAGTCCTTTTGAGGCATGAACCGTCATTAAAGTTATAGCCGGTTTGTCCTTATCGTGCTTGTCGGAATCGGTTATAAGGCTAATTTCTTGCAAGAAGGCACTGAGTGATACTTTCTCTTTGCCTTTCTCATAATAGGAGATCGCATTTTGAAGCTCAATGATGTTATCTCGGCGCATCATGGATTCGTGTGAATTTTCCTCGACCAATGCGCGCATATAACCGGATTGCTCCAGCATAGCTTTAACCGTGTCCATAAGACTTTCACCATTCTCGAGATTATGACGCAGACGGTTAATCATGTCCACAAATTCCCGGACCCGAGCTTTGGCCGGTTTGTAGACATCTAATTCTTCAACATTCTGAATAATGGACCATATAGAGCTGCCTTCCTCGCGAGCCTGCTTTAGCAGATCTTGTATCGATTTATTTCCAATTCCCCGTGAAGGTTCGTTGATGATCCGAAGCAAATTAGTCTCATCATGCGGGTTAACCAATAGCGTTAAATATGCAAGAACGTCTTTAATTTCCTTTCGCTGATAGAAGGAAAGTCCACCAACGAGCTGGTATGTTAAGTCCTTGCGACGCAATGCTTCTTCAAAAACACGTGACTGATAGTTTGTGCGATAGAGGATGGCAAACTGATTGTTCTTATAGCCATGCTTCATCTTCAAATTCTGAATATGAGTCGCCACCCGATTGGCTTCATCCCGCTCGTCAAAGTTTTCTAAAACCGTAATTCGCTCGCCATAATCCTGTTCAGTCCACAGCGTTTTATCCAGCTGTTTGGTGTTCTGTTTAATGATGGAATCTGCACACTGCAGGATAGCTTTTGTAGATCGATAGTTTTGCTCCAGAGGAACCTGAGTCGCCTCTTCATAATCTTCCTTGAAGTTCAGGATGTTAGAAATATCGGCTCCACGAAATGAGTAGATACTTTGGGCATCATCACCTACTACACAAATGTTTTTGTACTTATCGGCCAGCATTTTCGTGACTTTATACTGGGCATGGTTGGTATCCTGATACTCATCAATAAGTATATACTTGAATCGATCCTGATACTTCTCCAGAATGTCGGGATGTTCTTGAAAAAGCTGAATGGGCTTTACCAACAGATCATCAAAATCCATGGCGTTACTTTGCTTCAAGCGCTTATTGTAGATCTTATATACTCGAGCAGTGATATCATCAAGCGTACTGCTTACAAAGCGCTCCTGGTAGGTATCGGCTTCGATAAGCTGGTTTTTAGAATCACTGATTTTGTTGTGAATAGCTTTTGGCTTGATCTCTTTTGGATCAAAATTCAATTCCTGAAGGATTTGTTTAATCACTGTTTGAGAATCACTGGTATCATAAATAGTGAAGTCTGAACCAAAACCAATTTTCTCGGCCTCAAACCGCAATATCTTGGAAAAGATAGAGTGGAAGGTTCCCATCCAGAGCTTTTTACCTTTATCTCCAATCAGGTTCTGGATACGCTCTTTCATCTCTCGAGCGGCTTTATTGGTAAAGGTAAGAGCCAGTATTTGCTCAGGAGCCGCTTTGTACTGTTGAAGCAGGTAGGCGATGCGATAAGTTAGCACGCGTGTTTTTCCGGAACCGGCACCAGCTACAATTAAAAGTGGGCCGTCGGTATGCGTGACGGCTTGTTTCTGCCGTTTATTCAACCCGGTAAGAAAATCCGGACGTCCTTTGGGTTCTTCTGATGGAAGTGAAAATGTTTTCATGTAAAATCTCTATTTAACCACTGTTATTTAAAATTGAACAGGTGGTTATCCTTCAAAATCTTTGAGTTGCTCGCGTAGTTTCGCAAGACTGTCTTCGGTATCGGATTTCTTTTTCTTCTCAAGCTCAACTACGTTTTCAGGGGCATTGTTTACAAATCCCTTATTGGCGAGCTTTTTCTCTATTCCATTTAAAAATCCTTCGAGGCGATCAATTTCTTTCTGGATGCGCTCTCGCTCTTTACCAAAATCTACTAAACCTTCCAGGGGCACAAAAATTTCATTTCCACCAACAATAGAGGAGGAGTATACTTTAGGCTTCTCGATTTCAGTAGAAACGGTTAAAGACTTTAAATTCTCAAGTTTTTCAAGTATAGAGCGGTTTTTGAGGATGGCATCGGCAGTTGATTGCTCTTTGGTATTGATTAAAACTTCGAGCTCTTCTTTTGGTGATACATTTACCTCAGAACGGATATTTCTAAGCGAAGAAACGATCTGCTGCATTGAAGCAAACAGAGCTATATCGTCTTCATTCGACTTCGCTTCATCAACTTTAGGCCACTCAGAAACTAAAAGAGCCTCATCGGTACTTCTTTCCTTAATGTGCTGGTAAATCTCTTCACTGATAAATGGCATAAAAGGGTGGAGGAGCTTCATCAGCTGTTCGAAGAACCCAAGAGCTGTATTGAGTTTAGCTACGGGGATATTCTCTCCATAAACCTCAGGCTTGGCTAACTCAATGTACCAGTCACAGAAATCATCCCAGATCAGTGAATACACTTTTTTAAGGGCATCATTCAGCTTGTAGTTATCGAAGTCTTTATTTACACCAACGATGGTTTCCTGAATACGGGCGGCCATCCAGCGATCAGAAAGATCATCTTCATTGATCTCAGTGGTTGGATTATATTCTACACCTTCTTCCATATTCATGGTGAGAAAGCGGAAGGCATTCCAGATTTTATTACAGAAGTTTCGGCCTTGTTCACAAAGCTTCTCATCAAATGGGAGGTCGTTTCCGGCTGGAGTGGCAAAAAGCATTCCCATACGGATTCCATCAGCACCATACTGACCAATGAGTTCAATAGGATCGGGTGAATTACCCAAACTTTTACTCATCTTACGGCCTTTCTTATCACGGACAATACCGGTGTAATACACATTATCAAACGGCTTCTTGTCCATGTATTCGTAACCGGCAATAATCATACGGGCAACCCAGAAAAACATGATTTCCGGTGCGGTGACTAAGTCTTTGGTAGGGTAGTAATACTCTAATTCCTTATTGGCTTTTCCTGTTTTTATGTATTCAGGATCAAACACAGAAATCGGCCATAGCCATGATGAAAACCAGGTATCTAACACATCTTCATCTTGTTTAAGTTCAGAAGCGGTTAAATCGGCATTACCGGATTTTTCCTGAGCTTTTTTAACTGCTTCTGCCTCAGATTTAGCTACAACAAAATCATCATCGCCTTCCCCATAATAATAAGCAGGAATTCGGTGGCCCCACCAAAGCTGACGGGAAATACACCAGTCGCGCACATTCTCCATCCAGTGACGGTAGGTGTTTTTGAATTTAGCGGGTTGAAATTCAACCGTGTCATCCATTACGTTTTCAAGGGCAGGCTGAGAGAGTTCCTTCATAGAAACCCACCATTGCAATGAAAGTCGAGGCTCAATCACAGCATCCGTACGCTCAGAAAAACCTACTTTATTTTTATAATCTTCAATTTCTACCAGTTGATCAATTTCATCCAGATCTTTGGCAATCTGCTTACGCACATCAAAGCGATCCATGCCTATGTAAAGCTCGCCTTCTTCGCTTACAGTACCATCTTCATTCATCATGTTGATGGTTTCGAGATTGTGCTTCTCGCCAAGATTGTAATCATTTTCGTCGTGAGCAGGTGTCACTTTCAAGCAACCTGTTCCGAATTCGACATCCACATAATCATCCAGAATAATCGGTACTTCGCGATTTACTAATGGGACAATCACTTTTTTGCCATGGAGGTGGGTGTAGCGCTCGTCATGCGGGTTGATACAAACGGCAGTATCTCCGAGAATAGTCTCAGGCCTAGTTGTAGCGATAGTTACAAAGTCATCTTCGCCCACAATCTTATACTTCACATGATAAAGCTTGGAATCTACTTCCTTGTGAATTACTTCTTCATCACTCAAAGCCGTTTTAGCGACCGGATCCCAGTTAATCATTCGGGCTCCACGATAAATCTTGCCTTTCTCAAAAAGGTCAACAAACACATCAAGCACACTTTCTGAGTACTCTTCATCCATGGTAAAGGAAGTACGATCCCAATCACAACTGGCTCCAAGTTTTTTGAGCTGCTCCAGAATAATTCCCCCATGTTCATGCGTCCATTCCCAGGCATGCTCCATGAATTCATCACGACTCAGATCGCTTTTCTTGATATTCTTTTCGCGAAGTCTGCGCACGACTTTCGCTTCCGTTGCAATAGACGCGTGATCTGTTCCAGGAACCCAGCAGGCATTGTAGCCCTGCATACGCGCACGACGTATCAACACATCCTGGATGGTATTGTTGAGCATGTGTCCCATATGAAGGACACCTGTTACGTTAGGAGGAGGGATGACAACAGTGAAAGACTCTCGGTCATCAGGAGTGGAGTGGAAGTACTCGTTTTCCATCCAGTAAGCGTACCATTTGTCCTCAATTTTAGAGGCGTCGTATTGTGCGGGGATTTCTTTACTCAAAACTTCAGACTTGTTTAAACAATTTGGTTCCGACGCAGAGCGTTCGGAACCAGTTTATTAGTATTAAGATTGAATTATTGATTTAGTACTCGCTCCTGATACTCTGTTGGAACGAAAAGTAATCTAACTCTCGCTACATACGCTCTGCGTTGTAGCGGACAAATATGATTTATCTATTTAACTCTTTTCAGAAGAACACCAAAGTGCCCATCACAACCATGCTTATGAGGAAGTGTTTGGTAGGATAGTTTATCCTCAGCTAACACTTCTTCTGGTAGATAATCATCTAGTGGCTCAAGCTCAAAATTGTCATATTTATCCAGGAACTTGGTGATTTGGTCCATGTTTTCTTCCGGCTCCAGTGAGCAGGTGCTGTAAACCAATCGACCGCCACGCTTCACCATGTTGCCAGCCTCTTCCAGGAGTTGTTCCTGAAGTTCTACAGCGTTCTTCAGACCTTCTTCGTCTCTTCTCCAGCGTAAGTCAGCTCGTTTACTGAGTACTCCTGTTCCGGTACAAGGCGCATCCAGAAGAACGGCATCAGCTAAACCAAGAGAAACTTCAAGCACATCACCACGGCGGATCTTAATATTCTCTGCACCATAATTAAGGGCGCTTTCTGCAAGTTTCTCTAATCGCTCAGAGGAAATATCAACAGAAAGGATTTCACCTTCACCTTGCATGAGGTCAGACATCATGATCGACTTAGTACCGGGTGCGGCACAAAGATCAAAAACTTTTTCTCCCGGCTGGGGATCAAGAATAGTAGGGGCAAAACCGGCTGCTATATCCTGAACCAGACAAATTCCTTTAGATAATAATCCTTTTGAGATAAACGGCTGTACAGAATCTACCTGATAGTAATAAGGAAGCCAGTCGCTTGGCTTAACTTCAACGTCCATTTTTTCCATGCGGAGCTCAAAATTCTCAGGCTTGGTTCGGATGGTATTAACACGCACATAATAATGGGGGCGGGAGTTATTCGCTTGCATCAACTGGAATGCTTCCCGCTCACCAAAACGTTTTCTCCATCGCTCAACCATCCATTCCGGATGAGAGAAAGTAGTAGCTACTAATTTGTTTCGATCCTTAAAAGCAGGCTTCGGTAGGTTCTTGCCATCTCTTTGCATATTACGCATGATGGCATTAACAAGGTCTCCGGTTCTTGAACCTAACTTCATCTTTGCAATCTCAACAGCTTCGTTGATCGCTGCATAGTCAGGCGTGCTATCCATAAATAGCATATCATAGATAGCCAGTCGAAGGATATTTTTTAGTCCCGGCTTCATTTCATCAACAGCAACGCTCGAGAATTCATCAATCAGGAAATCCAGATAGCTTCGCTTGCGCAAAATATTCTGAACGTATTCTCTGACCTGAGCACGTTCTCTGGTTTCCAGTTCATTAGCTGGTTCAAAATCCAGATTTTGATTCACATCAAATTCAATGAGAATGTCTACACTTACCGAGCGTTCTGATAATTCAGTTTCCAAAGGAGTCGAGTTTTATAATTGTGATTACCTGCTACAAAAAAAGGTGATTGTTGTCACCTTAAAGTCTTGGACAATGCAATAAAAGGAGCCGCGTTTTAAAGCGCGGCTCAATAGCCTGTAAAGATAAAATTTTAACAGGGGAGTTGCTAATAGAAGTATGTGCTAAATAAGATTTTTATAGAGATAATTCTCTTCCTTTTGGATATCGGAGTCTATAGCTGAATTTTATACTTTTTGATTGACCAGGATCGAGCTGTACAAACCAAGTAATGATACCTGTTTCATCGTTTATGTCGCCTTTGGATAGGTTTATCTTTTCAACCACGATATCTTCATTGTTTGAAATCGGAATCAGATCTTTAACGTTTATACTGATTTCCGTGTCTTTATTATTTCTAAGATTGATTTCCCAGGTATAATTTTCTTCCACTTTATTTCCGAAGAAAGTATTTTCGCTGTACTCACGGAGTTTCTTTCTTTTAACATTAATTCCCTGATCTACGCCCAGTGAAACTTGCAGGCTGTCTTCAAAAGAGTCTGTTGATATGGAAGTAGACCCGACATATGCATTGTCGAAATAAATTGAAGCCTGACCCGGAATAAGATCAAATTCATTCCAGTCATTTATGCTAGCCGTTAAATACGCTTTTTCTGAAAACCTGGGGATTGTGGCATAGATATATTTAGCGGGTAATTCTTCTTTACGGAATTCCACTGTGTATTCTTTTCCGTTTGAAGGGACCGAATAAGGCGTCTCAATGGTATAACTGAAAGTGGTTTGATTTTGATTGAACCGTGTAACAGGATTTAGCGCCATTTCGGCTTCCAAGTTAACGCCATCCGAATAACTGGGCATAGCCATTTCTTCATATGCCACTTGTTTTGTCTGAATAACTTGGTTCTCTCTGAAGCCTATAAAGTGTGGATTAATCTCAGGCAATGTAGAGTTTAGAGACGGGTTACCGGAGCTAACGGTTAAAGAAACATTCTCCCAGTCTACTCCTGTATTTTGATAGATTCCGGCTTTGTAGTTCAAACTAAGAGGGGCGTTTATATCGGTCCCTCTAATATCGTAAGAAGGTTTCCAGCCTGCATTTCTTACCAAGTAAGTAAGTTGAAATGTCAATGCTTGATCTGTATCAGACTGTACTTCTGCTATGACTTCGGCAAACCGGTTCTGCTGTCCACGACTTTGCTCTTGAATCTGAGCCTGTATCTTATTGAGCTCTCTTTGCTTCTCCTGAATGTTTTTTTGCAGAGTGATTTTCTCCTTTTCCAGTTTTGATGCTCGTTCTCGATAAAGGTCGAGCAGTTGCGAGAGTTCTGCCGCTGAAAGATGATTGTTGTTTATGATGTTGTTGCTGTTGCCTAATAACCCGGTTTCCCGTTCAATGACAGCTAGTTCTGCTTGAGAAAATTTAACCTCTTGCTGAACAGTTTCCAGTTGCTGCTTTAATTTTGAAACAACCGGGTTGTTGTTTGGTTGGTTGAAGTAATCAAACTTTTGGTTCAGGGATAAAATGGTAAATGAGCCGTCGGCTTGTAACTGAATGCTTCTGTAATTGAGAGTAGGAGATAGGTTCTTAAATACGATAATATTTCTGCCAGCTTTTAACTCAATTTCTTGTTGATGCTCAATTTGAGCCTGTTGCCGGAATACAATTACTTTGTCAATCTCAGCTTCAATGGATAAGGTGTCAGAAAAAGTGGGAATTATACTTAATGCTGATAAAAAGATAATTAGAAAGGCATTCATAATAACAGGTATTAGTTAAAGGATGCATCAACATCTTCATACCTCAGCACAAATAAACCCGCATTATGATGTTACCTATTAAAGAGAGGAATGCTGATTTATTGGTATTTGGAAAGTGCTTCTTTGTTCAGAATAAATCATAAGAATTTTGATTGCCTCTCTTTATGTATCTGCCTATCTTAACCAGCCTTTGCAGAAGTGCATTATTTGATCTTTCAAATATCAAAGAAAAACTAATAAAATCGCGATTTAGCACATGAATAACGGAACTATAGCACAGGTGATTGGACCTGTAGTTGATGTTGATTTTTCTGAAAGTAAAACTCCGGCTGTTCTCAACGCCCTTGAGATTAAAATGACAGACGGTTCAACCCTAACCCTTGAGGTTGCTCAACACCTTGGTGAAAATCGTGTGCGAACTATCGCGATGGACTCTACCGATGGACTTGTCCGTGGGATGGAAGTTACTGACACCGGAAAAGCTATCTCAATGCCGGTTGGAGAAGATATCCGAGGCCGACTATTTAATGTAGTTGGTGACTCTATTGATGGTATCGATGCTCCTGAAGGAAAAAATTCATACCCCATTCACCGAGATGCACCTGCTTATGATCAGTTAGCGACTTCAACTGAGATGCTTGAAACAGGTATCAAGGTAGTTGACTTGCTTTGCCCATATGCTAAGGGTGGTAAAATTGGACTTTTTGGTGGTGCCGGTGTAGGTAAAACGGTATTGATCCAGGAGCTTATTAATAATATCGCGAAGCAGCACGGTGGTCTTTCCGTATTTGCCGGAGTTGGTGAGCGAACTCGTGAAGGTAATGACCTTCTTCGTGAATTTATTGAGTCCGGTATTATCAACTATGGAGACGAGTTCAAAGAATCCATGGAAGAAGGGAACTGGGACCTTTCCAAAGTTGACAAAACGAAATTAAAAGAATCTCAGGCTACTCTGGTATTTGGTCAGATGAATGAGCCTCCGGGTGCACGTGCACGAGTTGCTCTTTCTGGATTGACAGTCGCAGAGTATTTTCGTGATGAAGTATCCCGTGATATCCTGCTCTTCGTAGATAACATTTTCCGATTTACCCAAGCTGGTTCTGAAGTGTCAGCACTTCTTGGACGTATGCCTTCTGCGGTAGGTTACCAGCCAACATTGGCTACTGAAATGGGTGACCTTCAGGAGCGTATTACCTCCACAAAAGACGGTTCTATTACGTCTGTACAGGCAGTATATGTACCTGCTGATGACTTGACTGACCCTGCTCCCGCAACTACTTTTACTCACTTGGATGCTACTACCGTACTTTCTCGTGCTTTGACACAGATCGGTATTTACCCAGCGGTAGATCCTTTGGATTCATCATCAACGATTCTTGATCCTAAAGTTGTAGGTCAAGAGCATTATGATGTTGCTAACCGCGTGACTCGTTTACTCCAGAACTACAAAGATCTTCAGGATATCATTGCTATTCTAGGTATGGATGAGCTATCTGACGAAGATAAGTTGGTTGTAAGCCGTGCCCGTCGTGTTCAGCGATTCCTTTCACAAAATTTCCACGTGGCTGAGCAGTTCACTGGTCAGGCGGGTGTTTATGTGAAAGTTGATGAGACAGTTAAAGGCTTCAAGATGATTCTTGACGGTGAGTTAGACCACCTTCCTGAAAATGCATTCTACATGGTAGGAGACATTAACGAAGCGATTGCGAAAGGTGAAAAACTTCTTGCTGAATCAGAAGAGGAAGAAGCAGCTTAAATCTGACAAAATCTAATTATGAGCACATTCAATGCACAAATACTTACACCCAACGGCTCTCTTTTTGAGGGAGAAGTAAGCGGTGTAAAACTTCCCGGCTCGCAAGGCAGTTTTGAAGTTAAAGCAAATCACGCACCCATAGTTTCAACCTTAGAAAAAGGTATTGTACTAGTACGCAAAGATGATGGAGACGCTAATTTTTCAATCTCAGGTGGATTTGTTGAAGTCAATAACAACAAACTAACCTTGCTTGCGGAATCAGTAGAAGAAGCCTGATTTTGTAATAATTACTTTTTTGTGTTTGAAAGCCGGTGGGAACATCGGCTTTTTTATTTGGGTGATTGTACTATATTGATAGTATTAAATCTAATTTCATGCCATGAAAACATTAGTACTCGTAGTAAGCATTTTAATTCCGTTCACAATTGTTGCCCAACAACAAACGGATACAACATTCGCAGTGGATATTGACTCACCAAAGTATTCGATAGGTGAAGGGCCGGTGATCTGTTTTGATTCAGCTCATAATAATTTTCATACACTAAATGGAGGATTTGCTCCAACAGCTTTTATCCTAAAGAAAGATGGATACCGAACTATTGATTTTTCAGAGTATGCAGATACAATGGAAAAGCTGGATGGGTGTGAAATTTATCTCACAGTAAATCCTCTTCATGAGAGCAATTTGGGGAACTGGCAATTACCGAATCCTCCGGTGTATTCTCTTGCCGAAGTTGAAACCATAAAGCAATGGGTGGAAGAGGGAGGAAGTCTGTTTATGATCGCAGACCATATGCCATTCCCGGGAGCGGCCTCAAATCTTGCAGAGACTTTTGGTTTTGAGTTTAGTAATGGATTTGCTCAGTTAAATAAAAATGGAAATACACCGGATATTTTCAGTATTGACAATCGAAGGCTTATTTCAAGCCCTGTAACTAAAGGAATAACTTCAGTGACCTCTTTTACGGGATCAGCATTTAAATATCCCTCAGAAGCAACACCAGTGATGCTTTTTATGGAAGGGGATCGAAGTCTTGAGCCTGAGATTGCCTGGCAGTTTAGCGATACCACCCAAACCGTGGATTTAGCTGGTTACGCACAAGGAGCCATAATGGAACATGGAGAAGGTAAGATAGCTGTATTTGGTGAAGCAGCTATGTTTACGGCTCAAACCATTTCAAATGAACAAGGGGAGTTTAGGTTTGGGCTTAACAATCGAAATGTTGCACCGCAAAACCTTCAGTTTTTGCTAAATATTGTTCATTGGCTGGATGAAGCCCAGTAAAATTACCAGCCTATTTTTCCTTTATCCTTATCCCTGACTAACTCATTTTGAGTTTTTTCAGGATCTTCAGGCATCACAAATCCCGGTGGTGGTTCAAAGGCATCGTACTTCCAGTAAGCATCTTCATCAGCAGTGGCATAGTTAATAAAGGTGCCAACAATAGGTAGTGCTGATCGTGCTCCCTGTCCAATAGAATAAGAGATATTTTGATTAAATCGAATTTTTAAATCGTTACCACCAACCCATGCACCCATAACTACATGGGGCATCATACCTACAAACCAGTTATCGGAGGCGTTGTTTGTAGTTCCTGTTTTGCCGGCCACATCTTGCCTTATACCATATACGTTACGAAGCCGTACTCCCGTTCCATAGAAATCTTCGCCCCCTCTAATAACTCCACGCAGCATATCAGTAATGATATAGGCTGTTTCCGGACTGATAACTTCCTTAGTATAATCCGGATAGAATTCCTTCAAAATATTACCTTGGCGATCTTCAATTCGGGTAATGGCAATCGGCTCAATGTGAACTCCTTTGTTGGCAAAGGTTGTATATGCACTGGTAAGCTCGAGAAGAGAAACTTCTGCAGTCCCTAATGCAATAGAAGGATAGGCAGGAGTTTTGCTCATATCGATACCAAGGTTGGAAGCCATATCCTTAATCTTTCGTGCAGCGGGATCAAGCTCCCAAAGTTTATTGGTTCCGGGTGCACCTGCAAGTTCAGGTAAAAGGCGAACGGTTACATTGTTCATACTTCTTGCCAATGCTTCCCGCAGTGGCACCATAACATTTCCTTCTGCAACACTTTCATCTTTAGGATTCCATATTTTGCCCTGACGGTCACGGAAAGTCACCGGGAATTTGGAAAACTTGTGATATGGTTTAAACCCATTATCTATGGCAACAGAATAAACAAAAGGTTTAAAAGTAGATCCCGCCTGTCGCTTAGACTGATAGACATGATCGTACTGTACACTTCCATAATCAGTACCACCTACCCATGCTAGTACATTTCCATTGGTAGGTTCTATGGCTACAAATCCTGCTTCAAGCTTGGTCTTCGCTCTTTTAACAGAATCAACAAAAGCGGAATCTGCGAAAAGGGAATCAAACACAACCTTCTCAATTTTTGTATCAAACTTAGCAAAGCCATTTTTATAGCGATCAGTTTCACGCAAATATTCTCTTAAGAAAGTAGGATTATCTTCCCAGAAAATATCCATGTAGTCCCCGCCGGACGAAGTCCATTCATTCTCGAATATATTCTGAAGCGAATCTAACTTCGTTTTTACGGCACGTTCAGCATGCTTTTGAAGCCTGGAATCAATAGTTGTATAAATGACTAGGCCATCTTTGTACAGATCATACCCATTTTCGTTGAGCCAGGGCTGAACTTGCTGCCTAACATATTCTCCAAAATAACGACTTTGACGGCCGGTTTTGAAAGGAGGGTGGTAATCAAGTTCAATAGGAGCCTCAGTTAAGGAGACATACTCCAAATCAGATAAGAAATTTCGTTTGTACATCTGAGACAATACAATATCGCGACGTTGTTTTGATTTCTCAGGAAATAACCGCGGGTTGTAGGCGTAGATCGCCTGGAGTGAACCAATCATTGTTGCAGCCTCAGCTACCGATAGTTCTTTAGCAGGTTTTCCATAATGGGTTTGAGCTGCAGCTTCGATTCCAAAAGTAGAATTAGGAAACTCAACGGTGTTTAGATACATCTCAGCAATTTCGCGCTTGGTGTATCGTCGTTCAAGCTGAGTGGCTGTAATCATTTCCCGAAACTTACGGGCAATAGAAAAATCCTGACCAATCTTTTTGTACAAGTTACGAGCTAACTGTTGACTAATAGTGGAAGCTCCCTGCCATCGTCCATTTATAAGGTGCCAGGGTATGGCAAGGGTCGCATACATGTCAATTCCCCAGTGGGTGTAAAAGCGATGATCTTCTGTAGCAACCAAAGCGTCAATTACATGGGGAGAAATGTTTTCGTATCGAACCCACTTTCTGTTTTCAGTGAAGTATTTATCTAAGGTAGCGCCGTCTCTGGATCGAACTTCAGAGGCAATTGCCGTTTCCGGATTTTCAAATTCATCAGTAGAAGGGAGACCTTGAAACAAGAAAAACACATATCCAACTACACATAGAAAAAGAACCCCAAATATACTACCACCCCAGATCCATGCTTTCCGATAGGATGTTGTAGAAGAAGATTCGGATTTGGCTTTTTCTTTACGTTCAGCCAAGATCTTTTTCCGGTATTCGGGATCGTTGAAATATCTCTTATTGTCTATTGGTTCTTTATGCTCTTCACTCATAGTCTCTTATTTAGTGCCTTCGAAAGGTACAAAATTTTTCGATGTTGCTTTCCACTTAACGAGCTTCATTCCATCTTTGTTATACAAAGCCAGCGTCCTGTGGTTAAAAAAGGTTCCTAAGTTTATATAGCTTCCGCGGGGAAATGTTTCCACTCTCGGCACATGGTCGTGTCCACTTAAAATATAGTCTAAATTGTGCCTTTGGAAGATTTTTTTAGCTTGTCTATTCAGTGGCTCGGGATTCACATAATTACGCCTACGGGTTAAAGAAGAAAACATCTTCATAGTAGCTAGTCCGGCTTTTGGCGGTAAAATCTTTTGATAAGTACTCACAAAACGCGGGTCTCTTAGAAGTTGATGAAAAGCCGCACGGGGAAAATCAATTTTGTTTGCAGCCACTCCATCGCCATGCATTAGCAATAATCTCTTGTCTTCAATTTCAAGTAGTCTAAAGTTGGGCTCCATCTCAAAACCCCGTTCTTTAAAATGCCCGAATGTCCAGTTATCGTGATTGCCTGTTATATAAAGCGCGGGTTCAATGGCCTCGTTATAACGTTCAAATGCGTCCAGGACTCTCTTACCTAAATCAGGCACAAATCCTTTTTCCGGGTATTCCATCCAGTAATCAAATAGATCACCAAGCACATGAATTTTAATTTCTTCGTCAATACAATGTTGAATGAGCGCGATTAAATCTTCTTCAATCTGTCGATTTGTTTCTGAAGAAAATGCACCGAGATGTACATCAGAGAGGAAAAGATACTTCGTAAACTTCATGTACTTTATTTTTTCCGGGTGATCACAAAGTGAATGAGGTCGGCGAAGTCCTGTTTAGCTTGTGAGTCAGGAAGTTTATTTAGTGCTTCTATGGCTTCATTCGCATAATCATACATGCTTTGTTTGGCATATTCCATTCCGTCACTTTCATGCACAAAGGAGACAATCTTATCTACATCTTTGGATGTTTTTTTACGCTTCTTCATTAAGGCCCGAATGTTAGCAGACTCTTTTTTCGAAGCATGCTCAAAAGCTTTGATCAAAGGGAGCGTTACTTTACGTTCCTGTATATCGTTTCGGGTAGGTTTCCCGATATCATAGACTCCATAATCGAATAAATCATCTCTGATCTGGAAAGCGATACCTATACACATTCCGATCTCGCTCATTAGCTCATGCATCTCTTCATCGTCGGTAGCAGACACAGCACCACACTCACAGCATGTAGAAATAAGGCTGGCTGTTTTTTCTGAAATAATCTGGAAATATCGTTCTTCCGTCATATTAAAAAGTCCGGCTGTCTTGAGCTGGCGAAGTTCACCTTCACTCATTTTTTGTACTGCCCTGGATTGCACTTTAAGGAGCTGATGTTCTTCATTCTCCAAAGCAATGAGTAAGCCTTTTGAAAGCAGGTAATCACCTAATAATACCCCTGCTTTATTCTTCCAGATTTTGTTGATGCTCACAAAACCACGGCGTGAATCTGCTTCATCTACCACGTCATCATGTATTAGGGTGGCGGTATGGAGGAGTTCAATCATAGTAGCTGCTATATAACTTCTCTGATTGATGTCTCCGAATAAGTTCGCACTCATAAAAACAAGAGTCGGTCGGAGTTCCTTTCCTTTTTGCCGTAAAAGGTAATTAATGATTTGATCCAGCAGAAAAACATCTGACTGTATAGTATTTTTAAAAAAGCTTCTAAATTCTGTAAGATTTTCCGAGACAGGAGAGGTTATTTTTTTTAAAGTCTTGCGGGTAACGGTCTCAGAATTTATCTGTTCTAACTCTTGGTTATCGGTCATCAATTGTGTTGAAATTTTCTTAAACTTGGGACTGTATTAATTTACTGATAATACGGAACAATTATTTACTCTCAATCACTCACTCACTCTCACTAAAATTTTATGTCAGACGATTTAATCAAGGTTAAAACTATAGGAGTTTTAACTAGTGGAGGAGACTCCCCGGGTATGAATGCAGCTGTCAGGGCTGTAGTACGAGCCTCTGCACATTCAGATATTAAGGTTTACGGAATTACACATGGATACTATGGATTGATTCATGATGAGTTTTTCGAAATGGATACACACACGGTATCAAATATAATTCAGAGAGGGGGCACCATACTTAAGTCTGCCCGTTCTGAAGAATTCAGAACAGAAGAAGGAAGAGCAAAAGGAGCCGAGAATCTCAAAAAGTATGGAATTGATGCTTTAGTAGTCATTGGAGGTGATGGAACATTTACGGGTGCCAATAAACTTAGCAAAGAGCATAAAGTAAACGTAGTAGGCGTTCCAGCTACAATTGATAATGATATTATAGGGACAGACGAAACGATAGGTTACGACACTGCCTTAAATACCGCTCTTGATGCCATCGATAAAATACGGGATACTGCTGACGCCCACGAACGCATGTTTCTGGTTGAAGTAATGGGTAGAGATACCGGCTTTATAGCTCTTGAAACCAGTATTGCCAGTGGTGCCGAACTTGCTCTTCTTCCTGAAGAACTTTCTGATGTTGATGAGGTAAAGCGTCAGCTTAATAATATGTTGAAAGATCAGAGGCGAAGTAGCCTTGTAGTTGTAGCTGAAGGGGATGAAACCGGAGGTGCTATTAAGCTCGCAGAAAATATTAAAGATGATTTTTCACAATACGATATGCGAGTTTGTATTCTTGGTCACATTCAGCGGGGAGGTTCCCCTACAGCACGCGACCGGGTACTTGCAAGCCGGTTAGGTGCAGCGGCAGTAAAAGTTTTAGAAGAAGGTCATAGCGAAGTTATGGTTGGAATAGTTAATAATGCTTTGAAGATCACTCCGATGAGAGTTGCTATCTCCAAAAAGAAAGCATTAGACACAACGTTAATTGAACTAGCTAGAATATTGAGGTAACTCATGATTACATGTGATATAGGATTTGCACGGAAATTTATACAAGACAGTGAGTATTTAAAGGCACGTAAAAAAGCCGACACAGCTCTCGAGCAATTACAGAACAAAACAGGTCCAGGCTCAGAATGGTTGGGTTGGCGAGATCTGCTTTCAGATCCAAATGATGCTGAACTTGAGCAAATTGTTTCCTTGGCTGAAGAAATCCGTTCCAAAGCAGACGTATTTATCGTTTGTGGGATAGGGGGTTCTTATCTGGGTTCTAAAGCTGTAATCGATGCCTTAACTCCTCATTTCAAAAATAATGGCCCGGAAATTTTATATGCTGGTCATCACATGGGAGGTAAATACCTCGAAGAATTGCTTGAATATTTGAAAGCGCCCAAAGCTGACGGCGAGCCAAAAAGTATTTACCTGAATGTGATTTCCAAATCAGGGTCTACTCTTGAAACTGCGCTCTCGTTTAGGCTGATCCGTGAAGTACTTGAAGATATGTATGGAGAGGATTCCTCTGAACATATTATTTGCACAACCGGAAAAGAAGGTGGGCTTCTAAACAAACTTATCGACCAGAAAGGATATCGTAAATTTATTATACCTGATGATGTAGGTGGTCGCTATTCGGTGTTAACTCCAGTTGGCCTTTTGCCAATTGCTGTAGCAGGCATTGATGTACGTACCTTATTATATGGAGCAGTGTCGGCTTACAATGAGTATGAAGATAACGCTGAAGACATATTAGAATACGCAGCTCTCAGGAATGCAATTCACGAATCGGGAAAAACGATTGATGTTTTTGGAACATTTGAGCCTGAACTAACTTCACTTGGTGGCTGGATTCAGCAGTTATTAGGTGAAAGTGAGGGTAAACAGGGTAAAGGTATTTTCCCAACCGTAGCTACTTTTTCAACAGACCTCCATAGCCTGGGGCAATTCATCCAGCAGGGCAAGCGCAGTCTGATGGAGACTTTTATTGTTGTTGAAAAACCGTTTTCAGATCTTGAGGTAAATAATCTTGAGGGGAATGATGACGAGCTTAACTATTTGGCAGGTAAATCATTTCATGAAATAAATACCAAAGCCAGGGAAGGGACAACGGAAGCTCACAGTGAAGGTGATGTGCCTATTATCAAAATTTCGTTATCGGCACTAAATGAAGAGAATATTGGGCAACTTATATATTTCTTTGAGCTACTTACCGGAATTTTTGTTTACAGTCTCGGAATAAATCCTTTTAATCAACCCGGAGTGGAAGACTATAAGAAAGCTATGTATCGGCTTTTAGGTAAATAATCAAAAAGAAAGAATGGATCAGGAAAAAAAGTCATCAAAGTACGTAGCTGTTGCCGGTAATATAGGTGCAGGTAAATCATCCCTAACCGGACTCTTAGCTAAGCATTTTAATTGGGAAGCTTTTTATGAGTCGGTAGATGATAACCCTTACCTGCAGGATTTTTATGAAGACATGCGTCGCTGGAGTTTCAATCTTCAGATATACTTCCTGTCCAGCAGGTTTCGTCATCAAAAAGAAATGCTGAATGATGATATAAATCTGATTCAAGATCGTACTATTTATGAAGATGTAGAGATTTTTGCAAAGAACCTTCATCAGATGAATTTGATGAGTGATCGTGATTTTGCAAACTATGAAGCCCTCTTCGAAGAGATGAGTTATTACCTTCGCCCGCCAGACTTATTAATATATTTACGTGCACAAGTTCCTACTCTGGTAAAGCAAATCCAGCAGCGGGGGAGGGATTACGAGAACACCATTCGTATTGAATATCTAGAACGCTTAAACAATCTTTATGAAGACTGGATAGGCCGTTATCCCCATGAAAAACTCATTATAGATACCGACGACCTCGATTTCGTTAATAATAAGGAGGATTTAGGCCGGGTTATTGAGATGATTGAACAGCGTATGTTTGGGTTATTTAATTGATTGAACCACAGAAGTATAATGCTTATTTTAGGTAGCTGTAATGGAGATGTTCTATGCTTAAATTTAAGATCTTTGAAATACCTGAAGAACAAAGTGAGAAAAACATCGAATTGGACTCGGAAGAGCTTGATTTGGGTGACATCACTTTTAAAGGTGGTTCTATACATATTGATTTCTATCGCACGCAACAATTTGTTCGGACACAGTTCACCGTTGATGCTGCAGTAGAATTAATTTGTGACCGATCTCTCGACTCCTTCGATCACGAAGTTCATCAGAACTACGAAGTGCTTTTTAAAGCGGAAGAAGTTGAAGAATCAGCAGATGAGAATGGAGCAATAAGGAATTATGATCATACAAGTAAACAAATTGATTTAGAGCAAGATGTACGAGATACTATCTTGTTAAATCTCCCAACAAAGAAATTACATCCCCGCTTTCTGGACGAAGATGGCAATCCTGAGGAAGTGCTAAATGAACAATTTGGCGATATTCCTGATGAAGATGAAGAACAGATCGATCCGCGGTGGGAAAAATTGAAAGATTTAAAAGACTAAATAATACAAGGTAAATTTAATGGCACATCCAAAACGAAGAACGTCCAACTCCCGTAAAAATAAGCGTAGAGCGCATCATGCAATTTCTGATGTTACTTTAGCAAAATGCTCTAACTGTGGGTCTCTTCACAGATACCATCACGCATGTACCGACTGTGGCTACTACCGAGGCCGTCAAGTAATGAAAGCTACTAACTAAAAAACATATTATGATTGTTGCAGTAGATGCAGCTGGTGGAGATTATTATCCTAAAAATCCTGTTGAAGGAGCACTTCAAGCCGTTGAGGAAAACGAAAGTTTAACGGTATTGTTAGTAGGTCCGGAAGCGGAGATTATGAAAGAACTTGCAAATCATGAATATGATGAGCAGCGGGTTTTAGTTCATAATGCTCCTCAGGTTATTGGGATGGAAGAATCTCCTGCTCAGGCTGTTAAATCAAAGCAACAATCATCAATTGTAGTTGGTATAGGTCTCCACAAAGCAGGCAAATGCGATGCATTTGTAAGTGCCGGTAATACGGGAGCCCTTCTAGCTGCTTCAATGTTTATTTTAGGTAAGCTAAAAGGTGTTTTACGCCCTACAATTGCTTCTTACTTCCCAACCATTAAAGGTTTTCGCTTATTGGTAGATGCCGGAGCAAATCTGGAGATTAAGCCTGAAACTGCTGTCCAGTTTTCTAAAATGGCAAAGATCTATTGTGAGCAAATCCTTTCAATTTCAGATCCCAAAGTTGGTTTGTTAAATGTTGGGGAAGAAGAGGGGAAAGGCACTGATTTACTTAAAGAAATTCATACCGAACTTAAAAATCATAAAAACTTCATCGGAAATGTGGAAGGTAAAGACATCCTTCCCGGAAATGCCGATGTTTATTTATGTGATGGATTAGTCGGTAATATCGTATTGAAATTTGGGGAATCTATTCCTGAAATTGTCCAGCAAATGATAGGCGGAGCAATTAAGGAAATGGGCTTATCCAAAGAGGAAGCCGGGCAAATTCAAAAAGTGTTACATACCGCTTTATCATCATTTAACTATGAAAATGTAGGCGGTATTCCTTTCTTAGGCGTTAATGGAGTTAGTATTGTTGGCCACGGAGGCAGTTCACCATTAGCTATTAAAAATATGATTAAAAGCGCCGTTCAGACCGTCGAACAGGATGTGAATGGTAAAATCGTAGCATCTCTAAACTGAGTTAAAATCTCTTCATGGAAGTAAAAAGAGCAAAAATTACAGCGGTAGGACATTATCTGCCTGAAGATCGTATGACCAATAAGGATCTTGAGAAATTGGTAGATACTAATGATGAATGGATACAAAGCCGAACCGGAATTGAGGAACGAAGAATTCTTAAAGATCCTGATAAAGCCACAGCTTTTATGGGGGCAGAAGCTGCTAAAGAGGTTTTGGAAAATCGGGGTATTTCTGCTGAAGAAATTGACTTAATCATCCTCGCTACCGTTACGCCTGACTATATGTTTCCGGCAACAGCTTGTTTAGTACAGCAAGAAATTGGAGCTACGAATGCTTTCGCTTTCGATTTATCCGCTGCTTGTTCTGGATTTTTATATGCCTTGAGTACAGGTTCAATGTACATTGAATCAGGTCGCGCTAAGAAAGTTCTAGTGATCGGTACTGACAAAATGAGTTCTATTTTGGATTTTACCGATCGTACTACATGTATTCTATTTGGTGATGGAGCCGGAGCCGTATTACTTGAAGATTCAGAAGACGGTACAGGAATTATTGATCAAAAACATTACACCGAAGGTGATACTGAATGTAGTTTGTATCAGCCGGCAGGTGGAAGCCAAAACCCCGCGACAGAAGAGACGGTTAAAAATCGACTTCATTATTTACAGCAGGATGGCCGAGCCGTATTTAAGAAAGCTACCATGGGTATGGCTGATGTTTCGCTTGAAATCATGAAGCGAAATAACCTTGACCCTGATGACGTAGCTTGGTTAGTGCCACATCAGGCAAATTTAAGAATTATTGATGCTACCGCTCGCCGAATGGGTGTTTCCAATGAAAAAGTGATGATTAACATCAATAAATATGGAAATACAACAGCCGCTACAATTCCACTTTGTCTATATGACTGGAAAGATAAATTGAATCATGGTGAGAATATTATTCTTGCTGCTTTTGGCGGTGGTTTTACATGGGGAGCTATTTACTTAACGTGGGGGATGAAATAGGATGAGTACTGCTTATTTATTTCCTGGACAGGGATCACAATTTGTAGGCATGGGGAAGGAGCTTTATGATTCCAATCCTGAAGCCGCAAAGTATTTTGAAGATGCGAATGAAATTTTAGGAATCGACCTAAAGAGTATCATGTTCGAAGGTCCTCAGGAAAAACTTACTCAAACAGAATTCACACAACCAGCCATTTTTCTTCATTCTGTAGCTCTTTTTAAAACATTGGATGCCACACCGGATATGGTTGCGGGGCATAGTTTAGGTGAATTTTCCGCTTTAGTAGCTTCTGGAGCTGTTTCTTTTGAAGACGCTCTTAAAATAGTTCGCCGACGTGGAGAACTTATGCAGAAGGCCGGAACCGATAATCCAGGTACTATGGCTGCAGTCATTGGAATGGATGACGAAGCTGTTGAAAAGGTTTGTGCTCAAGCTACCGAAGAATCCGGTAAAGAGGTTATTGCTGCAAATTATAACTGCCCCGGACAGCTGGTAATTTCCGGTTATCAGGAAGCAGTGGAAAAAGCGGTGGAGCTTGCCAAAGAAAATGGAGCTCGTATGGCTAAATTGTTACCCGTTAGCGGAGCATTTCATTCCTCACTGATGCAACCTGCTTATGATGGATTGAAAGATCAGCTCGAAAAACTGGAAATCAATGAAACTAACTGTCCGATTTACAGTAATTACACAGCTGAGCCAACAACCGATCCCGAAGAAATCAGATCGAACTTATTAAATCAGTTATTAAATCCCGTTCGCTGGACGCAGACTTTGAACAACATGAGTGCAAATGGTGCTGATGCTTTTGTTGAAGTTGGTCCGGGGAAAGTATTACAGGGATTAGTTAAACGGACTTTAAAAGACGTAGAAATTTCAGGACACCAATAAAAATACTATGAGTTTAACATTAGAAGGAAAAACCTGTTTGGTAACCGGAGGAAGTCGGGGTATTGGAAGAGCGATTGCTCTCAAACTGGCCGATTTTGGTGCTGATGTTACGATCACTTATGCTCGTTCTGCTGATGCTGCAGAAGAAGTAAAGGCAGAGATTGAAGGAAAAGGTAGAAAATGTAAGGCTTTGCAAGCTGATGCCGTAAATTACGAGCGAGCCGAAGAAGTCATCAATGAAATTGTTGTGGACTGGGGTAAACTTGATGTTATTGTAAACAACGCAGGCATCACTAAAGATAACCTGATTCTTCGCATGAGTGAAGAACAGTGGGATGATGTAATCACCACAAACCTTAAAAGTATTTTTAATTATTCGAAAGCAGCCGCTAAACCTATGATGAGGAACCGTGGTGGTTCTATTATCAATATTGGCTCTGTTGTAGGAATTTCAGGAAATGCAGGCCAAAGTAATTATTCGGCATCTAAAGCTGGAATTATTGGGTTCACTAAATCCTACGCAAAAGAATTAGCATCAAGAAATATTCGTGCAAATGTTATTGCTCCGGGATATATTCTCACCGATATGACTGGTGAGCTTGATGAGAAAGTATTAGACGGAATTAAAGCAGAAACGCCACTGGGAAGAGCAGGAGAGGCCGATGAAGTTGCTGACGCTGTAGTCTTTCTTTCATCCGATATGAGTTCATACATTACAGGTGAAGTTATACGGGTTGATGGCGGTATGGCAATGTAATTGTTGTTATTGCAGATTCTGAAATGAATTTATATGTTCACAACACCTATTTAAAAATTATAATTACCAACAAACACTGAAAAAGGACACAAAATGTCACAAGACGTAGAATCAAAAGTAAAAGCTATCATTGTAGATAAACTTGGTGTAGACGAATCAGAAGTAGCAGGTGATGCTAACTTCACAAACGATCTTGGAGCTGATTCTCTGGATACAGTTGAATTGATCATGGAATTCGAAAAAGAATTCGATCTTAGCATTCCTGACGAAGATGCAGAAAACATCGCTACTGTAGGAGATGCAGTTACCTATCTTTCAGGTAAATTATCTTAATTAATACTTACTTATAAAAATTACCTATGAGCACTCGGAGAGTTGTTGTTACGGGTATCGGTGCTTTTACCCCAATTGGTAAAAGTGCGCCAGATTTCTGGAACGGTTTAGTTTCAGGAAAAAGCGGAGTTCGCAATGTCGAACACTTCGATACGACCGACTTCGCCACAAAATTTGCTGCTCAGATTGAGGACTACGATCCATCTGAATACTTTGACCGTAAAGAAGCCCGAAGAATGGATAAGGTTGCACATTATGCCCTTATTGCTTCGGGTGAAGCGATTGAAGACAGTAAACTTGATCTGGATAAAATCAATAAAGACGATGTTGCTGTCTTGGTTGGAACCGGTATAGGTGGGATGGAGACATTCTACGATCAATCGGTATCATTTCATCAGCATGGACCAAGAGGGGTTTCACCTTTCTTCATTCCTATGCTGATTCCTGATATTGTATCCGGTCAAATCTCTATCCGTTATGGATTCAGAGGACCTAACTACTGCGCAGTTTCCGCTTGTGCAACAGGCTCACATAATATTGGTTTGGCTTACGATACTATTCGTTACGGTCAGGCTGATTATGCTGTAGCCGGTGGTACTGAGGCTCCTGTTACCAGAATTGGTATTTCAGGATTCAACAGTATGAAGGCGATGTCAACTCGGAATGATTCCCCTGAAACCGCATCAAGACCGTTTGATAAAAACCGGGATGGATTTGTTTTAGGTGAAGGCGCAGGAATATTTCTTCTTGAAAGCCTTGATTCCGCTTTAGACCGTGGCGCTCGTATTTATGGTGAAATTAAAGGATATGGCTTTTCAGCTGATGCTTACCATATTACAGCACCTGACCCGAAAGGAGAAGGCGTAATTTTAGCTATGACCAAAGCTTTGAAGGCTGCCGGTATTAAGCCGGAAGATGTTGATCATATCAACATGCACGGTACTTCAACGCCGCTGGGTGATATTGCTGAAACCAACACCATTAAGAAAGTATTTGGAGATCATGCTAAAAAGATCAATTTGAATTCAACTAAGAGTATGCACGGTCATACACTTGGTGCTGCCGGGGCCATTGAGTCCATCGCAGCTTTGCTTTCAATTTATCATGGAATGATACCTCCAACCATTAACATCGAAGATCAAGATCCCGAGTGTGATTTAAATTACACGGCAAACGAGGCTGTTGTTCGCGATGTAGAATATGCATTAAATAATGCATTCGGTTTTGGTGGCCATAATTCAACCTTAGTATTGAAAAAGTACAAGGACTAATTATATGGCCGATTGGTTCAGGTCTCTTTTTACTAAAAAGAAAGAATCAGCACTTGAGCCTGAACTTAAAGATCGAATAGAGAAATTAGAAAGGATCGTTGGTTTTGAAATCGACGATCCTTCTCTTTTTCTAAAAGCTTTACGTCACCGCTCTACGCTTTCCCAAGAGCAGTATGAAACCTATGATTCTTATGAAAGGTTGGAGTTTCTCGGAGATGCTGTACTAGATTTGATAGCAGCTGAAATTCTATTCAATCAATATCCCGAAAAAGACGAAGGTTTCTTAACAAAGGTAAGAGCTAAGTTGGTTCGTGGAGAAACACTCTCCGACTTTTCAAGAAAGTTAGGTATTTCAGATCTTATGGAATTGGGAGAGAGAAATAGTGCAACAAAGGTTTCCAAAAGTATACTTGCTGATGCCTTCGAGTCGATTATCGCAGCTATCTATATTACCAAAGGCTATGACGATGCTTATCAGTTCGTTGATCGGGTTATAAAAGAGAATCTGGTAATTACAGAGCTTATCAATACTGTAGATAACTATAAGAGCGCTTTGCTTGAATATGCCCAAGCAGAAAAAATGTCTATCCCAAGGTATGAGCTGATAAAAGAAAGTGGTCCTGGGCATAACCGCACATTTGAAGTTGAAGTACTCATCGGAGACGAACAACTTGGAACGGGAATCGGGAAGAGTAAGAAAAAAGCTGAACAGAAGGCTGCCAAAGAAGCTCTTAAAATAATTGAGAGCTGAGTACATTTACAGGATATTTGTAAAACCTTCCGATAATAATTCACCATTCTAAAACTTGTTTTTTGACGGATTAAGCCCGATTCTTAGCCCGTTCACCTCAGGCAGATTCAAACAAATTAATTCATGTTCGTTCAACTCATAAAACCGGAATTCGAAGAGCTTATCGCTTCCAAAGACTGGGTTACTTTGAAGGAAGTGTTGAACGACGTTCCTGCCGTAGATATCGCTGATCTTCTGCTCGAACTCGACGGAAATATTGCTGTCGTAGTTTTTCGATTACTGAAAAAGCCCGTTGCTGCCGACGTATTCGCTGAGATGCCTTCATCTAAAGGAATTGAGCTGCTTGAGCTTTTCAATAAACAGCAGCTTAGTGACGTAATGAGCAACTTGGAGCCTGATGAGCAGGTTTCTATTCTTGAGGAGTTACCGGGTCACCTTACCCAAAGGGTGATGAACTCCATCGAAAGGGAAGATCAGAAGCAGCTTAAGAAACTCCTGGGCTATCCGGATGAAAGCGTTGGACGTTTGATGACTCCTCGTTATGTGAGGATCAAGTCTGATTGGACCATTAAACGAAGCATGAAGCACATCCGTAAGTATGGGGAAACAGCGGAGACTATCAACGTTATTTATGTAGTTGACGATCAGGAACACTTGATTGATGATTTAAGAATTACCCATCTTATTTTAGCTGATCAGGAAGAACTGGTAGAATCCTTAATGGACCGTTCTTTTGAAGCTCTTTCCGTATATGATGATCAGGAAGAGGCGGTTAGAATGCTAGCAAAGTATGATAGAGTAGCACTTCCGGTTATTGACTCAGATGGCGTGATTGTGGGTATCGTTACAGCTGATGATATTATTGATGTAGCCGAAGAGGAAACCACTGAGGATATGCAGAAAATGGCCGGTATGGATGCTCTGGATGACTATTATTCTCAAACATCTGTTTCTGGCATGGTGAAAAAAAGGGTTCGCTGGTTGATTGTATTATTTATTGGTCAGATGTTTACCGTGACGGCTATGAGCACTTATCAGTCAGTTATTGCCGGTGCTGTTTTACTTTCATTATTTATTCCAATGATTATCTCCAGTGGAGGTAACTCCGGTTCTCAGGCTGCAACATTGATTATCCGGGCGCTTGCAACGGATGATATTAGTGCATCTGACTGGAGGAAAATCTTGAGGCGGGAGCTGTTGTCAGGATTAATGCTAGGAGCTATGATTGGAGTTCTGGGTGTAATTATGACCCTCACTTGGGGAACTCTTCAAGGAGAAGTATTCGATAGGGGTTTGATACTTACTGCTGCTACCATTGGCCTCAGTTTGTTAGGGGTGATATTATTTGGAAATCTGACGGGCTCAATGCTTCCTTTTATTCTTACGAAATTCAAACTTGATCCGGCAGTAACTTCTGCACCATTTGTAGCAACTTTGGTAGATGTTACCGGAATAATCATTTACTTTAGTCTTGCAATTTTACTGTTAAAAGGAACATTATTATAACGTTCAAAAACCACTTCCATGAAAGCATATCATGATCTTGTAAAAAGTGTATTAGAAAACGGAGTTCGTAAAGAAAACAGAACCGGCACTGATACTATTTCTAATTTCGCTGAATTTTATAAGGTAGATTTATCCGAAGGATTTCCTCTGCTTACTACCAAGAAAGTCTATTTCCGTTCTGTAATTTTGGAAATGCTTTGGTATCTGAGGGGAGAGGACCATATTCGTTGGTTACGGGATGAAAATGATTGCCATATTTGGGATGCCTGGGCTGATGAAGACGGACATGTTGGCCCAATCTATCCGGTTCTTTGGCGAAGATTCCCTTATTTCGAAAAAGAAGAGATACGTTTTGAAGGAACCGGTTCAGCATTAAATAAAGAAGTTTGGGTGCAGAAAGAGTTCGATCAGGTCCAACGGGCAATTGATATGCTAAAAGATAATCCAAACAGCCGAAGAATTGTTGTGAGTGCGTGGCACCCGGGATTATTGGATGAAATGGGATTACCGCCTTGCCATCTGATGTATATATTTAATGTAGCTGATGGTAAACTGAACTGTCATTTAACTCAGCGTTCCGGCGATATAGCGCTAGGGATTCCATTTAACCTGGCTTGTTACTCAGCTTTAACAATGGCTATAGCGCAAGAAGTAGGCTTAGAGCCTGGGACTTTCGCACATTCTATAGTGGATGCTCATATTTATGTAAATCACGTAGATGGTCTCAAAGAGCAGTTAAAGAGAAAGCCAAGGGAACTCCCGACTCTTAAAATAGCCAGCAAACCAGTTGATGAACTTACCTTTGATGACTTCACCCTTGAAAACTACGATCCTGACCCGGTGATCAAATTTGAGGTAGCGGTATGACTATCACTCTTGTTGCAGCACATGACCCTAATCTAGTTATTGGAAAGGATGGTGGATTACCATGGCGCTATCCTGAAGACTTAAAGCATTTCAAAAGAACAACTATTGACGGCACCATCATAATGGGAAGGGGTGTTTTTGAAGAGCTTAATGAAATTCCACTACCCGGCAGAAAAAATATAGTTCTTTCAACTACCCAAACATACCCCAATGTAGAAACGCACACCTCATTAGAGGAGGCATTAAAATCCTCTAATCAGGATGAGGTTTTCATAATTGGTGGAGGTGTTTTATACAGAGAGGCCATTGAAATAGCTGACAAACTCATTATTACTGAAGTGCATAAAGAGTACGAGGGAGATACTTATTTTCCTGAATATAGGGCTAATGTAGGTACGGTTTGGGAAGAGGTTTCAAGAGAAGATCACGATGATTTATCGTTTGTCACTTATAAGCGAAGTTAATCAGTTTACAATAATTAATTAGTAAAGATTAACCTGTATTCTCTGAGGCTTTTAATAATTTTGGATGGTTCAATAGAGAGACAATGCCATCATCTATAATTAATTATGGGCCAACTCTTAAAAAACATATCTGTAAAAAATTCTACCAAAGTTCTAAGAGCTCTTATTGTTGATGACTTGAAAATCAATAGAAGCTTAGCTAGAATAATGCTTGAGAGAAATAATTTCGAGATAGTGGAAGCAGAGAATGGTCAGCAGGCATTAGATCACTTCAACTTTGAAGATCTGGATGTAGTTTTAATGGATATCTGTATGCCCGTTATGGATGGTATTGAAGCAATGACCAAGATCCGGGAATTGACTAAGAAGGAGAGTAAAATTCCGATTATAGCTTTTACATCTGGAGAACATGGCAATTCAAAATCCGATCTAATGAAGAAAGGATTCTCTGAGTACATCAAAAAGCCTTTTAAAGAAGAAGATCTTTTTGATAAAATCTCCAAGTTTCTACCCCTTAAAAAATCGTTAGAGACACAAAACATCTCCAGCAACCCAGCTGTTTAGATCTCAATCTCTTTTAAGTGAACACAGTAATGTTTCACAACAGGTTCCGTTAAAGCAATAATATTCTTTGTTTCTGCAGCTTTAGAGAACTCAATCGCCTTGTTATCCTCTAAAATCCAGATGCTTTCGTTTTTATACTTATAGGCTTCTGAGTAGCTTTGCTCAAAGCAAATGTAATGATCGAGAATAGCATCATCTTCGGGAAGTCTTAGCTTTCTTAATGCTTTTGTTGTCTTTTGTTTAATCTCGTTTTTATGAGCCTGAGTTGGTTTTTTGTCCATGAAGGTTGTGCGAAAAAGATCCCGATTCAGAAATCTATGGCACAGATTTGCAAGAACTTTATCCTCTGATTTGGCCCATAGTTTAATGCTCAGATAGACATCATGATCATCCATTTCAGCATAGCGATCTATCATTTTTTTTGAAATGCGCTTCTTCGAGGAGGGACTTTCGGTTAAAAAATACTGCAAAGCCGGGGAGGCAAAGTTAAGCTCTTTCCCATCCTGAATGAGCTGATGGACTCTCCTAAAAATACTTCGCAATAAAAAATCAGCACTCAGTACGGTTTTGTGTTGATAGACCTGCATATACATTAACCGGCGGGCAATGATATAGTTCTCAACAGCGTAAATTCCCTTTTTCTCAATAACAATGTTTCCTTTGAAAACCCGCATGGTTTTGAGAATACGGTTAATGCCTACCGTTCCTTCTGAAACACCGGTAAAGAAGCTATCTCTTCGTAAATAGTCGAGGCGATCCAAGTCCAGCTGAGAAGAAATAAGCTGATGCAGAAATTTCTTTTTGTACTGATTGGTAAAGATGGCGATTGCTGTGTCTAAGGCCCCATCAAACTCTTTGTTAAGCTCCTTCATGATTGCCAGACTCATCATCTCATGATTAAAATCTGAAATCAATGAGTGTTCAAGAGTATGAGAAAGGGGGCCGTGGCCAACGTCATGAAGTAAAATTGCTATCAGCGTGGCTTCGTATTCGGGTTGACTGATGGTAGTGTCTTTCTCCCGAAGGTTATTTAAAACTCTTTGTCCTAATTCTAAAGCTCCGAGAGCGTGAGAAAAGCGGGAATGTTCAGCAGCCGGAAAAACCAAGTACCCAAGCCCAAGTTGACGGATTCGTCTCAATCGCTGAACATAGGGATGATCTATTAAACGAAGGATAATTCCTTTAGGAACCGTTATGAAACCATGAATGGGATCATTGAAAATTTTGTACCGGGTGCTTTTGTCCATGTGTTGTACTGGTAATTTTATTTGAACCGGTTGAAGATATTAAAAAATGGGTGATATAGTGATTTGTTGAATTAGAACTTCCATATCACCATATCACCGAACCACCATATCAGCCAACCATCATATCATCCAAATTCTGAATATCAGGCAGTCGGGTAGGGCGCTGTTTTTTCATATCAAACCAAACGCCCTTCGTTTCTCCTATACAAACAAGGTCTTTCGATTCTTTATCATAAATGCCCTGAATTGCTGTAATACTTGTATTACCGAGCTCTTTTATGCCGGTTCCGATCATAATGGTTGCAGGAAATTTAATCTGCTTTAAATACTCGATGGTACATTTAACCAGAACAAAAGTCTTGCCTTCTGAAAACTCACTTTGCATCTGACCTACTTCACCCAAAAACTGAATTCGGGCTTCTTCAAGGTAGGTATTGAATAATGCATTATTAACGTGATTAAGAGGATCTAAATCACGAAAGCGAACCGGCATTTCTTTCCAGTGGTAGAATGTATCGGTGTTGTACTCAGGTCTAAACATGGTGTAACTTTTTGATTGGAAGATGCAGGGCTTACAGCGAAATGACAAGTTTTAAAGGCTTATTCTGGAACCTATATTTATTATATTCTAGCCGATTAAATTCAAACCAAATTATTTACACGAATGGCGAAGCAAAAAGAGCGCGATTTTTTAGAAGAACTACTCATCACTCCGAGCCCCACCGGGTATGAAAAAGCAGGGGTTCAGGTTTGGAAAGACTATGTGGATCAGTTTGCGGATGAAGTAGTGACTGATGCGTATGGTTCAGCAGCAGGAAAAATAAATGTTAGTGGAGATGTAGCCACGGTAATGTTGGAAGCCCATTGTGATGAAATTGGAATGGTTGTTCAGCACATCACGGACCAGGGATATGTATATGTGAACAAGTTGGGCGGAAGTGATTCTACGATTGCCCGAGCTAAGAAAGTTTTCATTCACAATAAAAGAGGCCGTGTGGTTGGTGTGACCGGAAATACAGCCATTCACCTTCAGGACAATAAAAACGGTGGTGGTAAACAGCCGGCTTGGAAAGATATTTATGTCGATATCGGTGTTTCGTCGAAAGAAGAAGCCTTAGAGTTGGTGCAAATTGGGGACCCAATCACTTATACCTCCGACATTGAGTTCTTGAGCGATGAACACCTAACTGCCCGAGCATTAGACAATCGCATAGGCGGGTACATCATTGCAGAAGCAATGAGAAAGATTGCTGAGAAAAAGAAAGATCTTAAAGTAAATGTAATTGCGTTGAACTCAATTCAGGAAGAAGTAGGAGGGTTTGGTTCACGAATGATGAGCTATCGCTTTATGCCCGACGTTGCTTTGGTTACAGATGTAACGCACGCTACAGACACACCGGGTATTGACCAAAAAGAACATGGAACCGTAGAGTTAGGCAAAGGACCCACTGTTCAGCATGGGGGAGCGAATCATCCCAAAGTTGTTGAATTTTTGGAAGATGTTTGTGAAAAGAATAAAATTGATATACAGCATGAAGCAACTAGTGTTCGTACTGGAACGGATACGGATAGCATTTTTTACCAGCAAACCGGTATACCGAGCGCCTTGATTTCCCTTCCACTTCGCTACATGCATTCTCCGGTCGAAGTTTGCTCTATGAAAGACGTTGACGCTTTAATTGACGTAATGGTTAAAGCTGTACTTGCAATGCGTCCAGACCAAACGTTCGGCGTATTTCAGGATTAATCTATATAAAAAAGAAAAGCCCGCTAGTCACTTACTAGCGGGCTTTTTTATTGATTTCAATACTGTGAATTTCGTTTCAGTAATTAATACACAGCAATTTGAATAACTGAAATCTTTATTCTGCAGAGTAGCTTGGTGGCAATAATACTGCATCAATAATGTGTACAACACCATTTGTTCCTTGCAGATCTACAGTGGTTACATTAGCATTTTCATTCAGGGTGACGTTTCCGCCGCTAATATTTACTGTGATATCTTCACCTTGCACGGTTGTGACCGTCATGCCATCACTCAGACTTGATGATAGAGCCTCAGCAGCTACAGCGTGATAGGTCAGTACTTCTCGTACTTGTTCTGAGGTAAGTGTTGCAAGAGTTGCACTTACTTCTTCAAATGCTGCATTGGTAGGTGCAAATACCGTAAATGGGCCGTCACCTTCTAAAGTTGAAACAAGATCAGCATCGACAAGCAGAGATACTAAAGTAGACAGCTCATAGTTCTTAGATGCAATTTCCACAATGTTCTGGAATTTATTCGGAAGCATAACGCCATCGATCGCGTGAATGACACCATTCGTTGTTTCAATATCTGCCGTCACTACATCTGCTGTGTTATTAATTGTCACTGAGCCGTTCTCTACGGTAACAAATATTGTTTCTTCAGTTAATGTTGCAACAGCCTGAGAGGCTTCCAGATCCGTAGATGCAACTTCCGCTGCAAGTACATGATACTGTAGAATCTCGGTAAGTTGTTCGTTAGTTAAGCTTTCAAGCAGTCCTGATGGGAGAGCATTGAATGCTTCATTAGTAGGTGCAAATACGGTAAATGGACCTGCACCACTTAAAGCGCCGTCAAGTTCTGCATCAACTAAAGCATCAACGAGGATAGAAAAATTATCGTTAGCTTGCGCGGTTTCTACAATATTGAGATCGTCGTCAGCTGCGTTTCCATCATCGTCGCTACATGCAAAAAATGTTACAGATGAAATTAATATTAAAGTGAATAGATAGGTAAATCTTGAAATACTTAGGTTAGTTTTCATGGTCTCTTTTGATTATTGATAAATAGTTACCCATTTAATGCCTTAGAGACCTTCTAAGTTCCTCAAATTTTAGCCGAGAAGATTGTTTTTAAGCTACATAGAGCTTAATGTAATGGGCACGAACCGGTTAGAGAAATGTTAAACTTTCGCTTTATTTATTCTATTGATGAGGGCCGCGTAAATTGAAGGATGGGTAGTCTTATACTTATCAATATTCTGAATGAAGACGGCTGAATAATGGTCCAGGTCAGCCTGCCTGAAGCGGTCAAAAAGTTCTTTGGAGAGAAGGTGAAGATCACCGTTATAGGTAATAACATTTGTTCTGGACCGACCAAAATCACTTTGAACTAAATAGAGAACATCACCTTTAATGGAGTCAATCTCACCATAAAAAACATCCGCATTTGGTTTGTAGTGAGAATATTTCTGACCGGGGCTTTTGGGGATTTGCTTTGTTCGGGTTGATTCAGATCTGATTTCAATACCTAACACCTCCTCAATCTCATTCTTCCCAATCTTTCCGGGTCGCAATATGGATGGGACTTTTGAAGTGAGATCTAAGACGGTGGATTCAATACCAACTTCAGTTGAGCCTCCTTCAATTACGGGGAAATCTAGCCCAAAATCGGCCGTAACATGTTCTGCCTTGGTAGGGCTCGGTTTTCCAGACTTGTTCGCACTCGGTGCAACTAATGGACCGGTTTGAGAGATAAGGGAAAGTGCCAGGTCATGATCTGGTATTCTGATAGCGACAGTGTCTAATCCTGCCGTAATAAGATCTAAGACTTTGGGGCGCTTCTTAAATACCAAAGTGAGCGGCCCCGGCCAAAAGTTATCGATCAATTTTTGAGCTGAATCTGGGATTTCAGCCACAAAATCATTCAGCTGATCCTGTTTAGAAATATGTACAATAAGCGGGTTATCTGACGGGCGCCCTTTGGTCTTAAATACTTTTTGAATGGCTGAAGGATTCCATGCATCTGCACCAAGTCCGTAAACCGTTTCGGTGGGGAAGGCAACAAGTTCTCCGGAGTTTATAAGATCTATATATTTTTTCAGATCATGCATGTAACTCACTCATAGCCAATTCTTTGAGGTATTGAAAAGCTCCTTGAATATCAGGTATTTCCTGCACAACAAACCGAACGGTATCTTTCTTTTGAACCACCTGAAATTTATCTTTTTTAGTAGCTTCAAGCTTTTCAAGAATCTCCTGGAATTTCCCAGAGTCAAAAAAGTTTTTCCCCATTTCGGATTCCTGTTTTGGACAAACTAACCACATACGATCTGCACGAATCGTAACTTTAGTAAAGAAGTTTTGTGAAGCAAAAAGACGAACTTTACTTGCTCCAATCAGATAATTGGCTTCTTTAGGAGCAGGGCCAAATCGATCTTCAATTTCTTCCTTCCATTCTTCAATCTCTTTCTCTGTTTTAGCCTGAGAGAGTTTACGATAGAGGTTTAAGCGTTCAACATTGTCTGTAACATAATCCTGAGGAAGAAGTGCTGTTTCGTCAGACTCTACGGTGGTTTCCGGTAATTCAGCCTCAATTTCAACATCGTCAAACATATCACTGAATTCTGACTGTTTAAGCTCTTTCACTGCATCATTTAGGATCTTGGTGTAGAGGTCAAAGCCTATATCGTTGATAAAGCCACTCTGTTCTCCGCCTAAAATATCTCCAGCACCGCGAATATCTAAATCTCGCATAGCGATATTAAACCCGGAGCCTAAATCAGAAAATTCTTCAAGAGCCAATAGCCGCTTTCTGGCTTCAGTACTCAAGGTTTGAATCGGATTCGTAATCAAATAGCAGAATGCTTTACGATTTGATCGTCCAACACGTCCACGCAATTGATGAAGTTCTGCTAGACCGAAGTTATTAGCCTGATTAATGATGATGGTGTTGGCATTTGCGATGTCAATCCCGTTTTCAACAATATTTGTAGATACTAGTACATCAAACTTATGCTGATAGAAGTCTGTAATAATCTTATCAAGTTGCGAGCCGGTCATTTGCCCATGCCCGAAACGAACCCTTATATCAGGAGCTAGTCTTCGAATCATCTCAGCCGTCTCTTCAATATTCTTAACCCGGTTATGGATGAAAAAGACTTGTCCGCCCCGTGAAATTTCCTGGAGGATAGCATCACGGATCAGTTCTTCATCAAAGCTATGAATTTCAGTGTAAACCGGCTGACGGTTGGGGGGAGGAGTATTAATAACGCTTAGGTCTCGAGCGCCCATTAGCGAGAACTGAAGCGTTCTGGGGATAGGGGTAGCCGTTAGAGTCAGGACGTCAACGGATGCTCTAAAGCTTTTCAATTTCTCTTTAGCGGATACACCAAAACGCTGCTCCTCATCAACAATGATTAATCCCAGATCTTTGAACTTCACATCTTTAGAAAGCAATCGGTGAGTTCCTATTACAATATCAACTTCGCCTTCGGCAAGTTTCTTGATAGCTTCTTTTTGTTCTTTTGCTGAACGGAAGCGGGAGAGAGCTTCAATTTTAACCGGGAATTTCTCCATTCGCTTCATAAAGGTTTTGGCGTGTTGTTCTGCCAAAATGGTAGTTGGGACAAGCACAGCAACTTGCTTGTGATCAAGTACGGCTTTAAAGGCAGCGCGGACAGCAACTTCAGTTTTCCCAAAACCAACATCACCACAAACCAAGCGGTCCATGGGGTGTTTACTTTCCATGTCATTCTTTACGGATACAATGGCATCGTATTGATCAGGTGTTTCTTCAAATTCAAAGTTAGCCTCCAATTCCGTTTGCCATTCATTATCAGCTGAAAAATCATGAGCTGTCTCTGCTTTCCTCTTGGCATACAATTGAATAAGCTCTCTGGCAATGTCCTTAACTTTCTTCTTTGTTTGAGCTTTTTTCCGAGCCCAGGCTCCTGAACCTAGTTTAGTAATACGCGGAGCGGTTCCTTCTTTACCAGAATATTTTTGAAGTTTATGAAGGCTGGAGACGTTTACATATAGCGTAGAGTCATCTTTATACTGCAGTACAACGACTTCCTGCTCGGTATTCTTAACATTGATTTTCTTAAACCCTCTGAACTTCCCAATACCGTAATCTACATGGACAACATAGTCGCCAATACTCAGATCTTTCAATTCCTTAAAGGAAATCCCGCCATGAAAACGTCTTCTCTTTGTTTTTGGACGGTGATATCGATTGAAGATCTGATGATCTGTATAAACAGCTAATTTGGCCGGTTCGTAAATGAATCCTTCATGAAGTGATTCGACAACTAACAGATACTTAAACTCCTGGCTGGCTTCCCCAAGCAGTTCTTCAAAGCGATCACGTTGCCCATCGTTATCACAAAGAATAATAGTGTTTAAGCCATTTGAGGAGTTCTTGGTGATGTTTTCGCGAAGGAGTTTGAAATTCCCATGGAAATCTGGCTGTGGCTTGGTCTCGAGTGTAATTGTCGATTCATCTTTTTCAGAAGCTCCAACGTTCGCAACAAAAAGCTGGTGTGTAAACTTGGAAAGCTCCTCTTCAAAGACCTGTTCAGATAGATATAGCTCCTCAGGAAGTAATTGGTTTTCATTGTCGCTGTGATCCTCGAATGCCTCTTCAGCTTTTTCATATCGTTTACCAACTTCGGTAATTATTAAATCCTTATTTGACGTAACTAGTAAGGTGTTCTCATTAAAATAAGAGAGGAAGCTGGATTTCTGAGTTTCAGGAAGGTTAGTTAAATCAGGAATAATGCGTGCTTGATTCAAGAAAGCAATAGAGCGCTGCGAATCGGCATCAAATTCTCGGATGGTATCCAGTTCATCTCCAAAAAATTCAAGTCGCAGTGGGTATTCACCGGAAAAAGGAAATATATCAAGAATACCGCCTCGTACTGCAAACTCTCCTGGTTCATCTACAAACTTAACCGGATTATATCCTTGTTCAACTAGTTGTTCTTTGAATTTATCCAGGTCAACTTCCTGACCTTTTTCAAGAACAAGGCTTACTTCATTTAGGGTTGAAGGTGGAGCGATTTTCTCTCCGATAGCTTCAACAGAAGTAATAACAATTTTTGAATTATGATCTGCAATGGATTGAAGTGCTTCTGACCTCTGAACTAATAAGCTGGTGTCTTTAAGCTGTTGCTGGTCATAAGGTTTTCGGTTTGAGGAGGGGTAAAGTACAACCGCTTTTTCGTTGCTGATTACATCGAGATCAGCTTTTAAAAAACGAGCACCTTCATCCGTTTCAGAAATGACCAGTACATTTTCTTTCTTGTTTGAGAGAGCATTAAGCAAAAAGCTATTTAAAGCTCCTATACTTTTTTTAAGGGTAAGCTTCTTCTGGTCTTCAATCTGATCGAAAACCCTTTCAAAGATCCCGTTTTTTCTAAGTTGTTCCTTTATTAAAGAAATGCTCATGAATAGCTTTTAATCCGTGCTAAATATTCTGTTAAAGATACGCTGAATCATAGCCGATTGGCAATGAAATTGTTCGCGTTCAATTGAAAAGAAGGGTAGATAGCTTTTAATCGTTCAGGAATGTTCAATTCCATTTAGTACCGTCTTTCCGAGTAAAAAGCTAAAGAATAGACATCCTAAAGAAAGAAGTAGGTAACGCATGTATAAATCCTCATAGTCAGTATAAATGAGCTCTTCAACTTCCGATTTCTCTAATTCATCAATTTCAGCGTATATACTTTCCAGCTGCTCAGCATCGGTAGCTCTGAAGTATTTTCCATCAGTGAGGTTGGCTACTTGAGTCAGCATCTCTTCATCGATATTGACCTGTATGTTTTGGTATCTGCGGCCAAAGATTGGGTCTTGAATGGGATAAGGCGCTGTTCCTCGCGTACCGGCACCAATGGTATATATTTTAATTCCGTAAGTCACCGCAAGGTCTGCAGCTGTTACGGGGTCAATTTCACCAGCATTGTTTTGGCCATCGGTTAGTAGGATAATAATTTTGCTTTCAGCTTCACTCTCTTTAAGTCGGTTAATGGCGGTAGCAATACCCATTCCAATAGCTGTTCCGTCTTCGATTATTCCCATTTCAAGGTCATCAATAAGGCTTTTGAGCAATCTGTAGTCAAGAGTAGGGGGAACAACGGTGAAGCTTTTCATAGCAAAAGTGACTAAGCCAATACGATCTGAGTTTCGTTTATCAACAAAATTCTTAGCCACGTTTCGGGCAGCCTCAAACCGGTTCGGCTTTAAATCCTCAGCCCGCATCGAGGTCGACATATCAAGAACCAAGACTATATCAATTCCCTCCGCATTACGTTCAACGGTGGTTAGCCGTTCTTGAGGGCGAGCGAGGGCTACAATAAGACAAGCAATGCCAGCCCACACTAAGAAAGCCTGCAGCCAATGCAGGTGAGATTTCCAGTTTCCGGGTAAATCTTGCAGCAGCTCTAAAGATGAAAAAGAAAGCGTAGCCTGCCGGTGTGTGAAATACCTGTAAAGATAAAGCCCAATAAGAACAGGAAGTATTGATAAAGCCCAAAACCACTGCGGATTAGCAAACTCCATTAAGCGTCCTCTTTTTCTGTTTGGGTTGAAGTTTGAATAAACTGCTCGTTGTACTTCACTTTTAATCGTGATATACGGGCAGAATCAGTCAATTTTGCTTTTTCAAGGAATTCAAGGGCGTTTTCATGAGTATTCCAGGCATCCTCGAGGGTAGGGGTGAATTTTGCGAATTTTACCAAATCAGCCTTCCTGAGGATTATTCTGGTTTTATCGGTGAGGGTATCGTCAACACCATAGGCATCTAAATACCTAAGCAACTCACTTGATGTAGATTCCAAAGCAGGAATGTTATATAAGTCTTCAAAGTATGTCCGTATCGCATCTCCAACTTCACTGTAAAAGAGCTTGAAATCTTTAGTCTGGGCTATCTCGGAGTTTTCTTTGATGTCCATTAACTCTTTCTCCAACTCTTTCAGTGGATTGTAGAAAGGCTCAATTTCTTGTTTTGGTTCCTCTTCAGCATCCGGAACTTTTCTAAATTTAAACCACCACAGTAAAAAGCCTGCCAATGCTAGCCCAGCTAATATCCAAGGCCACCACGGGCGAGGGAAATCAAAAATCGGCTTCATCGCTTTTATCGTTGTATCGCCTTCTGCAACTACTGTCTTGAAATTCACTAAAACAGGGTCTGTGTAAACAGTAATAGAGTCATCTTCCAAGAAAATGGTTACGGGCAAGGTTGAAATCTCGAGATCATTGGTTCCAAAATATTGAAGATTATAAACCAGACTGTCGGAAAATTCAGATAGTTTAAACTGCTGGCGCTCAATAAGTTCAAGAGAAGAGGGGAAAGAGTTGGTATCCGGAAATGAAATGCGTTGGTATTCCTGATCTACCTGAATGGTCAGGGCATATTCAAAAACTTCACCAATAGTGACCGAATCAGTGCTTACCCTGGTATTTACTTTTTGAGCGAAGACCTGAACAGTACATAAACATGAAACCAACAATATAAACAGTCGTAAAGCGCTGAGCCTTAGCGGATTCTTGATCATTAATACTTAGAATAAAAAGTTTGTGAGCTTAACGGTTAGAAAATATAACAATGAGTTGTAAATATTTAGCAAAAGTATGATCGTTCTGACTTTTATGAAAGTATCCTATTAATTCTTATTATTTTGAACATTATTAAATCTACAGTTACATATGGTGAATAAAGGTATAAAATTGGGTATAGGAACGGCATTGCTATGTTTAGCAGTGATTTTCATTTCAATGATAGGTTTCAATGAGGATAAATCCGCTCCAAAATTGTTAATTTCATTAGATAATTTAAATGAAATTGAGGAAGGAGCTGAGCTGGATTCATACGGTTTCAACAGAATGAATCTTGATATAGAAGAAGGACGGGTAAAAAGAAATGAAAGCCTTTATATTATTTTAAGAGATCTGGATGTATCACCACAGACTATTTATGAAATCAATAAGAAGTCTGAGGGTATCTTCCGCAGTAATCGCCTAAAACCTGGCCAACGTTATATAGCTTATCGTGATAAAGGATCTAAAACAGCACAAAGACTAGTGTTGCACGCTGATCCATTGAATTACATTATTTTTGATTGGCATAAAGATATTGAGGTTACTTCCGGTAAGAAAGAAGTAACAACCCAAATAGCCCATGCTGACGGTATAATTAAGTCATCCCTATATGAAACCCTTTTGGATAATAATAAGAGCACGCTGCTGGGAAATCGACTTAGTGAAATTTTCGCCTGGCAAATAGATTTCTTTCGACTGTATCCCGGAGATAATTTTAAGGTGATCTACGAAGAAGAATTTGTGGATGGAAAGCCATTTGGCATCGGTCTCATTGTAGCGGCTGAGTTTACCAATAATGGAGAGACTTTTGACGCATTTTACTATGAGACCGAAGATCGCGCAGGTTATTACGACAGTGAAGGTAACGGTGTACAAAAAGCTCTGCTTAAAGCACCATTTACTTATTCTCAGCGGGTGAGTTCGAACTTTAGTCACAGCCGTTTCCACCCGGTACTTAAGAGGCGTATTCCTCATTATGGAGTAGATTATGCAGCCCCACTGGGAACTCCGGTTTTAGCTGTGGGTGAGGGGGAAGTTATTGAAGCTCAGTACCGTGGAGCCAGTGGAAACATTGTCAAGATTCGACATAATGGTACTTATACTACTGCTTACCTTCATTTAAATGGATTTGCGAACGGGATCAAGTCCGGGAAAAGAGTCAAGCAAGGTGAAGTTATTGGCTATGTTGGAAAAACAGGGAGGGTGACGGGTGTTCACTTAGATTATCGCATTTATAAAAACAATCAGCCTGTAAATCCTTTGACCGTTAAGCTTCCACCTTCAAAGGCGATTGATTCTGAAGAAATCGAAGATTTTTCTAAGCATATTGAAAAGCTTCAAATCCAACTCAGTGCTATTGATGATAAAGAAGATGCACAGCAGGTAGCTGCGCTTTGAAAAGCTGTTAGTATCGACTTCCCCTTCGTTTGAAAAAGTTCATAAGCGGTTGCACGTAGGATTCATTGGTCTGAACTTCAACAGCATCAATTTTCATTTTGAGCATCTTGTCATTGATGTAAGCTTTTTGCTGCATACGCCGTTTTCTATAAGCTTCTCTTACTTTATGACTTGACGTGTCAATCATTTTTTCTGCACCGGTCTCGGCATCCCTTATTTTAACGAGTCCGATATCAGGCAATTCATCCTCTAAATGATCATTTATTATGATACTAACCAAATCATGTTTTTGATTGGTTATTCTGAGTTGCTTCTCAAATTCATGATCCTGAAAATCTGATGCGAGTACAACAATCGCTCTTCGATCTAGCAGCCTGTTTATGTAAGATAGGGCGTCAGCAATATCAGTACCGGTTCCAGTCGGTTTGGTTGTATAAAGTTCCCTTATCAGACGAAGCACATGCGTACGACCTTTTTTGGGAGGAACTACTTTTTCAATGTGATCACTGAAAAGAACCAAGCCAACCTTGTCACTGTTCTTGATGGCACTGAAAGCCAATACTGCACAAAGTTCAATAGCCAAATCCATTTTACTTTGATTCTGGCTGCCAAAAGTGCCGCTCTGCGAAATATCAATGCAAAGCATCAACGTTTGTTCTCGCTCTTCTTCAAAAATCTTTATGAAAGGGTCTCCGGTACGCGCTGTTACATTCCAATCGATTTGCCGGATGTCATCCCCATAGGTATATGCTCTAACCTCGGAAAACTCCATACCCCGGCCTTTAAAAGCGGATTGGTACTCGCCACCAAAAAGGCTATTTACTATGCCTTTGGTTTGAATTTCAAGCTTCCGGATTTTCTTAAGAATTTCCTTGGGAATCATAGAGGATTGATTTGATTAATCTGTGCCGAAGATAATAAATGGCTTCTTCAAAATTGAGAACTCAAGGTAAAAAATTGAATTCTGTCAAAGATTCATTTTAATATTTACGTAATCATATTTCTTACGCTCCAATAATGGCCAAAAGAAAAAGAGGAGCAAGGTGATAATTCCAATCCAGTACATTGTCCAGGCAACGGTCATGTAATGGTCCAAAATTCCATGCATACTGAGCATGTTATAAAAGTCATGTGCTGATTTGGGCAGGTTCCCAAGTAAAGGCATACGACGAGCAAAGGCATCTGCGGCATAGGCAGAAGATTCAATCCATGCGAAAGCGGTAAGTAACAATCCAATTTGAGCAACAAGCCGACTGTAGTTCCACCAGCCGTAAATGAAAATCATGAACGGGAGCATGATTTCAAACAGAGTGCCACCAAGAATGGTGATAAATCGGGAGCCAAAAAATCCTAAGAAAGTATGTCCTGCTTCATGTACAATGAGCAAGAAGTTATCGATTAGAAAAAAGAAGGGAGATAGGAATAGCGGATAATCATAAATCCATGAAAAAGTAATTTCCCATTTCAAAGCCATCCAAAACTGATTGGCAAGTACCCAGCAAAAAGGAATGCAAACAACCGAAAACCACCATTTTTTAATATGTGGAAGGGCCTTGTCAATAATTTGTTCTAGATCAACATTCATTAATCTGCTATTTAATTATCTGATCAAATACCACTAAGAGTTCAGATTTCGAAAGTGCTTTACGCCCTTGAAGAAATGCTGCCAAATGAGACTGATGTCTAACATAGTCTCAGGATTATCCCCGTTGGTTCTTTTACTCTGAAGTTTTTTACGCTTTTTGTGGACATTTAAAAAGTTCAACCCAAAATGAAGATGAGCCCTGGCAATAGCCCACCATTCTTTAGGTTTTCCCGTCAATAATGCTTTGTATGCTGCAATCACGTCCAGAACAAGGCGGATTAGAAATCTGGTAATAAGGGTTTTTGAACTGTAATTTTTCCAAAGCATGAACAGGCTGTTTCGGAAGTTGTAATACACTTTTCTGGGAGAACCCATTGGAAGTGATCCACCACCGAGGTGATAAATGATGCTATCAGGGGCATAACCAATTTTGTAGCCTTGGTTTTGTAACCTCCAGCATAGATCTATTTCTTCCATGTGAAATTCAAAATCTTCGTCAAAGCCACCTGTGCTCAAGAATACATCTTTCTGTATGGCTAAAGCTGCCCCGGATGCCCAGAATAGGTTAGGGGAGTCATTATACTGCCCTTCGTCCTTTTCGGTCTCGTCAAAAATTCGCCCCCGACAAAAGGTGTAGCCAAATTTATCTATGAAGCCGCCAGCTGCTCCTGCATATTCGAAGTAGTCAGGTTGGTTCAGCGATCTTAACTTAGGTTGTACGGCAGCAATTTCATCCTCATTGAAAGCAGAGTTTAACCCATGAAGCCAGTTTTTCTCTACTTTAACGTCATTATTGAGGAATACTAAAATTTCATTTTCCGCAAAGGGAACAGCTCTGTTATTTCCTCCGCAATAGCCGTAGTTTTGATCAAATGAAGCAATCTTGATATTTGGATACGCAGACTTTATCCATTCTTTAGAACCGTCTGAAGAAGCATTATCTGCAATAATAATTTCAAAATCAGGATACTCAGTTTTATTTACTGAAGGTAAGAAGTTTTTGAGATGCTCAAGCGCATTCCAGGTAACAATAATGATGCTGAAACTCTTCACTGAATGAATAAAATTTTGCTTTGGTTAATTAATATGTGGAACAAGATCTAAAAAAGTAGTTTCTTATTCCGCTTTATTAGAGAAGTAAGATGATACAAAAAGTATGATCAAAATAGGGCTCATTTCAGACACACATAACTATCTGGATCCTCAGGTATTCGAATACTTTGAGGACTGCGAAGAAATTTGGCATGCCGGAGATTTTGGCAGCATTTCAATTGCCGAAGAGCTTAAGAAAATAGCGCCTGTTATTGGAGTTTATGGTAACATTGATGGGCAAGATATTCGGAAGGAGTATCCATTACATCAGCGCTTCGAACGGGAAGGACTAAAGGTATGGATGACTCATATTGGAGGAATTCCGGGCAGATATTGCATTCCTATTCGAGAGGAAATGGAGAAGAATCCGCCGGAGCTTTTCATTTGCGGCCACTCTCACATCCTTCGTATTTCAAGAGATCAGGATCTGAATAAAATGCTATATATGAATCCCGGAGCTGCCGGGAAACAGGGGTTTCAGTCTCAGCGCACCCTTATTCGGTTTGAGATTGACAAGGGCAAGCTCAATAATGTTGAAGTCATCAATTTAGATGTAGAAAAAGAAGCAGCTGAATAATATCATTTAGCTTTCTTCGAACCTGTCAATCAAGTTAACGGCGTTAAAAGCTGACTGAACTACTAAAGGAATGCCACCTCCCGGATGAGTAGATCCGCCTACAAAGTAGAGTTTATCAATTTCACGTGACTTATTTCTGGGTCTTAAAAACGCTGAAAATTTATTATTGGAAGAAGTTCCATAAATACTTCCTTTGTTGGATAGATACTTTTCGTAGAAATCTTTCGGTGTAATATGCTTCCTGACTTTAATATGATTAGAAAGCTCATTTAATCCACGCTCTTCCAAAGCCTGAATAATTTTATCGCCATATTTCTGATCATTTGAATTCCAGTCATAATGATCGGAGAGATAAGGCGCATTCACAAGAATAAACAGATTGGAATGGCATTCAGGAGCGTGCTTAGAATCTGAATAGGAGGTATTAGCTATGTAAATAGTGGGATCATCGGGCATTACTTTCTCTTGAAAGATCTGCTTGAATTCACGCTCGTAATCTTCAGAAAAAAAGATGTTGTGATGCACTAGCTGTTCATACTTTTTATCTACACCAAGAAGAAGTACATAGCCAGAACACGAGGGTTCTATAGTTTCTGCTTTTTGCTTTCGTTTGGTTGAAATATTTCCGTCGGGAATGAGGTGCGATAAGGTTTCGGTGGCATCACTATTTGAAATGACCAGGTCTGATTTAATATGACTTCCATCTTTAAGAACAATTCCTTTTGCGGATTTTTGGTCAACGATAATTCGATCAATTTCAGCATTAAAAGTAAAGTCTACGTTCAAGGAAATTGCTAGCTTTTCAAAAGCTTCCGCAACTTTATACAAACCACCTTTCACATAAAATCCACCCTGATTGATCTCTACATGGGGAATTACATTGAGTGTTGCGGGAGCCTGATAAGGAGAAGAGCCGTTATAAGTAGTGAATCTTTTAAAGAATTTTCTCAGATAGATTGATTCAAATTTAGAGTCAACTCTCTTACTGACCGTAGTAAAAGCATCAATTCCGAAGAAGCTTAGAAGATCCAATTCTTTGAGGTCTTCAAAACTATATAGTGGATTAAATATGAATGAGTCGGCTGTTTTTTGGTAGAGTGATTTTGAATAATTCAGAAACTCCGTGTAGGCTTCTACATCCTCAGGAGCTATTGATTCAAGTTCTTTTATTGTAGCTGATTTATCCTCGTAATTATTAAAGATGGTGCCATCAGGATAGAAATACTTACAAATGGGATCGAGAGGATGAAGAGTCAAATAATCGCTCAGATCAACCCCACATTCTTTAAAAAGCTTCTCAAGGATAAAAGGCATGGTGAGTAAGCTTGGCCCGGTATCGAAGCGGTATCCTTCAGTCTCGGAGATATTCATCTTGCCACCAACGTTGCTATTCTTCTCAAATACGGATACCTGATGACCTCTAGCCGCTAACAAGCAAGCGGCTGACAATCCTCCCAATCCTGCACCAATTATTGAAATATTCATATATCTAAGTTAGAAAAATGAGAACTGCGATATCTCGTGAAAATTCTTCTCAATTGATAAAGTTTAAAAGTTGGGTTAAAATGATTTGTCTGTTCGACCATAAAACCCAGAATTAGACCGAAATCAATCCCAAAAAGATAAAACCAATGAGAAAAATTACTACTACATCAATCTGTCTGTCATTAGCACTGTTTTATGTGGGATGTTCAGAGCAGTCAAGCGATAATAGATGGCAAGATGCTGAGTTGGTTTGGAGTGATGAATTTGAGGGCAGTTCAATTGACACCTCAAAATGGGGTTTTGAAACCGGTGATCATGGCTGGGGTAACAATGAGTGGCAAGACTACAAACCTCTCGACCACGGCAATGCAACAGTTAGTAATGGCCAACTTCATATTACAGCGAAGCTTGAGGGTGAAGGACAGCAAGTTGGGGATTATACTTCTGCAAGAATGAACAGTAAAGAGTCTTTTACTTATGGCAGAATGGAAGTGCGTGCAAAAATTCCTGATTATAAAGGAGAAGGTATCTGGCCCGCTATATGGATGTTGGGAGAGAATATTGGGGAGATTGGGTGGCCTAACTCTGGTGAAATCGATATTATGGAATATGTAAGTTACAATCCGGACTCGGTTGTTTTTAGTATTCATAGTGTAGCCAATAACCACAGAGACGGAACACAAGTGAGTTCAGATTTTGTTGCATTACCAACTATAGAAGAGGAATTCCACAATTATGGTATTTTATGGGAGGAAGATGTACTTCACTTCTATATAGATGAGATTGATAATATTAAGTTATCTTTTGAGCGGCCTGAGAATTACAATCAAAATAACTGGCCATTTGATAAACCCTTTTACTTTTTATTGAATATCGCTGTTGGAGGAGATTGGGGAGGCCTCGAAGGCGTTGATGACACTATTTTCCCTGCCACCATGGACATTGACTATGTTCGGGTTTGGCAACTTCAAGAGAATTAAAAAATACGACTATGATGAAAGAGAATAAATTAAAGCTGTTTTTACTATTTGCATTGACTCCACTTCTGCTTTTGGGCTGTAAAGAGGAAGGCCCCACAAAAGCTGATAATGAAGTCCTTAAGTGGAGTGATGAATTTGACGGTGATCGATTGGATTATGATGAATGGACCCCACAAACCGGAGCCGGTGGTTGGGGAAATAATGAATGGCAGGAATATACTGCCAGGAATAATACTGAGGTAAGCGATGGAACACTCAAAATTATTGCCAAGAAGGTAGGACCCGGACAAAAGGCTGGGGATTACACTTCGGCACGCCTTAATTCGGTAGATAGTTTCTTATATGGAAGGATGGAAGTCCGCGCAAAAATCCCGGATTTCAAAGGGAATGGTATTTGGCCCGCTATCTGGATGCTTGGGAATAGTATACGTACCGGAGAACATGGATGGCCAATGTGTGGTGAAATTGACATCATGGAATATGTCAGCTATAACCCGAATACGTTTTATGCTACTATTCATAGTGATAAAAATAACCACAGAGATGGTACAGCCGTAGGTTCAGGCCCGGTAGAACTTCCTCAGATTGAAGAAGAGTTTCATACATTTGGGATATTATGGAGAGAAGACTACCTGAAGTTTTATGTAGAAGATACTACAAACATCATTTTCCGGTTTAATAAACCAGAAAATCCAACTCAGGCAAATTGGCCTTTTGATAAGCCTCACTATTTCTTGCTTAACACCGCGGTAGGTGGTGATTGGGGTGGTTCTCAAGGCGTTAACGATGAAATATTCCCAGCGGTTTTTGAAATTGACTACGTGAGAGTTTACGAATAGCTAAGGCTTACTTATCAGAGCTTCATTCACCTCAATCCAATAGCCATCCGGATCTTGGAAATATACCTGTCTTATTCCATCTGCCCGGGTAGTTATTGAGTTTGGCTTTCCCTTAGAATTATGAGGAGCTATGGAATGAGTTTCCATGTGAGACAAAAAAGCCTCAAAGTCTTTAAGCTTTAAAGCCATGTGAACTCCAATATCTGTATGAATCATAGTAGAGCCTCGTTCAACTATGTGTAGTTCCCCAGAGCCAAGAGAAAGCCAACGAATATGTGGCTTCTTCGTACGGTTGGTAATTTCAGCTAATCCCAAAACGGTCTTATAAAAGTTAACACTCTTGGCTAGGTCGTTTACTTTTATAGTGTAATGATCGAAGCTGAGTTGTTGCATTTAAGAGCTATTCGTTGATTATTTGGTCAAATGATTTTCTATTCGTGATAAAGAATTCCGGATGTCTTTTAAAATTTCTACTGTAGCCTCAGATTCATTTGTAGGAGATGAAGCTCCGCGATTTTCTGTAACTACATCTCTTTGATCGAGCACCAGGCTTCTGAACTCAAAAGCATCAACAACTCCGATTAACGATAAGTCAGGACCACCCTGAGCAGAGCTGCCAGCCGTTTCAACCCTTAAAATGCTCAGCCCAAAATATTTCAGCATAGGTCCTTCCTTGAAAGTTAAGTCCTGAATTTTATCTAAAGGAATCGTTCTTTCGGTATGGAAGATATATCCTTTCTTAAATCTTAGAGAACGTGTGGTAAGCTCACATTCTAAAAGCTCGTAGTATCTCTTAAGGTAGAAGGAACCAAACAGCAACCAAAAAGGAATGAGTGGAATTAATATAAATGTGATTGTACAAATTAGGACTCCGTACCACAAGATGTAATTTTTTATCTTTGGGCTGAAGTGTGCTTCATGAAGTATTTGTGCTTTAGAGCTCATTGCAGGGTAGTTAGTGATTAAATAAAAAAGGCGTCCTTGTGAGACGCCTTATAATCCAAATTGTTACCCTGATTTACAACACACTAATTTCAATTAGTAGCCACTTCTGCTTTAGGTATAAAATCCAATGCTGCTGTATTCATGCAATATCTTAAACCAGTAGGGTTAGGGCCATCATCAAAAACATGACCTAGGTGACTTCCACAATTCGAGCATACGATTTCAGTTCGAGTCATAAACATACTATTATCAGGTTTTTCACCTACAAGAGAGTCTGCTAAAGGTTTCCAAAAGCTTGGCCAGCCTGTTCCACTATCATACTTGTGTTCGGAGCTGTATAGCTTTTGCCCACAACCTCCGCATACATAAATACCATCTTCCTTTAAGTCGTGATATTCGTTGACATACGGAAATTCAGTACCTTTTTCTCTAAGGATTCTATATTCCTTAGAAGTGAGAATTGACTTCCATTCTGTCTCCGTTCTTTGAAAAGGATACTCGCCTTCTTTAAGAGTATCTTGAACAGCTATGCTTTCTATAGCTACCGATGTGTCCTCATCGTGAACGTGGGTAGAAGGTTTATTTCCAGCAAACAAAAGTAACAGAGCAAGAGCCGTTAGCAAAGCACCAAATATAGCTGCATATTTCATAATCTAAATTTTTCGTTAGTTTAACTTTTAAGTTACTAACACTACGAACTTGGTTTAAGTTTAGATTTAATGAAATAAATAATTCTTACTAAAAGATTAACTCCAAAGGATATTTAATCCCAATTAATGTCCCAGTTTTGAAAGGAGTCCTTCAATGCAGGAACAGTCTTTTGCTTGAACAGCCTTACACCGGCTGTAAACCCAACCCAGAATCTATACTGCCTGCCTTTCCTGTCTGGCGACCAAATGCTATACCAGGTATAGTCCGCAGCTCCAGGAACTCTTGTAACTTGTGCATTAAATGTAGGTCCACCATAAAGGGAAAAGCCGCTTCCGAATCTTTTACCAACTAAGAATTTGTAGGAGTAAATGAGGTTTAGTTTAGACGACCATTTTTCTTCAAACTGATGTGTGAGCGAAAATTCCTGATTTACATACATGGTTTCATTGCTCCAGTTTTCGAAGGAATCACTGATCTTTTTTTCAAGCCCAACGGCTAAACCTACCCGATAAACATCTCTGTCTAATAAAGTATTATATCCAAAAATTGCAGTGTTATATACTCTGTAGGTACCTGATGTAAACCCAAAGTCAGTAAACCCAGCATCTGAGAATCTCATATCCACATTTTGACGTCCGTTGCCATATATACTAAATAAGCCAATCGGGACACCTTCAAATTCTTGTGCAATATTGATAAGGCCAACTTGCACTCCGGTAGATTTTTGAGAAGCATTTAAAACACCTGCAAACTGAAGTCCGGTTAGGTTGTTCCCAATATTTGCAACACCCGCAGCAGCAAGACCTTCAACATTATTAGCAATATTTAAAAGCCCGGCAGCGAAAAGACCGCTAGCGTCTTCTAGTGCAATATTTACACCACCTGTTGCCATAAGTCCTTCAATATTTCCAAAAGCTACATTAGCTGCTCCGGCTGCTTGTAGTCCTGAGATATCAGAACCAGCAAAATTCAGTACACTTGCTGCCTGTAATCCTTCGACGTTGTTACGAGCAATATTTGCAACCCCTGCAGCTTGCAAACCTGAAATGTCTCCCCAAGCTGCGTTAACAATACCTGCTCCTTGCAGACCTTCAATATCATCTTTAGCAATATTGCCAATACCTGCAAACTGTAGTCCGCTTGAATTGTTACCTGCTATGTTGAAAAGTCCTGCAGCTTGGATTCCCTCTAGATCTTCACCAGCAATATTACCAAACCCGGCAACTTGAATTCCTGACATATCACCTTTAGAAATATTAGCACCTCCTGCAACATTAAACCCTGCTATATTCCCCCCAGAAGCGTTTGCAAGACCGGCTATTTGGAATCCATTCGAATAGAATTTGGTGTAGTTTACTAATCCTCCTATTTCTAAACCATCTAAGCCACCATGATAACCACCTATAATGTTTATGGAATAACGCGCAGTGTACTCCGGTGCTTTTATGCCATTGGTACTAAGAGGAGGGAAGAGGGTTACTCTCCATTTTCTATATTTAAGTTCTTCTTCACTGATGTCATCGTAGTCTTGAGCAACTACTGAGCCGGATAAAACAGCAATGGTAACAAGGAAAGTCAGAAAAGATAAAAGTCGCTTCATAATAGAGTGATAAATTGGAGTGTAAATTTAAGGCTCTCTACGAAGCGACTATGGAAAATGTTACTAAATTTTACCCATTCAAATCATCAGACAGCCGCAGGTTTAAGATTTGAGAATTGTTCATCAAGCGTTTCATTCCAATATTTAACCTGATCTATTTTGCGAAGTAACTCCTCATATTCGCCTTCTATAGCGATTGACTCTATTTGATCTCCTTGGGATATATCATTTACGATTTGCTGATCTGAATCAGACTCAACTTCTCCAAAAACGGCATGCTTCCCATCTAGCCATGGTGTTTCAACGTGGGTAATAAAAAACTGACTTCCGTTTGTGTCAGGTCCGGCATTAGCCATGGAAAGTTTGCCGGGTTCGTTATGTATAAGTTCTTCATGGAATTCGTCTTCAAAGCGGTATCCCGGACCGCCTCTTCCATCTCCATTCGGGCACCCGCCTTGAACCATGAAATTATCTATAACACGGTGAAATTTTAAATTATCGAAGAACCCTCTAGTTGCAAGGTTTACAAAATTAGCGACCGTTTTTGGAGCACGTTCTGAAAATAGTTGTACGTTAATTTCGCCTTTTGATGTGTGTATAGTTGCTTTCAAGCTCATAACAGTAATATTAAATTGAAAATTTGAGAAATAAGAAGTTTGAATCCAGACCCGGATTCTGCGACCCGGTTTCTGCGTTTGAAATATGATGAAATTTATATCCAAACGAGATCATTCCAAAAGAGCTAAACTTTAAATCCGCACCTAAAGTTATGTCGAAAGTGAAATTAAGCTTTTTGGCGTTATCGGTAGGAAACTCATTCTCCATATAAACAAAGCCACCAGATGTTTTTATAAAAGGAGAAAGTTTTTTAGGATTAGCCTGCGTAAGTGAGAACCCAAAAGGTGAAACACCGAATCCTCTTCTAGTAGCTATCCTATTTCCATCATCTTTTTTAGGATACAAGAAATGGATATAAGGTATGAAGTCTACGGTGTACCAAAGTATTTTACCATTTCCATATTCTTTAATCTCTTTTTGGTAGCCAAGAGATAAAATTTGTGTTTCGGAATTTTCAGTCTTCCCTAAAAACTTAACCGAGTTGAAAGAATAGCCTCCTAAGAAATAGAACATCTCCCTGGGATCCTGCTTCTGGGCAAGCGAGTCATTCAAATTCATAAAAGAAAAAAGAAATAATGCAGAGAAAAATAGTAACGCCTTAAACTTCAAGGAATGGCAGTAATAGATTAAAATTATTTTTTCTTAGTTGATGATGAGCTAAACATGGATTCAATCCAAATAACTAACCATGCACCAGCTAGGTAATACTTAGCAATATAAATAAATATAGCTACTGTTAGTGCATAGACTATATGATAGAAAAGTGGGGGAGCTTCTGACTGATTAGCTTTCCGATTAAGAGAGGGCATGAAAAACACCAGCACTTTACTCAATAGCAGAAGACCGGTGTAAACCCAAAGTATTACTTCAATTATATTGTTAGTGTAGAACGCGAATACACAAATGAAAACAAGAACAACTAAATCTAAATAGGCATCTTTAAGCCAAGCCATTTAATCTACCTGATCTTCAACAGGATTGAGAGATACAACTTCTTTAGCGTGCAAGCCCTTATCACCTTGATCTAATAAAAATTCCACTTCTTCACCTCGTCGTAACTTTTTAAAACCATCTGCCTGAATTTCAGAATAGTGAACAAATGCATCCTCACCAGTTTCTGTACTAATAAAGCCATAACCTTTTGTGTTATGGAACCATTTAACTGTACCCTTTTGCTTCGCTGACATATGTACCCGATTTACTTTAATGTTTAACTCACAAAGAGTTATACCCTCCGTGTTTGCATAAAGAAAATAATTTTTGGGGGTAATACAATCAACAGAAACTTTATATTTGTTATCTGATATCTATTTCCTCGATCCAAAGGGCATATCCTTTTTCATTTTTACTTTTAGACAGCTGTGTTTCTGTGGTATAATTGAAGCCTGTATCGTGCTCTACATCAACTAAAAGGCCTTTTATATTAATGATGTGACCATCACGAAGCTTCTTTAAATTTTCATCAATTTTAGCAGTTGAAGGAATTAAGTGCCATAAATCACTTTCCATATAAATGGTTTGTAATTCAACTGGCGGGCGTGTTAGATCCACTTCAAACTCCCGGTTATCCATTTGGTAGTAAATGTAGTCCAGATTTCTTTCGTCTGATAACACATTCCAGCCTACAATAGCATCCACCGGAGAATACCTTGAGAAACCGTCAAAGAAATAACGTTTTCTTTTTATAACTCTAACTTCAGCTTCAATAACTTTTTTGGGAATTAGTGTTGCTCCCTTAAATGAGAAGGGTTCTTGCCAGGTTAGACTTTTTATCTTGGGTTCTTCTTTCGCAGTTATACCAGGACCGTGATTAATAGGGAAATTACTATAAACAATATATCCTGCTGCTACGCATACGCAGAAAATTAAATACTTGACCATATTGCTCCTTCCTTGATTCTTTTTTGTTTACAAGAGTGTACGCACCCTATACGTGTTACAGATTTATTATAAATCTATAATATTCATCAGGATTGCGAGTGATAAGCTTGTTATCGGACGTAATGGCCAAAAAAAAAGCCCTCAAAAAAATTTGAGGGCTTTGTACCAAAGGAGGGACTCGAACCCTCACTTCCGAAGAAACGCGATTTTGAGTCGCGCGCGTCTACCAATTCCGCCACTTTGGCTTTCGAACAGATTTAAAGATAAGACTACAAAAGGGTAAATAACAAAGTAGATTCGATAATTATTTATAACCGTTTGGGTTCTCAGATTGCCATTTCCAGGCATCCCTGCACATTTCTTCAATTCCACGTTTTGCTGTCCATCCAAGTTCTTTTTCTGCTTTCGAAGGATTAGCGTAGCAAGCAGCGATATCGCCGGGTCTTCTTGGCGCAATTTTGTAAGGCACTTTTTTCCCTGATGCATTTTCAAATGCTTTAACCATATCTAATACACTTGAGCCGGCTCCTGTTCCAAGGTTATATACGACTAGCCCCGGATTGGTATTTAATTTTTGAAGTGCTTTTAGATGCCCAATTGCGAGATCAACAACATGGATATAGTCGCGAACACCGGTGCCATCAGCAGTAGGGTAGTCATCCCCAAAAATCGAAAGCTCCTTTAGTTTTCCAACTGCTACCTGAGATACATAGGGCATTAAGTTGTTTGGAATGTCATTGGGATCTTCACCAATCAAGCCACTCTTATGAGCGCCAACGGGATTGAAATATCTTAAAAGAGCAATATTCCAGGAATCGTCGGCAATGTGAAGGTCTTTTAGAATGTATTCAATAAAAAGCTTTGTACGACCGTAAGGGTTTGTTGCTGAAAGAGGAAAATCTTCAGTTATCGGAACCTCGTGAGGATCTCCGTAAACTGTGGCTGAAGATGAAAAAACAATATTTCGAACACCATGCTTTTTCATGAGTTCACACAAATAAAGCGTACTGGTAATATTATTATCGTAATACTTTAGCGGTTTTGATACAGATTCACCCACAGCCTTAAATCCAGCAAAATGTATAACAGAATCAATGTTGTGTGTTGTGAAAATCTTATCAAGTGCTGCTTTATTGAGTAAATCTTCTTCGTAGAACGTGAGTTCTTTATCCGTGATTTTCTGAACTCTTTTTAATGCTTCATAGCTGCTATTTGAAAGATTGTCAACAACAATCACATCCTGGCCTTCATTTAATAACTCCAGTACGGTATGACTTCCAATATAACCCGCTCCACCAGTGACTAATACGCTCATTAGGTATATGTATCTAAAGTTTTTCTTCTAATTCTTTGACAACATCTGAGCAAATGCTTTGAACCTTATCAGCAGACTTTTCTAACTCTTCCTGAGGTCCTTCATCCCAAATAAGCGTTTTTGCGTGCTCGTATTCATCCAGTATCTGTTCAACTCCAAGCATCTGGGTTACCGGCTTAATTTTATGTCCCGCTTTTCTGAAGTTTGTTTCATCCCGTTGTAGTAAAAACTTCTTATAGTTTTCCGAAAATTCCTGAAATGAACTAATCGCAGCTTCTGCAAATTCCTGAATATACTTTTCCTCACCATACAACATTTCATTCAGGCTCGAAAAATCTACTAATTTGTCTTTCTTACTCAATCTAGTCTTTAATCATTTGCAGGTTCAGTAATATGATGAGGGGTAGGTTTACCGAATTCGTCAAGGTGAACAAAAACAATCTCATCAATACTTATAATAGTGTCTTTATCAAACTTATTCCTAACCACGCACTTAACGGTGATGGAAGTCCTGCCAAACTTAACAGTTTCCATACCAATCTCAATAACTTCACCCAGTTTAGCTGAATTTACGAAATTGATTTCCGACATGTACTTAGTAACGATATTACCTTTCCCAAGTTGACATAAAACATATATCGCTGCTTCCTCATCAACCCAGCTTAAAACGGAACCTCCAAAAAGGGTGCCGTGGGCATTTAGGTCTTCTGGCTTAATTAGTTTTCGGCTAAAAAATCTCATTATATCTATCTTCATTATTGGTACATTTAAGATAAGAGATAAAAATAAATGAAATAGTTTCTTTTTGCTCTTTATGACAATTAAAAAGTTCTATTGGACAATCCGCCGAACTAATATTATTGTAACAAAAGGGCAAATTATTACTCTCTAAGTAAAAAGAATTATCACGGCTTAGATATATTATGAAGACAATTGCATTAACTAATCAAAAGGGTGGGGTTGGTAAAACAACAACAACCATTAATCTTGGGGCAGGACTTGCCAAATTAGGTAAAAAAGTTCTATTGATTGACCTGGATCCTCAGGCAAATTTAACTTACTCGCTAAGAACGCATTCTCATAGGCTTGAAAAGACAGTTTACCACGCACTAAGAGGTACTGCCAGCGTGGAAGAAATGATTATTGAACACAATGGTTTTGACTTTATTCCTTCATCTCTGGAACTATCAGGTGCTGAGCTCGAACTGGCTAGCGAACCTGCTCGGGAGGGATTACTTAAGAACTTAATTTTGCAGCTGGATGATTACGATTATGACTATGTGTTGATTGATTGCCCGCCCAACCTTGGTCTGTTAACATTGAATGCATTTACTGCTGTTGAAGATATCTTCATTGTGCTGCAGTCTGAATACCTTGCCCTGCACGGTTTGTCAAAGCTTCTTGATTTAGTAAAAGTTGTACAACAACGACTGAACAATAAGCTCGAAGTTGGTGGGATAATTTGTACCCTTTACGATAGCCGGAAAAACCTCAACAAAGAGGTTGTAGGACATATTAAAGATTACTTTGGACCAAAAGTATTTAAAACGATTATTCGTGATAACGTTGCGCTTGCTGAGGCTCCTAGTCACCATAAAACTATTTTTGAGTATGACGGAAATAGTGCGGGTGCACAAGATTACTTCGCATTAGCTAAAGAAATAAAAAACGGCCATTAAACAATGAGTAAGAAAAAGAGCCTTGGGCATAATCCGCTAGCATATAGCACGCGGAGACATGCGTCTTTTGATTTTATTACTCCTTCTGATGAGAAGCAGGACAAGGAGGAGCATGATCAAAATTTCACCAAGGTTTCTAAAACAACAGCTAGTTACTACCTCGAAGAGCCTGTAGTAGATGGAATTAAGGATATCGCTGACAATCGGGAAACTTCATATTCATCCATTGTTAATGCTATTCTTAAAAGTGCGATTAAAAAGCTTAATAATCGATAAAAGGGGCTTTTAAAACTCTATGCTTTTCTTATTATGTGCCTCAGAATAAAGGCACTATGTTCAATATTTATCAATCACATTCATTACGGCTTCTATCTAATCACTTGTCAGAAATCTTTGCACCTGATAGTGCAAATCCGCTGACTCAGCAATGGGTGATAGTTCAGAATAATGAGATTAAAGAATGGCTTTCCCTACAGTTAGCCAAGGATCAGGGTATTGCCGGGAATCTGAAGTTTATATTTCCATCGGAGTTCATATGGCTTCTCTATCGGCTTAAACATGATGAGGTGCCTAAAGTACTTCCCAGTGACCTTCAGGCTATGCAGTGGGCTATTTTTAAGCAGCTGACAACTAACGCTGCATTATTGAAGCAACTGCCTTCTTTTGGAAATACTGAAGGCGACAGCAAACGGCTATTTCAGCTAAGTAATCAGTTGGCTGATAATTTTGATCAATATCAGGTTTATAGACCCGATATGATGGAGAATTGGGTTCATGGGAAACTTGCTACCAAGCATAAAGATGAAAAGTGGCAGCTATCTATCTGGCGAAGTTTGAATCAAGCTTGGAACCAATCGGAAAAAACAAGAGATATCCCCAGAAGATCACAAGCTTATGCCGAGCTACTGAATTGGTTGCAAGACCCTGATAACGAAATTTGGGATCATATCCCCAAGCAATTGTATGTTTTTGGGCTTTCACAAACTTCAAAGCCCTTTCTGGAAGTGATTTCTAATCTTTCCTCCCAAATCGAGCTTCAATACTTCACTAAATCTGTTCAGGATGTTCAACCACATTCAGAAATTGAAAACCTTGTTTTAAACTGGAGCAAGCCGGCATCTGAACAATTGAATTTATTAAAAAGCATTTTGAATAATGCTCAATTGCCTTTTTCGCAGGAAGAACTATTGGCAAGTGAAAGAAATGTATTACCTGAGATAGCAATTCATTCCTGTCATAATAATCGCAGGGAAGTGGAGGTATTGAAGAATGAAATCCTAAGCTTTCTTGATGAACATCATGATGCCAAGGCTAGCGATATACTCGCTATGGTGCCAGATGCAGAAGAGTATGCTGGTATTTTGGAAACCGTATTTAACGAGGAAGAACCAGTTTTGCCGGTTTCTCAACTTTCTGGAAAGAACTACCAATCAGCAGAATACACGATTTCGGAACTTCTTGAGCTCTTAAGTTCATCATTCAAAGCCACCGCAGTTTTACAGTTACTCAACCTCGAGCCTGTTAAATCGAAATTTAAACTTACCGATGACCATCTAGACTTATTGGAAGATTGGATACTCGTCAATAGAGTTCATCGCTCGTTAGGCGAAGAATTCAACGAGCAGTATAGCTGGCGAAAAGGGTTAAACCAACTGATTTCAGGGTTTATGATGCAATCAGGTTCCCTGGGAGTATATAACGGGTTGGTTCCTTTTGGTGAATTATCGTCCTCTGATGATGCTGAACTAACAGCTAATTTTTCACAATTCATTCACGCGTTAAAGGACGCTAAGAATAGATCAGAATCGAGTAAAACTCCCTCAGAATGGATTGAATTTACAGAGTCATTAGTAGATACTTTTGTAGGTCAATCAGATGGTAAAGAAGCTGCTAGCGCTTCACTAAGGAAGTTACTTGATAAGCTTCGTCGGCAAATGGAGTTCACAGAGGAGAACCCAAAAGTTAATTTTGACCTTATTAAAGATTGGCTTACTTCACAGCTAAAGTCTCATGATTCAAGTTCCGGACGTTTTGGTCAGGGAGTAACGGTAAGTTCCTACATCCCATATCGTTCAGTCCCGTTTAAATTTATCGCGATGTTGGGCATTAATGAGGGTGTTTTTCCAAGAAAGGCAGTTCGGCCTGAATTCGATCTCATCTATGCCCAGCCGAAACCAGGTGACCGAATCTTGAAAGAAGACGATTCCTATTTATTTCTGGAAACCCTGCAGGCTGCTGAGACTCATCTACACCTAAGCTATAAGGGGCAAGATCAGCGGTCTGATTCGGAGCGATTACCTTCCATTTTGATTCAGCAATTACTCGATACAAAGGGAGAGGAAGGGAAGGGAATTATTCGCCATAGTTTACATCCATTCAATAAAAAATATTTTGATGGAAAGGGGTTGAAGTCTTACTCGGATTCTAACCTCAATCTCGCCCAAAAAATGCAGTTGGAGAGTCAGGATCATCCTATCCTTTTTACAGATGGAGCATGGAGCTCAGATTCACATAACACAACTGATATAGTTCATATATCAGATATAATAAATTATTTCAGTCATCCTTCTAAGTATCTATTGCAGAATGAATTAAACATTAAGAATTATAACTCATTTAATGAAGTTATTGATCGAGAGCAGTTTAAATTGCAGGGCTTAGATCGGTATAAACTGGACGACTATTTATTCGATGCACTGGCAAATGATCACCCCATAAACCAAGTATTTAACTTTGCATCAGCTGCTGCTTTAATTCCCCAAAAACTTCAAGGGAAGAAGTCATTTCAAGTCGAAAAAGAGAATATTCAAGAGTTAGTAAACAGCCTGGAGAATCTGACAAACGAAGAGGAGCGTAAGGAAGATATTCGTATAAATTTTGAAGGAGCAGAGATTCTTGGAATCATCAACGGAATTTATGACGACGTATTGGTTACCTATCGTGTTGGCAAACGAAGGGAGAAGCATGAGGTTGGCCACTGGTTAAAACATCTTTTACTGTTGAGTAATGGAACTCCGATTACCAAAAGTATATTCCTCTCGAAAGATGATGATAGTGTTGATATCCTTGAAATACCTTCAGAGAATATTTATAAAAATCCTCTTAATGACTATTTAAAGTGGTTTTTCTCAAATGAGCCAATATTAAACAAAGCAGCTTTTTTTCCTGCCTCATCCCAATCCTTTGCAAAAACCTTTTCAGATGGCAGCGATCTGGAAAAGGCAAAATCCAAAGCCGAATCTCAATGGCAGGTGACAAAATTTAATCAATACGGAGAGTCCGGAGATTATTTCAATGCTTTACTCTGGCGGGGTTATAATCCTATAGAGATCGAAGCTTTCCAGCAAAAGGGTCTTCGCTTTTGGGTTCCATTTTTAGAGGCAATAGGCGGAGATGGAGCATGAGTAGACCTTTAGACGTATTTGATGCTCCTCTGTCGGGAATAAGCCTTGTAGAGGCAAGTGCGGGCACGGGTAAGACCTTCAATATTACTTCATTATATGTGAGGGCGGTTTTGGAGAAGGGATTAGATCCATCCCAAATCCTTGTAATGACCTACACGGAAGCGGCTACCGCAGAGCTGAAGCTTCGTTTGAGAAACAGATTAAAGGAATCATTAAATGCGGTTGAGTCAGGGGAGCCCGGAAAAGATCCCTTTCTAAAAAAGCTCCTGCAAAAAGATTATCCGGAAGCATCATCAAGGCTGCGTAACGCTGTTGACTTGTTCGATGAGGCTGCCGTATTCACGATTCATGGGTTTTGTAGTCGTATTCTCACAGAATTTAGCTTACAGTTCGGTGTTTCTCCAGATTTTGAGCTGTTGACGGATGAATCGGAGCTCCTTCAGGATTGTGTAGATGATTACTGGCGAAATTTCACTGTAGAAGCTGAGGATGATCCACAGGCTTACATTATTCTGGATTATTTAACGGATGAAGGCTTTGGACCCGATGAACTAAAAGCGATAGTTAGTGAAATTGTTAATCGGCCTAATACATCTCTGGTTCCCGAGAAACCAACAAAGGAAGAGCTATTTTCACTTTTGGATGATTGGAGGTCAAAGTTTGAAGAAGCAAAGGCTACCTGGGTACAAGAGAAAGAAGCATTTGAAGATGTTTACTTTAATGGTGATTTAGATGGGAATGCATTCAGAAAATCAAAACGACAGCCCGATTGGGAGATACTGCAAAGCTGGCTAAAGCAAGCAAAGCCGTCTATCTCTATTTCTGATCGATTATCACGTTTCGGAAGCTATATGGAAGACCGGGGCAGTAAGAAATCCTACCAAGTTCCGCACTTTGATTTTTTTGGAATTGTCGATGAATTTATTGCTATAACAGAGCAATTAAAGATGCTGAAACCCATCTTCATCAAGGAGGCAGCGAAAGAAATAAAGAGACAGTTTGAAGCTGAAAAGGAATCAGGTAACCTGCTTTCTTACAATGATTTGTTAGAAGTAGTTGAATCAGGCATAAGAAGTAATAGTGATAATAAATTAGGTGCTAAACTTTCAGAAAATTACCCACTGGCTTTAGTGGATGAGTTTCAGGATACAGATCCTACACAGTATAGCATCTTCCGCCAAATGTATGAAGGAAGGGAGAATGCGGCTTTGTTTATGATCGGTGATCCTAAGCAGGCTATTTATGGTTTTAGAGGAGCGGATATATTCACGTATCTGGATGCCAAAAAGGATGCCGATGATTCACAGTCTTATACTTTGAGCAATAATTTCCGGTCCAATAAGCGGATGATTGAGGGTGTTAATGAGTTCTATACGATTTCTGATAACCCATTTCTATTTGATGGGCTCACCTTTAATTCCGCTCATTTCCCTGATGAAAAATCTGATGACCAATATATATTAGATAATAAGGGCAACTTGGTAAACCCCATGCAGATCGTTGCTTTCGACAATGAAGAGTCCGGTTCAAAAGATGCTTTTAAAGATCAGCTGTATGATGCGGTGTGTGGTGAAGTTTTAGAGCTATTGTCTGGAGAGTATTCAATTAATGATCGGAGTGTTGCAGAGAAGGACATTGCGATTTTAGTGCGCAAAGGATTTGAAGGAGAAGAGATTCAAGCCAGACTTCGCGATAAAGGGCTTAAAAGTGTATTGAAGTCCCGGAGTAGTGTTTTTGAGTCAAAAGAAGCCGATGAGCTATTTTTGATATTAAAGGCCATTCAAAAGATAAGTTATGAACCTGGAGTAAGAGCTGCTTTAGCAACGGAATTGCTTGGTTTTAACGCTCAGAAACTATACGAATTATTGGATGATGAGCCTGAATGGTCCGCGATTATTCAGAAATTTGTTGAGCTCAAACAAGTATGGGAGAAGAGAGGGATTGAATCTTCGATAGAACAATTGCTTTCTGTTTTTGATGTGCAGGAATCATTAGCCTTACAAAAAGATGCAGAACGTAGAATCACCAACTTGATGCATTTATCGGAGCTCTTGGCTAAGGCAGAGCGAGAGTTTCGTATTGAGGGAAAGGCGCTACTAAAGTGGTTCTATCAAAAGATGAATAAGTCTGGTACAGAATCCGATGATGAACAGCTGCGACTGGAAAGTGACGAGAACCTGATACAAATTTCAACTATACATGCGGCAAAAGGGTTGCAGTACCCAATTGTTTTGTGTCCATTTTTATGGGATTCTGGAGCTGCTAAGAAAAAGAACGATCTCCTCAAATTTCACAAAGAAGGCGAAAACTTCATTGACATCAGTGCGGGAATTACTCACCCAAAAAGAGAAGAATTTTCTGATTTAGCCGAAGATCAGGAAAAGGCAGAGGAGGTTAGGCTGACATATGTTGCTCTAACCCGTTCGGTTTCTGCTTGTTATATTTTCCTGCCAGACTATAAAAAAATGGATGACTCAGCGTTGGCGAGTATCATAGCTGGTTTTAGGAATGATCAAAAAGCAGATTATGGATTCATCAAGAGTCGGCTTAATGAATGTGAGTACATTGAAGTGAGGAAGCCTTCAGAAACTCCAAAGAATTCAACCCCAAAAGAAAAAAGTCCAAAAGCAGAAACTTTAAAAGCGGGAGAATTTAAACGAAAAGACGCGCTTTTATACCCAAGAATGCTTAGCTATTCTTCATTAGCAGAAGGCAAAGAACATGGAGAAGTTGGCCGTGACTATGACGAGCTATTTACCTCCCAAAAAGAAGAAACTGTTGAGTTCAATAAATATGGGTTTCCCAAAGGAGCCGGGGCCGGAACTTGCTTGCATAACATATTCGAAGATATTCGGTTTGATAATCCCAAGAAGCTGGAACAAGTAATCGGTGATAATCTGGATTATTACGGGTTTGAATCTATTTGGCAAGAACCCGTTAAAAAGTGGGTCAAAAATGCATTAAGCCATAATCTTGGTGATCCTAAGTTATCCCTTTCTGCCTTGAAAGAATCCGAAGTTCTGAAAGAAATGGAGTTCTTTTTTCCGGTTGAGGGTATTGATGCTCAGGAGCTGTGGAAGTTCATTAGAACAAATGAACCCGATTCATCAATTTCTCAATCTCTTAGCGGGTTTATGAAGGGCTTCATTGATTTGACCTTCTGTTATAGAGGCAAGTATTATATACTGGATTACAAATCGAATCACCTGGGGCATGAGGCTTCTGACTATGATTCTCCTAAACTTGCTCAGGCGGTTACTGATGCTGGATATGACCTTCAGTACCATATTTACACACTAGCTCTCCACCGCTTTCTTAGAAACAGAATTAAGGGTTATGAATATGATCAACACTTTGGTGGGGTCTTGTATTTATTTTTAAGAGGAGTAGAAGTGACCCAGCCGGGAAGTGGAGTCTTTTTCGACCGTCCAGATAAGAAGCTTATTGATAAGATGGACCGATATTTCAGTACAGGGAGGGTAGAATGAGCGTACTGACCAGACTTGAAGATTTGCGTGAAAAAGAAGTGATTTCGGCTGTAGAAGTCGAATTTGTTCGTTTTCTATTGGAAATACACCCGTCGGTTCAGGATGATGTGCTTTGGGCTGCGGCTGCTTGTATTTACGCTCAAAAGAATGGTCACGTCTGCCTTGATTTTGCTAATTGGGATGATGAATGGCTATTCAATGACAAGAAATCGAACCTAAAACTCACCGATTCCATTAAGAAACAATGGATTACATCTTTGGCAGAGTGTCCTATTGTAAGCGATGGAAAAGAATTACAACCTCTGATTCTAGAATCAAGTCGATTATATCTGCATCGATTTTGGAGTTTTGAAGGAGAATTATGTGACTGGCTGAATCATAAATCTTCCAAAACGAACCAAATTTCTGAGATAGAGAAAAAGGTCATGCAATCTCTACTCAATCCTACAGAAGATCTTTTTGAAACCAATTGGCAGCATATAGCAGTTCAGCTTAGCTTTTTGAAGGATATTGTGGTCGTTTCCGGAGGACCAGGAACAGGCAAAACATTCACGGTTCTAAATATTATCGCAGCACACCTGTTATCCAAACCTGAAGGAGATTTCAGAATTGCTTTAGCTGCTCCGACCGGAAAAGCTGCACGAAGGCTGGCAGAATCTCTCGAAGCTGGCAAAAATAACTTACCTGATAAAATGCAGGGTGAAGTACAGATTCCGGATTCAGCCCAAACAGTTCACAAATTACTAGGGTCAGATTTTAGGGGAGCCTCATTTTCATTCAACGAAGAAAACCCACTCCCATACGACCTTGTGATCATTGACGAAGCTTCTATGCTGGATATGAACATGTGGGTTCGCCTGATTCGCGCGATTGGTTCAAATACTAAGCTGATTGTGTTGGGAGATAAAGATCAGTTGGCCTCTGTTGAAGCAGGTTCTATTCTGGGGGATATTTGCGGGGGTGATAACTCTTTCTCAGACAGGATAGCTAAATCAATTAGCCAAATTCAGGGAACAAATATACCTATTGTTAAGGATCAGCCTTCAATAAATGATTGTATTGTCTTTTTAACAAAAAGCTACCGCTTCGGAGAAAACAGTGGAATCCAAAAATTTGCTGCTGCTGTAAATGAGTCCAATCCCGATTTAGCTATAAAGATACTTCAGGATTCCAACCTTACCGACCTGAACTGGCTGGAGCCGACAAGTGAAAATATGGAAACTATAGTCCGAGACTATGCGGTAAACCACCACGCTGAGTTCCAAAAGAAGCCTCAGGATCAACGCCTGAGTGCATCAAACAAAAAGAAAATATTATGTGCTCTTAGAAAAGGCCCTTTTGGAGTTGAACAAGTAAACGGGAAAGTAGAGAGTATCATTAAAAGGAAGCATAATATATTAGCCGGAAGAATCTGGTATGAAGGCAGAATTGTGATGGCTACCCGAAACGATGCTTTACTACGAATTAGAAATGGGGATATTGGAATTTATACGGATAAAGAAAACGGAGTTATAGAATTTGAAGGAGAGGAAGGGCAAAGTCTTTCAGCGAATCGTCTTAAAGATTACGAACCAGCATTTGCTATTACGATACACAAAAGTCAGGGCTCGGAGTTTGACGAAGTAGCAGTAATTCTTTCAAATCGAGTAAATTCAGTGCTTTCGAAAGAGATTCTTTATACTGCTGTAACAAGAGCCCGTAAAAACACTCTTATCATTGTAAATGAAGATGTTTTACGTAAAACAATACTTAGATCTGTATCAAGAAGAAGTGGTCTGAAGGAAAAAATTTGGGGTCCTTAGAGGGGGTTAAACTTCCTCGGAACAAATTATTACCAAAAAGCTACAATTTAATATTAAGCCCCAAAATAAATTGTACCCCAAAAAGCCAACGTATCAGGGGGGAGCGGTTGATAGCCGTTTCCCCTTATTTATTTTCATAAATATCGGTATAGTTTTAGTTAAAAACCCTTAGATATTCTTAATCAGCATTAAGTAAATCTTATAAAGGGTAATAAAAAAAGCCTGACATTATTTTAAATGCCAGGCTTAATCAACAAAACAGATCTTCAGAATATTAGTTTGAAGAGCCAGGGGATTTAACTTCGAGTAATTCCACTTCAAAGATTAACGTAGCGTTAGGTCCAATTTTACTGCCCTGTGGAGCTCTGCTTCCATAAGCAAGTTCTGAGGGAATATAGAACTCATAAGTCGCGCCTTCGTTCATTAGCTGAACACCTTCTGTCCAACCGGGAATAACACGGTTAAGAGGAAATTCAGCACCACTATAAGGTTCTCTTTGTGGGTTATAAAGTCCGTTTGCCTGGGCTACATCTTTTCTGCTTGTATCAAAAATGGTTCCGTCAAGCAATTCGCCAACATAATGAACGCGAACGGTGCTTTGTGCTGAAGGAGAAGTTCCGTCACCTTCTTCAATTACTTTATACTGAAGGCCGGATTCTGTTTCCATAACTCCTTCCTTGGTTTTATTCTCTTCAAGAAAAGCTTGCCCTTCATCTAGGTTATCCTGGCTAATTTTCTCAGTGATTTCCTGCAGGTAGCTGTTGGTTACTGCTTGAATTTCTTGTTGAGTGAGTAACCCATCTTCCGAAGAAAGTCCTGCACCAATTCCGGCATTATAATTATTCATATTTAATTCAGTGATCCCTTCACGGCTAAGAAAAGTACCATTTTGGTACCCGAGTGCGTAACTCACACTGTCAAGTTTTGTTGAAAGGTCCGCTTTGGGTGTGCCCATTTGGGGCTGATTACAAGCTGTAGTCAGCATTAATATGCTCAATAGGGCACTTAGAAATAGTTTATTAAGTGTCATAAGTAACTTTTTGATGTTTAGAAATTTAATCTTGGTTCGGTATCATTATAAAATAGGGCAAATCATAGCAAAGTGGAATAAATAATCGCTTATCTGTGTATATTGTTACATAATGAAAAGTTTCACTACAGACGAATCCATTGACATTTAACGATTTTGATTTCAAAGACGAGCTACAATCTGGCTTAAGAGATATTGGCTACACAGAACCTACTCCGATTCAAGAACAAACAATTCCGATCATACTTGATAAGAAGGATATTATTGGGGCTGCCCAAACAGGAACAGGTAAGACAGGCGCATTTGTAATTCCAATACTTCAACAGATTTTAGAGAATCCCTCAGAGCATACACAGGCTTTGATTCTCTCACCAACCCGAGAACTTGCCCAGCAGATAGATGAGCAGATTTTTGCCTTAGGCTATCACACGGGTATTTCATCTGCCAATGTTATTGGTGGGGCTGATTTTTCACAGCAAGCCAAAGCCATTCGTTCTGGTGTGGACATTATTGTGGCTACTCCCGGCCGACTTATTGATCAGACTAAGGTGCTGGATATTGATTTCAGCAATATAAAATTCCTGGTTCTTGATGAAGCAGATCGGATGCTGGATATGGGATTTTTGCCGGATGTAACAAAGATCATTAAAAAACTCCCAAAAGAGCGGCAAACCCTTTTGTTTTCTGCGACCATGCCAGATCAAATTAAAAAGCTGGCTAATGATTTCATGAACAATCCGGAGAAAATTGAGATTGCAATTGAGAAGCCATCAGGGAGCATATCTCAACGAGCTTATTTTGTTGAGCAGAAAGAGAAACTTGGATTGATTCAAAATGTTCTGGACGACCTTGACTGGGAATCTTGCATTATTTTCTGTGCTACAAAGAGGGGAGTTGATGAACTTGAAAAACTTCTTCAAAAGAAAGGCATTAAAGCTGGAAGTATTCATGGAGACAGAGATCAGGATGAACGGAATAAGGCACTTCATGAATTCAAAAGTGGAAAATACCCGGTTATTGTGGCAACAGATGTATTAGCCCGAGGGATTGATATTGATAACATTTCACTAATTGTGAACTTTGACGTACCAAGACAAGTGGAAGATTATGTGCACAGAATAGGGCGTACAGGCCGTTACGATAAAACAGGTATCGCCATTACTTTTGTGAATAAGAAAGATAAGAGAGCCTTTTCAGCAATTCAGGATAAGGTAGGAGATCAACTCGAGATTCTTACTGATCCCGGAGATAAAAGCAATTCGAAAACTAAATCGAAGCCGGTACGCAAGAAAGCTCCTCAGAAAAAGGAAGAGGACTCGAATAAGCAAGCAAGCAAGAAACCATCCCCAAAGAAAGCTGAATCTAAAAAACCGGAAAAGAAAGAAGCAGAAGTATTAACGGATAAAGATATTGCCAAAGCCAACAAAATTGTCGAGAACCTCGAGAGTGTTGATGTTATCCTGAAAGGATCTCAAAAGAAAAGCACTCAGAAAAAAGATGATAAATCATCCTCCTCAAAATCTTCTAAAAAGACTTCTCCTAAGAAGTCGGAACGGAATAGTAATAATAACGGGCGGCAAGAGCCTGCTATCCCAGCAGAAAGGATTACGAAAGCAACAAAGCGAAATCAAAACTCTCTAAAGCCTGCAAAAGGTTTTTGGGGATTGATTAAAGCGTTGTTTTCATAAATATCACTTTCTTAATTTTACGTTATAATAACCTTCGCTTAAATCTGAATTTTTATCTTAAGAATAAAAAATTGTGCTATGAAAAGATTATTCCTGTTAGTTTTTATACTATCAATTTCTACAGCTTGTCAAGATTCATCAGATAATAATCCTACAGAGAATATTTCTGTAGCAGAGTCTGAAGCTACTCCGGAGTTACTGCCTCTTGTTGAAGGTAAAACTATAAAGAATATTATCTTTTTGATCGGAGACGGTACAGGAATCGCACAGTTAACATCTGGTCAGTATGCAACGGTTGGCTCGGACGGTCTTCTTCATGTGCAAACCATGCCGGTAACAGGGATTGTTAAAACACACTCTTCAGATAATTTAATCACAGACTCAGCTTCTGGGGCTACAGCATATTCCTGCGGCCTGAAGACTTACAATGGTGCCATAGGGGTTAATCCTGATAAAACGCCTTGTAAGACCATCCTTGAGCTTGCTGAGGAAAAAGGTTTAAGCACCGGTCTTGTCTCAACTTCATCTATAACCCACGCAACGCCCGCCAGCTTTGCTGCTCATGTTGAAAGCAGAAGTATGGAAGATGAGATAGCTGCTCAGTTTTTAAATTCAGGTGTTGAAGTATTGTTAGGAGGAGGAGTAGAGTATTTTTCTTCTGAAGATCGATCGGATTCAAGAGATTTGATTTCTGAGTTCAGTGATAAAGGATATCAGGTTCTGCTAAATGCTGATGATCTCAATAATTCAACTTCAGATAAATTGCTTGGTTTGTTTGCTTCTGATGGTTTAGAGAGGGCAGAAGGTGAACCTTCAACAGCTGCTATGACTTCTAAAGCACTTGAGATATTAAACAAAAATGAGAAGGGCTTTTTCCTCATGGTTGAAGGAAGTCAGATTGACTGGGGTGGGCATGGCAACAGTGCTGATTATGTAATTAATGAAGTTCAGGATTTTGATGCGGCGGTTAAAGCAGCGTTAGATTTTGCACAGGAAGATGGCGAGACCCTTGTTGTAGTTACTGCTGATCACGAAACAGGAGGGATGACTCTACAGCGTCAAACTGCGGACGGAGATTCCTTGGAAATTTATTGGACCACAGGCTATCATACCGGTACACCTGTTCCTTTAATGGCATATGGCCCAAATGCTACCGAATTTATGGGCTGGAGAGATAATACTTATGTTGGAAAGAAGTTAGCGGAACTGTTACAGGTTGGTAATCTGCCTATTTTACTCGAAAACTAAAGATGTTATACCTTTAGTTAACATTTGCACTACCGATTCCTGAAATCTCGTTACTCCGTTTAAACTGGATTTCAAAATAAGCACCTGGTTTATCTTCCAGGTTTTTATAAGTGTAGGTAGCGTCAATTTGCTCGCTCAGTAGCCTGATTAGGTGTAAGCCAAGAGAGCTGCTTTCTCCTTCAACAAAGTCAGGTTCAAAGCCAATACCATTATCTTCAATCTTTATACTTATCAGTTCATTTTCTTCGGTTAGCTCAAAATCGATTTTACCAAGTTCATGCCCATCGAAAGCATGCTTGTAGATATTGGTCAAAACTTCATTCACAATTAATGAAGCCGGAATAGCCTGATTAATATTAAGCTTCAATGGGTTACAATGAATGTTTGTTTCAATTGGAGTTGAGGTTTGAAGGGTATCGGATATATTCTCAACCAATTTTTGAAGCGTTTCAGAAAACTCAAGTTGTGAAAAGCTCTGCGATTGATACAGTAGCTCATGAACGGTGGCCATTGTTTTTATGCGCACCACGCTATCATATAGTTTTGCTTTTAGCTCATCATCATCCGATTCAAAAGCCTGCAGCTGCATCATTCCGGATACTACTGCCAAATTATTTTTAACTCTGTGGTGAATTTCAGAAAGAAGAGTATTTTTTTCAGTTAAGGACTCTTGAATCTTGTTTTCAGAAACCTTTTCTGAGGTGATGTCTTTTTGCGTTGCCCATACACGGGTTAGGTAACCATTTTCTACTACCCCAGTGATGCTATTCAGAAAGTATTTTGGATTCCCGTCTTTGTCTACCTCAACGCTTAGTTCATCTTTAATATCATATCCTGATTCGATGATATTCGTCAAATACTCAATATTTTCTTCTTCACCAATTGCCCCCCATAAAGCATTTAGATCTTTGCCAATTAATGAGTCAATGTCATTGTAACCGTACATATTTGCCATCACCAAATTGCAGGTCGATATGTAACCATTTTCAAAAATCAGTTCTCTTTGTTCATCAACAGGTAAGGAGCTATCGATAGGTTCTCTAAACTCGAACAGGTAGATGCCTTCGCTGCTATTTTGAACAAATCCTCTGTATTTTTCCTCACTTTCCTTTAATGACTGTTCCGATTTTTTTTGCTCTGTTATTTCAACAGAAGTACCTACAAGCCTAGTTATTTTGTTATCCTCATCTTCGATAGGGGTGATGGTAGTCAAGAAATACCTTTCACCTTCATCCGGTAAATCAACTTGTTCTTCGTAGGAAATTCTCTCACGCTTATCTACACATTGTTGGTACATGGAGGAAGTGTAATTGGCAAGTCTTTCCGGAAGAATTTCATGAATAAACTTCCCAACAATATCAGATCGCTTTTTATTGATAGAAGTCAGCTGAGCTTCGTTTACATGATTGATTTTAAACTTACTATTATCATGCACTTCTATTATAAAAATGCTGTTAGGTATTTTATCAAGTATTTGGCTTGTTTCTAAAGTCTTCATGAATAAAGTGCTAAAGCCTTTTAGCAAAAACTAACGGCTTAAAATTATGCGAATATTCGCGACAAAAAGTTAAGAACTTGGAGCAGATGTGCCCGTTAATAAATTGCAATAATTTAGGTGATATTTTCTACTGCAGTGTTATCCTGCCTTTCAAAAGTAAGTTCAAAGAATGTACCTGTGCTATTATCATCATAGGTATAAGAAGCATCAATCTGTTCACTAAGTACACGTATAAGATGAAAACCTAAAGAGGTATTAACGTTTGTATCAAAATCCTCGGGAAATCCCTGCCCGTCATCTTCAATAGCGATTGTTATTTTGTTGTCTCTTTCTTTAAGTGTGAATGTGATAGTACCTTTTTCAAGGTTTCTGAAGGCATGCTTATAGATATTCGTCATTACTTCATTCACAATAAGTGAAGCGGGAATAGCCTGATTAATGTTTAGGTTGATTGATTCACAGTCAATGGAAACATCAACGATCGCTTTTGTTCTAAGCGTCTCCGATATATTTTCTACTAGTTTTTGAAGGGTATCAGAGAATTCGAGTTTTGAAAAACTTTGTGACTGATAAAGAAGTTCATGAACCGTTGCCATTGTTTTGATTCGTACTACGCTGTCAAATAACTTGGCTTGAAGTTCAGCGTCTTCGGTGTCGTAAGCCTGAAGCTGCATCATCCCTGAAACGACTGCAAGATTGTTTTTTACCCTGTGATGGATTTCAGAAAGCAATGTTTCTTTTTCGGAAAGGGAGGCCTGAATTTCTTTCTTTGTGATTACCTCTTCGGTCACATCTTGGATAGTCCCAATCATTCGTATAGCCTTTCCATCATCATTTCTGATTATATATCCGATTTCCCGAACATGCGCATAATCACCTTCTGCCTTTTTCAGGCGATACTCATAAGTCCAGTGATTCATAGATTCATCTTTGAGCGTGAACTTCAACTCTTCCTGAACTTGATCAATATCTTCTGGGTGAATTTTTGTAATCCAGTTGTTAGCTGAATCATACATCTCTTTAGGATTGTACCCAAAGAGGATGTTTAGCCCATCTCCCCAGTGGATGGTATCATTTTCTGCATCCCAGTCATAAATAGCATCTCTGGTAGCTTTAGTTACATAATGATATCTCTTTAAGCTTTCCTTGAGCTGACTTTCATACTTTTTACGTTCGGTGATATCCGTTAATGAACCTATAATGGATTTTGTTTCCCCATTAACTACATAGGGGGCTTCATTAACTTCAACCCAGATGATTTCATCTTTAGCAGTCCGCAGCTCCAATTCGTAGGGCGGCTGAGTTTTCCCTGTTTCAATAGCTTTTTGAGTAACCTTTATACCTTTAGCGTTGATCGGGTGGTCGGTAACAAACTCCACCCATCTCTTTTTAGCCTCTTCAGGTTCCAAACCTAGAAAGTAGCTCGATTGTGGGCTTACATAATTTAGAATGCCTTCCGTATCATGGGTATAGAACATATTGGTACTATGCTCTACAACATTACGGTATTTTTGCTCGGCAGACCTTAATTCCTCCCTCATCAATTTCTGTTCGGTTATGTCTTGAGTACTTCCAAAAACCCGAACACATTTACCATTTATGGTTTCAGGCGTACCCACGACACGCACCCATTTTTCATTCCCCTTAGCTGTTTCAATCTTTAGTTCGAGATCAAAAGAAAGGCTCTCTTCAATAGCTTGCTGCACGTTTTCGGAAATTTTTTGCCTGCTTCCATCTTCCAGATAAAAATTAACAGCTTCTTCTAAATTTGGTTCATAGTCAGCCGGGACTTCATGGAGTTTTCTGACATATGGAGACCAGTAAAGCTCACTATTTTCAAGATCAAGCTCCCAGTTTCCAATCTTTGCGATCTCGTAGGTTTCCTCTGTTAGTTGTTCAAGCTCTTTCTTGTCAGAGATGTCAATCATTAAGCCTCTTATTAAGTCAGGCTTTCCTTCTTTCCTAATCACGGTAACCACGTCATGGATCCAAACGTATTCACCGGTTGACTTTTTAAAGCGATATTCGAAATCGTGATCTAGTCCTTTAGAAGTTTCTCTTCTGCAGTATTGAACTACTTCTTCACGATCCTCCGGATGAATAGAGTTTTCCCATAATCCGGGTTCTTCAATCCATTCCTTGGGTTTATATCCGAAGATCTTCTTTGATTGTGGGCTTACATATGTAAACTCAAAAGTATCAGCTTTTGCTTCCCATACTACGCCATTAATTGTTTGTACAAGAGACTGATAAAGTTGTTTAGTTTCCTTGAGTTTATTTTCAGCTATTACTTTCTCTGTGATATCCCTGAAATTATCGACAATTCCGGCTATGTCAGGGTCGTGCAACATATTCTTGATGGTTCCAGAACACCACCTCCAGTCTCCATCTTTATGCCTCATTCGTGCCGGTTCAACCTGTATAGGAACTCCGGGTTGTTCTAAGGACTTCATGATTTCTGAACTCACAATTTCCTGATCGTCAGGATGTATAATGTTTGAAACATCGAAGTCCATAGCTTCATCAACCGAATACCCCAAAACTCTGGATATTGAAGGAGATACATATTTAGCAGAACCTTGTTCATCCAAAATGAAAACGACGTCATTACCTTGTTCAACTAAGGTTTTAAATCGAATTTCAGAAACAACTTGCTTGGTGATATTGGATACGGTATTGATGATGAACTCAATCTTTCCGTCTTCACCAAATACAGGAGCATTGGTTACCCGAAAGTATTCTTGACTATAGCTTCCATCATCCTGCAGAATATCATACCGCACCTTTTTTATTGAATGCGTTGCTTTGGTCTTAATAACTTCTCTAAAAGAATTCTTAAAGAGCTCAACTCCGGAAGGTTTTTCTTGAGCCGGATTTTCAGGAAATTGCTCAAAAAGTGATTCTCCTATCAAATCCTTTTCATTCTTTTGGACCATTTTTAGGTAGGCATCATTCATCTGAATAAAAGTAAAGCTGGGATCATCCGCTCTTACTATGGTAGTAGGAACTGGACTAGCCTTAAATATCTTTATTATCTGATTTTTATCCATTGATAGGAGGGAAGAGTTTTCTTTTTTTGTAAGCCAACGTCGGAATATATAAAATGAAGAATATAGGTGTTAGTGACAAATTGAATAAAAAAAGCCACCTCGCAAGAGGCGGCTTTTGATGTTAATAGAGTTTAAGACTAGAAATAAAACGATGCAGAGACTCTTACAACCGTACCAATATTAGTTGGTGAGTCACCAACCCGACTGGTTAAACCAGCATCTGCACTAAGACTGAACTGATTAGAAAAGAAATATTCAGCCCCATAACCGGCACCTATATTAAAGTTAGTATTTGAGTTATTGGTATTGTTGGAAGAAACATTAGTAATTCCAAGAGTACCTGTCACATAAGTAGCTAGAGCTTCAGAAATGCCGAAATAGTATCTTGGACTAACTCCAATGTTTAGGCTGGTAGTAGAGTTTTCTGTAGACTGGAACCCAATATAAGGTGCTAAAGAAAAGCTTTCGCTGAGCATATACGGTAGTTCTATATTGGTCTGCCCGCCAATATTAGCTCTTATCCCCAGATTATTTTGCTCAGGGAGTGTTTGAGCCTGACATACAGATATTGAAAGTAAAAGTGCTAAAGTTGTCGTGTAGTATTTAAACCACTTCATTAGTGACTCCAATTTTTTAGTTAGATTATAAATAACCCCAAAAGTCTTTTAACTAAAAAAGATAGTTTTGAGGTTCTATTCTATATTGTATAACTCAACAACTTGCTCATAGTTCCGATAATCAATTCCCTTGGTTCTTATTACCTCAGAAGGTGGAATAGCAATTACCCTAAGTACATCACCGTTGAAAAGCTCAGCATTGCTACGGTTGTTATTTGCCACTTCGCCTTCTAACACTAAGCTAAAGTTGTTTATATCGAATAAGTAACGCAGGTTAACCAAGTCATCATCGAAGGGTACAGAGTAAGGCAGGGCATGCCAGGCTGTTGTTCCTTCAAACCGGATGTAGCCTAAAACTAAGCCGTAGTCTACCATTTCTTCATCCAGGTTATCCCAGCCATATTCAGCTACAGAAATAAATTCATCTTCGGGATCAAAGTCATTTTCAGAAATTACGATCGTACTGGAATAGACTAAGTCAACGTCACCTTCCACATCGTTATCGTAAATAGTACAGGAAGAAAAGCTGAATAAGAGGGTAATGATTAATAAAGACTTTAGGGTTTTCATAACAAGCTCCTTTTTATTTGGTATGATGTTCAATCAAGAACTTGGATGAGAATAGAAAACGCAGGCTTAATAAAATATCGCATCTTTAGGTTAGGCAATTCATGCGATAGGTGATGAGGGAAAGAGAAATAAAAAAAGCCGGAAATCCGGCTTTTTTAATAAATAATAGATTTGTTTCTGATTATAACCAGTGTGTATATGCATACATACCCAATGCAATCAACATGAAGTTGAGGATGCTCAGAGGCAGTAATCTTCCCCAACCAAGCTTCATAACCTGATTGTACTTGAATCTCGGGATCGTCCAACGGACCCAGATGAATACAAAGCACCAGAATATAACCTTCACTGAGAATACAGATACATCAAGAATTCCCTTCAAAAGAGGATCTAATTCTGGTAGCCAGTAGCCTGCAAAAGGGAGGTGGTAACTTCCAAAGAAGAAGGTGGTGATTAGAATACTTCCAATGAATACGTGCATGTATTCAGCAAGGAAGAACATTCCGAATTTCATTCCTGAATACTCCGTGTGAAATCCACCAACTAATTCTTGTTCAGCTTCCACAAGATCAAAAGGAGTTCTGTTGGCTTCAGCAAAAGCAGCAATAATAAATATGACTGCACCAATTGGGTTGATGAAAAAGTTCCACAAGTGTTCCTGTGAAGCAGCGATTTCAACTACGCTTAAAGAGCCTGCCACTAATACAACCGAAGCTACGGCCATTCCCATAGGAAGTTCGTAACTGATCATCTGTGCTGCAGCTCTAAGACCACCCAGTAGGGAGTATTTACTGTTTGATGCCCATCCAGCCAAGGTTACTCCGTATACTCCGAGAGAAGCCACAGCAAGAATGAATAAAACTCCAGCATTAATATCAGTCACATAAAGACCTTCACCAAATGGTATAACCGCTACAGACATTAAAGCTGTAATAACAGGGATCATTGGTGCGACAGCATGAAGTACTTTATAACCCTTTGAAGGAGTTACGTCTTCTTTTAGAAGAAGCTTTACAACATCAGCTATAGGTTGAAGAAGACCAAAAGGTCCAACTCGGTTAGGTCCAACCCGGTTTTGAATAAATGAAGCTATACGTCGTTCAGCGTACACCAAAACGGCGGCTGAGTTTAAATAAGTAATCACTCCGATCGCTAATACAGCTACCCAGGTTGGGACAAATAACAATCCAAAAATATCAATTCCACCTGTACTCATCTATGCAGTAGCCTCTTCTTTGTTTGAAGCATTAAGATTAATACCCATCTCGTTATCCATTCGCTCATAATTCACTGCTTTAAAGGCAGGTATACTTGATGCGATTTCTTCCATAATTTCCCGAGGTGCTCCTAAGGAAACATCTAATCCCATTCGTTCAGCTAACTGATTCATAATATCCCATGCAGGTGCACAGTCTACTTTGTTGTCTTCAGTTACCCAGTTATCAAAATTAGTACCATAGCGATCTAAACGTCCCTGAGACATTTCAAGATCCAGGCTTCTGTGGGTGTATTTAGTTTCTTTAGCAGGGAAGGAGCGCTGGATGCGACCATCTACGTTTACATAACTTGCTGCATGTTCTGCAATACAAGTTACCGGAATTACCAGATCAGCAACTTTGCCGGTTTCGCATTCATTTGTTGAAAGTAAAATGCTGAACTTACCTGATAGATCATCTGCAGAAAGCACTTCACGATCTATCAGTTCATCAGAAAGTATAATAACTACTTTAGCGTCTTTAACTTCAGACTTGAGATTTGAAGTTTCTTCAAACCCAAGAAGCTTAACGCCCTGTGTGTTTGGAGCCTGATCGTCGGTCAATAATAAATCATCACCAGCTCCTTCAACGATATGAGGAGCAAACTTAAAGTTATTGACTCCCCAAAGATTGAATACCTTCATTAAGGCATAATTTTCTTCAACTGAAGCATGAGCGCTTCCAACTACCAAAACATCTTCTGGTTTGTGAGATTCTAAGGTCTCGGCAAAAGTCTCAATAGCATTATTCCAAGAAGTTTTGGTCTGATTGTCTCCGTCCAATTTAATTGCAGGGCGGGAGATTCTGTTTTCATTAAATCTGCGATAAGCTGCACGGCCTTCATCAGGCATCCAGTGGTCATTCACTTCACCATTATATCTTGGGGTGATGCGAAGTACGAGATTATCCCGGGTCCAGAGATCAATATTGGTTCCTTTTCCGTTTGTGATATCGATACTTGGGGTTTGATTCATTTCCCAAACACGTGCTTTAAATCGGAAATCAGTAGAGGTGAGAGCTCCAACCGGACAAATATCGATGGTATTCATTGAATACGGATCATCAAACTCACGTCCCGGAGCTGTAATCGGGTAGTTCTTATCACCACGAGCTGTAATCGTCAGCTGATTGGTTTCACTAATTTCTTCCGTAAACCGAACACATCTAGTACAATTAATACAACGCTCGGCATCAAGCGTAACTCTTGGGCCTAACTCAACCCGTTTTGGCTTGTGTTGTTTCTTAACTTCGAAACGACTGCCTTCTGGTCCATACTTATAAGTTTGAATTTGAAGTGGACATTCACCTGCCTGATCACAAATAGGGCAATCTAACGGGTGATTGATAAGAATGAGCTCCATGGTATCTTTTTGAGCTCTGGCAACTTCTTCACTCGTTTCCTGAGTGTGGACTACCATTCCATCTTGCATCTGCATGGTGCAGGAAGTCTGCATTTTTGGGAACCAGCGTATTTCACGCTCACCGTTTTCATCCAGCTCGTATTCACCGGTTTCACGGTTTTTAACTGGCGTTCCCACCTTTACATAGCACTGACGGCAATTAGCCGGTGCACTCATGGATGGGTGATAGCAGAAGAATGGAACTTCTTTACCATTATCTAAAATGAATTGAAGCAGACCTTTATCGTAGCCTTCTTCAAATTCGTATCGTTGTCCGTCTATAAATATTTCTGGCATAATTTCTTTATTAAAACCACAGAGTTCACAAAGCTTAGTTGCTTTCCCCGTGTTCTTTGTGGTTAATCATTAAGCAACTGCATGCGCGCTTTTTTTACAGCGAGCTTCAAATTCATCTCTAAAGCGATTGATGGTATGACGAATTGGCCATGCTGCGGCATCAGCCAGAGCACAGATTGTTCGTCCTTCCATTTGAGTAGTCAGATCAAGCAAAAGATCTAAGTCCCTTAATTCACCATCACCGTTTTTAATTTTCAATAAAATCTTTTCAGCCCAACCGGTTCCTTCACGGCAAGGAGTACATTGACCACAAGACTCATGGTGATAAAAGTGAGAAATTCTCCAAAGAGCATCAACCATGTCTGTTTCTTCGTCCATCACTATCATACCGGCTGTTCCCATCATAGAACCCGCTTCTCTAAGAGAATCAGCATCCATAGAAACACCGTCTAGCTGATCGGCTCGAAGTACTGGTGTAGAAGAACCTCCTGGAATCAGGGCTTTAAGTTTTTTCCCGCCGCGAATTCCCTGAGCTACATCATCAATGAGTTCCAAAACAGAGACACCCGATGGCAATTCATAAACACCAGGTCTATTTACGTGACCGGATATTCCATAGAGTACAGGACCTGGATGGGATTCTTTACCGATCCCTTTAAACCATTCCGCGCCATTATTAATTATTCCGGGGACGTTGGCAAGTGTTTCAATGTTATTGATGGTTGTTGGGCGTCCCCATAATCCTTTCTGAGCAGGGAAGGGAGGCTTAACACGTGGATATCCACGCTTACCTTCTAATGATTCCAGCATTGAAGTCTCTTCGCCACAGATATAAGCACCTGCTCCGTAAGTAATCTCAAATTCAACACTATAATCGGTTCCAAAAAGGTTTTTACCAATATAGCCTTTGTCTCTTGCATCCTGTAGAGCTTTTTCCATCATCTCTACCCAATCGATATACTCACCACGAACATATACATATATAGTAGTGATTTGCATAGCATAAGCTGCTATCAATGCACCTTCAATAAATAGGTGTGGATTATACTCGAAGATTTTTCGGTCTTTGAAGGTACCAGGCTCAGACTCGTCACCATTACAAGCGAGGTAGCGTGGCCCGCCATCAGGTTTGGGCATGAACGACCACTTTAGTCCGGCATTGAAACCGGCACCGCCCCGACCTTTAATATTCGCTTCTTTAACTTCATTAACTACACTTTCCGGTGTCCACTCGTTACCCTTCACTACCTTTTCGAGTGCTTTGTAGCCACCATTTTTGGTGTAAACATCAATTTTCTCGAGGTTGGGAATGTCGGGAATAAGTACCGGTTCAAAAGATTTCCAATCAGAAGCCATAATTACTTAAATATTTCTTTTTTCGAGGAGGGGCATTCCTACAGATTCAAATTCAGGCATTTTATCATCTTTCAGGTCGTCAATAACCTTATCTAATTTTTCTTCAGTAAGATTGTTGACGTACACATCATTTGTAATCTGCATCATCGGGGCATAGCCACATGCACCGAGGCATTCAACAGACTGAATACTGAATTTACCGTCTTCAGTAGTTTCTCCTGCTTTAATACCAAGTTTGTCCTCCAGATAATGAAGCATATCATACCCACCGCAAAGCTGACAACTGGTAGTTGTACAGACGTCGAGAACGTATTTACCTTTTCGCTCTTTATAATACTGTGTATAAAAAGTAGCTACTCCATGAACGTGAGATTCGGGGAGGTCTAGTGTCTTAGCAACTAATCGCTGAACACCAGGTTCAACATGTCCGAATCTATTTTGAGCTACCCAAAGCGTTGGCAGGGTAGCGGGCATTACTTCTGGAAATTTTGCTTTAATAGCTTCTATTTCCTTTAAATCTTCTTTTGTGAACTCGTAAGTTTCTTCCATTATTTGTCTGCTTCTCCCAATACTGGGTCAACTCCTCCAATTATTACTACAGTGTCGGCAACCATTTCTCCATCCAGCATATTCTCAAGAACCTGCAGGTTTCGGAAAGAAGGCGCATTAATTTTAAGCCTCCATGGGTGTCCTGTGCCGTCACTCTGAATAAAGTATCCTAATTCACCTTTTGGTGATTCAACTGCATGATAAACTTCTTTACCTGCCGGAGGGCAAATACCAGTGTCTGTCATCATGAAGTCATGAATCATTCCTTCCATTGAGTAATAAACCTCATCTTTAGAAGGGTAGGCTTGTTTAGCATTGTTAGCTCTGATAGGTCCTTTAGGCATCTTATCAAAGCACTGATTGATAATCTTGATACTTTCAGCCATTTCTTCCATTCGAACAAAATAGCGAGCAAGATTGTCGCCTTCCATTCGTGTAGGTACTTCAAAATCTACCTCATCATATTTGAGGTAAGGCTTTATAATTCGTTGATCAACGCCATAGCCAGCTGCTCTTAAAACAGGTCCGGTTGCGCCGATGTCTAAAGCATTTTCTGTTTTTAGAATGCCGACATCTTTATTACGATCAATAAAAATTCGATTTCTGTCTAAAAGTCCATGCCAGTCTTTTAATTCTTGCGGGAATTTTTCAACAAACTCCTTAATTCGAGCAACAGCATCGTCTGTAAAGTCATTAGCTACTCCACCAATTCGGGAGTGAGAAACAGTAAACCTGTGACCGGCTACCTCATCAAAAATATCATAAATCTTCTCACGCTCTCTGAATGTCCATATAAAGAAGGAGATTGCTCCGGCATCCATTACCATTGTTCCTAACCATAAAAGGTGGGAGGAGATGCGAGCAAGCTCACAACAGATCATACGAATATATTGAGCTCGTTCAGGGACTTCAACTTCAGCTAGTTTTTCAACAGCGAGACAAAGCGCAACGTTGTTGCTGTAGGGAGAGAGGTAATCCATGCGATCAGTATAAGGCATGAATTCCTGATAAGTCTTATTCTCCGCAATCTTTTCAACACCACGGTGAAGGTATCCTATATCAATTTTCGTCTTTTCAATAAGTTCACCACGCAGTTGGAGAATTAGACGAAGCACTCCGTGAGTAGCAGGGTGCTGAGGTCCCATATTCAAAACCATCTTGGCATTGAGTGGGTCTTCACTGTCAATCTCCTCAATAGTAGTGTGCTTATCTTCGAGGCTTTGATAGATGCCTCGTTGGTGTTCTTTAAAAAACTTGGGATCAACCTTACTATTAATGTCTTTGAGTTTCATGCCTTACTCCGTATCTGGTGTTGTGTTAGGCAGCTCAATGGAACCGGGGATTCCCAACAATGGAAATTCTTTTCTTAGTGGAAAGTATTCAAAATCTTCTGGCATAAATATTCTTCTGTGGTCAGGGTGACCTTCAAAACGAATACCAAACATATCATAAGCTTCACGCTCAAGCCATCCTGCAGCTTTCCATACGGAAGTAGCTGTTTTAACAACTGGGTTTTCTTCTTCAAGCCGGATCTTAACAAAAATACGATCCTGTGTTCGAAGGTTCATGATATTATAAATCACTTCAAAGCGTTCGTCAGAAGTATATCGGTCAGTTCCGACAATATCGCATAGAAAAATGAAGTGATGCTTATCTTTTAAGTAAGTAAGGATATCAACGATGTTATTCGCTTCCACCCGAATGTATGTATGGTCACAAGACTGGTAGACTTCGATCAGGTCTTCTGAAAAATCAGAAGACAAACCATCTACAACTGCTTGTTCAGTTTTGTTTAATTCTAAACTCATATTCTTAGGTATCTAATAAAACAGAGTGCTCAGTTTTAATTTTGTCCTGAATCTTCATTAAGGCATGAAGTAGGGCGTCGGGGCGTGGCGGGCACCCAGATACGTATGCATCTACAGGCAAATAATTATCTACACCCTGAACTACGCCGTAGCACCGATGCATTCCTCCGGTTGAGGCGCAAGCACCCATTGCAATACACCATTTGGGATCAGGCATCTGATCCCAAATTCGGCGAATAGCGTGTGACATTTTATAAGTCGACCATCCGGCCACAATCATAACATCACTCTGCCGTGGAGAAAAACGCATTACTTCTGATCCAAAACGAGAGGCATCATATCGAGGTCCGGCGAAAGCCATCATCTCAATAGCGCAACAAGCGAGACCCATTGGCATCGGCCACGCAGCGTTAGCGCGAGCCCAGTTTGTGAGCGAGTCAATTTTAGTAGTAAAAAATCCTTCACCAAGTGCTGATTCAATTCCCATGGTATCAATTAAGCTTTAAAATGATTTAAGTCCCAGTCTAAGGTGCCTTTCTTAAGTGTGTAAAGAAGGCCTACAAATAGTATTACAATAAATATCATCATGGATACAAACGTTCCGAACCCAAGTTCTAAATACCGAACTGCCCATGGATAAATGAATACAACCTCAAGGTCGAAGACAATGAATTCCATAGCTACCAGATAAAAACTGATCGAATAACGATCTCTGGCTTCCCCTACAGGATCCATCCCACTTTCATAGGGATTTAATTTTGTTTTATTGGGGCGAAAGGGCCCAAGTATTTTAGAAAGAGTTAATAGAACTGCTGCTAAAGCTACAGCTACAACAGCAAGGATTAAAATAGGAAAATAATTTTCGAGCATGTATCTGAAATGTTCTCAGTTAATAGGCTGAAAAGTTAGCCTCAATGTTACGCAATGTCAACGAAATCGGTTGAGAATATAGGCTTTATTTGAATTTTTATGGAAGAAAAAGATTTAAAATTGGATAAACTTTTTTATATCGAATAAAGTTGGTTTAATAAATCAGTCGGTTTAAGACTTAAATAAAATTCGTTACCTTCTAAATTCAACCTGCAAAAGCATATAAAAGGTGTAGATTTGAGTAAAGTACTGATGGAGATTTTAGGACTATCAACGAGTCCAAGCAGTGGTGGTGCGTATGCATTAATATTAACAGAGGCTGAGGGCAACCAAAGGTTACCTATTATTATTGGTTCCTTTGAAGCTCAGGCAATTGCTTTAGAGCTCGAAAATATAAAACCGCCCCGCCCCATGACTCATGATTTGCTGAAAAATTTTGTTCTAAGTTTTGATACCCAAATCAAACAAATTTATGTAAATGATTTATCAGAAGGCACTTTCTTTGCTCAGATTATTTATGAGCGTGATAATCAGTTGATAGAGTTAGATGCCCGGCCAAGTGACGCAATTGCTTTGGCTGTGCGCTTTAATGCACCAATATATGTAGACAGTAAGATTCTTAAAGAAGCCGGCATCAGTACTGAGCCGGAAGCTCAAACTTTGGAAGAAGCACTCAATACTGAAGAGGAAGTTCCCGGCCAAAAAGAGTTATCACAGGTAGAAAAGCTGGAAGAAGAACTTAAAACAGCTATTGAAACTGAAAACTATGAAAAGGCGGCAAAAATCCGAGATCGCATTTCAAAAATGAAAGGATAAATTTTGGACATATCTGGTTGTTCGTTTAGCGAACTTTCTTATTCAACACTATTTAACACATACATTTCTAATTTCGATAAGCTGAAGGCTTTTTACCCGTTTAATCCACTTTCATCAGTAGATATGGAAAAGCGGGCAAGTAGCTTAGAATCTTCTGTATATAAAACAAACTATATTTCAGCTTTGGCAAAGTACCACGAGGCATTGGGTATTGAAGACTCCCAACGGGACCAACTCGATAAACTCTCGAAGAAAAATGCCTTAGTAATAGTTACCGGTCAGCAGCTTGGTGTTTATGGAGGGCCGCTTTTTACGGTTTTCAAAACAATGACTGCTATTTTATTGGCCCGAAAGTATGAAGAAGAATTAGGGCGTCCGGTAATACCTGTTTTTTGGCTTGCTGATGAAGACCACGACTTCGAAGAAATTGCCTGGACTGGAATAGTTGGCCGAAATGATTTCAGTAAGATTTCTCTCAATCAACAGGGTAAAGAAATCCCTGTGTCTGAAGAACTAGTCACAGATCAAATTGAGGAGTTCAAATCAAAGGTTAAGGAAGAGCTGTTTGATACTGACTTTTCTGAAGCTCTTTTAGCACAACTCAATACTCATTATAAAACTGGTAATACACACGCTCAAGCTTTTGCCGGGCTTATTAATTCTTGGTTTGCTGGGGAAGGGCTTTTGATTGCAGGAAGTAACTTTGAACCAATCAAAAAGCTGATTGCTCCAGAGTTTATTACATCCATAAGCCAATCTGATTCTATATTTGAATCTTTAGAAAGCAAAAGTACTGAGCTCGAAAAGGATTATCATCGGCAAGTTATGAATGGCGATTCTAACCTTTTCTATCTGTCGGAAGATGCTGGCAGAATCAAAATTCACCATAGTAATGGAAGGTGGTCAGCGGGGGAGTTAGACTGGACGGAGCAAGAACTGCTTCAATTAATTGAAAGTAACCCAGAAAGATTTTCGCCAAATGTATTTCTGCGTCCAATTATACAGGACAAATTACTACCAACGCTTGGGTATGTAGCGGGGCCCGGAGAACTCGCCTATTATGGTCAAATGAAAGAGTTATATGAAGAATTTGATTTAGAGATGCCTCCAATCATACCTCGATTTACCGGAACTATTATAGAATCCGGAATAACCAGGATTTTGGATAAACTTCCATTTGAGTTTCCTGATTATGGAAAGCGAATCGAAGATCTCGAATCCGAATTTGTAGAGCAATCTGAGAGTGCTGATATCGAAAAAGTTTTTTCAATCTGGAAGGATAAACTCGATGCTGCTGCTGAGGATCCCCTCAAAGTTATTAATGAAATTGACCCTACTCTAGATGGGACTGTTGGTAAAACGGTAGCTGGTTTCTCAAATGAATTGGACAAGCTGAAAGGGAGAGTTTACCGATCGATCAAAAAGCAGGAGGAAATTCAAATCAACAGGATCGAAAAGATTAAAGTAAATCTATTTCCTGATGGCGGTTTACAAGAGCGATCTGTTTCACCCGTTTATTTTATGAACAAATATGGTTTAGATATTTGGAATCAATTGATTTCCGAAATTGAAAAGGAAGGTTTAGATCTTACTAAGCATCACTTAATTGAACTATGAGTTCTAAAGCCAACAAGCAGAAGCTAAGAGATAAAGTACTAGAAGAGCGAAGCCATATCTCAGAGGCAGTGTGGCAGCAAAGTTCACATAAGATAATTGAAACTCTTCAATCAACTGATTTTTACAAGGAAGCGAAAGTAGTTCATACTTATCTTTCACTAAATAGTCGGCGTGAAGTTGCTACCGATCCCTTGATAGAAAGTTTATTTAATTCCGATAAAAGGGTAGTGGTACCAATTACTCATTTTCAAAGCGGAACCCTCACTCATACTGAGATTGATTCTACCTCCGAATTAGAAGCAAATAAATGGGGAGTACGAGAGCCCAGAGACTCAGATAATTTTGATATAGCTGAGTTAGACCTCATCATCATTCCATTGGCAGCTGCTGATAGAAAATGCAACAGGTTAGGGTATGGAAAAGGTTTTTATGATCGCTTTCTGAAAAAAACAAAAGCAAAAAAAGTGGGCTTAGTATTTAGCGACTTTCTATTTGATGAAATCCCCACAGAAGAGTTTGATGAAAAACTGGATGTGATAATTACTGAAGAAGAAGTGATTTTCGCGTAACAATGAACTAATTTCTGCGTAGGTTTTCACGGAGGAAAAAAATAATTATGGCTGACCAAACAAAAACAAGATCTGGATCACAAACAGGAACTGCTTCGCTTGAGTTTAATGAGTTCGAACTCAACTCAACTATGCAAGAATTTCTCAAAGAGGAAGAAAAGGATACTGGAAAAAGTATTTGGAACATCGCGACTATTTCAGGAATGGTAATGCTATTTATGGCTATTACTTTTTTGGTGCAGTGGGTTGGGCTTCCAATCGGTGAAGGACTTTCAAATTTCGTTTCTGATGCTATTGTAGGTCTTCCAATTATTGGTGGTGCTTTGATTACTTTGATCGGTTTTGGGTACTTTGTAGGTGATAGAAAAAGGGAAAGAAGAGAGAAAAAAGCACGCCGTAAAGCAAAATCAAGTTCCTCTAAAACGTATTCAGATATACCCGGTTCTGAGGATAAAAGCTATTCCGGTTCAAAACTAAACAACGCTCTTGATTCAAAATCAAATTCAAACAGCAGAAGTAGCACTTCAAGCGGCATTGATAGTTTTGGATATCGTCATTCAAAAAGATTAATGAAATCCAGATCTGACAAGAAATGGGCAGGAGTGTGTGGAGGCTTGGCGAAATATTTTGGTATAAGCGCTACTGTTGTTCGTTTCATCTTCGTTGCTGCTTTCTTTATGGGGTGGGGGGCTAGTCTCCTTGTTTATTTTGGCCTATCTCTTGCTATGCCTAAAGAGCCTGTAGATATGATGGATGATTTTGATTACTAGCAATGCCATTTGCTGAATAGAGTATTCTATTCTTACTTATCTATTCTATCACAAAAGACTTACATTTAGATATTTACGGCAAGACTTTCTCAGTAGAGGAAGTCTTTTTTTTAATTAGATCTAATTCACCCTTTGTTTAAATAGTTGTACTATTTCGGCTCGTCATTTATTAGTTTAAGCAGAACCCCGAATTACTTAGAATTGCTTACTTTTGAACCCAGAAAATAGCTTACTTTTAATTGTTGATGATACTCCTGCCAATCTTAGGTTATTGTCTCACGTTCTGTCAAAGGAAGGTTATGAATTTGTTGAGGCCACAGATGGTAATGAAGCTTTAGAAATGGCTGAAAAGCATGTGCCGGATCTAATTCTACTAGACATCATGATGCCGGGAATGAGTGGCTTTGAGGTTATAAAAAAGCTCAAGGAGAATGAATTGCTTGAAGATATACCCATTATATTTTTGAGTTCCCTTACAGAAACAGATGATAAGGTTGAAGGGTTTAGATCTGGTGGAGTAGATTACATAACAAAACCATTTCAGAAAGAAGAAACGCTCGCCAGGATAAAAGCCCATTTGCAGATAAGATTTTTGCAAAAGCAACTAAACGAGCGCATCAACATCCTCCGTGAAAGAGAGGTAGAGCTAAGCCGGTTGAACCAAAAAAAGGATGACCTTGTAAGAACAGTTAGTCACGACATTAAGAATCCTTTAACTGGTATTATTGGCTTGGTTAAGCTGATGAGGGATAGTGATAAGATTTCTGCTGAAGAGCAAAAGCAAATGCTATCCGTAATTGAAGATAGCGGCAATAATTTATTAAACCTGGTTCGAGACGTTTTAGACCGAGAAGCTAAGGTGGCAGAGTCTGAAGAACTGGATTATTCTGAAGTTAAAGTAGGTGAATTACTTGCTCGGGTTATTTCTATGAATAAAGCCAAAGCAATCGTTAAAGACATAAATCTGGATTATTCGATTAAACCAAGTGGTTTCAATGTCTTAATCGACCAAATTAAAATTGAGATTGTTATTAATAATCTGGTAGCAAACGCATTGAAGTTCACTCCCTCTGGCGGGAGTATTAGTGTAGAAGTAAGTAAAGAAAAGGATGTAATTAAATTTGAAGTCCGTGATACAGGAATAGGTATTCCAGAAAAAATGCAGCATGATTTATTTAGGGACCCAAAAAAATCTTCAAGACTGGGCACCAGTGGCGAAGTTGGAACAGGTCTGGGTTTAGATATTGTTCAATTATATGTTGAGCTTCACAAAGGTAAAATCTGGGTCGAATCTACCTTAAACAAAGGAACCTCTTTCTTTATAGAAATTCCCCAACAATAATAAGCGAAAACTTGAGCTAAATATGAATTATAAGGTTTTAGTAATTGATGATGATAAGCCCATTCATTTCATGGTCAAAAGCCTCTTAAAAAAAGAATTTCAAGTCTTGAATGCGCATGATGTTCAGGAGGCTATCGATATATTATCAGAAACACATGTAAATCTAATTTTGTCTGATATCCATATGCCGGGTATTTCAGGTTTAGAGTTTTTGGAATCCATTCGTCTTGATGAGAAAAAGAAGAAGATTCCGGTCTTAATTATGACCAATTTACCTACGGTAGAGAAGGAACAAAAAGCCTATGATCTTGGAGCTGCTGACTTTATCAAAAAAGAGTTGCTCAATAATGACAAGGAAAAAGTCCTCGAAATAATCAGGATGAAGATAGTTACTGATGTAAGAGTTGATGGGCTTGATGAAGATCAATCAAAAAAGAAAGATCGCTTGGTTATGAAGCTGATGGAAACAGCGATTACCGGCTCTTTTCCCAAAACAGTTGAAACTTTATGCGAGGGACTAAATGAAATTGTTTCAACTAAATTCACAGGTTTTTGGATGGTTCATGGTGATCAAACAAATGCCCTTCACCTCAAAACAGCAAATGCTAACAACCCTGAAAATGCTGATGACTTATCAAAAGAAAAAACGTTTGAGCATTTAAAAGAAAGCAAAGAACCATATCTAAGTAATCATGTATTTAAAGAAGACGAAGGCTTCTTTGTAGATTATTCCAGAGAAGAGGGGCTTGCCGCGGAGATTGGTGTTCCTCTTTTTGCAGTAAGTGAGCGCGATCTGCTTATGAATAATATGAAGATCCCTGGTGATGCAGAGATGTTTGGAGTTCTTTTATTGAAGAGATCGGTTCTGTTCTCATCAACTGAATTTGAACTTGTATCAAGGCTGATCAAGCAGTCCGGATCTATTCTCTACAGACTTTTTAAAAAGGCTAACTCCTGAACTCCAATCATCAATGAACATTCTGCTAATTATAGAAGGAACGTATCCTTGGTACAGAGGAGGGGTCAGCGAATGGGTCTACCAGTACCTGACACACCTTTCAGGATTCCAATTCACGATACTGCAGATTGCCACTGATGAATTTCATGGACTTGATCCCGAAGACGCTTTATACCCTCTGACAAGTAATGTGAAGAAGTTTATCCGTATTCCGCCACCACAAATAGAAGGCGATTATGCGGAGTACTTGAAGACTTGGTTTGAATCTATTTCAGTAGATAAACTTATTTCTGAAGAAGACTTTCATACAGTTCATGTTACAAATACCGGGTTTGCCGGATGGTTAGGCTCTAAAATATCTAAGTCTTCCGATGTTCCCATGCTGCTAACCGAGCACGCTATTTATTGGAAAGAAGTTGAGATGGGAGCCGTTGCCTTGGAGTGTGGCTACAAGATTCCTGCTACTACTGAAGAAAAAAGCAACACTATATCAGCTTTTAAAGACTTCGCCTCATTTACCTATTCTAATGCCGCACAGATAGTTACGGTTTCTGAATCTAATATTCCATACCAAAAAGAGTTAGGTGCTTTAGATATTGAATATATCCCAAACGGCATCCCTTCATCATGGCTTACTGCTGAGAAGGAAAGAAAGTCCAAGCCTGTAATAGGTTGGGTCGGCCGATGTGCTGAAATGAAGAATCCATTAGCTTTTTTTGAATTGGTAGATCAATTCAGAGAAGCCGATTTAAGTCCTGAATTCACAATGTTGCTCAGTGACGCCAATGAAATAGCACTCGAAGCCAAAGTGAGAGAGCGGGCTGAACAGTATCCGGAAGTCGAGTGTATCTGGAATCAATCTGCAAAAGAGTTTTTTATTGATTTCGATTTTTTAGCCATAACAAGCCATAATGAATCACAACCACTCGTTATGCTTGAAGCATTGGCAAAGCGTGCCTTGCCTGTAGGATTTCGGGTAGGGGATTTGACTGAAAAATATGGATTGGTTATAGATAAAGGGGCTTCATTTGGAGACCTGGCAAATGAAATCGCGGTTCTGTGGAGCCAAAAACCCATGTTTGAGAAGTTTGTAGCTGAGCGTTACAACAGAGTTAAGCAAGAGCATACCTGGGAACATATTTTTAATATCTACAAACAGTTGATTGTAGAAGTATCGGATATGGAGGCGATTTCTAGCATTGAGTAAAGAAAAGCCATTTGTCTTATTTGAAACAGAAGGCTCGTATCCATACAGTGGGGGCGGGGTTTCGACCTGGTCTCATATTTTATGTACCGAACTAAGAGAGAAAGTAGATTTTGAGTTATTGGCGATAACGGGTAATCCATATGTAGAGAGTCGCTATCGCCTCCCGGATAACATTAAAAAAATTACCCACATCCCGCTTTGGGGCGTTGATGAGCCATCAGATTATTATGATGATCGCCACCCATTCTCACATCAAATTGAGAAAAAAGCGAGAGCCACCAAGGCTGCTACACAAGATTATTTTAAACCTATTTTTGAAGATTTCATCAATTATCTTTTTGACCCTTATGGTGATGTTACCAGAATAAGCGATATTTTATATGGGCTTTGGAAATACTTCCAAATACATGATTATAAGCAGACGCTACGCCAGCCTTTGCTTTGGACTGAATTTAAGCAGTCGTTGATCAATTATTTTGAAGAGAACGATATGGCTTTTCACGAGCAGCCGAGGGTTTTCGATATTACTTTTGGAATGCGTTGGCTCTATCATTTTTTAATGCCTTTAGCCGCTCCAATTGATAAAAATATTGATGTAACGCATGCTACATTAGCTGGCTTTCCAGCATTAGCATCAATCGCTGCAAAGTATGAATATGGGATACCAAGTTTGGTTACAGATCATGGAGTCTACATGCGCGAACGCCTGATCAATGTTGGGCAAGCAGACATGCCATACTTTTCTAAACGATTATTGGTAAATATGTCGGCAATGGTAAGTAGATCTGTATACTACACTGCAGATCAAATATCTCCTGTTACTACTGCAAATAAAGAATGGGAGAAGCGGTTCGAAGCGGCTGACGAAAATATCTTCCCAATCTATAATGGCGTTAATACGGACCTCTTTAAACCTACTCCAAAACCAAATCATACCAGAGATACTCCAACAGTAATTGCAGTAGCACAGGTTTTTCCGCTTAAGGATATTGAGACTATGATCCGTTCAGCTGATTTAGTCCGGAAAGAAATACCTGAGGTACAATTCAAAGTGTATGGAAGTTTAGAAGTAGATCAGGAGTATGTACAAAAATGCAGGAACCTGGTTAAAGAGCTTGATTTGGAGGAGACGTTCCATTTTGGTGGGTTTCATGATCAGCCAAGTATGATTTTTAACGAAGGTGATATTTCTATTCTAACTTCTATTTCTGAAGGGTTTCCCTATACCGTGATTGAGTCGATGAGTTGCGCACGACCGGTTGTTGCAACTGATGTAGGAGGGATTAAAGACGCCCTTGAAGGTTGTGGAATACTTTGTAAGCCTAGAGATCCTCAGGATATTGCAAACGGTGTTGTAAAGTTATTGAATGATGATGATCTGCGACTCGAATATGGCAGAAAATCTCGAGAAAGGGTCTTACTGACATTCACTACAGAGAAGTCAGTGGATGCGTATTATGACTCGTATATGAGATTGTCGGCAAAGGAAAGAGATCCATGGAAAAACCGGATTCAAGTGGAATCGGTACTGAACTTTTTGGAATACCTTGAAGAGGAGGAGTTCAGATATGCTTGATCAGGTTCAAACAGAAGAAGTAACAGAAGCAGAAGCTATAGGGTTAATTACCGAGCAGGTTTATGATTTAATTGGTAACCCGATTAGTAAATGGGCTGTTGCTGCAACTATTGAATCATAGGTTGTTAGAGATATTGATGCCCGAACAGATTACGGTTACGACTCCGTTTTTGATCTTGCTGATGTAGTTTATAAACGGATTAAAAAGAAAGTCTATGATGATTTAGACAAGGATGAAGACGACCATGATGAATTTAATTTTGGTGGTTATAGAAGGACATTAAAACTCTTTGCCAAGTTCTACTCAGCGGGAATGGTTTTCTCCTTACCGATGATTAGCCAGATTGTTGCTATTATCATTTTTGAATACGCCCTTTGGGCCTGGTTTGATTTTAATGAAGCACAAGCAACAGTTGTCGCATTAGGAACTATAATTGCTTTTATACTTACAGGTGGCTTTATACAGACCTTAGGTCGCTTAGTATCAAAGTATAAAGGGGAGGAGAACTATTATTTAGCTGCAAAGGCATCCTGGTCTGTCCTGAAAATAGCTATCCCTTTTATACTACTTTCCGCTGGAGCCATTTTTTGCTTAAACCTGATACTTCCGTTCTATCCACAGCAGCTTATCATTCTATCAATGATGTATATGGTGCTTATATCGCTGCTTTTGTTGTCTGCAGCGGTATTGTTTGCTTCAGAACAACGAACAATGATTTTGTTAAGCATTCTATTAGGTACCGTTGTTGTGATTTTTGGGATGGACTTTGCTGACTTTGGTATCTATATCTCACAGTGGCTAGGTATTGCTACAGCCACCATCATAATGGGGGCTTATTCATACATGTATTATCGATTGAAGATCAGAACACTGCGTCAAGAATTATTCAAGCAGTCATTGCCTGAAGCTGAAGTGGGTTACTATAACACTTACCGATATTTTATATATGGTTTCTGCTACTTCACTTTTCTATTCATGGATAGGATTTTAGCTTGGTCTGCAGGGCCACCACCTCCTGAATATATCATCTGGTTCAACACGCCTTACGAACTTGGAATGGATTGGGCATTGATCAGCTTGGTGATTACAATAGCAATGCTTGAATACAGTATCTATTCTTTTTCGTTGAACTTAATTCCTGCTCAGAAGAAAGCAATCGTCTCCAAAATTAAACTCTTTAACCGTTTTTTCAGACGATTTTACATAAAACAAATTTTACTTCTTTTGTTCGTAGGTGGAATATCTATTTTATTAACCTATTACGGAGTTCTAAGTTTGAGAGTATTTGAAAACGAAGTCCCCGAAATAGCTGATTTCTTTGAGAATCCAATGACTTTCAAAGTATTTTGGTTAGCCAGCATTGGCTATCTGTTTTTAATTTATGGTCTTTTAAACAGTTTGTTCTTTTTCACACTCAATAGGCCGGAAATGGTTATGTACTGCATGATCGGCGCATTGTTTGTAAACTTTATTACCGGTTATTTATGCAGCAGAATCTTTGGATTAGAGTATGCTGTAATAGGCCTAATTGTCGGATCTCTTGTATTTGCAATATCTACGGGTATTCTCGCAAGGCGATTTTTTAAACATCTCGATTACTTTTATTACTCAGCATTTTGAGGTAGAACTATGATTAAAGACGTCAAAAGTTATATACATGCGGTAGGGTCTCGGCTCAGCAAAGCCTTTTCCATGGAAGAGTTTGACTCTGAAGAACAACTTGAATTCTGGGAGCTTTCAGCAGAACATTTTTCGAGAAAAGAAACTCCGGCTTTCAGCGATATTGTTGCATGGATGGATTTACTCTATCGAGCTCCTGTTCACTTCATTTATAAAGCAGAAGAGAATAAACTGATACTGCATCGCCGACACGTAATCACAAAAAACATACTTAAAGAGAAGAACGAAGAACGCCCTGCACACAAACAAACTCCTCAGCAGAAAGAATACATAAAAGACTTTGAGTACCAGCTTCAGAACCTGGAAAAGAAAATGGATATGGATGATGTCTTTCTAGAACAGGGTATAACATCTCATTCTATAGGGCAATGTGAACATATTCCGCTTTTCACAAAAGGTGGAGATTTATGGGGGATTTACTGCGCTGGCCCATACACAAAAAGTCCGGATCAAATAACCCCAAAATTATCCATTGTAGGTAGAATTCTTGCAAGCTGGTTAATAAGCCTCGATGAAGAAGAGGTTAATCCTATCAAAGAGTATGAACAAAAAATTCAAACGGTAGTTGATGACCTTGGTACCGGTAAGTTAAATACTGAAGGTATTGCTCAAATAATCCTTCGATATGTTGTACATGGGGGAAAGACTAAAACTGGTTGCGTGGTAGAATTCACAGAAACCGGCCAAAAGTTACTGGCATCCATTGGAATGACGGAAGCTGTAGCTGCTCAATTTTCCGCTGATGCTGAAAGTTCACTATTTGAGGTTAAGGGTGACAACGTCCAACCCACAAAAACTGGAAAAGCCTTTCTTGATAAGTGGGGCAAAGAAGTAGAAACCATTTATTTCAATGGCGAACACCACTCAGGCTATATGCTGGTTGAGAAACCCACAGAGAAAGCTTCTTTTGATTTTTCCGGCCTTATTTCGAAGATTGGGATGTCGCTGGCTAATATTTTTGATTATCGTTTTAAAAACGAACAGTTCTCAGATCAGTTAATAGAGGCCTATTACAGTATGCTCAGGAGTATTGAAAAGAGCCGTGAAAAGACAAAACATCACACTCCTCGGATGATGGCTTTTGTGCAGCGTTTTGGGATGTTCTTTGGGCTTGAAGACGACGAAATGAAAACCATAATGCTAACGGCCAAACTTCACGATATCGGCTATGTTGGAGCCATTAGCATCGAATCAGCTAAAACTATCGGGGGTGAGTTATCTCATCCTTTGATTGGTGCTAATTTAGTGGAACATCTTGCTATTGAAAGAGAGGTAGTTGAGGGAATAAAAACGCATCATGAATGGGTAAATGGTAATGGAACTCCAAGTGGACTTGAGAGCGAAAGCATACCATGGACCGGTAAGATTGTTGGTTTGTTTGAATATGTCGTTGATTTTGTTGAGACGCATGCTGATGATAAATCAAAATCTGATGATGAGTGGATGGAACTCTTATCAAAAGGGCTAATGGAAAGGGCTGATATTGAATTTGATATGGTTTTGATTCCCACTGCAATCCAATTGTTGCAGGCACTTGGGTGGGAAGGTTGTGTGAGCCTTGGTGTTGAATAATGCGTATAAAGCTTTTATCAGGATTACTTATGGCTCTTCTGCTCACACAATGTAAAAGTTCAGATTCCAGTACTTTTTCAGTTCCGGATCATACCCCTTTTGGTGTTTGTTACGCTAAAGTTACGCCTGAACAGGTCGATAATTATGGTATGGTGATAATTGAACCTGATTTCTATTCAAAAGAGGAAATGAGCGCATTACGCTCAACAGGTACTAAAATTATTGCCTATGTCACTTTAGGTGAAGTAGATGAGAACCGCTGGTATTTTAATCGACTTAAAGAAATTGGATTTGTTGGGAAGAATGATAATTAGAATAGCTACTTCATTGATTTAGAAAAAAAAGAATCAAGACAATTGATACTAAATGAAGTTATACCTGAGATTATTGCTAAAGGAGTGGATGGGCTTTTCCTTGATACGATTGATGCCGTATCACCGGTTACAGAACGTGGACATCTTCAGCCCTATATGGTGGAGATGATTGAAGGCATACGAAAGAATTATCCAAATAAAGTGATTATCCAAAACGCAGGAGTTTTCTTGCTAGACAGAACCAAAGATGATATTGATGCCTTTCTTACCGAGGCGTTAGCTTCTGACTATAACTTTGTTAGTAAAGAGTATTCTGTTCGCACTGCTGAGGATTTTAATGATCGCCTGACTTACCTCAATTACTATGCCGGGCAAAGCAATAAACCATTCTTCATAGTTGGCTTTGCTGATTCTGACATAAAAAGAAAACAACTGACTACCCGGTTAGATACTCTTGGAAGACCATATTTTATAAGTAATATCGGGTTGTCAAAATTGCCGATTCAACCAGACTCAATTACTAATAACCTGAAAGTTAAAAAGGAATGAGTTACGATTTTCAGGCAATTTTTTCGGTCATAAGAATAACCGTAGGGTTTCTCTTTGTATTTGGGTTTATAACACCACTCTTTTTCAGCTATGCTGGTAAAAAGAAGGGTATAGATCGTGTTATTTTTTCCTGGGTGGGTCTTGGTGGACTGATAATTACTGCAATTTTTATTCTTGTCACCCTCAATATTTATGATTTTATAAGCGTTCTATTTTGCCTTTTGATGATACCTCTGCTTATAAAATTTTTCCAGCGCTCATGGGAGGGGAATTCTATTGTTGATATTTTTACGATGGGTGAAAACAGGGTAGTAGCTACTCACGTGAAATTTATCGAAAAAATCAGGAGGCTAACCCTTCAAGACATAAAAGATAAATTTCTAAAAAAACCTTCCCTCAATTACGAAAGTCCCTATACCTTCGCTGCTATTCTGATTGGAATAGGTGCTTCTATTCTGCGGGTTATTCCATCAATAAGTAATTCATCACCATTTACAAGAGCTTGGTACTTCGAGCTTGATGCTGTTAAAGCTCTAAGCCTTCAAGAATATTTTACTGGATATCCTGTACCTAAAGGAATGCATTCTATGATTCATTTCTTTAGCACGATCACTCAGGTTAGCCCGGAAATGATTCTTCACACTATGGGTGGGCTAATAAGCTTTTTCCTAACCATAATTATTTTCTGGTTTGTTAAAGATTTAACAAGGGGTAAACATCCATCAGCAGCACTTTTTTCGGCACTGTTGTATGGAATTTTCCCCACTCTATTTATTCCTATTTCCTTGGAACTGGAATCCGAGTTAACAAGTCTATCATTCGCAATGTGTTTTGCGTTGCCGACGATGCTTTTCTTCTTCCGGAATATTCGTTCTGGAGGGAAAACCCCTTGGTTTTATATTTATGCCGGTATTGCTGCAACGGCACTATCTGATTTGTTTGTTCTATTAATGGTATTAATACCATTTTTGATAGTTGGACTTATTTCTATTCCGAGAAAAAATCTTTTTAATCGGTTTACTAGAATTTCATCGAGACTTATCCTCGTAATAGCCTTGTCTATATCTCCCTATATTCAGTACTGTCTGGCTCACAGAATTAACATAGCCAATTTCTTTCAGGATCAACTTTTCAATACGCAAGTATTCAGTTTTACCCCAAATCTAATTATTCCCATAGAAGATCTTAGCGTAATCTATATACTTGTTGGAGGGCTACTATTACTTGGATATCTAGCTCGATTCTTTGTTCAAAGTAAGGACAGAATCGGAGAGGAAATCTCATTCCTGATCCTGTTTCTTATCGTATCATATATTTACACCCCATATTTTAATTACCAATATATTTATGTTGATCCGGATCAATTAAACACTTTTTATGGAGTGTTAATCTGTATTTTTGCAGGACTTCTACTGTACTCAATTCTCATTTTCATTGAATGGGTGATTGCATCATCAAAAGTAATAACTCCATATTTAGCACCGTCGATGGTAGTAGGGCTGGCAACCTTGTTTCTGTTTTTACAAAGTGGAATTCAGGTTAGTAGAATTCTCCCAACAACCCAACCAAATGGTTTTTTTGATGCTTATTATAACATCATCAATGAAAGAATTCCTTATACATATGCCACTGTTGGGCCAGAGTTAGATCGTGAATTAGCTACTAACAGACACTTTTTCATGAATTACCAATACTTTCTTAATAACTACGGTGCTATAGATTCCTTATATCAGCAATACTTAACGGTTCCAGTTGACGAGCGTTTGGATACCGAAGAAATTCCACCAGCTAGTATTTTCCTCTTTGTTGAAAAACCGCCATATGGCTCTATTCAGCAGGGTATCTTATATGATGCACAGGGAACTATGCGAGATCTCGAGCAGTGGTTAGTTTCTTTTAGAGAACTGGAAGACCGGGTACTGGAAGTCTATCATGAGACAGAAGAAACTATTGTCTATGAAATTATAAATCGTGAAGGCGAATCTAGCATCAGTGGTGTATTAAAGAACATATATTCTACAGAGGAGGGACGTGCTGCGAGGTTATTCAAATAAGGTTGGGAAAATTTATTCCAGTATGTCTCGAATGCTAAAAAGCATTTCTATTGCTTTTTTACTTATTGGAGTGCTGCTTATTTCAAGTTGTACTGATAATGATCCTTTTATCAGGACTTTAGACGTCAATGCTCAATCTCCAATTGTCATGGTACTTAAAAATCAGGCAAATGATTTTAGCACTGAAGTATCTGCACAGGTTGTAAAGGCTCTTGATTACACTAAAATACCTTATCTAACCATCGACCTTGGCATTATTTCCCGAGAATTTTCTATTCCAAATAGTGTAAGAAGTCTCGTTATTACTACTGATAGGGTGCAAGAACTAAGAACCGAAGATTTTGAGGAATTAGTAGAATTTGTTGCCAGGGGGAATTCAATTGTTTTGACAGGCCCCGTTAGTTCACAGAATTTTGCATTCCTACAAGGCTTAAAGACTGATACAGAGTATAATGTGGATTCACTAAGCGTCGGATATAAGCTCTTTAGTAAAGCTTTTCCGGGTGTAGAAGGCATGACCTACAATTACGATGGATTACTACCTCATTACGGTTTACTAGCTGAGGAATTCAAAAGCTCAGTAAACATACTGGCAAGTACAGCTACAGATGAGAATCAACCTTTTATTGTATCTAATAAAATTGGATTAGGTGAAGTAATCACTATAAACAGTTATGTGTTGGGAGGGAAAATATACAGAGGGATTATTTTCTCATCCATCCTTAAAGGATTACAAGGGGTTCCTTATCAGGTTGCCAATGTGAGTACTATTTTCCTGGATGACTTTCCGGCTCCGTTATACAACCAGAAGCTTCCTCCAATTGATGAAGAGTATGATGTGACCCATGCCGAGTTTGTTAGTAAAATCTGGTGGCAGGATATGCAGGCATTTGCAGATACCTTTAATATCGATTATTCAGCTATGACGGCATTTAACTATAACGCTAATGTCGTTCCGCCGTTTGATTTTCAAGAGTGGCGACAGGGATCAATAATTTATAATCAAAATATTGTACAAGGGAGCATTTTCCTCGCGAATGATGTGAAGAATACTCGGCATGAATTGGCTTTTCACGGATACAACCACTTCTCACTGTGGGAGCAGGATTGGGATAACATCAACTTTATGATTTCATCCCTTCAGGCTGCACGTAAAAGATGGCGAGTTGATAATCTTGGTAAACTACCCACTAATTATGTGCCCCCGACTAATGAAATTGATTCAGTTGGTATTCTTGCAATCACCATTGGTATGCCGAGCATAAGATATATGAGCTCTCTTTACTTTGGTGTTCAAGAAGAAGGGCAGGGAAGAGAATTCGATCCTGATCCTTACGCTCCGGGTCAATTGTTTGACTATCCGAGAGTTACAAGTGGGTTCACCATGAACGAAAATTCCCTGCTTGACCAACAGGGCATGCAATTAGTTACAGGGATATGGAACCATTTTATTCATCCTGATGATGTGTTTCAGGTTACACAACGAGCGGAAGATGAATTTACTAGCCGAAACCCTCTTGGGCTTGGCTGGAAATCTTCCCAAGAATATGACTATGGCTTATATCACCTTTTTCGGGATCGGGTACAATTCACCATGGAACATTTTCCAAAAAGCCGTTTTGTTACTGCTACTCAGGGAGGCAAGAGAGCTGAAGATTGGCGAAGAAGATTGACTAAATACACACAATCCGGAGCTTCTTTGAAGGTGAACACATCCTTTAGAGCAAACTATATCCCGAAGTTTCAAGATAGCACCAAGTACTGGTATATGTATGTAACTGAAGATCAAGCTCTGGAAACTGAGTCAACTTTGAGCAAGCAAGGTTTAAGCTATCAGAGAACAGAAATTTGGGATGGATATCTTTACCAGTTCAGTACTGAAAGTGAAATCTTTTTTGTGCCTAATTTTGAAAAATCATATTACTTTGATCAACAATTTGTAAGGAACTTAGTTCGGGATCAGGTGGGAAATTATCAGCAGTACCTGGTCGCTTCTGGTGGGTTTAGTGGTTCCGGAGAGGAATGGAGAGATACCCGGCTTGAAGATGCTGTCAGAGCCTGGAGGATGAATCCTCAAAGCGTTGCAAACCAGGAGAATTTAATCACACTCAGTACAGAGTTCAACCAGATGTCCAGAGCTATAACCATTTTGGAAAATCGACTCTTAAACAACGAGAATTGGTCAGAGCGAGATCAGGAAAGGTTGTTGACATACTATGGTTGGGAAGGCATGCAAACACGTGCTGAACTATTTTTGGAAGATCTGTGGGCTAAATATGCTTCAATGCAAGTAATAGCCTTAAAAAATCAAGCAGTTGCTGCTTTGGGTTTATTCGGAGAAGATTTTGAAAGAAGGTGGAGACAACGAGAACTTCAGCTAAATCCTGATGACTACAACACCTTATTAAACTATACAAAATCTATTGAAAGCCAGGAAAACTGGCCGGAAATGAAAGAGAACCTGAGACGATTGTTAAGCATGAATCCAGAAACGGATTCATTATACGCTTTTGCATTGCAGAGATCGTTTTACTACGAAATCCCGGACAGCACCATGGATTTTGTTGAGGAGTTTTCTACTTCATCATACCCACAGCTGACTCCTTTTGCCTCAAACTTAGCATTTATGTACGCATTTAATGCCAATGATTTCCAGCAGGCTTTATTCTGGGCTAATAATGCTCCTAATTTTGACGAGCGATTGAAGCTCTACTGGCTTGGTCAGCTTAACTACGATGAGCTTTATATTGCTCAAGCAAAGAAAATGATAACAAATAGCCCTGCAGATGATAGTCTAAGATCATTTATAGGTACTAATTTATTCTATCAAGGATTGGCAGAAGAATCTTATAAGGTTTTATATCCCTTATTCGAACGCCAAAATACTCAGGGTTTAGCTGCCGATACGCTCATGAGGAATGAAATTGGCTATTTGTCTTACGATCAGAAGAAAGACTTCTACAAAAGATACCCTGAGTTTTTTGATGAAGACCAGGAAGGAGATCTTCAGGACGAATACAGAAGAAATCGGGGAGTCAAAGCAACAGTTTTTGGTGAATACCGGGATGACAATTTTGACAATACATTTGGAAGAGGAGGAGTTTCTGTTGAGATTGGGAATCGAAGGAAAAACACCCATTCTTTTAAATCAGAGTACTTAATTTTCTCTGATAATGCAACCCAAACCAGCACAGTTTTTAATTATCAGGGGCTCGGTTATGAGTTCGCTCACCGGTCAGATGACCAGCAATTTCAATTCAGAGCCGGACCTACGGTCTTATTTGGGGAAGGTGATTTCATTCCTGAAGCACTGGTTTCAGTGGGGTATTCGAAGGACTCTTCATTTACCTCTGTACAACTTACCGGAGGAGCAGAACTAACATCAACATCTCTTCAAAATGATTATTATCAGAGTCAACTTCAGGTTTACCGACAGGACTATTGGTTTGACGGGAATATTACGACTGCGCTTTCTGCATCTGGTAAGTATTTCACGAATAACGTATTTCGGTATGGAGCGCAGGGCAGAGTAATTCTTGACCTTATGGAATCGAAATGGAAGTTTAGACCACTTGGCGAAGTTAGTTATTCAGATGCGACACAGAGTTTTATAAGTGGTATTCCTTATTATACTCCTGACCAATATTTTGCACAGGGTATTGGATTAGATTTACAATATCGAAACCCAAATACCTTTGAGTATAGGACACAGCTTACGGGAGAAATAATGGGTAGACATGAACGCCGTGAAGGTTTCTTTTTCTCTGGAAGACTAGAATTTCAGCATAAATTCAGAAATTTCTGGGAGTTTGGCTTAGGAAGTGAAATTTCGACAAGCCAGGTATATCGATCGAATAGAATTTTCTTTACACTCTCGTATTATTTTCCGAAAACATTAATTAGCAGTGAATAGAAACATACAGTAAAAGTACTCGTAACCAAGCTATGCGCTACGTAAGAAAACATCTTGAATGGATGGTATTTGGATTCGGAATTCTACTACTTGGCTTAATGAGCCCTGAAAATACAGGTACCTCATTGTGCTTTTTTGAGTGGATTGGAATCGAATTTTGTCCCGGAGAAGGTCTTGGGCATTCAATATCCTATACTTTTAGGGGAGACTTTTCAGCTGCAATGCAAGCGCATTTTGCAGGACCATTTGCAGTGGCTATCCTAAGTTCAAGAGTGATTTATATTTGGCGTAAACTCTATCAAGATTCAAAACTAACTACAAAGAAGGAAACACATGGCTAATGTAATTGATCATCTACCAGAAATTGAAGGCGATGAATCACTCTACGTGGGGAAATTATTTTCCGATCTAACAGACGAACAAGCATCAAAATTCGCATCAGTTTATCGCTCCAGAAGAAAGGATCCACAGACAGTACTCATAACTTGTATACTTGGCTTTTTCCTGATTGCAGGAGTACACAGACTATTACTGAACCAAATTGGAATGGGTATTTTGTACATATTTACTGGTGGACTATGCCTGATTGGTACTATAGTCGACCTGGTCAATTACAAAGATATGGCTTTTCAATACAATAGGAATGTTGCTCAGGAAATACGTTCATACGTTTAAAAAGAGTTCTATTTACCAATTCCGAAAAATCGATTGATATTAAATCCGAAACGGAAGTCCATATCTAAGATATTGGTATCTGTTCGGGTTAATAGGTGTTGTTCAGTAAACCACTGTCCTGTCATCATAAAAAGCTGGAATACGTGTCCACCGGTATCAATTTCATAAGAAATAGCCATATGATTGATGGTGCCCGGATTCCGGTCTCCTACAACTGGTAGGTACTCAAAAGCGAAAGATTTACGATTGTTCAATTTGTATCGTCCACTAATTCCAACACCGAATGTAGTATGATTTGGGGTAGGGATTCCATCTTCTAAAACCAAGGTGTTAAAATGAGCAACCATAGGACTTACTTGAAGGCTGAAATTTTCATTAAACTTTCTTGCTATCATTAAAGAGCCTAGGTAATTGAGCCGCTCTGTAAAGGTGTAATCAAATCTTCTTTCTTTCTGTGTTGTTACGCCAATATCACCCTTAAAAGCAATTTGAACAGGCACTTTGTCCGACTTAAGTTGATGCAGTAGGATATATTTGGTTCTGAAATCAACGGTATTTTCAAGACCGCTTCTGCCAATTCCAATATCCCATCTGTCCGTTAAACCATAATCTATACCAAGACGAACAGCAGCCCCGCCGTCGATCCCAAAAAAGTTCTCAATTCCGGTTGAGAAGAGTCCGAAATTATGCATCACCATAGAGTTTAGGTTCTTTGCCGGCAATCCTTCAACAGTACTGATACCGGCAATACTACCCGATAGGAATATATCTTCAACAGGTCCGTCTTGAACAGCACGCTTTCGCTCCATCTGTGCCTGTAGTGTTTGTATTCCGAATAAAAGTATTGGGATAAGGAGAGCGGTTTTCTTAAAGCTCATATTAGTTTTCAGTTGGTTTTAGTAGGGCTTCAATTTCAATTTTCTGTTCCTGGTCTACCTTCACAAAAAGTAAACTAGGTGGGACAATATCATAATCTTCAAGTTCCAGGACCCAATTTGCGGTTACCATTAGGCCTTCCGGAGTCATCTGTAAGGTGCCATCAATAGTTACTTCGCGGCTAACTCCGTGAATCTTAAAATCTCCCGTTACTTTAACAGGTTGTTCGCTGGTATCATCGGGATTAAAATCTGTAGCTAGTGAACCGAAAAACTCAGCAAAGGGAAATTTCTCGGTTTCAAGAGTTTCCTTCATATCTCGATCTCGCTTTTGTATTCCAGTGTCGAGAGTGGTTAAGTCCAGATAGAAATCAACGGTTCCATCTTCCAGGTTTACTAAACCAGTGAGGAAATCAGAACTGCCGGTAAAGGTGTGAAGGGGTACTTCAGAGTGAAATATAGCAGTGCCGCTATCAGTCATATATTCCTGAGCATTTGCTATGTTGGCGTAAATAAGTAAAAAAAGGAGGGTCGTAATTACTTTCTTCATTCTAGTTGTCCTCAGCTCCGCCTGTAATCCAGGCTCTTATTTGGTTAATTTCAGTAGGGGTTAAACTACTTCTTCCTAAAGGCATTCGAGATCCAATTTCAGGGTTAGCTTCGATTTTATCTACCAGTGGACTGTCATCAGGATTACCGGGTACAACAATCTCAGTTCCATATTGTGAGCCAATGCTGTTCATTGTGGCATTATAGGATGAAACATTTACTCCATTTATGGATGAACCAACGTGGCATCCGCTACCGCCACAGCTGGAAGTGAAAATAGTCTGGATGTCAGCGGAATAACTGACATCTTCCGGATCTATGTCATCTGTTGTTTTTAAATTTTCTACATTGTTAATGCAGTTTGAGAAGAGTAGCAATATTGTCAGTAAGGAAAGTAGTAAAAGGCTACGCATGTTAGTCTTGGTTAAAAATATTTTTAGTTACTTGTAATAAACGTTGAATGTTAAACTATTTCAATCCATTTATGCAATTATTAATACGCAAACAATTATAAGACAGATGTTATGAATTCAAATTCAAGAAATGAGTCGCGAAAACTTCTAAACAAATTTATCAAAAGTGAGAGCTTGATTAATCATTCTGAAATGGTTGCTCAGGCAATGGAAGCTTATGCAATTTCTCTTGGTAAAACTAATGACGAAATAGAGGAGTGGTGGCAAGCAGGATTGTTACACGATCTCGACTGGGAAAAATACCCGGATGAACATCCCCATAAAGCAATTAATGAGATATTGCCTGATGCCGGGTACTCAACAGATGTTATAGAAGCAATTAAAGCTCATGCCCCTAAGCGGACAGGAAAGAAACCTGAAACTGAAATTGAACGCTATCTTTTTGCTTGCGATGAATTATCAGGATTTATGAATGCAGTTTCTCTAATGCGTCCCAATAAGTTTGAAGATATGAAAGTTAAATCGGTGACCAAGAAGTTAAAGGATGCCAAGTTTGCGGCTAGTGTACCTCGTGAGGATATCAGGGAAGGGGCTTCTTTAATCGGCAAAGAGTTAAATGATCATATCCTGTTTATGATAAATGTATATCGATCATAAATTCATAGACAAAAAGAAACCCGGACCGATCAGGATCCGGGTTTTTTTCTTTAGGGCATTTGGTGCTTATGCAGCATCCAAAAGCTCTTTTGCTCTTCGGTGAATGGTTACGACCTACAGTTTCCAATGTTTCAGTTTATTCGAAAATTATTCAGAATATTAAGTTAGGCTTCAAACTTCTCTTTTAATTATCAATTTGTATCTTTAGCGCATGAACCTGCAGAAAGAAATATCCCTGACAAAACCTGAACTCGTATCGACTCTGCTCATTTTTGTGTTGATTTTAGTCGCTGTTATGAGTTCTCGTTTAACTCGGCTGACCTCTAACTCCTCCATTGAATTTGAAGAAGAGGTAGAGATCATTTTGTCTGAAAACTCCTCGCTTTCTGATCTTCAGTCTCAACTTGAGGCGAAGTCCATTGAATATGATAAAGATGAGATAGATTGGGCTGCTCGTCTACTGGGGTGGCGAAATTTACAGCGTGGACGTTATGTATTTGAGGGTAATTACTCTTACAACAGTTTCCTTTCTAAAATGGCGAGGGGAATACAAGACCCTGTTTCTACGGTTATACTACCGGGTATTACGCAGGAAAGATTAGCAGCATCGGTTTCTAAAAATTTGAGTTTTAGTTCAGAAGAACTCGAAGAAGTCTTGAAAGATTCTTTGTTTCTTTTAGAAAAAGGATTGAGTGAGCAAGAGTTGTTTGGCCGGATGTTACCGGAAACCTATTTAGTTTATTGGACAAGCTCCCCAAAAGAATTTGTCAGTAAAGTACTGAGAGCTTTCAATGAATCTGTTACCGATGAATTTAGAGCTCAAGCCAAAGAACGTGGCCTAACGATTAACGAAGTTGTCACGATGGCTTCTATTGTTGAATGGGAAGCGTACAATCAGGAAGAAAAGTCAACAATAAGTGGGCTCTACTGGAATCGCTTAGATCGTAGAATGAGACTTCAAGCCGATCCAACGGTAAACTTTGCAATTGGAGAAAGAAGACGGCTTTTATTTGAAGATTATCAGGTTGATCATCCTTTCAATACCTATATGAATAGTGGTTTACCACCAGGACCCATCACCAACCCAAGCCTTTCAACTATCGAAGCGACTTTATACCCTGAAGATCATGATTTTCTTTATATGGTTGCTAATCCTGAAGGTGGGCATGTTTTCACCAGAACTTTCCAAGAGCATCAAGTAGAAAGCGAGAAATGGAGAATCTGGCTTAGAGAACAGTACAGAATTAAGCGAAGAAGGGAAGCTGAACAGCAAAGGGAAGAGAAAGAAACCCGTTAAATAAAAGAACCTCTTTCAAGCCGTTATTCCTGATTACTAATCCGCTTAATTTTTACTTCCTGATTAATGTGGGTATTTCTAAAGCTGACATTGGTTATTAAGCCTCTATAGTTATTAAACTTCTTCAAGCCTTCTTTCAGGTACGCTGGGTTTTGAACTCTTTTTAAAGTCTGCAACACCACGTTTGCAGCATCATACCCAATAAAGGCGAAACGATTGGGATCCATATTAAAACGTATCCTGAATTCACTTTCAAAATCTTCAATGTCTGTATTGCCCGGGTCTCTTTCAAAAGTTTTGGTATAGTAGATTTCAGTATCCGGTAAATTTCTGTTTTGCAGATCAACCGTTTCCCACTCTTCAGATCCTAGAACCGTCATATCGATATCTATGGCCTCTAAATTTGTTAAGAGAGAGCTAATTAGAGTCTCAGCAATATTTCCTGTGAATGGGGCGTAGACTGCGTCAATACCATAGTTAAAAACGGTATCGACTTCAGGATCAAAGTTTGTCATATACTTACTGATATCGTATCCATCCGATTCCAAGTCTTCTACATAGTATCGAACAACTTCTCCACCCAAGACTCGCGCTTCATCAAGAAAGGCTAAAGCTGAGGGTTCGCCGAGAGAGCCACGCTCTGCAATTACAGCGAGAGTGTCGTACCCAAGGGTTTGAATGGCATAGCGAGCCATTTTCTTGCCCTGGACGGCAAAGGTTGGATTAAGCTGATAGGTATAGTTTAAATCTAAATTGAGACTATCCGAGTTTGCGAGAGGAGTGAGCATGGGAATCTCATAGTTTTCCGCATAGGCTGACATTCCTTTAGCCACTTCAGAGAATAGAGGGCCAATAATGACATCCACATCGTGATTCCAAACCAGCTCATTAGCAATATTTGCTGCTTTTGAAGCTTTAGCTTCGGTATTTTTATAGGTAATGAATGACTTTACATCACTATTTTCACTATTAAATTTTTCAACCGCCAGCTGAATGCCAAAGTACAAGTGTTGAGGAATCTCAAATTCTGATGTTTCAATATTAAATTCCGGGAGAGCAACACCAATGTTATAAGCTAATCCGGATGGCGCTTTGGTGTATCTGTTTGGATTGTACCTCTGCCAATAAGCAGCAGAATCGCTAAGTAAGGTTTCAATTGAGGCATAATCAGCTGTATCAGAAACGGTAGATTTCTTGTAGGCATTAAATAAAGCTTTAGCAGATTCTAGTTCCAATACTCCAACACCGGCTTCAACAAGGTCTAACCGAACCTCATCATAATTTGATGACCGAAAGGCTGTAAACCGTTGATCGAGAGTTAAGTAATTCACTACATCACGATAAAAACTAAATGCAGCTCTGGAAACAGAGGGTGACTTAGAATCCTGCTTGAGTTCATGCAGGAGGTCAAGAGAAGCTGCAAAATTCTTTAATTGAAATTCAGCTAGTGCTTTAGTGTATTTAGCCTCTGCAAAAACGTCACCTGAGGTGCTATCAACAAGATTTAAATAGTGCTTTGCTTTGATGAAGTTATTAAGGGCAAAGTAACTTTTACCGGCAAATAGATTAGCGGTAGGGGCGTCTGAATTCTGAAATATGCGAAGTGCACGTTCGTAGTTGCCTTCTTCATAAAATTCAATCCCGGTTTCAATGGATTGACCTTGAACTGAAGTTCCAAAAATAATTATGAGTGCAAAAGAAAAAAGAAGTCGTTTCATCAAGATGTATAGATTGGTTACCTGATTTATAACTTGGCTCAAGCTAAAAAGTTCTGATAAATTATTCCCACTCGATAGTAGCCGGTGGTTTTGAGCTTATGTCGTAAACTACGCGATTAATCCCTTTAATTTCATTGATAATACGATTGGAGACATCGGCAAGAAATTCGTAGGGGAGGTGAGCCCAGTCGGCGGTCATCCCATCAAGGCTTGTTACTGCTCTTAATGCAATTGTAAACTCATAGGTGCGTTCGTCACCCATCACACCAACACTTTGTACTGGGAGTAAAACGGCGAGTGCCTGCCAAACTTCATTGTATAATTTTTGCTTCTTAAGCTCTTCAACAAAAATAAAATCAGCTTCTCTCAGTAAACTTAAGCGCTCTTTGGATAGGTCGCCGATCACTCTGATTCCTAATCCTGGTCCGGGGAAAGGGTGACGACCAATAAAGTGTGAAGGTATTCCTAAGGTTCTTCCAACTTCACGTACTTCATCTTTAAATAATTCTCGAACAGGCTCAATGAGATCAAGCTTCATCTTTTCAGGGAGTCCGCCAACATTATGATGTGATTTTATAGTAGCAGATGGTCCTTTAAAGGATACACTTTCGATGACATCCGGATATAGGGTGCCCTGAGCTAAATATTTGAAATCAGTATCCTCGCCAATTTCATCTTCGAAAACATCAATGAATGTATTCCCGATGATCTTACGTTTTTCCTCGGGGTCAGAAATGCCTTCTAATCGTCCAAGGAATAATTCAGTCGCATCTACGCCACGGACCGGGAGGTTTAAATCTTTTGTATAGAGATGCATGACTGACTCAAACTCATTCTTTCTTAACAAGCCATTATCAACAAAAACGCACTCTAACTGATCACCAATTGCTTTATGTAGTAGCGTAGCAACAACGGTTGAATCAACCCCACCTGAAAGGGCGCATAAAACCTTATCATCTCCAACCTTTTCTCGAATGGATTGAATTTGCTCGTCTATGAAAGATTCTGATGTCCAGTCACCTTTTAGGTCGCATATATCATAAGCGAAATTCTTGAGGAGTTGTTTGCCAAATTCTGTGTGAGCAACTTCGGGATGAAACTGAACTCCATAGATGTGATTTTCCTTGTGCCGTACTGCTGCTACTTTAGCATTGGTTGTATGACCAATAACTTCATAAGAAGAAGGTAATTCATGAATATGATCTCCATGACTCATCCATACGACGCTGTCTTCTTTTATATCTTTAAGTAAGTCTTCGCTATTATCAATAAGTAGATTTGCACGGCCATATTCTCTCTTTTCGGCTTTTTCTACACTTCCCGGAATTTCAGTATGGGCGAGCAGTTGTAAGCCATAGCAGACTCCCAGAATTGGTATATCCCAGTCCAGAATTTCTGTTTGAAGGCCTGGTGCATCGTCATCGTTTACACTTTTCGGTCCACCTGATAAGACTATTCCGGAAGGAGTAGGGGTGGAAACGTCTTCAAGATTTACATTGTAGGGGTGAATTTCACAGTAAATCTGAAGTTCGCGCAGCCGACGTGCAATTAACTGAGTAAACTGTGAACCGTAATCTAGGATGAGAATCCATTCCGAGTGTCGGCTATGCATGTAAATATTTTATTAGAGAGTGAGTAAAGTCGAAATAGAAAAGCCGGATAATTCTAATCCGGCCTAAATAATATTGTTAAGCAATTACTTCTTCATATTCTTCAGCAGATAGGAGATCATCCAACTGAGAGGTATCAGTAAGTTTTATCTTAACCATCCAGCCTTCGCCATAAGGATCGTCGTTAACGAGTTCAGGCTCATCTTCAAGCTTCTCATTAATTTCAATAACCTCACAGTCAACAGGGGCGTAAAGGTCAGAAACCGTTTTAACAGCTTCTACAGTACCAAAGGTATCGTCTTTATCAAATTCTGATCCTTCAGGTTCAAGTTCAACAAATACAATATCTCCAAGCTCACCTTGAGCAAAGTCGGTTATACCGATAGTGGCAGTACCGTCGCCATTATCTTTAATCCATTCGTGCTCTCGGGTATATTTAAGATCAGCTGGTAGGCTCATTTTAGTCTTCTTTTGCTATAAATTTAAATTCTCTTTCTAAATACTTGGTATCAAACTTGCCTTTAATAAAATTTTCATCATCCATAAGCTGGATATGGTAAGGAATAGTGGTTTTAATACCCTCTATAATGAATTCCTTAAGTGCTCGCTTCATTTTTTTGATCGCATCTTCACGAGTAGGAGCACTAACAATCAGCTTGGCAATCATAGAATCATAGTGCGGAGGAATACGATATCCGGAATAAGCATGAGTATCTAAACGCACTCCATGGCCACCGGGTGGATGAAAAACCGTTACTTCTCCAGCAGAGGGCCGAAAATTATGAGCCGGATCTTCAGCATTAATTCGGCACTCGATGGCATGATTCGTAAACTCCAGCTCGAATTCAGGAAGTTTCTCTCCTGCAGCAACACGAATTTGCTGTTCGATGAGGTCAATGCCTGTTACTTCTTCAGTAACCGGATGCTCAACCTGAATTCGTGTATTCATTTCCATGAAGTAGAAATTATGGTCATCATCAACCAAAAACTCTACAGTACCGGCTCCTTCATAATTTACAGCTTTTGCTGCGTTGGTAGCAGCATCACCCATTCGTTTCCTGAGCTCAGGAGTCATGAGTGGGGAAGGAGATTCTTCGAGTACTTTTTGATGTCTCCGCTGTAAAGAGCAATCACGCTCGCCTAAATGAATGTGATTTCCATGTTGGTCAGATAAAACCTGAATTTCAACGTGGTGAGGATTAGTAACAAAGCGTTCGATATAAACAGCAGGGTTATTAAAAGATGTCTCTGCCTCGCTTCGACACATCTTGTAATTCTTTTCAAGCTCTGAAGCTTCCATAACCATTCGCATACCACGCCCGCCGCCGCCGGCAGATGCTTTGATAATAACTGGATAACCAATTTCATCACAAACGCTTTTCGCTTCTTCGTAGCTATCAACTTCACCTTTACTTCCAGGAACAACGGGAACGTTATTCTTGATCATTGTAGCTTTAGCTACAGCCTTGTCACCCATGCGGTTAATGGCATCAGGTGATGGACCTATAAATTTCAGGTCGTGCTCTCCACAGATACGTGAGAATTCAGCATTTTCAGAAAGGAATCCATATCCCGGGTGTATCGCTTCTGCATTTGTGATTTCAGCTGCTGCTAAGATACTTGGGATCTTCAGGTAACTCTCTTTTCCTGGGGGAGGTCCGATACAAACGGCCTCGTCAGCAAATTTCACGTGCAGACTGTCAGCATCAGCGGTAGAGTAAACGGCTACCGTTTTGATGCCCATTTCCTGGCAAGTGCGAATAATTCGCAGTGCAATTTCTCCTCGATTGGCAATCAGAATTTTTTTGAACATGAAAGCCGCTTAGTCTTTTTTGATTATGAATAATGGTTGTTCGAACTCAACAGGCTGTCCGTCTTTGGCAATAATTTTTTTGACAGTACCTCCGAATTCAGCTTCTATTTCGTTCATAATTTTCATGGCTTCTACAATACACAGCGTATCACCTTTAGAAACTTTATCTCCAACTTTCACAAAAGGATCAGAATCGGGAGATGGAGACTCATAGAAAGTTCCTACAATTGGTGAGGTAACTGTATCGCCATCAGCAGCCTCGGAAGAGGAGTCGTCCTGACCAGAAGAAGGTGCGGCAGGTTGCTGAGTTGCAGGAGCTGCCGGTTGTGCCGGAGGTTGAGGCGCAGCAGGCTGGGTATAGCTAACCTGTTGAACTTCTCCTTGTTTTTTAACTTTAATTTTGAAGTCGCCTTCTTCAAGAGAAACTTCATTAACATCGCTATCAGCGATGAGGTCTAAAATATTTTTAATCAGTTTTAAATCCATGATATCTTATTATTTAGCTCGTTCTAAGTATTCTCCGGTTCTCGTATCAACTTTAATTTTTTCGCCTTGGTTGATGAATAAAGGCACATTAACAGTAGCTCCAGACTCAAGGGTGGCAGGTTTGCTTCCGCCTTGCGCGGTATCACCTTTAAGGCCAGGATCAGTTTGTTCAACTATCACATCAATTTGATCTTTTGGCTCGGCAAGTAAAATAGACTCTTCATCTGCATTTAGAAGTACTTTGCAGGATTGTCCTTCCACAAAATAACCCTTTCGATCAACCTGACTGGCGTTAATAGGAACCTGTTCATAGGTTTCGTTGTGCATCAGATAGTACAGTTCACCGTCATTATAAAGGTACTGATACTCGTGGTGCTCAATTCTAACCTCTTCGGCATTTTCACCTGAGCGCCAGGTTTTATCTATATTTTTTCCGTTTAAAATTCCCTTTAATTTTGTTCTTACAAAAGCAGGGCCTTTTCCGGGTTTCACATGTTGGAACTCAGTAATTGAATAGAATTCTCCATCCATATCCAGAACCATGCCGTTTCTGAAATCTGATGTTGATACTTTTGACATTCTTTAATTTTCCTCTAATAAAATTTCGCTCAAAAATACTACCTGACCGCTTGGATAACAAACGTGTTTAAATGAAATTAGAAATCAGGTTGTAAAGTATGGCAGCCGGACAAATATACTTGATAAATATCGGCCAAACCTTCACAAATAAAGTTTGTTTGATTCCTGCAAAGCCATATTCCATTTCATTGATTGCGTTATCCGTAGTCCAAAAGTAGCCCACAAAAATACAGATTAAGAATCCACCCAATGGAAGACCTATACTGCTGAATAGGTAATCGAATAACCCAATAAGGGAAGGGAAGAAGGCTACTACAATTGAAACAACAAGAATAGATAGACCAACCGACCAGGCTGCTTTTTTTCGCTTCACTTCAAATTCATCAATAACATAGGAAACCGGTACTTCCAATAATGAAATTGTAGAAGTCAGGGCAGCTATGCTTAGCAGAAGGAAGAACGTTACTCCCAGAATCAATCCCACTGCGCCACCAATAGTGTGGAATAGTGCGGGAAGTATCTGAAATACAAGGTCTGTACTTGAAGCTAAAGACCCACCAGCATTAATATTAATTCCCTGGCTTTGCGCTAAGTACATTGCTGGAACTATCAGAAGCCCTGCAAGGAAAGCGATCCCAACATCAGCAAGTGTTACAAAAGCGGCAGCTTGTGGGATATTCTCCTTTTTATTGAGGTAAGAACCGTAAGTAATCAAAGCACCCATCCCTAAAGAAAGAGAAAAGAAAGCCTGACCCATGGCCGAGAATATTAAACCGGCATTGATTTTACTGAAGTCAGGCAACAGATAAACACTCACACCTTCAGCGCTACCAGGCTGCATCAATACGTAAATGATCATGATGACGATAATACCAATAAGTAAAGGCATCATCATTTTTGTGGCGCGTTCAATACCATCACTAACCCCACCGGTAATAATTTTAATGGTACCTAACATAAACACAGTAGCTATAATCGCGTTTCTGAAGCCATTATTGGTGTCGGTGAGCCAATTAGCAGCGGTATCCCATCCGAAGTAGAAGAAAATCTCTTCAAAGGCGAAGCCAAATGCCCAACCAGCAATTACGGTATAAAAGGAGAGAATCATCACTCCACAAATTACACCCCACAGACCTACTAAGGGGAAGAATTTATTAGAGCTAATAGCTTTAAACGCACCAACGGGGTTTTTACCAGATCGGCGTCCTATTGCAAGCTCGGCTGCCATCACGGGAAAGCCAATGGCAAATGTACATATCAAATAAACCAACAGATATGCTGCGCCACCTTCGGTTGCAACTTTTGTTGGGAAAGCCCAGATGTTACCGAGCCCTACTGCAGAACCGGCAGCAGCTAATATAAAACCAAGTTTTGAATTCCAGGAACCGCGATCGGTTGTGGTTGTTTCAGCCAAGTGTTTTCCTCCTTAGGATGATTAATTTAGAGTCGTAAAATATTTTAAGCTTTGCTCACACGCAACTTTCTTAAAACGATTCCTGAACTAGCCGGAACGTGCAATGATTTTTCTACACTTTGCAAGGTCTTAAAGCCGGCTTTATCAGGATTAATGATCACTTCCCAGTAACCACTGGGAAGAATAATTTCGTGTGCGTGGTCTTTATTCGCGTTCAATGATACAAAGTAATCATACATATCACCTGAACTTTTTCCGTCAATTGAGAATGTAACATGAAGCGGATCGTTATAAACTTTGAAATTTATTTCTTCCGGTTTAGCCTTCCTTAGAGCTGGGGCATTTAATCTCAGCTTAATTAATCCTTGATAGTATTTGAATAAAGATTGGTTGATGGAAATTTCATTGAAATTCAGCCAGTTCGTCTCATCATCCTTATTGTAGGTGTCACGGTCAATTTTACCTTTTTTGGGATCAACGCCGGCGGGATCTTGGACTACTTTTGAGCGAGCCCATTCCTGCCCGGCATGCATCATTGTTATTCCCTGAGACACAAATAAAGAGAGAGCAGCAAGTTTGGATATCTTCATTTCCGTCTTAGAAAGTGTGGTTATCTGACTTTTATCATCAAAGACCTGCTCGGCTTTGGCATGATCTAATGCAATTCTGATATGATCCCCAAGTGTATACCCGTCGTGGCTTTCTATGTAGTTTACTGAATGGGCGGAATGATTAAATAAACCGTGCTCTCCAGATTCCAGAGTTCCTCTAATCAGGTTTTCAAGACCATATCGAGTCATCGACGGGTCAAGGTTACCAAAAACAAATCCTTTACTTTCGGTAGGGTGATATCCTTTGAAGCCATTTCTGATTTTATCGTTCCAAGAAGCCCAACCGTGATCGGAAAATCCTTGAGGCTTATAATCACCGCCCCAAGGTTCGGCAATAAGGATAACATTGGGATTGATCTTCTGAGCTTCCTCGCGGATTAAATCAATTGTTTCCCAGTCTATAATGCCTGCTAAATCAAATCTAAAACCGTCAATATGGTATTCGGTCATCCAGTGCTTTACTGATTCAACAATCAGTTCACGGCTTTGTGCAGCCTGGGTATTAATGTCATTACCGGTCCAGCTGTCATTCAGGAAGTTTCCTTTTTCATCCAACCGGAAGTAATGATCTTTAGCGGTGTATTTGAGGGGATTTAAATCATAATGAGAGGCATGATTATACACTACATCCATAATCACAGAAATTTCCTCTTTATGCAGAGCCTTCACCAAGTCTTTAAGTTCTGATTCAGCTTTGGTTGATTTCCCTGTAACGGCTCCGGGAGTTAAATCTGCGTCTGAAGCATAAATGGTTTCCGGGGCAAAGAAAAAGGATGTCATATAGCCCCAATAATTGCGGGCGTAAGGGTTCCAGGTGTTTTTAATGCCTTCTTCCGTCTTTTCGTTAAAAGGAGGCTCAAAAAAGCCAAATTTCTGTAATGGAAGGAATTCAACAGCATTTACGCCAAGCTTCTTTAGATGCTTTATTCCACCGACTTCTGCTTCCCTGAAATCATTATAGATTCCCTGAACATATGTTTTCGCAGAGGAGTGAGCCACCATATCCTTAATATGTGTCTCGTAGATGATCAGATCTCTTGGATCTTCAGGAGCAACAAAGTTATCACCTTCCCAGTCATACTGGGCATCATCTGTGATCTTTGTTTTAGGGAATTGAAGGTGATGATTCACAGAAGTGACATGACGACTTCTCGGATCTGCGATAGGGTAGTCAGTTTTTATGAAAGCCGGATCATCAGATGGCCCATCTAATTTATAAGCATACCATTTATTGATGAAGTTATCCTGAATAATTGTTTCCCATATCCCTTCATCACTTCGCTGAAGTGGAAAAGACAGTCCTTCTTTAGCTTCGTACCTATCATATATAACGACCACTACTTCAGTAGCTTTGGGAGCAAAGAGCCTAAAAATCGTCTGATTGTTATCGATACTGTAACCAAGGGGATAATTTTCTAACCCACTAACAGTACAGTCTTTTATGTCGTCTGAAGAAATACTCAATGTGTTCAATTATTTAGGAAGAATGTGAAATCAGGAATGCAAATGATTAGGTAATCGGACTTCCCGGTTCAGCTTCTGTTTCAACAAATTTGAGATTGCCTTCAGAATCTTCAGCCATCAGTATCATACCCTGACTTTCAACGCCCATCAATTTCTTAGGAGCCAGATTTGCTACCACACTTACTTTTTGTCCGGGCAGATCTTCTGCTTTGAAGTGCTTTGCTATTCCTGAAACAATTTGCCGTTTCTCAAGTCCGATGTCTACCGTAAACTTCAGGAGTTTATTAGATTTTTCGATTTTCTCTGCCGTCAGGATTTTACCTGCACGCAAATCCAGCTTCATGAAATCTCCGAAGTCAATGTCATCTTTGAGTTCCGGAACGTCAGGTGCTGGGTCAGCGGCTTTAGCTTTGTCGTGTAGTTTTTGAATTTGTTCTTCGATGAGTTCGTCCTCAATTTTATCAAATAATATATCGCCCTGGATTACAGGAGTTCCTTTTTCCAGCATATTTGGGGTGATATCATCCCAGCTAAAATCATCATTTAAGCTGAATTGGGATCTAAGCTGCTTCATTTTGGCTGGGAGAATCGGGTCAAACAAGCAGGAGAGTGCCGCGCTGATCTGCAAGCTAACATGCAAGGTGTTTCCACATTTGATCGGCTCTTCTTTGCGGGTTTTCCAAGGCTCGGTTTCGGTGAAATACCGGTTTCCAATTCGAGCCAGGTTCATAGTCTCGTTAATTGCTTCCTTAAATCGGAAGTTTTCATAAGCCTGAGTGACTTTCTCTTTCTGATCTTCGATTGCCTGCAGCGTTTCTTTATCCAGATCAGAAGGTTTTATCAATTCCGGTACTTTTCCTTCCGCATAGTTTGCAGTGAAGGAGAGAGAACGGTTGGTGAAGTTCCCTAAAACATCAGCCAGCTCTGTATTGATACGGGTTTGAAAATCTTTCCATGAAAAATCAGAATCTTTTGACTCTGGAAGAGTAGCCCCTAATGCATAGCGAAGTAAATCAGGTTCAAATTCATCGACCTCTAAATATTCATGTAACCAACCCGCCCAGCCTCTGGATGTGGACAGTTTCCGTCCTTCTAAATTTAGAAACTCGTTGGCAGGTACGTTTTTAGGAAGCACATAATCGCCATGCTCCATTAATACCACGGGGAACATAATGCAGTGGAATACAATATTGTCTTTTCCAATAAAGTGGTACAGCTCGGTATTCTCATCCTGCCAGAAGTCTTTCCATAGCTCTGGTTTTCCTTGTTCCTGAGCCCATTCTTTGGTAGCCGATACGTATCCAATCGGAGCATCAAACCATACGTATAAAACTTTTCCTTCAGCTTCTTCCAAAGGAACGGGAACGCCCCAGCTTAAATCGCGGGTGGCGGCACGATCGGCAAGCCCGTCGTTGAGCCAGCTTTTTACCTGACCCATTACATTAGGCTTCCAATTCTCACGGGTCTCAATCCATTTTTCGAGCTTGGGTTGTACATCACCAAGCGGCATGTACCAATGTTCAGTCTTTTTCAGTTCAGGTTTCTCACCGGATAAGGCACTGACAGGATTTTTGAGCTCAGTAGGGGAAAGAGAGGTTCCACAGTTTTCACACTGATCACCGTACGCTTCTTCAAAACCACAATTCGGGCAAGTTCCTTTTACATAGCGATCCGGAAGAAACATATTCTTTTTAGGATCATAAAGCTGTTCTTCCGTTTTCTTCTTGAAGAACCCTTTATCATAAAGAGTTGTGAAAAATTCCTGAGATGTCTCATGGTGCACTTTAGAACTGGTGCGACCGTAGTAATCGAAAGTAATCCCGAAATCTTCGAACACTTTCTTATTCATTCCATGATAACGATCCACAATATCCTGTGGGGAAACGCCTTCCTTCTCGGCAGCTATGGTAATAGGCACACCGTGCTCATCCGAACCGCAGATGAAAGCTACATCGGCGTCAGTTCTTCTTTTATATCGAGCATAAAAATCAGGGGTGAGGTAGGCTCCGGCAAGGTGACCAAGGTGAATAGGTCCGTTAGCATAAGGAAGCGCCGAAGTAATAAGAATTCGTTTTTTATTGGGCATGAATGAGTTTTATCCGTCTTTTTACCGAAGATAAGAAATGGTAGGTTTAATGTTTAAAAGCGATTAAAATTTATTGAACTAGTATTGCCGAGTAGAAACAAATTTATCTATACCTCATTTCTCCTTAACTTTGCTACATGCTAATTACATTTGAAGGAATAGACGGAAGCGGGAAGTCTACACAGATTTCCCTGTTAAAAGAAAAACTTATTGAGTTGGGGCATAGAGTAGAAGTATTTCGGGAGCCCGGAGGGACTGATGTCTCGGAAATGATTCGCGGAATGCTTCTTAATCCTGAAATAGATATTGATCCGGTTACAGAGCTACTGCTGTTTTCATCTGCTCGTTCACAGCTGGTTGCAGAGAAAGTCAGGCCATTATTGAAGGAGAACGTTATTGTTATTCTGGATCGTTTTTATGACTCTACAATTGCATATCAGGGGTTTGGTCGGGAAAGCATGCCCATCGAACAAATTCACCAAATAAATGCTGCGGCCACTCACAAAATGATCCCTGACTTTACCTTCTATCTAAGATTGAGCTTAGAAGAGGCAGCTGAGCGCACCAAGAACTTTGAGAAGGATAGGATGGAACTCTCAGGAGACTCCTTTTATAAGCGAGTTTTTGAGGGCTTCGAACATTTAGCCCGTACAGAATCCCGATTTAAAACAATAAATGCAGGGTTAGCTCCCGAATCTATACATGCTGAGATATTTAATATTCTGAAATCAGCGCTTTAAGAAATGCTTTATAATTAGAATAGGCGCTATTTTTGTGCATAAAAGAGAGGTATAGTAACATTTTTTTTTAAAACTTTACGCCTATTTCTTTTTTTATAGCCAATGGTCATTGAGGCTTAATCTTTTTATCCGTAAATTTAGAGCAATCTGGATGAGTCCTGCCTTTTTCCATGACACCCAGTTCATCAAAAGAATACAATTCTAACGATCATAACTACGAAGCAATAAATTATGGCGCACGAACGAATCGAAATTGATCTACCTCTTGCCAAAGTATACGAGCTCTTAAGTAACCCTGTTGAGTTCCCAAAATTTTTGGACCGCATTGATTTAGTTGAGAAAATTAATTCTCAGACTTTTGAGTTCAAAACTGACATTGGTGGAGAAGAATATAAGTGGACTACTAATCTAATCGATAATCTTCGTAACACCCGTTTTGCTTGGATTACTATTAATGGCAATCTAAACCAAACCGGAACAATCCGTTTCACTCCACTTGACAATGGTGAACGAACACGCGTTGAATTTTCTTTGGATTACCGCACATTTTTCGGCGATCCTGAAGAAGAATTGGCTTCTTTCATTGAAGATTCTCCTGCACAGCTTAAGAAAGACCTTGAGAAATTTAAGGAATTAGCTGAAGGCGGAACTTTCAAGGAAACTCCAATTGAATCAACAGAAGAGACCGAGGAAGAAGAAGTAACCGCATAAGGTATTTCATTATTTTATACACATTACTTGATGCGCATCTTTAGGATGCGCATTTTTTTTGTCCAAATTTAAGAGCCTATGGATTTCAGCGAGTTTTTAGCATCCGAATCAAGCCGACAGCCGCACTATTTGCTTATTGGCAGTCCCATAAATCACAGTGTCTCACCATTGATGCACAATACAGCCTTAGATCATCATGGTTTAAAGGCGAGCTATCACGCCGTGGGCGTACGGAACAGTGAGATTTCTACCCTTATCGCTCACTTTAACAGGCTTGAGTTTCTTGGAGCCAATATTACCATTCCCTACAAAGAGACTTTATATGATGCGATGGATACTCTTGGTATGGAAGCAGCTCAGATTGGTGCCATTAACACCATTGTGAAAAGAGATGGTAAAATTGTCGGAGAAAATACGGATGAGTATGGTTTCAGAGTTCCCATTGAGGAATATGAAGATGAACTAGCCGGAGAACGAGCAATTATTTTTGGAACCGGAGGTGCGACTAAAGCTATTTGTTATGCACTTCGTGAAATGGGTATTGAAGAAATTGTAATGGTTTCAAGGCGGCCGGGGCAGTATGATGAAAGATCTGATATCGTTATGTGCAATTATGAGAACTGGTCTGCCTACGCAGAAGATTCAGCGATTATCATAAATGCGACTCCGCTTGGAATGGTACCGAATACTGATGCTTCGCCAGTTAAAGATCATGAAGCTGAAGTCCTTGCGGGTAAAATTTGCTATGATGCTGTTTACAATCCCAGAGAAACTAAATTCCTGAAACAAGCGGAAGATGTGGATGGTATTCCAATCGGGGGATTAGATATGTTGATTTATCAGGGAGCAAAATCATTTAAAATGTGGACCGGACAGGAATTCCCTTTAGGACTTATAAAAATGAAGCTGGATGATGTCTTCCCACATTGATTTCATAAAACCCAAACTGTTGAACACTGAACAGATATCGAGCTGGTTTACACTTCGAAATCAGGACTTGGTACAGGAAAAGAGCAGCATTCGCGGTCTTAATTTAGGACTTAATACTTCAGAAAAAGCCTCAGTTGTTTTAAGTAACAGGCAATCCCTGATCAATCAGATTGATGTTGAACCTGATAAAATAGCTTATGCCGTTCAGGTGCATAAGACAGATGTGAGAGAGATAAGTAAAGGAGGTGTCTTTGAGGATACCGATGGATTTGTATCTAACACTCCGGGTTTAGCCTTAGCAATACAGGTTGCTGATTGTGCCGCTATTCTATTTGGTGATGATAAGAACGAAGTAATTGGTGCAGCACATGCTGGATGGAGAGGAGCAGCGGGTGGAATTGTCCCTGAGACTATTTCAAAAATGAAAAGTTTGGGCGCAGAGTCTGAATCTATAAAGGTCTTTGTAAGCCCGTGTATATCACTTGAGAACTTTGAAGTGGGAGAGGAGGTTGCTTCTGAGTTTCCGGATCAGTTTGTAGATAGAACGAATTATGCAAAACCTCATGTTGATTTGAAAGCATTCATCAAATACCAGCTATTAAATGAAGGTATTAATGAACAGAATATTGAAATAGATGCTTCCTGCACCATCAGTAATGAAAATTTTTATTCATACCGTCGTCAAAAAGAACAAAGCGGACGAATGATGGGAATCATAAAGCTAAACTAACAAAAGCAGTTAATTTACATTGAGAGTCAGTTACAGTCCCGGATATTACGCTACTATTCCTGATGAACATATTTTCCCAATGAAGAAATTCAAAGGGCTTCACTCTTATCTTTTGAACAAAAGAATACTGTCAGAGTCAGAGATTGTTGAACCTTCAATGGCAGACCAGTCTAATCTTATCACAGCTCACACTCAAAGATATGTGAAGGCAATACTGAACGGCACACTTGATCGAAAGGAAGAGCGGCGAATGGGTTTGCCATGGACTCAATCGTTAGCTGTACGATCTAGATTAGCTGTTCAGGGAACCCTCAATGCAGGTCTGATGGCATTGCAAGATGGAATAGCAGGTAATCTTGCCGGCGGAACACACCACGCTATGCCTGATCTGGGAGAAGGTTTTTGTGTATTCAATGATGTTGCAGTTGCTATAAAAGTACTTCAACAATCTAAGTGGGTAAACAAGGTAATGGTGATTGATTGTGATGTCCATCAAGGGAATGGAACTGCTTATATATTTGCAGATGATCCTAGTGTATTTACATTTTCAATTCATGGAGCTAAGAACTATCCATTTAAGAAACCACCATCTGATTTGGATATTGGCCTTCCTGATAAAACGGAGGATAGTGAATATCACAAATCACTAATTGCAGCGCTTGACTCTATTCTCAATGATTTCGAGCCTGACCTTGTTTACTATTTAGGCGGAATAGATCCGCTTGCTACCGATCACTTTGGAAGACTTTCGCTAACACTAAAGGGACTTCGAGAGCGAGAGCGTATTGTTATAGAAACCATCACACAAAAAAATTACCCTTTGGTTCTATTACTTTCTGGTGGATATGCACCGACGTTGGAAGAAACAGTTATTGCCCATGCACAAATGTATGAAGTGGCAAAAGAAATGGGGTTTTGAATAATCATTTCTTAATTTGAGGAAGAACTAAATCAAGATAGATTTTGAATAAACAAAAATTGGCTATTCTTGGATCAACGGGATCCATTGGTACACAAGCACTTGACATTGTACGCCAGCATCCGGACAAATTTGAAGTAATTGCACTTACTGCTCATTCAAATTGGGAGTTACTGGCTCAACAGGTAAAAGAATTCACTCCAAGCTTTGCAGCAATTAGCAATGAAGACCATCTCGACGATTTAAAAGCAACGGTTTCCGGAGTTGAGATTATTTCCGGATCAGAAAACTTGCCATCCATAGCTACCTTGGATGAAGCCGATATTATCTTGAACAGTTTGGTTGGTTTTGCCGGTTTTGAATCTACTCTTGAAGCCATTCGGTCAGGAAAAAAGGTAGCACTTGCCAATAAAGAGTCACTGGTAGTAGGTGGGGCGCTGATTAATCAAGAGCTTCAAAAAACAGATGCCAAACTTATTCCGGTCGATTCTGAACACAGTGCTATGTTGCAGTGCCTTGTTGGGGAGTCTATGGATGATATTGAGAAGATCATAATCACTGCCAGCGGTGGACCTTTTCGTGAGTTTAGCAAAAAACAGATGGAAGAGGTGACGGTTGAACAGGCCTTGAATCACCCTAACTGGAACATGGGTGCAAAGATTACGATCGATTCATCTACCATGATGAATAAAGGACTTGAAATTATTGAAGCGCATTGGCTTTTTGATATTCCTGTTGAGAAGATAGAGCCTGTTGTTCATCCTCAAAGTATTATTCATTCTATGGTAACTTTTATAGATGGTTCAAGTAAAGCCCAGCTTGGTTTGCCGGACATGAAAGTACCCATTATTTATGCACTAAGTTATCCGGAAAGATTGGACCTGGAAACCCCAAGAATGAACTGGCAGGAAGCACAGAATCTTACTTTTGAACCCGTTGATTTTGAACGGTTTCCCTGTGTGAAGTTAGCAATGGATAGTCTTAAAGAAAGTGATTATGCTCCGGCCGTTTTAAATGCGGCTAATGAAGTAGCTGTAGACCGCTTTTTGAACAAAGAAATTGGTTATATTTCAATTTCTAAAATTGTAGAAAAAAGTTTGGCTAAAATAGAATCAAGCGATAGTTTGAACGTAGAGACGCTAAAAGAAATAGACAAAGAGACGCGCATTTACGCGGCTTCAATTAAATAATTATATGGACTGGTTTTTAAACTTATTAAACACAATTCTGATTTTTGGCGGGGCTTTGATGATCCTCGTTTTTATACATGAGTTGGGGCATTACCTTGCTGCAAAGTTTTTTGGTATGCGAGTAGAACGTTTTTCAATTGGTTTCCCTCCACGAATTTGGGGTTTCCAAAAAGGAGATACTGACTATTGTATCGGTGCCACTCCTTTGGGAGGTTATGTGAAGATTACCGGTATGATTGACGAAAGCATGGATACCGAGCATTTGGATAAAGAACCCGAAGAATGGGAGTACCGAAGCAAACCGGTTTGGCAAAGGATTGTAACTATAACTGCCGGTGTAATATTTAATATGATTCTGGCTTTCTTTATCTATTTTGGACTTACTTTCTCGCAAGGTAAAGCCGTTCTTCCTATAGAGGAAACTGACGGTATTTATGTGCCGGAAACATCCATTTTATATGAAATCGGCTTCCAAACCGGCGATAAGATTGTTGGGGTTAACAACCAGCGGGTTCAGTATTTCAACGAACTAGTTTCTGCATCCGAGCTTACTTCAAGTGATTTAAATTATACTGTACTTAGAAATGGAGGAGAGGTTAATGTATCAGTTTCTCCAAATTACTTAGATAGCATTCAAACCCGCGGTTTTTTAGATCCTTCTTATATACTTCCAAGTTCGGTTTCATCAGTCCCTGCCGGCCGCCCTGCAGCTGATGCAGGTTTAAAAGCAGGAGATCGAATTGTTTCAGCTGATGGTGAACCGGTAAAATATTGGATTCAGCTGGTGGAAATCATTCAAAATGCAGATACAGCAGTTACATTCGGAGTACAAAGGGAAGATTCTCTTTTCTATGCTTCCATCACTCCAGATCAGGAAACCAAAACCATTGGAATTGCTTCACCAAATCCCCAAACTTTAGGATTTGAGCGTATTGATTACGGATTTTTGGAATCTTTAGAGGAAGGATATAATCAAACAGTAGAGCAAACGGTTGGTATTATCCAAGGATTTACGCGAATGATTACAGGTGATATTTCAGTATCTCAAAACTTAGGTGGGCCTATTGCAATTGCCAGTATTACCCGCGAGGCTACAGATCAGGCCGGGTGGATCGGCTTTTGGAATATCACGGCTTTACTTAGTATCACCCTCGCTATTTTGAACATTCTTCCAATTCCGGCATTAGATGGTGGGCATCTCGTATTCTTAATTTATGAAGGAGTCACCAGACGTGAACCCTCAGAAAAAGTACGTATGGTTGCTCAGCAAATAGGGTTCTTCATTATGGTTGGACTTTTCATTTTTGTTATGTTTAATGACGCATTCAGATATTTCGGACTCTAATATGCTCGCACGCGACGGTTATTCCACAATTGCTTTTATTCTCATCATTTCTGCATTGGTTTGTGGTTTCGCGTTTTATTTTCTCGATCATTGGTTCGCATATTTAATTTATGCTGTAATGGCTTCACTGTCTGGATTGATTATTTACTTTTTCAGAGATCCCGACAGAACAATTCCAGAAGGAGAGAATCTGGTAATTTCACCTGCCGATGGAAAAGTTGTTTTTGTGAAAGAGATAGAGGAGGGTGTTTATTTGAAAGGCAAAGCAACTCAGATTAGTATTTTTCTGTCGCCTTTGAATGTACATGTGAACCGAAATCCAGTTTCTGGCTCACTGGAGTACTTGAAATATCATCCCGGTGAATATTTAATGGCATGGACTGAACATGCCTCCGAGCTTAACGAACGTGCAGATTTTGGAGTACTTCACCCCTCAAATACAAAGATATTTTTCCGACAAATAACCGGATTTTTAGCACGTCGCATTGTATATAATATCAATGAAGGCGATACACTTAAAGCTGGAGAACGTTTTGGGATTATGAAATTCGGCTCACGAATGGATGTTGTTGTTCCAGAGAATGTAGAAGTGAAAGTACAACCCGGAGATACCACTGTAGCCGGCGAATCTGTGATTGGAGTAATCAACTGATGAAATATCCCATTCAAAAAAAATATCACTCTTTTAAGGAGCGCCAGAAAAGGCGTAAAGAAAGTAAACCACCGGTAAACAGGAAAATTGCTGTTCCAAGTTTCTTTACCCTTATGAACTTGTTCAGTGGCTTTTTGGCAATCATTTCCATCTCTGACGGAGAATTTGTAAGAGCTGCTTGGCTTATCGCTCTAGCTGGATTATTTGATGTTTTTGATGGGTTGATGGCCCGTTTAGCAGATGCTACCAGCGATTTCGGTATTGAACTCGATTCCATCAGTGATATGGTTTCCTTTGGGGTAGCACCTGGCTTTTTGATGTACACCTGGTCTCTTCATGAGCTGGGTTTTGTTGGTATTATCGTGAGCGCTTTACCGCCTCTTTGTGGAGCAGTTAGATTGGCGCGATTTAATGTAAACGCACGACTTCAACCTACTAAAGACTTTTTTATTGGGCTCCCAATTCCGGCTCAGGCTATTATTTTAGGGGCTTTCTTCCTGACTTTTAGAGATTCACTCGAGATCTTTTCATTCCTTGAAAACGGGGTGAACTCAGCGCTCATTCCCATTATTGTAGTTATTTCATTTCTGATGGTCAGTACACTTCCATTTGACAAAATCCCCCGATTTGATCGCAAAACAATCCGCCAAAATCGAGGTAAGTTTATTCTTTTCTTTGTCTATCTGATACTTATCCTGGCATTTCAAGAGTATGGGCTAATGGCCGTATTTACCATTTTTATGCTGAAGGGAATAGTAATTGGAGCAATACAGTTTTTCACGGATGATTACGGTCCTGAAGGGGTAGATAAATTTCAGGACTACAGCTGATTTAAAAGTACTTCACGAATCTTTTCAGCTGCTTTTCCATCTCCAAAAATAGATGATTTATCTTGACTAGAATTTGAAACAAGCTGATCATTGACTTCAGAAACTATTCTCTCAAATTCTGTACCAACCAATGTTCCCAAACCGGAATCAATAAGTTCTTGCCTTTCCGTTTCATTTCTTAGCACAAGTACATGTTTTCCCAGAGCAGAAGCTTCTTCCTGTATTCCTCCTGAATCGCTTAAAATAACATCGGCTCTATCGAGTACATGCAGAAAAGAAAGATAGTCAAAAGGGGAAGTTTGTAAGAGCCTCTCATTTTGAACTCCGGATTCCAAAAGAGCTTTCTCTATATTTGGATTGGGATGAGCCGGGAAGATTACCTTTAAATTTTGGTGGCTTTCTAAAAGGTGATTTACCGCTTTAAAAATATCCAATAAGGGCTTACCGTGATTTTCCCGTCGGTGAGCTGTTAGAACCAATAGCTTGTCCTGAGAGTGGATCTTTGAGAGAATATCAGGTTGTGCAGTATCATATTCTTTGGAACTCTGAATGAACTCCATGGCATCAATTACCGTATTTCCTGTGACAGTAATCTGTTCAGAAGAAATTCCCTCATCCAATAAATTCTTTTGGTTAAGCTGAGTTGGAGCGAAATGGTGATGTGCAAGATGTGAAATCTGCTTGCGGTTCATCTCTTCAGGAAAAGGATTGTATGGATTGTGGCTTCGCAAACCTGCTTCGACATGGAGAACAGGTATCCGCTTATAAAAAGCTGCTAAGGCGGTTAAGTAAGAAGTCGTCGTATCGCCCTGAACAATAACATAATCAGGCTCTGCCTCCTGCAGCGTATCTTTTAGTTTAGGAAGAAGTCTCTGGGTCAGCTCAAATAAATCCTGCCCCGGCTGCATGATATTCAGGTTTATATCCGGTTCAATCCGAAACAAGGAAAGCATGGGATTAACCAATTCTTTATGCTGTCCGGAATGCAAGACTGTTAATTCAAAATTTCCCTTCAGTTCCTTTATTACAGGTGCCAGCTTGATGACTTCAGGTCGAGTGCCAAATGCGATTAAAACTTTCTTCATGCCAATACCTTTTTATACTGATCTGAAGTTTGCTCAGCTACTTTAGTCCATGTAAAATTAGAAAGAATATGATCTTTTAAATTCTCTGAGGATTTCTTCTTTAGAGCTTTCTGTATTCCATTCAAAATAGAGTCAGTTGAATCGGGATTAATAAACTCAGCAAAGCCCTCAAAATAATCTTTAGTTCCGCCTTTTTGGGTGATAACAATCTGTGATCCCGCTAAAGCTGCTTCCATGGCTGCAATTCCCGGAGTCTCGAATTGGGAGGGGAGTACAAAAACTTTACTTGCTGCATAAGCCGAGGCTAATAATTCTGAGTTATGATCCAAAGTCTCAATCAATGTAACATTGCCGGCTTTTTGGGCTAGATCTAAACATCTCCTGCTATATTCATCTTTATAGAATGAGCCAATAATCACTATCTGAGCGTCAACCTTAGAGGCAGCTTCCAAAAGTTTGATTACATTTTTCCGTTTTGCTCCCGCTTGACCCACAAAAAGTACAAAGTCTTTCAAGCCATATTTTTCTACAAACAGATCAGGTTTTGATTCCGTGAAAAAGGTTTCGACTCCGTTGGGAACTACGTTGAGTTTACTAGAAGGTATTGAAAAGCCCTCTTGTATAAGCTGAGCCTCTTCAGAAGTGTTTGGCAGTATTATGTTCGCTTTATCACATAGCTCGGCTTTAATGCTAAAATCAGACCGCACAGCACCAGATATGGTATCGCTAAGCTGCTCAAGTTTTAGAAATCGTTTTATCACTGCTGCATTTCGATTAGAAAAGAAAACGGGAGAAAGTACGATTGGAATGTTTTGAGCATGTAACTGATCAACAATACCTACATTTTCTATGGAAGCCCCAAAAACATGAACCAAATCGATAGATTTTGATTCTAGTTCATCCCAGGGAGAAAGAAGAACGGGTTCTACATCATATTTCTGAATATGGTGAATAGTTTGTAGGGCTTGCGTTCGGAGTCCTCCGTTTACGGCTGCAATACTCATTGGCGCTATATAACCCACTTTCATAGCTTAATCCTGTTTTTCCAATCTAAAAGTGATGTCTTCAAAAGTCTGAGATCTTTATTTCTCAGCTTATGAACCTGTTCAGATTCAAGAAGATAGGAGTTCGAATACTTAAATTTTGGTGTTTTTGGAAGGTCAATGTTACTCCCAGTGTCATCAGTCAAATCAAAGCCATCCATAGAGGTTGAAACCTGAAGTAACACATTCTGTTGTGAGTCACTTTGGATTTCAAGCATACCGTCATTTGACCAAGCCTCAAATTTAAACTCTTTCCTTCGTTTCCAGAAACCGGCGTATTCAGAGAAGGTTAAGTTCTCAAAAGGGAGGGAACTGACTTTTTTCAGAATAGCATCAATAACATCCAAACCCGGCTGCAAGGGGTGGTGATAAAAAAATACTGGTTCGAATCTACCTAGCTTTTGATTGAGGACTTGTTCGAAATAGACTTCCATATCTGAATAGGAATATCTTCTGCGATTCAAACTTCCTGTACAAATAGGATGAATTGGAATCTGAAGGGGTAGATTCTCATTGGCAGGTTCAACAGGATAGCCATCATACGCCAAAGTAAATTCAGAACTGTAGACGAAAGATTTTTCACTTAATGATTTTTCTAAAGCCTCATTCCAAATTCCATAAGGGGCACAAAATCCATCAATGTTAATTCCTGCTTCTTCTAGCTTTTCTTCCCCGATTTCAATATTCCTTACTGTTTTATGATATGAGGAGGAAGTGCCGTGTTCATAACCGTGGAGGGCAATTTCCTGCTTTTCCATTTCCTTAAAGTGATTAAGCCATTCTTCATGCGCTTCAACGTGAAGAAACCAGGTTCCGGCTATATCGTGTCTCTTCAATACATCGTATAAGTCATGAATGGATTTTTGATCTCCAAAATCACTGTCAACTCGAAAGCCAAATACCGGTTTCTCTGTGGGTGAAGTCCATTTAGATATAAAGGGGAGTCCCTGATGGTAATGAAGCTCTTTTAACGTGGCAGCAAAAAGTTCAAGCAATTCATGTTTGGAAACTTTACTTACAATCTCGTCAGGATTTTCGCCGGCAGAACTGTAAAACCGCTTGCGCATGTATCCTGACTGTTGAGTCAGAGATGCTAAATTAGCTCCAAAAAAGCCGATAGCACCCTTTTTTTGTTTCTGAAAATGAATCAGGCCTTCAAATAGCTCTGAATCGTTATGTAACCTCACATTTTCAAAAAGATCAACAAATGAAATATGTTCAAAGCTTTTATGTCGAGTATTTCGGGTTAGGGTTTGAACCGATGAATTTTTGGTATCGCTCTTTTTGGTGAATATCAGGTTGTCTTCGATCTCAAGAATGCTTCCGGAGTTATTGAGATAGACTTTCAATAATTCAACTTGATCAGATTCAGGCTGATCATTTAGGATTATTACGCTATAGTTTTGAGCTAAGGACTTGCTGTAATCAACCTGTTCAAACCAGACTCCAAGGTAATTCAGGACAGCATCCCAATCAGGAGTACGTTTTTGGATCGCTATGCATAAACGCCTTCTCATCCTGATATTTTCTCCATTGCCCAGTCGTATTGTTCCCGGCTAAAAATCCCGAACTTAATGGTTACTGCTACAAAGATAATGGATGCAATCAGTGCATTTAGCAGCGGCATAAGCGGACTCATTGTAAACACGAAGAACAGCAAAATTGCCACCGGATAGCAAATCAATAAAGGTTTAAGATAATTTAGGGGAACTACTTTCCTAAACCAGAAATAAGTGAATAATGTGATGATGACTTCAGCCGCAGATACTGATATTGCCACCTTCAATGAATCTCCGAAAGCCGCAAAACTGAATATCAGAATCGCTGAAATGGTTCCTCCAAAGCAGGTGGCTAAGAAGTATTCTTTGTCTCTATTGGTGGCAATCAAACCAAAAGAAAAAAGACTGTTAATAAAAGTAGCCGCAATTAGAATAGATAAGATTTGCAATAGAATAACACTCTCAGCGTATTGTGCACCATAAAGAATCTGAATGATTTGCTCAGCGCCGATGGCAGTAATCATAGCAATCAGTGCTCCTCCCGCTGCGACTAAGCGAAATACAGCCTCAATCCTTTTAGTAGCCATTACGCGGTCTATGCTCCAAAGCGAAGAAAGGTTGGGTAGAAGTAAATTCACAAAAACACGGTCAATCATCATGGCTATGATGACAATTCGGAAAGCCGCTCCATATAATCCGGCTGCTTTAAGCGACATAATGCCACCGATGAGGATAGGCGGTAAAAGGTGAACAATCTGGGCAAAGAATTTCCCAAGACCCAGAATAGAACTTGTTTTAAGGAGATCAGAATATACCTGAACCCCACGGGAAGGGAGAGAAAATGGCTTATCCTTAATGGCAAAGGTGCCAAGGGTTAAGGCTGCTACAGCAATGCCGGCTGTATATAAAACAGGAACCAGTGTGACATCTTCAACAGATTCAACCATGAAATAGACCAAAAGAAAGTAAGCTAAGCCGTTTAGAACTTTAGAAAGGGCGATTTTACCAAACTCTTGCTTACCGGAATAGAACCATTCCATTAAAGCTATATAAGGAATAATGGAGTACAGGTACCCTAAAATGACCTGTTTTTCAATTTCTCCTGCATTTACAGTGGAGACCACAATGGTAGAAATAATCAGTACAACGATACCGAGGACCAATTTCATCCTGAATATTTCCAGAACTCTGAAAATCCTTTTTGAAGGCTCCTTCGCTGTTTCCCGAGTTCCAATACTTATTAAGGCCATGTCTGAAACCCAGGTAGCATAACCAAGAATAGATATAGCAACCGTAATTAGCCCATAAAACTCTGAGCCAAGGGTTCGAGCCAGATAAATAGACGTAAGAAATGAAAGTCCCCGTCCGGCAACATCACCAACAGCAATCCAAAATGCTTTTTCTTTAAGCCTGGCCATTAATAATTGAGTCTATTTGCTGAGTGAGTAATGATTTCAGTTCTTCCGGTTTATTAAAAAGCTGCACATTGGTTTTGTTTCCTTCTTCGGATAGGCATCCAAGGTCGGGGGCAATGATGTGTTTGTTGTATGCTTTTGCCATGTGATATCCGCCGGAGGATAAAATTTCCCGGTAGTTAAAAACGCAGATATCAGCAGCGCTATAAAACCAAGGTACACGATCCTCTTCTATAAACTGGGGTATAAGTTGTATCCGGTTGCTTTGCTTTTGTTTCTTTTGAAGTTCTTCATATAAGGAAATATTTCCTTTTTTAACCGGTCCCACTATCAGCAATCTACATTCCTTTTCTAAACCCATGACTAAATCAGCTGTGTGCTCTAACTGTTTGTAGCGGCTGATATTACCAAACATCAATAGTAGCGGTATGTCTTGAGTTAGTTCACATTCATAGTTTTTATTGAGATGGTCTCTGGCTTCAGAACGGTCGATTGGTTTTGCCGGGAATTCAGGATGGGGAACCAATTGAAACTTATCTTTGGGAGCTTCAAGATTCTTACTCATTAAAGTTATTGCTTTCTGGCAATGAACATGAAGCACGTTGGCCCATCTGGCCATCTTCTTATGCAGATACTTATGAAGTGGTAAATAGCGCTGATCGTGTGGAAATTCATTATGCAAAGTCCAAACAATCTTGCCTCCAAGCATCTTAAAGAGCCATATACAGGCTATTTTCCAAGGCATCCCCAGCAAGGACTTAAGATCCTGAAATTCAAACCAGTGATAGTGAAGAATAGCATTTCGGTTAGCAACAATGCCTGCAACCAACTTAAAATGGTTGAAAACACTGATTGACTTAATATCATACTCGTCACCTTCAATCAGATCTTTATATAGGAGATATAAATAATCAGACTTTTTGTGCGAATATCGAATCAAGGGTACCACATAAATCGTGTGCGCATCGTTATTAATTGATGCATATATCTCATCAAGAGATGTAGACTCCATAAAAGTCCTTCTTTAAAATTTGTACTGAATCCCGATGGAATGTACTGTTCCGTAGCCTGTATTGAAAGGAATGAGCGCATAATTAAATGTCACCTCACTAGTCGAGAACGCTGCGCCAAAAGAAACAGGTCGGACGTTATTTTGAGTCTTATAGCCTCCGCTGAGCTGTAAAACTTCAGCAACAGTGAACGAAACCCCAAGATTGAAATATGACCCCGGAACTGTATAATCAGCATAATCTTTGTCCTCGGTTTCAACCAAAGGATAGACATAATCGGCATATGCGGTAAAGAGGATCGGTAAGTCACTATTCTTGGGAGGGCTGAAGTTGATAACATCTACCGAGGTTCCGACTTTGAAATTGGTTGGAAGCGGAGTGGCGTCGATATTGAGGTTTTGCATTTCTCCAAGATTAGAAACAGAAGCTCCAGTACGAACCCTTTCTTCTAAAAATTCACTGGCAATACCAAGATTGAAAGCATAACCATTGGCCCGGTAAGTGAAATTTTCTTCGTTCAAATACTGAACAGCCCCTCCTAAAGCAAAATATTCGAAATCATACGAATAGGCAGCTGCTATGGAGATGTATTGAATTGAGAACTCTCCGGTTGGAGGTCCAGGGTTATTTCTGGATTCGTAGTCATCCGCCCCTGAACTATAAAACGAAAATGCGATAGCCTGACGATCGTTTTTAAAATTCACGCCTCCAAAAATATTAGTGATATTTGCAATCCAGAACGAATAGCCTAGGTCGATGGAAGAACTTTCATTCATAGAAAGCAGAGCGGGATTTGAAAAGATAGAACCCGCCCCGTCAGATATGGAAGTTGTAGCTTCTCCTTTTGACAATGAGTAAGGAGTAGGTGCAATACTTAACACTTCAAATCCACTTCCTTGTGCTAATAAAGTGGCACTGCTTAAAACAATAAATAAACTCAATAATGCTGATTTCATAAATTCAATCGGAGTGAAAATACATGCATGTTAGAAATTTGGTACGGTTCCATCACAAAGGCATAATCGATGGAAGGTGAAAATACATCAAAAGGGAGATGAATGGAAAAACCACTGCTTAAAGCCCAGCTATCAAAATCCTCAGTGTCAGGTAGTTGCCATCCGGCACGAAGGGTAAACCGCTGATGAGCTCTCCAAGAGCTTCCCAAACGTAATTGGGTGGAGCTGGTGTTAATTTCTTCCGAAGAAGTGATAGTAGTTGGGACACCGTCTTCCACAAAAGTAGAGGTTGTTTGAATTTCTGAAGTGTAGGATTGGATCTCAAAATCAGCTGAAACGGTAACCTGATTCTTTTGGTAAGCAACGCCGAGGGTATATCGGGTAGGGAAATTGTTTATAACATCACGGCCCTGTGATAAACCGTATAAGTCCTGAGCATTCCATTTATAATTGGCAAACAAATCTTTGATAGACAAGGCAATATTGGTGTGAATTCCTGCATGATACAATATCCCAAAATCTAAGCCAACGCCAATTGCGTTGTCCAATTCAGAATGGTAGTCAGCCATATTAAACTTAAGGCCGATTCCTGCTTTCATTTTATTACTGAGCCGGATTCCAAAAATACTAGATAGCTGATATTCATTGATATCAAATAAACCGGTTGAGTAACCGCTGACGGTTCGCCCATCGATGTCTTGCACACCTGTTCTAAGCAGATTAAATGATAAGCCAGCCGTTGGAGGGAGTTTAAATTGAACTCCTGAGCTCTGAAATATCCGGTCAAATTGTAGGGCCCCTATACTGAAATCAGCTTGGCGCTTGTCGATAAGCATGGCTGCCTGAGCTGGGTTGTAGTAGGAATAAGCGCCTTCCGTTGTAACGGCCGACATAGCATTCCCCATAGCCATTCCACGGGCGCTATAGCCAATTCTGTTGGATGCTCCAGCAAAACCACCATTTTGAGCATATAAAGAAGGAGAGATCAACAAGGCGATAAGCAGTGGAAAAAATATGAGAGCTCTATTTTGATATCTGTGTGAAATCTTCATTAATCCACCACCAAAATTTTACCGTTCACTTGCCTGCTTCCGTTTTCAATCACATAGATATAAGGTGCATTAGCTACTTTGCGTCCTTTACCGTCAAGTCCATCCCAAACAGCTTCATAGGTTCCGGGCGGGAAAGAATTATTTTCGACTTCACGAACTAAGTTCATTCCAAAGTCAAAAATTCTGACTTTAACAGTACTTTGATTCTTCACCTCAAACTTAATTCGAACCAATTCGTGAACAGTAGGAGAGAACGGGTTTGGGTAGGCATAGGTATTAACATCCCGTCCCTCATCATGTATATTACCGCCTTTAAGTGGGAAGTTGACGCGAGTGATTTCCCAGTTATCAAAAGTTTGCCCAGCTGTACAACACTGGTGAGAGGCGATTCCATCTTCTGTTGAAATCCAAATTCTATCGTTTGTTGAAGTTGCCGAGTAATACACTGCAGAAGGCTTAATAAAAGTATTTGGGCTTCTTATCTCAGGAGATTTGATCCAGGTATCCCCACCATTGGAAGATATAAAAAGTCCATTCTCGCCTGTAGCGAAAACATATCCATCTTTAAACCCAATATCGTTGATACGTTCGCCAACGAGCATCTGAGTAAATGTTTCACCACCGTCATCTGTATAAACAATCCCTTGTTTTTCGACTCCAGCCTCAATTACACGGTTGGTCATCCAAATTCTATTGGTACTGGGTTCTTCTTTAATTTCAATAACCCAATTCCCAATCAGTCCATCTACAGAACCATCAAACACAATGTGAGACCACCTGATGCTATCTGTTGGGGCAGTCAGAGCGTTGTCCGAAACGTTTACTCCATTTCCGGTTCCAACCCAAACCCGATTTTGGGTATCAATGTAAACCCCAAATACTCTGAGATTGAATAAGAAATCACTTCTTGGATCATATCTGTTAATTTGAACGCTACTTCCTGTTGAGAGGCTAAGGTTCGAGCTCCACAAATAGTCTTCTTCTGGAGTAAGTTCAGAGACATTATCAGGCGGAAGGATGACTCTTTCCCATGTTTGTCCAAAATCTGTGCTTCGCAATAAGCCGCCACTAAAATTTGCTGAGAAAACTACCTCGTCCTTAAAATCAACTTCATAAGGAGGGGACAGCTCTGGGACTGTGAATCGTATTCTATTGTAAGTTACTCCGCCATACGTAAACTGAATGTCACAATCAGGGTCGTAATCATCAAGACTCGAAGGCTGTTCATAATCCGGATCAGAAGAAAAACATTTAGAAGGAGGGTCTGGATCGGTTACATCTGGCTCAAATCTCCATGAATCTCCTCCATCAACAGAAAAATAATAACCAAAAGCTGTTTGTGGAGAACCTTCAGCATCTGAATTTGTATATCCTAACCCAGCCAGCACAGTATCTTGCCCAAGTTCTAAAGAATAAACCCGTCCAACATTGTCCGTTACACTATCAGCACCTTCTGGGCGGAACCATTCAGATGCGTTACCAATATTTCTGTTTAGCTCGGGGCTGATCCAGACGGTGTCACCATAAGCAAGAATGGTACTCACACCGTTAAAACGAATAGTATTGAAGGTTTCTGTATTTTCGCCCAGCGGACCATATACTTGAGCTAGACCCATAAAAGGGATGAGTATAAAAGTAAAAGCAACTAATAATTTTTTCATTTATTCAATAATACTAAATGTGCTTTTTACGGTATCACTTACCAATCCACCTCTGTCAATGGCAAAATATTCCAGATCATAATCCTGTAGTTGATTTGATGAATTGATCTGTAGACCCAGGGTGAAGGTAGAGTCATTGGCTGCGGGGTCACCACCGTTATCTCCATCATCATAAAGCTGAAATGGAGATCCTGAAACCTCACTACCAGTTTGTTGGCTTATTAACCTCATATAAACTCCTTCAATAGTATCCATGCCTTCATCGTCAAATACTTTAGCCTGAAATGCTACTGCTCTGTTACCCTGATTTGGTCGTATTATAGATTCGGGGTTATTTACACTGATAATTGTAGGAGGGACGACGGAAAAACCGGAAATTTTTAACTTCCCTTGTGCATAACTGGTACTTGAATTGTCTCCGGAAATTCTCAGATACACGATGTAATCACTGAAAAAAGTAGTTTTAGTTTCGAAGGGAATGGTTTCCTCATAAAGATTAGCCGTGGAGCTTTCAGTCAAAGTTCGTTGTAAAACCAATTCATCTGTTGATCGGTTGAATACTGAAAGAGTAAGCTGCTCATCATTTCCAAGATTAATAGTGGAAGCCTCAAAAGATACCTGAACGGTAGTGTCTTTAATTCCGTCGTTTGCAGAAGTAAAGTTGACCTCAGAGGGAGTAATCTCAAAATTAACTATAGCGGATGTATCCTGGAAAATTTCGTCCGGACCTGCAGTCTGGTCGCATGCAATAAAACCAAGACTTAAAAATGCCAAAAGAGTACCGTAGATGAATAGGTGCTTCAAAATAATATAGCTGCTAAAAGATTGATCTGTAATGGTAAGGATTCATCATTCTTAAATCCAATACGGTTTCAAACTTATTAAATTGTGGAAGTTGATATTGCATGTACTCTATGATGCCGTTATATTCGTCGCGTTATGAAAAACCAAATCGTTCAACTTAATTCTTGGTGGTGGCCTGTTGTAGAAAATAACAGTGGGTCTCGTATGTGATTGAGCGATAGAGAAAGAATGTAACCAAACCCACTGTTCCGCCGGAATTGTGGGTTTTTTTGTTTATAAAAGTTCGTCATTGGTTATTCGTGAAGTGTTCATCAGTCTTCAAATAACCAGTAATGACTATAATGGTTCCGACGCGGAGCGTACGGAACCAACAGTGAATTTATTGGCTCAGGTTTCTAAAGAAATATGATTTGAGTCGCGTATGGACATCGACTCGATCCTGACGCTCTGCGTCGGTGCAACTATTTTGATTGTTGAAATGAAATTCTATGATTAAAGAACAATTTTTAAAACTAAGTGACGAATATACAGCAGTACCGGTTTACCGAAGATTACTCGCTGATGTACTAACACCCGTCTCTCTATTTATGAATATAAGAGAAGGAGCCGAGTTCCCTTTTCTACTCGAATCGGTAGAGGGAGGGGAACAGCTTGCCCGATATTCTTTTATTGGAAGGAATCCATATCAAAAGCTAGTATTTGACGGGAGGGAAACGAAACTGGAAACTTCATCAAACAAAGAGACCATTGATATAGGCTACTTTGAGAAGCTGAAAGAACTCACTACAGCTTACTCTGAACCAACACTCCCTGAATTACCCAGACTCAAAGGCGGTGCCGTCGGTTTTTCAGCTTATGATACTTTTCGGTTGGTTGAAGACTTGCCTAATGTACCCGATGATGATTTGAATCTTCCCGAAGCGATTTGGGCATTCTACGACGAAATTTTTGCCTTCGACCATGTGAAACACCAAATCGTATTGATTAAAACAGTTTTTGTTGAGGAAGAAGAAGACCTGGATCAGGCATATAAAAAAGCTCAGCGAAGTCTGTATGAAATGGAAGCAGCGGCTCTCAGCTCTAATTATGAAAGCAGACCCTTTACTATTGATACAGATTCACTTACTAGTAATATGAAACAGGATTACTTTGAGAAGATCGTAGAGAAAGGGAAAGAATACATTTATGAAGGGGATATCTTTCAAGTAGTTCTTTCACAGCGGTTTGAAGCTGATATGAGTGGAGACCCTTTTATGCTGTATCGAGCTTTAAGAATGGTTAATCCTTCTCCTTATTTATTTTATTTAGATTTTGAGGATTTCCAACTCGTGGGTTCATCACCGGAAGTCTTGGTTAGAGTTCAAGAGGGAGAGACCCGCGTTTTGCCTATTGCCGGAACACGACCAAGAGGTAAAACGCATCAAGAAGATTTAGCGTTAGAAGAGGATTTGAAAAACGATCCTAAGGAAGTGGCCGAGCATATTATGTTGGTGGATTTAGGACGCAATGATTTATCCCGTGTATGCAAAGCCGGAACCGTTAAAATGGAACGAAATCAGGTTATAGAGAGATATTCACACGTGATGCATATTGTAAGTGACGTAGTTGGTGAACTTCAGGACAATCAAACTTCCGTTGATGCTCTGATGCAATGTTTCCCTGCAGGCACGGTTAGTGGAGCCCCTAAAATCAGAGCCATGGAGATTATTGACGAACTTGAGCCAACTAAGCGTGGCACATATGCTGGTGCAGTCGGTTATTTCGATTTCTCAGGAAATATGGACACCTGTATTGCCATTAGAACCATGGTTGTAACAGGAAACAAAGCCTATATTCAGGCCGGTGCCGGGATTGTAGCCGATAGTAATCCCACCAAAGAATTTGAAGAAACACAAAACAAAGCAGGCGCACTTATTCAGGCGCTTAGCGTAGCTTTAGATATTCAATGAGCGATACTAAAACAATTTTATCCGGAATTCAGCCTTCAGGCAAACTTCATATTGGAAATTATTTCGGAGCCATCCGCCAGCATATTCAAATGCAGGAGAAGGGAGAGGCTTTCTATTTTATAGCCAATTATCATTCACTTACGTCGCTGAATGATGGAAAACAACTTAAACAGAATACCCTTGATGTTACGCTGGATTATCTGGCTTTGGGTCTGGATCCTGAAAAAGCGACGTTTTTTGCTCAGTCTGATGTTCCGCAGGTTACCGAGCTAGCCTGGATACTTGGAACTTTAGCTCCAGTTTCTATGATGGAAAAAGGCGTTTCGTATAAAGACAAGATCGCAGCTGGTCTCAACCCTAACATTGGCTTGTTCACGTATCCAATTCTTCAGGCGGCAGATATCCTGATATACCACTCAGATGTTGTGCCGGTGGGAGAAGATCAAAAACAGAATATTGAGATTACACGTGATTTGGCTGGTAAGTTTAACCATACTTTTGATGGGGAATACCTCAAGCTTCCGGAAGAGCACATAGTGAAGTCGGTTGCCATAGTACCGGGTACCGATGGACGTAAAATGAGTAAGAGCTACAAAAATACCATTAATATTTTTGCGGAAGGAAAGGCCTTAAAGAAACGTGTGATGTCTATTGATACTGACTCTACGCCACTTGAAGATCCCAAAGATCCCGAAACAGATAACGTATTTGCTCTGATCAAGCTTTTTGCTGACAAGGAAACACAGCAAGAGATTGCTAAGAAGTATAAAGCGGGTGGTTATGGCTACGGTCACGCTAAACAAGAACTCTTGGGGATGATTGAAGAATATTTTGGTGAAGCCAGAGAACGCAGAAAAGAATTAGCCAAAGATTTAGATTACGTGCACGATGTTCTCCGGGAAGGTGGTAAGAAAGCTCGTGAAAGAGCTGAAACTGTCATGCAACCGATTAGAGAAGTAACCGGTATTGTGAGGCATTTTAACTTATGATTTTAATAATTGATAACTACGACTCATTTACCTACAACCTGGTCCATCTGGTAGCTGCAGAAACCGATGATTATAAAGTTATCCGAAACGATGCTATGACTTTGGAAGAAGTTAAAGAGCTAAAGCCGTCGAAGATCTTAATTTCACCCGGACCGGGGCGACCTCATGAAGCGGGAATCACTGAAGAGATCATAAGAGAACTAGGTAAAGGGACTCCAATTTTAGGCGTTTGTCTGGGGCATCAGGCCATTGGGGAAGTCTTTGGAGCTAAAGTAGTTCATGCCCCTAAGCTCATGCACGGCAAAGTCTCAAAAGTTTCACATGATGGGAAATTTATATTTGATGGGGCCGAAAAAGATTTTATAGCAACCCGCTACCATTCCCTGATTCTAGACCCCGATACTATTCCAGATGTTCTCGAAATTACCGCTCATTCTGATGATGGAGTAATTCAAGGTGTCAGGCATAAGGAATTCCCCATTCAGGGCATCCAATTTCACCCCGAAAGCATTTTAACCACCGAAGGACCTAAACTCATTTCAAACTGGTTACGACAATAATGGATTTCAAAAGCATATTAAATAAACTTTCTTTCTCTGAAGACCTAAGCCAAATCGAGGCCGAAACAGCTCTGAACCTTATCATGACAGGTGAAGTTTCTGAGGAGCAAATTGCTGCTTTTCTTACAGCTATGCGGCTTAAAGGTGAAACGGTGGAAGAACTCACTGCTTTCGTAAAAGTAATGCGTTCTAAAGCTGTTAAAGTTGATGTAGATATCAAAGGAGCAATTGACTTAGTAGGAACGGGAGGAGATCAGTCAGGTACATTCAATATATCTACAGCATCGTCCTTTATTACGGCTGCAGCTGGAGTTGCAGTTATCAAGCATGGAAACCGCAGTGCATCCAGTAAATGTGGAAGTGCAGATGTTTTGGAGCATTTAGGAGCTTCTATAGAGCTTGGAAAAGAGGGCGTAGAGCAGGTATTTAGTGAAGTTGGGATGGCTTTTATGTTTGCCCCAATGTTTCATCCTGCAATGAAGTATGTAATGCCTACCCGCCGTGAGCTTGGGTTCAGAACGTTCTTTAATATTTTAGGGCCAATGGTAAATCCGGCGGGAGTCCAACGCTATGTTATTGGAGCCTTCAACAAAGAAGTAGCGGAAAAAATGGTGCATATCCTGGCTAATCTGGATACCGATTTTGCCTATACCTTTAACGCTCATGATGGACTCGATGAAGTCAGCCTGACTTCCCAATCTGAAATTTTTGAACTTAAAGACAAGGTTGTTTCAACTTCGATATTGTTTGATCCTGAATCAATTGGCTTTAAAAAAGTAGAAATGGATGCTTTGATGGGCGGTGGGAAAGAAGAAAATGCCGAAATTTTGACCAACATTATGTCTAATAAAGCAACAGAGGCCCAACAAGGCATTGCGTTACTGAATGCTTCTTTTGCAATTCAAGCTTCAGGAAAAGTAAAGAAACTGGAAGAGGCTAAAGAATTAGCCATAGACGCCCTTGAATCCGGTAAAGCTCGCAAGATGCTAAATGATTTTGTAGATGCTACTAATGACGCGATGGGGACGTTTAAGTATTAATGAGTACCATTTTAGACAAAATAGTAGAGCAAACAGCTGAAGACCTTGCCAAAAGTAAGGGAAAGGTATCGTTTAACGATTTTAACTCTTTTGCTGGTTTTGAGAAAGAACCAATATCTTTCAAAAAAGCTCTTTCTGGTAACGAATCAGTTTCCATAATTTCAGAAGTAAAGAAAGCCTCTCCATCAAAAGGAATTATTCGGCCGGATTTTGACCCGGTTGATATCGCTTTGAGATACGAGGAAGGAGGTGCTTCAGCAATCTCTGTTCTAACCGATCAGCCTTTCTTTAAAGGAGACTTAAAATATTTAGAAGCAATTTCTGAACGGGTCAAATTGCCACTCCTCCGAAAAGATTTCATTATCGACCCTTATCAGATGAAAGAGGCAAAAGCTTATGGAGCTGATGCTGCCTTAATAATTGTTGCAATCACTGAAGGGAGTCAGCTTGAAGAACTGCTTCATGCAGCCAGAGAATTTGGGTTAGATGCATTAGTAGAATGTTATGATCAGGATGACTTTGACCGAATAGATTTTGAGTTGATTGACATCCTTGGTGTAAACAATCGAGATTTAAAGACTTTTGAAGTGGATGTCCATCGTGGAATATCCATTTTAAAGCAAGCGCCTGAGGGAACCACATTGGTTTCAGAAAGCGGACTGTCATCGGGTGATGATCTTGCCTTATTGAAGAAGGAAGGTATTCATTCGGCATTAATCGGAGAGTATTTCATGAAACAAAAAGATCCCGGACAAGGCGTAAAAGACCTAATTGAGCAAACTGAAGAAGCATTTTCATTACTGTTGAACAATGAGTAATAATACCGAACGCACCAAAATTAAGATTTGTGGCATCACCAACCTGGAAGACGCACGCTTTGCAGCGGGTGCTTTAGTAGACTACCTCGGGTTTATCTTTTATGAAAAGAGCCCACGTTACATTGAACCCGGAGAGGCAGGAGCTATCATCAACTGGATAGAAGGTCCTGAAAAGGTTGGCGTATTTGTAAATCAGCCCCTCGATGACGTGAATCGTATAGCTAAAGAAACCGGCCTTGATTTCGTACAGCTTCACGGAGATGAATCAGTTGAGTATTGTGAACTTGTGGATAAACCGATCATCAAAGTCATTCATATTGAAGAAGAAACGGTTCCTTATTTGTTGGAACATCAGATTGATAAGTATTCTAAAGTAGCTGAGTTCCTTCTTTTCGATACAAAGATCGAGGGTCTTTGGGGCGGAACAGGGAAATCATTCGACTGGAATATGCTTAATGAAGCAAGTATTGATATTCCTTTCTTCTTGTCAGGAGGATTGAATGCAGAAAATATCAAAGAAGCCACTGAAACTGTTCAGCCTTATGCCATTGATGTTTCAAGCAGTTTAGAGCAAAAACCCGGTCTTAAAGATTTTGAAAAGGTAGAAATCTTTATGGATCAAATGAAGACTATAGAGACTAATTAACTGAGTACCGATATCATGACTACAGAAACAAAAGCTAAAAAATACACTTTCCCTGATGCCAGAGGCTATTATGGAAATTATGGTGGAAAGTTCGTCCCTGAAATTCTCATCCCAGCCATACAGGAACTGGAAAAGGAGTTCAAAAAGGCTAAAGATGATCCTGAATTTCAGAATGAATTCAAGTTACTGCTGGATGAATATGTGGGAAGGCCAACTAAGCTGACTTATGCTAACCGATTAACAGAGCATTACGGAAAAGCCAAAATCTATCTCAAGCGGGAGGATTTATGCCACACCGGAGCTCATAAGATCAATAATGCAATTGGACAAGTTTTACTGGCTCGCCGAATGGGTAAGAAGCGCATCATTGCTGAGACTGGAGCTGGACAGCATGGAGTAGCAACGGCGACAGCCTGCGCTAAGTTTGGCCTTGAATGCATCGTATACATGGGCGAGGAAGATATGGTTCGCCAGAAATTGAATGTTGACCGAATGACGCTTCTCGGAGCTGAAGTCCGTGGAGTAAGCAGTGGCTCAAAAACTCTAAAAGACGCCACAAATGAAGCTATTCGTGACTGGGTAACGAATGTTGATTCCACCTTTTATATCATTGGCTCAGTAGTAGGTCCTCATCCTTATCCAATGATGGTTCGTTATTTCCATGAAGTAATAGGCCGGGAAACCAAGAATCAAATTCATGAATACGAAGGAAGGAATCCTGATTATCTAATTGCTTGTGTAGGTGGAGGATCGAATGCTATCGGGTTTTTCTATCCTTTTATTGATGATGAGGAAGTAAACATCATTGGTGTTGAAGCAGCTGGTTTTGGCGTTGAGTCTGGAAAAACAGCAGCTACTATGAGTAAAGGAACGCCCGGAATTTTACACGGTTCGCTAAGTTACCTTCTTCAAAGTAATGAAGGGCAGATCGAACTCGCTCATTCAATCAGTGCAGGACTTGATTACCCAGGTGTGGGTCCCGAGCATGCTCATTTGAAAGACTTGGGCAGGGTAGAATATAATGCCGTTACTGATACGGAAGCTATGGAAGGAGTAAAGCTCTTATCAAAGCTGGAAGGTATTATTCCGGCACTTGAAACTGCGCATGCTTTCGCCTGGTTAGAAAAACTCATGCCCGAAACATCAAAAGACGAAATTGTTATTCTGAATTGCTCAGGTCGTGGTGACAAAGACATGGGTACTATTTCTGAGAATTTATGATCGATACTATGAATAGAATTCAAAATGTATTTGAAGAAAATGGAAAAGAATCAAAACTCATGAGTTTATTCCTTACAGCAGGCTTTCCAGATCTGGATGCTACTGTGGACCTAATTTTGGGCTTTGAAAAAAACGGAGCTGATATCATCGAGTTGGGGATGCCCTTCAGTGACCCGCTTGCAGACGGTCCAACCATCCAATATTCAAGTGATATTGCCATTAAAAATGGTATCACTATGGATAAGATTTTTGATATGGTAAAGGAAGTCCGAAAGCAATCCGAAATCCCAATTATCCTTATGGGATATATGAACCCGGTATTGCGATATGGAGTCGAGAAGTTCTGCAAGAAAGCCGAAGAAGCTGGTGTAGACGGACTTATCATACCCGACATTCCAATTGAAGAAGGAGGGATTATTGAGCAGCAAGCCAAAGATTCCAAGCTATCTTTAATTTATTTGGTAGCTCCAAATACCATTGATGAACGCATGAAGCAGGCTGATGAAAAGTCAGAAGGATTTGTATATTGTGTTTCAGTTACGGGCGTAACCGGAGCTCGGGATGGAGGCGAAGTTTCTAAATCTGTAAATCGGTTTATACAGCGGGTTAAATCAAATATCACAAAGAATCCGGTTATGGTAGGCTTTGGAATTAAGTCATATGAAGATGCAACCGATATCGCATCAAATGCCGATGGATTTATTGTTGGAAGTGCCTTAATTGATACCATCAAACAACATTACCCGAATAAAGGCTGGCAATCTGAGTTGTTTTCCTTTGTTCATTCATTGAAATTCGGAAATTAATAGTTCAATATGCGATTATCGATAGGTTCATTTTTAATAATTTTCACAGCCTTACTATTTGTGTCTTGTGATGGGGATTATCGTCCATTAGCAGACGGCAACACCCGTGAAGTTGTTGTAGTAATGGATTCAACACAGTGGGAAAGCCAAACTGCTTCTGCAATTCGAGATGTTTTCGGAAAGTGGGTTTTAACCGTACCGAACGGAGAGCCTTTTTACGACCTCAGGTTTACGCAAATTAGATCTGAAGCCCATTTAGAAAGACTCAGAAATCAAAAGAACTTAATTTTTGCTGCTCCTATTAATGAAGAGTCTAACGTAGGAAGACAAATACGCGGGTTCCTTGATGAGCCGGTTGAAGAGCGGGTTAAATCCGGAGAAAGTTTCTCATTTCAAGTTGAAGATCAATGGTACCGAGATCAGTACGTATTGATTTTGAGTTCAACTTCTGATTCTGCTTTAGCACAAAAAATCAGAAATACAGAAAATTCCTTGCTCACTAATATGCTTCAAAAAGAATTAGAAAGGTGGGAATATTTCGTTTACGAGAAAAAAGAACAGTCCTATCTATCTGACTCGTTATGGGCAAACAGGGGTTTCAAAGTTCGATTCCAGCATGACTATATCAAGAATATTGACACACTAAACTTTATTAGTTATCGCCGGTTTTTACCTCAAAACGATCGATGGATGTGGATCTGGTACCAAGACGATGTAAGAGATATTTCCTTTCTCGACGATGATTGGATCATTGCTACACGCGACTCACTTTCTAAACAGTTTATTAAAGGAGCTCGTGATTCCATGTACGTTCAGACTTATGAGAATGAAGATGTAGGTCGTCCTGTTGTTACTGAATCTTTCCAAAAAGGACGATTAATTGCTTACGAAACCCGCGGTACATGGCACATGATTAATGGTTTAATGGGTGGCCCGTTCGTTAATTTCACCTATTATGATCCAGATACAAATAGATTGTTTATGGTCGATTACAATCAGTTTGCTCCAGGTGTGCGGAAGAAATTGCCTTTTGTACGGCAATTCAGAGCTATGGGAAGAACATTCGAGTCTGATTCTACCTGGACTTCCAAAACAAAATCTCCGGCTTCTTAACATTTGAGTGAAAGAACTAACAAACTGAATTTTATTAGCGAAGCTCTGAATCAACGTAGAACTGAGCTTCAGTTTCGGGATCTTGAAACCATACGTCCGGAACTTGAAGGCGCCAGAGTATCAAAATCGGGTCAGACTAAGTTAAATTTTTGCTCCAATGATTATCTCGGATTGGCTAGTCATCCGGAGGTCATAAAAAGAAGCAGAGAATTTACTGCCAAGTTTGGAGCCGGGGCTACGGCTTCCAGACTAGTAAGCGGGAATTATTCTATTCATGAAGAACTGGAAAAGAAGCTGGCAGAGACTTTCGAAGTCGAAGCGGCGCTGCTTTTTAATACAGGTTTCCAGGCAAATGCTACGGTATTAGCTACACTGGCCGACCGCAATTCTTTAGTAATAGCAGATAAGAAAGTTCATAATAGTTTACTGCAGGGAGCAATTCTAAGCAGAGCTGATCTTCAAAGGTTTAATCATAATGACTATGACCATTTAGAGGACTTGCTAAAGAAAGGGCAGGATAAATCATATAATAGAATTTGGGTGGTTTCTGAAACGGTTTTTAGTATGGACGGAGACCGAAGCGATTTAGAGCAACTTATATCCTTAACTGAACAATATAATGCGCTTCTGTTTTCCGACGATGCTCATGCGCTTGGTGTATATGGTGAAAAAGGACTGGGATTTAACTTTCGGAAAAGTGGAATCCATATTTCTTTGGGTACTTTCGGGAAGGCTTTTGGTTCATTTGGCGCTTTTGTAGCCTGTTCAAAAGAAATGAAGGATTATCTGATCAATTTCTGTCCCGGTTTTATTTATACCACAGCCTTGCCGCCAGCAGTAATTGGAGCCCTTGATGCTAGTTTAGAACTCATTCTAACTATGGATAATGAGAGAGCTGAAATACATCGCAATATTGAGCTGTTTAAGAATAGTATTAACGAAATAGGGTTTGAAACAGGTGACACAAATTCGCAAATTATACCCGTCATAATTGGCGATGAAAAAGAAACACTGGCTTTATCTAAAGAATTAGAAAAACAGGGCTTTTTAGCCACAGCAATACGACCACCAACCGTTGAAGTCGGTGCATCCCGGATTCGAATAACAATAACGGCCAAACATCAACAGAAAGACATAAACCAACTGCTAAGTGCCTTCAGAAACTGGAAATCGGCTTGAAACAGAAATAATTGCTTACCATGGCTGGGGATTTAATGCCTCATTTTGGAAGAATTGGGAAGATGTTTTACCCGATAGCGTTGCATTCAAAACAGCTGATAGAGGCTATTATCTAGAAGAGAAGTTACCCCGATTCTCTAATGATGCTACACAGAAGGTGCTCTTCCTGCACTCATTTGGATTGCATTGGTGCCCAAAAGAAAGCATCCAAGAAGCAAATTGCATCATTATTTTTAACGGTTTTAAAGAATTTCATACAGGCATAGGTGTTGATACAAAAAAATCTAAAATGGTGCTAAAAAGGATGATTTCTGAGTTAGAACTACATCCTGATAAAGTGCTTAAAAAGTTTGCAGAAAATGCATTCTATCCAGAGAAGCCAAAGCAATTTCCTGATGGAAGGTATGATAAAGAATTGATGCTCAGTGATTTAAAAAAATTGGACACAAGTGCCTTTGACCTTAATCATCTAGAAAATGGTAAACCTATCATAAGTCTGGACGGTGGGAATGATCACATTTTGTTTCAGAATAGAGGAAAAGGTTTTACCGAATTCACGGAAGGCAATGCGGTTTATCATTTTATAAAAGAAGCAGGTCATTGCTTGCCCGCTACACATTCTCAAGATTGCTGGTCGTTTATCAATGCAATGATTCCTATTTTTCAGCACAATGGAAATTATAGAAAGAAAAGACATCAGTAGTATAGCCCGTAATTTTGGAAATGCTGCTGAGCAGTATCATCAAGAAGCAAAAATTCAGAATAAAGTAGCCGAGGGTTTAATCTCTTCACTATTACCCTGGCGAGATCTCTTACCACCCGGACCAATTTTAGAGGTCGGCTGTGGAACAGGCTTTCTTACTAAGAAACTTATCAAACACTTCCCGGATAAGGAATTTGTGATTTCTGATATAGCTCCTGGTATGTTGAATTTTTGTAAAGCAGAACTGGATAGAGAAGGTTTACTATCAGAAAAGATCGAGTTTAAAGTTTTGGATGCCAACTCTTTCAAAGCTGATGAACCAAAATACAGCATGGTAATCAGCAACTTTGCACCTCAATGGTTTGATGACACCGCTCTGGTACTTGAAGAATTATCCAAATCCATTTTACCCGGTGGGCTTCTGCTATGTTCATTCCCGGGGAATCATACTTTCGAACAGTGGTATGAAAACTGCCTCAAACTCGGCATACCGTACACGGCCAATCCAATGCCTGAGGTAGAAGAGGTGGTGGTAAAACTTTCCATGGGACCTCTGCAAATCGATTATTACGAGAATGATTTATTTGAGGAATTTGATTCAGCCATTTCTTTTTTCCGGCATTTAAAGAGTATCGGAGCATCTGAAAATTTGAAAGGTAATTCGCTCAGTTCAAAACAATTTCGCCTTTTGATCAATCACTGGGATGAACAGTCAGAAGAAAAAATTAAAGTAAAATGGCATGTCGTTTACTTGGCAGCCAAAAAAGATATGGCGTAATGAAAATAAATTTCCCTAAGAAATTCTTTGTTTCTGGCACTGACACTGGAATTGGTAAAACACTCGTTTCGGCAATGCTTATGTCGTCTTTGGATGCTACTTATTGGAAGCCTATACAAGCAGGTCTTGACGAAGAAACGGATACCGAGTTTGTAGAACGGGTCTCTGAGGCTTCTTCAGAAAGAATTATCCCGGAGCGGTATCGGCTACATACTCCAATGTCTCCTCATGGCGCGGCTGATATTGATGATGTCGAGATTTCTTTGACAGACTTTGCTCTTCCTGAATTTAAAACGGATCACCTAATCGTTGAAGGAGCTGGTGGTCTTTGGGTTCCAATTAACTGGGAAGAATCCATACTTGATATGATTACTCATTTGGACCTGCCTGTTTTGCTTGTAGCTCGCAGCGAGCTAGGGACACTCAATCATACTCTATTATCTATAGAGGCTCTTAGAAGACGAAACGTAGAGGTGTTTGGGGTGATTTTGAATGGTGCTCATCACCAAAGCAATAAAGAAACAATCGAGCATTTTGGACAAATTCCGGTTTGGGAGGTTGAGCCATTAGAAGAAGTCAGTCTTCATTCACTTAAAGAAGCTTTTAAAAAATTATAAATGACGGGTTTTGAATGCTGAACGGATCTAAGTAAGCGTTCAAGATTTAAAATCTAAAATTTCATATGCATAAAAATCTCTGGCATCCTTTTACCATACTTAAAGACGCTCCTGATCCTATTAAAGTTAAAAGCGGGAAGGGTTCTTGGCTTACTCTTGAAGATGGACGGGAAGTTATAGACGCAATTTCAAGCTGGTGGGTTAACATTCATGGCCACACTCATCCTGAAGTAGCAGATGCAATTTATGAACAAGCTCAAACCTTAGAGCATGTAATTTTTGCCGGTTTTACTCACGATCCTGCAGAACAGCTGGCTGAGATGTTAGTTGAGAAACTTCCAAAGAACCTGAACCGCGTTTTCTATTCTGACAATGGATCTACAGCTGTTGAAGTAGGAATGAAGCTTGCCTATCAGTTTTGGAGGAATAAAGGTGAAACCCGTAAAACGTTTATCTGCTTTGAAGGCGCTTATCATGGAGATACGTTTGGGGCAATGTCAGCGGGAGAGCGATCTGTTTTTACGGATGTATTCAAGGATCTTCTCTTTGATGTTGAAGTGCTTCCTTTTCCTGAAACCTGGATTGATGACAAGAGCCGGTCTACTAAAGAAGATGAAATTATTGAGAAGCTGGAAGATCTTCTTGCTAAGAACCCTGATAAATACGCCGGTATTTTAATGGAACCTCTTGTTCAGGGAGCCGGAGGAATGCGCATGTGTAGTGAAGAGTTCTTGCAAAAACTACATTGGGTAAACCGCCAGTTTGGGGTGTTACTTATCTTTGATGAAGTTATGACTGGTTTTGGGCGTACCGGGGATTATTTTGCCTGTAAAAGAGCACAAGTTGAACCTGACATCATTTGTTTGTCTAAAGGAATAACAGCCGGATTCATGCCATTGGCTGCTACCGTATGCTCGGATGAAATCTATCAAACCTTCAATTCTTCAGATCCCATAAAAACATTTTGGCATGGTCATAGCTATACGGCTAATCCAATTGGCTGTGCAGCAGGCGTTGCGTCAATGAAAATTCTGGAAAGGGAAGAGGCTTTCAAAAATGTTGAGGAAATTCACAAAACAGAAATTCAAAAGCTGAAAAATCATCCTAAACTCGAGCATTTTAGAATTACTGGTACAATTGCCGCAATGGATATCAAGAATGATGAGGAAGGTGGTTATTTAAATTCAGCGGCTAAAAAGATTAAGGAAGAATGTGTTGATCATGGAGTTTTGCTGCGGCCATTAGGCAATGTTTTATATGTAATGGCACCTTATTGTACTTCGGAAAAAGAATTACAAAAAATTTATTCAGTAATAGCCGAAATAGTAGATTAATTTCAGTATCTAATAGTTAGTAAAACAAACCTGCTAACCTGAAATGTAAAGAATGAGTTTTTCAGAAAATCGTTATAGCCAAATTCCCTATCGCAGATGTGGTGATAGTGGACTAATGCTTCCAATACTGTCATTAGGTTTGTGGCATAATTTTGGAGGTAAAGCAGATCTTGATAATGCCAGAGATATTCTTAGAACGGCTTTTAATCATGGGATAACCCATTTTGACCTTGCCAATAACTATGGGCCGCCTCCGGGCTCAGCTGAAGAAAATTTTGGTAAAATCCTGCATTCTGACTTTAAAGGTTATCGTGATGAGTTGATTATATCTACCAAAGCAGGTTACAGAATGTGGGATGGTCCTTATGGAGAATGGGGATCTCGAAAATATCTTATCTCCAGTATCGACCAGTCTTTAAAAAGAATGAATCTTGATTATGTCGATGTGTTTTATCATCATCGTCCGGATCCTGATACTCCGCTTGAAGAGTCCATGATGGCTCTGGATCAAATTGTACGCTCAGGAAAGGCACTATACGCTGGTATCTCAAACTATGGAGGCGAAAAAACCCGGCAAGCAAAACACATTTTGGCTGAATTAGGAACTCCTTTCATCATACATCAGCCCATGTATAATATGTTTGTGCGCGGACCTGAAGAAGATTTATTTCCCGTACTTAAAGAGGAGGGCATTGGCTGTATTCCATTTTCTCCCTTATCCCAGGGGCTTCTGACAAATAAGTATATTGGAGGAATTCCTGAAAAATCTCGTATTGCTGATCCAGATGGATTCCTGCAGGAAAATGACCTTACCCAAGAAAAGCTTGATAAGATAATAGCTTTAAATGAAGTAGCTGAGAAGAGGGGGCAATCTCTTGCTCAGTTAGCTCTTGTATGGGTTCTCAGAAATGAGGTGGTTACTTCAGCTTTGATTGGGGTAAGTAAAAAAGAGCAGCTATTAGACAATATAGCCGCTCTTGATAATCTTGAATTAACAGAAGAAGAGCAGAATCAAATAGAAAGTATATTAAATTGATATTTAATTATGATAAGTCATTCTGTTTTTTTAAAATCAGACTGATTCAGGGTTTGGGTTTTTGGGGTTCATTTTTTCATTCCCTTTTTTATTTCAACATATAGGTTATTCTATATGTTGAAATAGTAGATAGAGTATTAATTCAGCTTATCCAGTTTTGGTCTATAGCACGTCGTGATAGCCAAATAAGTCCTATTCCAAATAATACAACCATAATAGGCATCACAGCACCACCGGGTCCATACACTTCAATGGAATTACTCATAAAAAGTGAATGATACATCTGCACTAATACTGCAACACACGAGAGTATGAAAAGTGGATGGGCTAATTTCTTTTTTAACAAAAGAAAAAGAGAACCGAATGCACCGCCAAATACAGCCAGTGCAAAGGCTCCTGTTGCCCAGGCTGGTGTGTTTGCTATGATTTCCTGCTGAGCTTCCGGCATACTTGCCATCATTTCGGGACTCATTGTTACCTGCATGATATAGGCAAATACACCCATTAAATTCCAAAGCAGTGCGCCCCATCCTACAATCCAGAACCAGACGGGTATTTTGTTTTTATTCTCTTCAGACATGATTAATCAATTTAGTTTTGGTTAAAGCCCAGCGTGTCTAATTTTGAATAGCTAACCGATTGTAGGAAAAAAATACAACAAAAGTGAATCTGCTTTATCGTTCTCTTTTTTCCTGGAAGAATGCTTTCATGAGATGCTCACAATCAGCTTCCATTACTCCCTGAATAACCGACACTTTATGATTGAGTTTATTATTTGCAACGATATTAAACACACTGCCGCAACCACCGGCTGCAGCATCAGTAGCTCCAAATACAACTGTTCCCAGTTTGCTCCAAACACTTGCGCCTGCACACATAGGGCAGGGTTCAAGCGTTACATAGAGTGTACAATCACTAAGGTATTTTTCATTTAGTGTTTCACATGCAGCCGATATAGCCAGCATCTCAGCATGGGCAGTAGGATCATTTAAGCGTTGAACCTGATTGTAGCCCTTTCCAATTATTTGATTATCCTGAACGACTATGGCACCCACCGGAACTTCACCTTCATCATAAGCCTGTTCAGCGAGCATAAAAGCCCGAGCCATAAATCGCTGATGTTGTTGCCAAACCGGAAGATCAATTTTATTCATAGTACTTGATTGCTATCGATGGTTTTAACTACCTTGGCGCGAACTTAATCCAATATTGATGAAAAAAGTAGAGCAAAGTAGGTTTATATTTCTATTTATTTTGACAATTTCAGTTTTTTGTTTCTTAGTATTTATTCCGTTGAAGGCTCAAAATATACAATTAAGCCTAGTATCTAAACCTGTACAGAGCGATGTTTTTATACCTAACTGGGAGGAGAACAGAGACTTGTTTGGAGTTCTTGCAGCAGGAATAGAAATAAAAACTGAACTTCTTGAATTAAATTTTAAGTCAGATAAAAATGTCGTTAGTACATTCAAAAAAGATTATGGATACTTAGTTCTGGTACCTGTCAATGCAAGTTATCTAGAAGTAAACGGAGAATATATTATACCTGAAAAATATGTATTCAAAAATTTAGGCATAGAACTTCAAAGTGGTAAATCATGGACACTATTCATTGAGGATATGTTTGCGTCAAAAAATAATTTTGATGAAGAGGAAAATAAGAGTGGATTCAATTCTTATTTAAAATTAAATACAAACCAAGATTCACTAGAATTCACTTTGGAAAGAGGAAAAACAAAGGTTAAGAATTGGATTGGCGAGGGTATTTTTCAATTAGAACCTGGTCTTTATGAACTTTATGCTGAAGGCTTAAATCGAAAGACATATAATCAAAAAATTTCTATAAAAAGTAATGATACACTTGCCCTAACAGTTAACCCTGAAAAATACCTTTTAGATTTCTCTAGTGGTACTGGAAAAATGAAAATTTACTCTAAAAAATATTCTGATACAGAATTTGCAATTCGCCATCAAGGGAATCTAGTTGCAAAATGGTTTGATAGAGAAAATGATATTAGATTACCTGTTGGACTGTATAACATTAAAGTTCAATCCTCATCTTACTTAACCTTCAATATGAATGTTTACCTAAATAAAGGAGAAAATAGAAGTATTGAGGTGCCTTCTCTTCAAAATTTTAAATACTCAGATAAGGTTTCTTTAGTTTGGCTTAATCCTTATTCAACAAACGTTCGCACAAACAGTAATCATTTTAAAATACTAGCTTGTTTAGTTTCAGAGGAATTTGATGACAAACAAGTAAAGCTTGACGTTAATGGGAACGAAAGAACAACTAATTTTTATAGACCCATGGGTATTGAAAAATGCAACTATATCATTGAGGAGAACTTAGATCTTTTAGTCGGTGAAAATAAAGTTTATATAAAGTCTGAAGGGAGGGTAATAGGTTCTAAATTAAGTATTTTCAGAACTAACTAGTTACAATAAATTTAAAGGATGAAAAAAGTAGAGCAAAGCATAATAGATTTCATTTCGGAAACTATACGAACCGTACCTGATTTTCCAAAAGAGGGAATTCAGTTTAAAGATATCACAACATTATTACAGGATAAACAGGCGCTCGAACTTACTTCCTATATGCTCGAAAAACCTTTTATAGGTGAACATGTTGATTTTGTGGTTGGGCTGGAGTCACGAGGTTTCTTATTTGGAACTAATCTGGCTCAGGATCTTCATGCCGGCTTTGTGCCCGTACGTAAACCGGGCAAGCTTCCCGCAAAATCAATTTCAGAAACATATGCATTAGAGTATGGTGAAGATAGCATTGAAATGCATGAGGATGCTATTTTTGAAGGAGCTAAAGTAATTATTCATGACGACCTGATTGCAACAGGAGGTTCAGCTGCTGCTGCCTCAAAATTAGTTCAAAGACTTGGCGGTGAAGTAATAGGGTATTCCTTCATTATTGAACTTTCTTTTCTTAATGGCCGCGAAAAACTTATCCCAAATGTTCCGGTTGAAAGTATTCTCATAGAATAGCGGAACATAATCTCAGTTTGTAGATACAATTACTCAAACAACTAACAGTAATTGAGGACACAGATATGAGACCCCAAAGATTAATTCCGATTATTTTGTTGGCTTCAATCGTGATGGCAGGCACGGCTTGCAAAACGTTTGTGGTCAAAAATGTAAACTACGCTCACCAAATTGAATCAGTACTTACTCCTGATGAAAATGGAACAGTGAATGACGTTCGGCACGGAATTTCATTCAACGTTCAGCCATTCCAGAAAAAGGAATTTGGAGAAAATGACAGCACTCTTATTAAAGAAGTGCGCTTGATTAGAAACGAGGAAGGATTCTACTTTATCACTGCTAATCAGTTCAAAAATGTATACGTGATGGAGCCAGAAAGCGGTTCACTAAAACTGGTGAAGAAAATCAAAGTATCTGACACCGGTGTCTCAGAACCTGCCTTTAATATGAGAGATGGAATTGTACAGTTGGTAAAGATTGAAACCAATGAAATTGTAAGCCTGAATGAAAAAGGCATCCAAAAGAATAATAATGACAGTAAGGAGGAACAATCATGAAACGGCTTATAACAACAACTTTTATAGCAGTATTACTGATAATAGGAACCGCAAGTGTATTTGCTCAAACTTCAGATTATCAGATTAAGAACAACTTTGAAGAGCGTTATGCTGAACTAAAGAACTCTATTGAAGAGGCGATGACGGTCAATAGAATTGATAGTCTTAAGGGTGAAATCGAGGATTTTGAATATTACAATGAAGATCACGAGAAGCTCCTTAATAATGCATTATACCCTGATTCTTTTGAGGGTAGTATTGCCGAACTTCACCAAAGGGCCAGAGCTGCAGAGCATAAACTACTGATTATTGAAAATCAGGATGAGAAACTTGCCAGCCTTACTTCAGAACTGAATTCCTATAAGTCTGAAATAGCAAATTTAAACAGCCGGACGGATTCGCTGAGAAATGCGATTGTAGCTTCAGAGCAAAGTGAAAGTAACCTATCTAATCTTGTAGAACGTTACCGTAAGAGTATGGAGGAAAGAGATGAATTTGTTCTCAATATGATTGATTCTCTTTTCATCACTTATAAAGACATGCAGGGCCAGGCATTGGCAGAGTTTTCTGAAGAAAACGGCTCTCGTGCACTTCAACAACAAGATAACCCACTCGAATTGATTCAATCCGTGATAGAGGAAAACATCCAGATTCTTAAATCAAATGATGGATCACTTCAAACGGAAGATTATCTAAGAATGTATGTGGTGCAAAGCCGATTCTCAGAAGTATGGAACCAGATTGGTGATGACTTGACCAGAATTTATGCCGGCGATAAAGCAAACCAGTGGGAGAATAATATTGAAGGAAAACTGCACGATTGGAGAGCCAGTGCTTCTAAAAATATGTGGGCTTCCATGGATACCTACCTAGAAGAGAATAATGTTGATCTTGGTGCTTTCGATAATAATGAAAGTTTCTACAAAGCTATTGATAGCTTTATTAGCAAGGCAACTGATGCGAGCCGTGAGAAAGTCGTAACAGAAGACAACTATAAGGATTTTCAGGCTTTTTATGATTTCTGGAATGGAAAAATTAAAAGTGACTGGGGCCGATTTGTGCAGGAAGGCGAAGTTCTTACCATGACTCAAATTTCAAACATTGATAGCGAAATGATGACATGGAGAGATGAAGCTAAGCCAAAATCATTCTTAATCCCCATTCTCTTTGGCATCAGTTTGTTAACCATAATCGGACTCATCATAGTAATTGCACGAAGATAGATTTACCCCATATACTAACTGTCAAAAGAGGTCGGCTGGAAAGTCGGCCTTTTTTTATTATCCTAAAGTAACAGGAAGTTCTTTTCTTCGTAGCAAACTCCTGAATTCAGAAACCTAACCCAGTACTATGAAAAAGCTTTTTTTACTTTGCTCCATACTTCTTTTCAGCGGACCACTTTTAGGACAATCAACAGATAATGCTGCACAAGAAACTACTTTAATAATGGTTCGCCATGCCGAAAAAATGGATGATGGAACCAGAGATCCTTCCTTAAATGACGCAGGGGTAGAAAGAGCTGAAAGATTAGCTAACTTGCTTCAGGAAGATTTTGAAGTTAGTGCCGTCTATAGTACTCCCTATAAACGAACACAGGAAACAGCAAAACCTCTTGCCGATTTGATTGGCTCTGAAATTCAGACGTATGATCCAAGAGATCCTCAAGGCTTTATTGGGTTTTTGATGGATTCAAAAAAGGGGAAGACCGTGCTTATTGTTGGGCATTCCAATACCACGCCGGCACTGGTAAATCTTGCTCTTGGAGAGGATAAGTATGAACAACTGGATGAAAGTGCTTACGGTAATATCTTCATCGTTTCTATAGATGAAAAAGGAGAGGCTTCAGTAGAAGAAAGAATGTATTAGAATTATTAAGGAAGGGAATAGTATTTTCTTAGCAGCCATTCACTTCCCAATAACAACAATACGATCACAAACCAATAGACAGAACGGACTGGAAAGGAATAATTCTCAATAGTCTGAGTTTGAGTTTCTAAGACATTTGCTGTTCTCAGGCTATCCCAAAACGTGCTCACATCCTGATAGGTAAAAAATCTGCCGCCCGAGTTTCTTGCAATAGCACCCAGAAGTTCATCGTCACGTATCGTATTTGTGAGCTCGGAACTGGAGTTTGAAATCAAAAACTCTCCACTTTGACTCTCAATTTCTCGCTCACCTTTTCTGGCAACGGCATCATACTTGTATAAACCCTCAGAAAGGCGGGGGAGATCTAACCGGTAATTTCCATTTCCTGAATTTTCCATGTTAAAAGTTCTGGATTCTCCAGCCTCAGTTTCCAGCTCAACTTCAATAATGCCATCACCCTCAGGGTCGCCACGCTCGTTCTGAAGGCTCCCGTTCAAGATAGCAGACTCTGCAGTACTAAAAGTTTTTTTAGACGGTGAGATGCGTAATAAGCGATTATCCGGATCGCTGGAGGTCCATGATACAATATTCGAGATCAGGGCTATTACAAATTCACGCTGACTTGGATTTGTGCTTTGTGTCATTCTATACCAACCCCAGGGTAGAACATGAGATCTTCGAATATTCCCCTGTTCTAAAACTGCAATAGCAGGAAAGTCAGTATTAAGGCCGTCGTAGTTGATCGAAAATAAGGCCGTGCTTTGTAAAGCACTGAGCTCGGTTCGCAAGGGAGAGTAAAGGGGAGGTGAATCGGCTAAGTTAATGGCCGGTAATTCAAGAATAGGTTGTTCATCAGCTTCAAGCAGCTGATTCAATGTTATTTGTGATGCCTGATTGTTCCGTTTGTTAATCAGCTCAAGAAGATTCTGGTTTTGAACCCGATTGATCCTTGAAGTACTTAATTCAAAAAATAAGGTCGGAGTGTTTTCAAGGTCTTCTAAAAAGGGGAATACTTCCTGAGTGTTGGGGACCCCGTGAACTATGACGAGATTGAAGTCTGATTCTTCAGGAAGGTCTTCAACGAAACGATTGCCTCCAAGCCAGGTTAAAGTCGTTAACTCATTGCTTTCATCTTGTTGAATGATGGAACGAATAGCTTTTATATCAGGGTGAATTTCAAAAGCAACGTGTAAGATTTTCACTTTACTATCTAAAACATCAATGGTGAACAAACGGTTGTTGTTCGATTGAGTCCATTCATCGGCAAGAGGAGCAATTCGTATGTCGTATTGCTTGAGTCCAGGTTCTGTTAGTTCCAGCTCAAAACTCACTTGTTTTAGCTGATCATCAGTTTCAAAACTTACTTCCTGAGTGTCCAGAGTTTCGTTATCAGACACCAAAGAAACCGTAACCGTGTTGTTGGCAAAGCCTGACTGAGTAATTTCAGCCTCAATGATATGATTTGTATTTGTATATCCGGTGGCATTCGTCAAAACATTCGAAACCGAAATATCACGAACCTTTGAAGTATCCCCAATAGCTACTGTATAAAGTGGGATGGAGGAGTTAAAAGCATTTACAGAAGGATTTCTGCCAAAAGTTATGATTCCATCCGAAATGATAACACCGGCCTGAACCTGTTCTTCCATTTCCAAAACAGCATTAATTGGATCAGATAAATTGGTTTGGGTTATGGAGGCATTGAGAGAATCAGGATTAAATTCCGAAACCGTTTCTCCTATAGAATAGAACTGGATGTCAGCAATATTACGTGATTCAAAATCGAGGGTATTTAAAAGCTCCTTATAGGTTTGGAGACCGTTATAATCGCCTTTTGTTATCCCAATACTTTCGGAATTATCAAGAAATACGGCAATGTTTGGTTTCAGTTCAATTTCCTGAGAAGAATAGAAATAGGGATTGAGTAAAAGCAAAAGAATCATGATAAGGGCTGAAGCTCTTAACGAAATCAGTCCCCATCGGCTTAAGGGAGGGATGCTGCTAAATTTTCTATAGGCTGCCCAGGAAAGAAAAATAAGCCCTGCGGCAATAAGGATAAGTACAGCCGGCGGAAAAATATGTTGAAAACCCTGGAAATCCACCTTAATAATTCCTCATCGTAAATTTAGCCTTCTTCTATAAGCATCTGGATCAGCTTAACCGTAGTATAACCTTCGGCTTCGGCTGCATAATTATTGACTATTCGATGCCTTAATACCGGAATGGCTAATTCCTTAATATCGTCTTCAGTTACATGATATCGTCCTTGGGATAAGGCTCGTGCTTTCCCGCCTAAAATTAGATACTGAGACGCTCTGGGGCCCGCACCCCAACTCATGTACTTATTAATATAATCAGGGGCCATATCGGTGCCTGGGCGAGTCTTAGAAACAAGTTCCACCGCAAAGTCTAGAACATTATCGGGAACCGGAACTTCTCGAACCAGCGCCTGAAGTTCCTTGATTTTTTCTTTCGTCACCAAGGCTTGAATATTAATATCCTGATGTGCCGTTGTTTTACTAACAATCTCCTTTTCTTCTTCAAGGGAAGGATAATCAACCCAAACATTGAACATGAAACGGTCAAGCTGAGCTTCCGGCAGAGGGTAGGTTCCTTCTTGTTCAATTGGATTTTGTGTAGCTAATACAAAGAAGGGGGTGTCCAAGTCGTAGGTCTTACCACCGGTTGTTACGTGATATTCTTGCATCCCCTCAAGCAAAGCTGCCTGAGTTTTTGGAGGAGTACGGTTGATCTCGTCGGCTAAAAGGATGTTTGCAAAAACAGGCCCTTTTATAAAAGTAAATTCTTTACGCCCAGTGTCTTTATTCTCTTCAATAACCTCGGTACCTGTAATATCACCAGGCATTAGATCCGGAGTAAACTGTATACGATTGAAAGTCAGACTAAGAGATTCTGATAGAGTTCGGATTAACAACGTTTTTGCCAGTCCGGGAACACCTACCAAAACGCAATGTCCTCTGGAGAACAAACTGATAAGCAGGAGGTCAATAATATCATCCTGACCAATAACTGCCTTATGTATTTCTTTTTTTATCTGATGAAAAACCTTATGGAATTCATCCGCCAACTTCACCGGGTCCTGTACATCTGTGCTCATAAACTATTCTCCTTACCGGGGACATCAATTTTATATTCAATATAAATTTCATCGCGCAGATCCTTCATCCACGTCTGCATCACTCTATACTGTTTTTGTTGTAGCGCAATGTTTTTAATACGCTCATAATCTTGTTCAAGGTTAGCAATGTGTTCAGGAATCTGTCTATCTAATCGAACAATTCGATAGGCTTTCTTATTCTGTCCTCTTAGTGTGAATGACTTAGGTTCAGAGATATATCCCACTTCATCCATAAGAAGAACAATTCTATACATTGCCGGATCTAAACGGTTAAGAGCAATCAGTCGTTCACCGCTTTGAGGATCAAAGATTTTTCCGCCTAAATTCGCCGTTGCTTCATCTTCACTGAGTTCACGTGCAACAGCAGGGAATTTAACTTCTGGATTGGTCATAATGCTATCACGGATAGTATTAAGTCTGTTAATAGCGTAGTCATCATCTAGCTCTTCATTATCTACAGTAATGAGGATGTGATTAGTCTCAATTCTGTCACCAACCCTGCGGTTTAGCTTAATTACGTGGTAGCCAAACTGAGTCTCAACTACTTTGGAAATCCCACCCGGTTGCAGGGCAGAAGCCGCCGCTGAATACTCAGAGACCAATTCATCCAATGACATAAGCGGTAGTAAACCACCGTTTCTTGCAGAGCCTTGATCATCACTGTGTCGACGTGCTAACTCCTCAATTGATTTACCGTGTACTAAAATGGAATCCCTTAACTGCTTGGCAAATTCAAAAGCATTTTCTTTCGCATTATCTTTTGCGGGAGGTAGAATTACAATTTGAGATAGAGCAACTTGTTCAGGGATAGTAGGGAGGGAGTCAGTTGGGATGTTTTCAAAAAACTGATTCACTTCCGGACGGGTAATGGAGATTGACTGCATTTTACCCTGTTGTACACGACTTGTAATCATTTGCTGACGAAAGTCTTCTCTGAAGTCTGCTTTCAGTTGTAAAATTGATTTGCCGAATGTTTCCTCAAGAGCTTGTTCACTACCTGCACGGGCTGTTAGCTCACGAATTCGCTGATCCATACGGAGTTCAACTTCATCATCTGAAACGACAATAGAGTCAATCTGAGCTTTTTCCAGAAGCACGTAATTATCAATAGCTGATTCTAGAAAGTTAAACCAAAGTTCACGACTGAATTGTACTCGTTGCCCCTGAACTTGAGATTGTCTCATGTAATCAGCAACACTCTGATCGATCTCAGATTTTAGAATGATGTTGTCATTAACATGAGCAACAATACGATCTGCAATTTGTTTTTGCTGTGCCTGTAAACCGGATGTAAGTAGTAAGGATAGTGAAAGGAGAGGGAGAAATAAGTAATTATTCTTCATTAGTAATTTGGTTCAATGAAACAGTATCGCTTACTGCTGTATTCGTTTCATTCGTAACGTTATAAATTTTAATTTCATTATTGGCCTGTCCCTGAAGATAAAGATTCTTTACGTATGTGTTGAATGCTCTTTTTCGCTTTTCAAGCGTTAGCCATTCTTCAATCTGATCAATTAACCAGTCTAAATCAGGATGATCGCCTTCAGGCCTTTCATCTGTTAACTGTACAAAGTGATATTCATTGCCCGAACGATATGTTGGTGATATTTCGGAAGGACCAATGATCGTTAAATATCGATTCAACATAGCAATATCGCCGCCTGCAATGGATATAGGCCAGTATCGCTCAGATTCTCTGATCTTCAATTCAGCATATTTAGAATAATCCTGGGCGACAGTTTCCCATTCAATTCCTCGCATGAGATCCCTTTTAGCTTGCTCAGCTTCTGCATTTGAGTTTGCTATCAAATGTCGATAGCGTACATAACGCTCATCGAGCGTGAATTTATCTTTGTTCTGCTGGTAGTAGTTTCGAGCTTCTTGTTCGCTTACATCAGAGTCTTCCTCAAATTCAGCAATGATATAATCCTGGACGGCTTGGAGGATATATTCTTCCCGAATGCGCTGTAGTTTTTCTTCAACTCCGCTTCTTCGGGTGAAGTTTAGCCGTTCTGCTTCCTGTAAAATAACTTGCCGCCGAATCCAATCTTCACGGTATTTGAGGTAGGCCGAAGTACTGTCCGATTCAAATATGTGTTTGGGTATTTCAGCTTTAGCTGCCTCTTTAGTAAGTCTTTCAGCGCCTACTTCAGCTAATAGAACCGTAGAATTACCTGTGTTATTTGTGCATGAACTTGCAAAAAAGAACAAGGCGCTAACTAAAAAGAGAGATGCTGCTTTCATTATATAATCAGGAGTCTTTTCGGAATGCCGATTTTAGCTTATTCCGATGTACTTTAATATTGTACTCACTTCGCAGTTCGGCCAACCACTCTTGCTCTCGAATTGGTTGGTACGTTGACAAGACACGGTTAAAAGCCTCATCAAATGTCATGTTGCGAGCAGGTAAGCGTTCTTCCAGCCAGAACATGCCTCTGTTGTTATAATCAAAGGGCTCTGAGAAACTATTTTCGCTCATCTCAGCTAGTCTATCGAAGGGATCTTCAGTGAAATTAGTAGTGGAATCAACTGCCACACCTAATCTCTCAATGTTTGATCTGAGACTATCCGGTGATCCACCATTATTAACAAAGGCTTTTGCTTTCATCAAAGTAGAATCGTTGCGTGCAGTCAACAGATAATAGAAAGGACGCTCAGGATATTGGTAGTTGCTGATATTGTCGTTATAAATGCTACGCAGGCGCGAAGTATCAACAGTTGCTGCACTCCATACATTGGCTTCATTTATGTTATAAACAACCAGGCCATTGAGATAGCTATCGGATTGCTGCTGAAAATCAGGGTATGTGGATATGGTGAGTTCAACAATCTTAGAATCCACTATTGTACGGGTATAAGTATTGAACCAGTTATCGGAATAAATTTTTGCCATCCTGCTGCCGTAAGTGTCTACCAGATAATTATGAAAGTCCTGAACTGAATAAGACTCTCCATTAAAAGAATAGACATCCATATTCTGCATTGACGATGGGGATGGAATCGCACCTATGGTAGTAGTGTCATTACTTAGAAGCCAGCTTTTATACTGGTTTATGTTTTTCTCGAATGAAGTACCCTCGAATTTCTCTTCAAGAAAATCGACTACAAAATCATTGCTCTCTTCATAATAGGGTGTTTCTTTAAGCTTTTGCATGAGCAATTCATCTCTGACTTCTTCGGAAGGATAACTCTCTACGGAATCAATCTTGAAAATGTGAAACCCATATTGGGATTTGAAGGGTTCCGAATATGTATCTGAAGGATCAACAGAAGCTACAGCTTCTACAATATCTGATGGGAAATTCTGTTGGTAACTAATCCATCCAATGCGGCCATTATTCCTTTTGGATGCGGCATCTTCTGTCATTTGATTTACAACAGCGCCCCAATCCTGTCCGCTTTCAAGCATTTCATACGCCTGATAAATCTTGTCATAGGCTGTAGAATCGCCAGTTCCTCTTACAAAAACATGAGAAGTCAGGCGGGCAGGAGTTCGTTCTCTTCTATCCTGAAGCAAAACTATATGGTAGCCAAACTGCGTTTTGAAGGGGTCCGATAATTCTCCTACTTCAAGCCCGAAAGCTACATCCTCAAACTCTGCAACGGTTCTTCCAGCTGAAATCCATGGAATGTCTCCACCCATGCTGCGGCCGCCTCGGACGGAAGAATACTTTTGGTTCACTTCATCAAGAGCAACTCCACTTTCAATCTCTTTCTTTGCTTCATTCAACTTTTCTATGGCTGCATCGATTTCATCTTGAGAAGCATTCGGGCCTACAGCAATCAAAATATGATAGGTCTTTAACTCTTCATTAGATCTCGCCTTAAATTCATCAAATGCCAAAGGCTTGATTTCTTGCTCAAGCCAAAAAGCGTAAGCTGCTTGTTTTACGTAAGACTGATGCTCAGCTTTTAACGTTGAATCCTGATAGTAACCCTGATCTTTTGCTGCCAGCAATTTTGCTTTATAGTCCAGATAGATAGGGAGGAAGCTTTCAAGATCTTCAAGGGTAGGTGTTGCTGTTGAACCGCTGCTATAGTTTGCTTTTAACTCAGCATAGGTGACTTTCTGATCACCAACTGTACCAACAACGGTCTTATCGTTCTTTGACTGACCCATTAAAAGAGCCGGTATAAATAGAAGTATAAATAAGCTGTAAAAATATCGGTTCGTTATGTTCGCCATTACGAAGTAAGATTAATTTTCTTGATGATTACGGTTAATTAAAAGAGCATTCCGGCAAATGTAGCCGTCATTAAGTTAGCTAAAGTTCCGGCAAAAACAGCCTTAATTCCAAACTTAGCCAAATCTGATTTTCTGCTTGGAGCCAACCCCCCGATACCTCCAATTTGAATGGCGATAGACGAAAAGTTAGCAAAACCACACAACGCAAAAGTTGCCATAGCTATTGTTTTGGGTGAAATTGAAGCTGCACTAACATTCTCAGCAAGCTTCAGATAAGCAACAAACTCATTCAGTACTATTTTAGTACCTAGCAAGGAACCCATGTTCACGGCATCAGCCCAGGGAACTCCAATGAGCCAGGCGATAGGGGCAAAAGCCCATCCCAAAACCATCTCAATAGTCAGGCTTTCTCCAAGTAATGAGGTAATACCTGTAAGATCACTTCCCCAACCTAATATTCCATTAAACATCGCTAGTAATGCAATGAACGCCAATAACATAGCGCCTACATTTAAAGCAAGATGAAGGCCGGTTCCCGCACCAGTAGCAGCTGCATCGATACCATTGGCATCGGTTTTTTCAACGTTCATCGATACATCACCTTTGGTAACCGGTTCGCCATCTTCCGGATAAAGAATTTTAGCAATCACTAAAGCAGCAGGAGCAGCCATTAAACTGGCCCCTAAAAGTCGTTCAGCAAAAAGTTGTTGAGCAACCTGTATTTCCAACCCATTCGCTTCAGCAAATGGAGCGCCAAGCATTGCTACATAAGCAGCCATAACACCACCGGCGATTGTTGCCATACCTCCGGTCATTACAACCATGAGTTCAGATTTAGTCATTTTCTCAATGAATGGCTTAATAACCAGGGGAGCTTCTGTTTGCCCTACAAAAATGTTCGAGACAACCGAGAGGGTTTCTGCTCCTGAGGTTCCCAATAGTTTCTGCATTCCTTTAGAAACCATCTTTACAATAAATTGCAAAACGCCATAGTGATACAATATGGCCGTCAGCGAAGCAAAGAAGACAATAGTAGGGAGCACCTGAAAGGCAAAAAAGACGCCAAGACTATCCTCATATTGAGGGCCATGTCCCAATCGCCCAAAAATAAAAGAAGCTCCTTCAGTGGTATAGTTCAAAACGACCACAAAGAAACTGGCAATCTTCTGGAACAAAATCATAGGCCATCCGAGCGGACCCCAAAAGCCTGCAAGAACATCAGCCTTGAGTATAAAAATAGCCAGGATAAACTGAATCCCTATTCCAATACCGACTAATCTCCAGTTTACATTTTTCTTGTTGTTACTGAAAATAAAAGCAAGCCCAATTAAGCCTACAATTCCGATAAGACCTCTTATAATATCCATTAGCTGTTTTCTGAGTTGATTTCTTCTGTTTTTTCTTCCTTTTGCTTTCCAGATTCAGGAGCAGCAGGTATAATAAATGGCTTAATAGGCCGACCACGACGCCGATCGACGGGAGGGCGGAAGCAATGACGTGCCCGGGGTTCATATGCATCGTACTCCCCAACTAAAACCTGAGCTTCCTTCTCTACGATACGTTGTGAATAATGCGCCATAGTACCACTTTCAGCACATACGGCGTGAAGTTTGGTTACATACTCGGCAATTGCCAGCAAGTAGGGCATAGGACCAAAAGGTTTGCCTTCAAAATCCATGTCAAGCCCTGCAACTATGACTCGCTTTCCATCATTTGCCAGAGAGTTAGCCACATCCACTACACGGTCGTCAAAAAACTGGGCTTCATCAATACAAACCACCTTGGCATCACCGGTTAGTAATACAATCTGGTCGGCAGTATCAACTAAAATACTGGGAAGGGCTGTCTCGTTGTGAGATACGACTTCGTTGTCACTATACCTTTTGTCGAGAGCGGGTTTAACAACCACAACTTTTTGTCCTGCAATGTGAGCGCGCTTAGCACGGCGAATCAGTTCTTCGGTTTTCCCGCTAAACATACCGCCACAAACGACTTCTATCCATCCAAATTCCCTTGGCGCTAACGAAGGTTCGTTAATCATTTACTGTTTACTTAATATTTGAACCTTTTGATTTTGAGGACGGAATATATTTGGGTATTCGGACAATTGGAAAAACTAATTCTTAAGATTTATATCTCCGATGTGTTCAAATTTACCCAGGTTTTTATCTCGTTTGAGAATGACCAGCTTCTCAACACTAAACTCGTGATTAAAATGAATAGGGCTAAACCTTTTTTTAAGCTCCTTAAAGGAAGAATTTGCTAACTGATTAGCTATTGTGATATGTGGAGTTCTGCTGTTGTAGAAATTTTTCTTTTTTGTTTTTACTACTTCCTGCCTGAGTATTTCGAATTCATCAATAAGGCTATTATAAGAGTCGGGTACTTCAACATTCACAAAAATCGTATTACCATTCTCAAAAGAGGAGAAGCCATTGAGTCTGATACTAAAAGCTTTAAACTCTGAGATATGTTTTTCTATTGCAGATAAAACCGGCTTCATTCGTTCATCAGCTACTAAAAAGTCATTGACTGTTACATGTGCGGTAGAGTAGCGGGAAGTGAAATCACCAAACTCTTCAGAGATCTCTTTCTTGAGCAACGCAATATATTCAACAATCTCTTTTGGCGGTTCGATGACAATCAAGACTTCACTGATCTTTACATCTTCGCGAAACAAAGGTAACTGCATTCTTATTTCTACTGATATTGAATAATTAAATACCCTTTAATTAACACATAATTTTTACATATATCCATCATTTACTATTTTAGGGTATGAAAAAATTCGTTCTCCAAAAAGAAGAGCCTCGAAAGCGCCCCGAAGACTATTCCATTCCGTATGCTGAATTACTAAATGAACAGCAGTTAGAGGCCGTCTTCCATGAAAAAGGTCCGGCTTTAGTTGTAGCTGGAGCCGGGACCGGGAAGACACGCACTTTAGTCCACAGAGTAGCACGATTGGTAGAAAGCGGTATTAACCCATCCAATATTCTGCTTCTTACTTTTACTCGGAGAGCGTCGAAGGAAATGCTAAACCGAGCCAGTAATATTTTGGACGAACGGTGTAAACAAGTGCAAGGAGGGACATTTCATTTTTACTGTAGCTTGTTACTTCACCGGCACGCAGAAGTCATCGGCTTTCCATCAAACTTTACCATTATAGATACAGCGGATGCTTTAGAGGTGATACAGTTTGTGCGGACTGAGCTTAATCTTCAGAAAAAGAAAAAAAGATTCCCAAATAAAAACACCTTACTTAATATCATCAGTACGTGCATCAATAAGCACCTGGATTTACGAATCGTTTTGCAGGAGCAATACCCGCAGTTTATGGAGCAGGAAGAAAAGATTGAGCAAGTAGCTTTTGGGTATCAGGATTATAAGGAGAAGAACTTTGTAATGGACTTTGATGATCTCCTTATAAAAACGAGGCAACTTCTTACACAGCATGATGATATACGGATTAAAGTAGCTTCGAAAAATGAATTTGTGATGGTGGATGAGTTTCAGGATACCAATAAGTTGCAGGCTGAACTTACCGAGCTTTTTTCGAGTGTTCATGGAAATGTGATGGCCGTTGGCGATGACGCTCAGAGCATCTATTCATTCCGGGGAGCTGACCATCAAAACATTATGGACTTTCCGGATCGTTTTGACGGAACTAAAGTGATCAAGCTTGAAGAGAATTATAGATCCACACCTCAAATTCTGGAAGTGGCTAACAACCTACTCAGGCAAGCTAACTTTAAGTTTGAGAAAGAGCTTTTTTCAAAAAATGAAGAAGGAGAGTTGCCCGCTTTAGTACAATCTTCCAGTGAGCATGACCAAAGTCGATTTCTAACTCAGATGGTACTCCAGCTGCGGGAACAAGGCATGGAACTTAATGAGATGGCTGTATTATTCAGAAATGGTCGTGATTCTTTTGATCTTGAAGTAGAGTTGAATCGCAAGAATATCCCTTTTGTAAAGTATGGTGGGCAGAAGTTTACGGAAGCCGCTCATATTAAAGATGTATTAGCCCATGTCCGGGTTTTAGTAAATCCCATGGATACCATTGCCTGGAATCGAGTGCTTATGCTGCTGGACGGAATTGGCCCAAAAACAGCTCAGGATTTATTTGATTGGATTCGCTTAGCAAAGAATCCCTACAAACTAGACCTTTCTGACACCACGAGTAAAGCATACCTCGATCAGCTAAAGGTTCTTAGTAAATTACTCATTGAGCTCAATGAAAACGATCATTCAGTATCCAAAGTTATAGAGCTAATTGTTGACTATTACCGTAATTTCTGCAAAGATAGATACGATGATTATCCAAAGCGCCTTAAAGACTTAGAGGCTTTTGTTAATGTATCAGAAAGCTTTACTTCACTTCCTAAAATGCTTGAAGAACTTGCTCTCGATCCTATTAATGCAACAGCTGTTGATACCGAGCAAAAAACCAAGGAAGAAGCTCCTTTAATCCTAAGTACCATCCATTCTGCAAAAGGACTGGAGTGGAAACATGTATTTATCATTCAGTGCCTGGATGGTATTATTCCTTCTGCATATTCCGTGGAAGATGAGGATCAACTGGATGAAGAGTTAAGGCTTTTATATGTAGCGGCAACCCGAGCTAAAGATATGCTCTATTTCAGCTATCCTGTTCTGGCTCAATCTGCTTATGGAGATTATTTTACGCAACCTTCACGATTCCTTAAAGAGATGAATGACAAATTAGTAGAAGAGTGGAAGTTGGTAGAGGAAGAACAAAATCAGCTTTCAGAGGGAAATCAACAGCAATTGAGTGATTAATTTCCTTTTTTATTCGTTCATAAAAATTAGGCAGAAGGCATTGATAAAATACGTATCGCTATTATTCACTTTTTTCCTCTCATCACAGCTTATATACGCACAAGGGTTCAATTCCTCGAATGGACGAAATCACCCCGAATTAAAGTGGCAGGTTGCTGAAACTGAGCATTTTAAAATCATGTTTCCGGAACGGTTAAGGGGGATTGAAGACAAAGCAGCTTCCATTGCAGAAGAGACCTATGATGTATTATCAAAGAACCTTGAGGTCACATTTGATTTTAAAATTAGAATCTATCTTTCGGATGAAGACGAGATTAATAATGGCTTTGCTGTACCTTTTAATAACGCCTACACCGATATTTGGGTTAACTTAAACGACTATAGTGAAATTTGGACAGGGCAGGAGAAGTGGCTCCGAAAAGTAGTAGCCCACGAGCTGGCTCATATTTTTCACTTTGAGGCTGTTAAATCTCCAATGGGATTATTTCAGTATGCCATCGCAAATCCCCTTCCTAGCTTTTGGACAGAAGGACTTGCTCAATACGAAACGGAAGAATGGGATTCCCAAAGAGGCGATCGATGGCTCCGAAAGGCTATATTTGATGACAACCTGAACTACGCATCTGGTCAATCTATGGAAGACGGCAGGCTGCGGTATGCATTGGGAAATGCTCAACTTCGTTACTTTGCGGAGCAATATGGCGATTCAACTCTTGCAGATTTACTGGCGCATAGAGATAAACTTTGGGGGTTATTCAGATACCACGATTTTGGAACTGCATTTGAGGAAACCATTGAAGGAGGGTACAGTAAATTTTATGATAATTGGCGAAAACATAAAAATGTCTATTACAATACTCTAGCCGGACAAATGGAGCGTACCGATTCTCTGAATGCAGATGAATTAAGATTTCCTGGGCAATTTTATTACGATGCATCCATAAGTCCAAATGACAGTGTAGCAGCCGTTTTATCGCTCACATCAATGTCAAGGCCGGTTAAGAGGCTTCACCTGATTACCCTAGACTCTACTAAAACCACAAATTTGATAGGTGAAGGTGCTATTAACAGTGATTTAAGCTGGAGCAATGAAACTCAACTATTGTACTCAAGACTAGTTAGAGGGAAGAATTCCTCTTTAATGAATGACGTATTCCTATATAATTTAAAAGATGAACGTGAAAAACAGATCACCTTTAATAGACGAGCAAAGTTTCCCGTAGCCGGTCAAAGCGATACCCAAATAGCTTATATCGTTAATGAAGATGGAACAGGTAATTTATTTACGATGAATTTAGAAACAGAGCAGGAAACCCGGGTTACAAATTACAGCGGTGATATTCAGGTGCTTTGGCCGCTTTGGGTTGAGTCTCAGCAAAGCTGGCTCATCCATAAATTCAGCGAAAACGGTGACCGGAATTTGGTACTCATAAGTGATAATACCGGAGAAGAAACAGTTATTGATTCAGGAGATTTAGATAACCGAAAAGCTCTCCTAAGCCCTGATGGTACTAAAATCGCCTATATTTCTTTACGGGACGAAGTTCCTAACGTCTTTATCTACGATTTTGAATCGAGGGTTGAGTCCCGGTTTACGAATCTGTTTACAGGGGGTGATGTATTCGGCTGGCTCGCCGGTGACGATTCAACAAACACTGAGCATATTATAGTAGGGGCCTCTGAGTCGAGGAATCGGGATCAGTTATACATGGTACCTGCTGATCGAAAAGTTTATAAACCGACAGTTCAACTTCCGGAAACTTATACAACTTGGAAAACGCATACTCCTCCAAGTGTTATTGCATCCAAGGTTGAACCTAATCCTGATTTAATTACAGATAGATATCGGTATAAGTCACTAAAAAACCTTACACATGTTGCTTCCTTTGGGTTTCCTTACTACGCTGATTCAGAAGATTGGGGCTTTTTTGCTACTACAAATTGGACAGAGCCCCTTGGTAAACATTCAATTACTGCCGGCGGATGGATTTCCATCCCTGATTTAAAGAATGAGTCTTACGGCGGGTTCGGTTATGTAAATAACCAGCTTTATCCAACCATCGCTTTTTCTCTTTATAAACTTCCCGAGAACGGACAATTTTATGGAGATGAATTCTTACTTGAAGAGTATGTCGGCGGTGATATATCTGCAACCTGGCCACTTGATATGTTTTCAGCTCCTTATCAATCCAGTCAATTTTCTACAAAACTAAGGTACTATTCCACTAAACCTTATGGAGTGAGTCGGTTTACTGGAAATACAAACGTAGCCACTCCTCAATCTGCAGATGTAAGTGACCTACAGATAAGCTGGCAAATAACAAAGCAACGTCCCTGGAAGGATAATTTACTCCATCCGTTAGATGGAACGGGGCTAAGAGTAAGTGTACTTCGAACAGAAAAAGTTGCGGGTTCGGAAGTGAGTTCTTTCGAAACAGACATTCATGCTTACGCCATTCTCCCGAGTATTGGGATGCATAGGCTATTTATTGAAGGTCGATATCAGCAACAATGGGGAAATCAACTTCCACAAAATTACATCGGTTTTTCAAAGTATGATAACATTGATATTGATATACCCGGCAATGTTCCTTTTCAATTCTTTGGCAGTATAAACCGGGTAAGAGGTTATAAAGAATTTGTAGCAGGTAACCGGGTTGTATTTGGTAGTTTAGAATACCGAATGCCATTCATTCCATCCCTTGAAACTGAGTTGTTAGGACTTATAAGTTTTGGAGGTGTTGCCTTTTCGCTTATTTCTGATGTTGGAATGATTTGGGAGGCAAGATCAGCAACCGGAGAAACTGGATCTATAGTTAGATGGGGTTCAGGTGTAGAATTTAAGAATCAGCTCTCATTTTTTGGATTACCGCTCACACACGCGGTTGGATTTGCACAGCCCACTGAAAAATTGTTTACTGAAACTGCAGGTGATCTCTATTACAGGGTCAAAACAACGATTCCTTTCTAAAAATTAATCGCCTTCTTTCATGTACTTTCGCTGTAGGTACATATCTACAATAAGCCAAACCACTGGGTAAGGAGGGAAGAAGATAGCTAGCACTACCTGCCAGGTACTGCCTTTTTTACGGCCACCATCATAAGGCAAAGTGATGCCTGCGATTCCTGCCATCCAAAAAATAAAAAAGATGAATAGAAAGAAGGCGAGGAACAAAGCGCCGAAGAATCCGAAATTGTCGTAAAAGCTTTGAAGCATAGTATAATTAAGTGCTGAATAATGCGTACCTTTATAACTTGTTGAATCTAAGAATCTAAGACTTAAAATGCTTCCAGTAGTTTCTATTGTAGGACGCCCTAACGTTGGTAAATCCACCTTATTTAATCGACTCATCGGAAAACGCAAAGCTATCGTGCACGATGAGTACGGAGTGACCCGAGATCGCCACTATGGCGAAACATTTTGGAATGGGAGAGACTTCACCGTAATTGATACGGGAGGCTATCTTCCTAATGAAATGAATGTGATGGTGGTTGGAATCCGCGAACAGGTTCACATTGCCCTTGAAGAATCTGATGTCATCCTTTTTGTTGTTGATGTAACAGATGGGGTAAATACACTGGATAAATCCGTTGCTGAATTACTTCGTCATCAGGATAAGCCGGTTTTATTAGTCAGTAATAAGGCTGATAATGAAGAACGCCGATTTAATTCTACTGAGTTCTATGAGCTTGGCTTTGAAGATCTGTTTCCGGTCAGTTCTATCAATGGCACAGGAACAGGTGAGTTATTAGACAAAGTTGTCGAATTGCTTCCTGAAGAAACAGAACCTGAACCAGAAAGTGATACACCAAAATTAGCCTTTGTCGGTCGGCCAAATGTGGGGAAAAGCAGCCTTTTTAATGCTTTACTGGATGATGAACGAGCTATTGTTACCGATATAGCTGGCACTACCCGAGACTCAATCAACAGCAACCTCAACTATAATGGCAAGGATTACCTACTAGTTGACACTGCAGGACTTCGTAAGCGGACAAAAGTAAAAGAGAATATTGAATTCTACAGTACCATTCGTACAGATCGGGCAATACGTGAATGCGATATTGCGATTCTTTTAGTTGATGCTATGCAAGGTTTTGATGCTCAGGACAAGCGTGTTATTCGTGAAGCAGAGAAGTTTAACAAAGGTCTCATTATTGTACTTAATAAATGGGACCTGGTGCCTGAGAAAGACACGAATACGGTCAGAGACTTTGAGGAATACATCTATACATCGGTTCCTCAGCTTGGTTATGTGCCTATTGTGACAATTTCTGCAATGAATAAAACCCGTATTCACAAAGTAATTGATTTAGCTGATCATGTGATTGCAGAACGGAATAAGGAAATTAACACTTCCGACTTCAATGATTTTATCGATAAGATGTTAGGTGAAAAACCTCTCCCAATGAAAAGAGGAAGACAGCTTAAAATCACCTATGCAACACAGGTTAAGAGCAATCCACCGGTATTTAAATTCTTTATGAACAGTCCGCATGATTTGCCACCGAACTACCGCAGATATATTGAAAATAAAATTCGGGAACGTTTTGGATTTGTAGGCGTTCCGATTACCATGGTTTTCCGCCAAAAATAAAATAGAAAAGCTCAGAAATAACTTTGATGCTAACCCAACAATGGTTTATTTTTGAGTGCTAATTACTACATGAAACCGATTCGAATTGAATGGCTAAGAATCTAGAAAAACCTTCAGTAAACGCACTAAGCGATAACTACAAGAATGAGCGAAAGCTTAACTTTCTTGAAAGCTTGTATTTGCCTGAGATATTTAAAGGAATGTGGTATTCCTTTAAACAGATGTTTCAGCCAACTTTCACGCTGAATTACCCGGAAGAAAAGTGGGATCCACCTGCAATTTTCCGTGGACGACCTGTTCTTGTAGAAGATCACAACAAAGAACGATGTGTTGCTTGTGGTTTATGTGCTCGAGCATGTCCGCCGCTTGCAATAAGCATGCAGGCTAAAGAGACAGAAGATGAGAAGGAGAGGTACCCTGATTTCTTCGAGATCAATATGCTTCGTTGCATATACTGTGGATATTGTGAAGAAGTTTGCCCCGAAGAAGCTATTGTGATGAGTAAAGATTACGATATCGTATTCGAATCAAGAGAAGATGCTATATATGATAAGGAACGATTATTGGTTCCTAAGGAAGACGTTGAAGAGCGTCTTGAGTATCTCAAGAAATACAGAAATCAGCAATTTGGTTCTTTTTGGGATTTTCAGGAAGAGAATAATATTCACTCTGTAAGAGACAGGGACAAAGACTGGAATACCGGATTGTCTTTGGTTGACATGATTGAGCAGCAAGAAAAAAATGATTCAACCCCGGCATCATCAAGCTGGTCTACCTAATTAGTCTTTGAAGATGGATATTAAACAAAGCCAGATTGATACTCTTATTGACGACGTTGCCTATCTTGAGCATGAAGCTGAAGCCCTCAAGTATGTAATTGATTCTGTCCCATATAGCGAAGCCCCTCCAGAAGGTCGCTCTATTGCTGAGATTCTCATGTTTTTAGATCATGCTCAGCAAAATTACTACCGGAAAGTCATTGAAGATGCCTTCAAAAATGCACGGCCAATCAATCTAAATGCCTATGTGGAACCGGAGGAAACCTTTGAAAAAGATGAAGACCTTGCCAAAGACATTCAAAAGCTTCTCTATAAAATTTCAAAGCATCGCGTAGCACTCTTAAATCTTATTAAGAATATTCCGGTCATTGATTGGGAAAGAGAAATAACTAAAGGAAGGCATAGCATCAGCTTGTTTGAATTTGCCAACCAAATGGTTCGAAACGAGCGAAGTACCCTTAAAGAAATAGCTGATCTGGTAATGACTTACCAACAGAGTAAACAAATGCAGAGAGAGCTAGAAAGCCGAAATCCGGAAAGCTGATGGATCCGGCTAAGTGGACAGACCTTGTTGTTTCTCTTTCTTTTGGAACGGTATTTGTATTATTAATTAAGCTATTTATTAGGCGCAGATCACTATTAGAGCTTTATTTCAGCTTAGCCGCATTAATAATTACGATTCCGTATTTATTTGATCTTTTTCAAATTCAAACTCCGTTAAATTTATTCCAATGGGGTAAACTGGTATCCGTCACTATATATATAAGTGGCCTGCTCGTTTTGATTCGGGAATCAAAGCCTATTTTTGCACGTTTTCCCGTCTATCTAACCGCTTTACCTTTTGTAAGTTTTCTATTTTTTCCATTAATAATTGATTCTATTGTAATTAAGGACCTTATTAATGCCATCTATCAAGGAGGGGCATTAATAGTAACTGTTCTCGTATTTGCCCTTAAACAGGCTAAAAAAAGAAATAGAAGGTATTACATCATTGGAATCACTGGTGTAGCAACGTCATACCTTAGTTACTGGCTTATCTTTAATCGATCAACAAGTGTTGATATGGTGTGGGTTTCAGAAATTTTACTCTGTGTGGGAATTCTTTTTGCTACGATTAGATTTATCCATAGCGAAGAGTATAAAAACTAAACACGTATTCTAACTTCATGGATAAAGCACCAAATTTCACTCTGAAAGACACCAATAACGAAGATGTTACCTTAGAAAGCTATAAAGGCGAAAAGAATGTGGTTCTTTTGTTTTTCCCTTTAGCTTTTAGCGGAGTTTGTACCAAGGAATTGTGTACAACTCGTGATAATCTCAAAATCTATGAAGCACTTGATGCTGAAGTATTTGGGATCAGTATAGACAGCTTTTTTACGCTTAAGGCATTCAAGGAAGCAAACAATTTGAATTTTAAGCTTCTAAGCGACTTCAACAAAGAAGTAAGCGAGATGTATGGAGTCTTATATCAAGATTTTTTTGGTATGAAAGGCGTGGCTAAGAGATCCGTATTTATTATAGACCAACAGGGAAGAGTAGCTCACTCTGAAATCCTGGAAGACTCAGGCGAAATGCCAAACCTATCAAAAGTGCAGCAAGTACTAGCCGATCTAAATTAGAAGTACAGGACCTAAAAGTTCCGCATCGAATATATAGCTGCTCGATTATAGATAAGTAATAGTAGAGAAGACTATGTTTATAAACTAACGCTACTTTACATAATATAAATTATAGGAGTAATTCTATTCTATTATGACGACTGAGTCACACCGGTATCAATTCATAAACATTAAACCTAATTAACTTACACTTCTAGAACTGACTTTGTATTTTTACCGTGTACCAAGTTAATAGAGATTATAAATCTTATCTCTAAAGCTCTATATTATTCAAAAAGTATTACATCAGTTAAGTATAAATAGCTTATCTTTGCTCTTATGAAAATTATTATTGTTGAAGACGACAAAGTGCTCTCGTTACTTTTATCCAAGATGATTCAGCGGCTAGATTACGATGTACTTGAAGTTATTACTAAAGGTCAGGAAGCTATCGAAAAGATTGAAGCTCTCAACCCTGATTTGATCCTAATGGATATAATGCTTGAAGATGACGTTGATGGTATCGACGCAATGCTTGCTCTGCGTGAAAAATCTATTGACACCCCTGTTATCTATATTACCGGTAATTCAGATCCTTTAAATCGGGAAAGAGCAAAATCTACTAATTATGTAGAATATCTTATTAAACCTGTAGGATTTGATGAACTCAAGAATACCATTGCCTCTCTTAATACAACGGAATCCTGAGTTCGTTTAATTTCTTATGATTGTCTGGCTTGACGTATGTCTAACTTTCAGTTTCGAGTCTAAATGAGACCGGTAGACTAAATTTAACCACTACAGGCTTTCCTCTTTGTCTGCCAGGTACAAACTTCACTTTTGATACGGCCTTAAGAGCTTCCTCATCACAGCCGCCTCCAATTCCTCTAATTACGAAGGGATCTCTGACATTTCCTTCTTTATCAATTAAGAACTGAACGATGACTTTTCCTTCAATCCCGGCTCTTATAGCCATTGGCGGGTATGTAATTTGTTTTTGAACAGCGGCCATTCCCCCAATTAATTCAGGCATTTGCTCCACTACCACAAAGATTTGTTCTTCAGCTTCATCTTCGATTTGTCTTGGTGGTGGTGGCGGTAATTCCATTGCAAAAGCATCTAAATCAAGCTCAGCATCCAGGTCGATGATCTCATCTTCGATGATTTCATCATTTGGAACCGCAACAGGAACTACAGGTCTTGGCGGCGGCGGAGCTTTAATTTCTTGCTTGGTTTGTACAATTTCCTCCATGAAAACTTCTTCTTGTCTATCAATGGAGATGCCTTCATTACTCTTTTCAGCCCTGATATCCATTTTTACTGCGGCTATGAAAATAAGTAATGAAGCTATTACCCCAATTTCCATGCGGATTAAGTAGCCTTTTTTTAAATCATTTTTTCTGTCGATTAACTTTACCGGACCTCTCATTTTTTCCTCCTTTAATGTTAGAAGTTATATGAGAGTACTCAGAATCTGTGAAGATTTAATGAAGCCTGTAACTCAATTTAGTTAACCGGTAATGACGGAAAGACCAGCTTTAAGTAATTTAAAATTAATTACCGTGCCTGGCGAAACTTGTTCGCCATCAGCATGGCATTTAAGATGATCATCTGTTTTAATGGTACAGTTTTCCTGTAGAGAAAATCGATGTACAAGTGTGTCATTAAATTCAAAGCCGAAAGACAATTTTAGGAAAGCTATAATTAGTTTTATTCTCTGGACGGCTTTTACCACTATTACTTCTACTTTACCATCATAGTTCAGGGATTCCGGAGAAATTTTGTACCTCCCTCCTTCAGATTTCCCATTTGCTACTGCTATCATCCAGCATTTGGCCTCTAGATCAATTTGGGATCCATCTATGCTTAAATCTGCCTTAAAAGGGGTTGATTTGAAAAGTGCAATCAGTCCACCAGAAAAATATTTTAGCGCTCCTTTTTTAAACCTGGACTTTGATGCGTAGTAATTTGTAAGACCATCAACTCCAATCCCGAATGTGTTAACAAAAAATCCCTTCTCAATTTCTATAACATCAGTAGGACGGGTTTTCCCCTTTTTAAGAATGGATAAGTTTTCCTCAAACTGATTTCCCAATCCAATACTTTGTGCAAAATCATTTCCGCTGCCAAGTGGTAAAACGCCTAATATGGCCTCAGAACCCATAATACCATTAGCGACCCGGTTTACGGTTCCATCACCGCCACAGGCAATAATATGAGTAAATTCGTTAGCCTTTTCACGAACAATATCAACAATGGAATCATCTTTTTGAATATATACAAACTCAGGATTGCCAAAAATTTGAGCTATTTGTCTCTCCTTTGATTTTAAAAATGAAGCTGCTTTAAAAGAGTTTGATGCACAGTTGATTATAAAGCAATATGTAGGCTTTACGGTCAATCGAAATGTTTAACATTCAGAGAAAACGTACCCTTTTTCCCCGCGGATAATTTAATCTTATCAATGATAGCATCAATTGTAACAGCTCCCTGAACAGCAACAAAATTGAAGCCATCCTCCTGAATACGTTTTATTGGACTTTGAATTCTCAATGGATCCAAAACGACTAGTAAAACTGTGTCATCTTTGTCAAAATAATGGTTAATAATACTTTCAGCTTGTTCACCTGTAAAGCATTTAACCCGTCCTTTTTCCTCTACAGATTCTGGTTCAAATTTGCCACTGTCTGATACAGATTTCCAGTCAGAGTCCTTAATTGCCGTGAATAATAAATCTATTTCCAATGTCTTAACTTCTATTTATTTGTTATATGCAAAATGAATAAGGGCATCGCCTTTATTTACTACGGGGCAGTTATTTAGCCCAATTACCATCCCATCCTTTGGAGCAATTACTCTAGAGTTTAATTCCCCATATGGGTCTTTAATCGAACCTAATACCTGACGCTTATTAAACTCTTCTCCAAGCTCAGCCTTTGTAATAAATAATCCTGCGTTCTTTGTTCTGATCCAAGTTGAGCTGTCGAATATTTTTGTCTTATTAGGCCTTGGTGCTTCTTTGATCATTTTGAGGTGTTTCATGAGACGTTGCGCTCCGTCTATGCCTTCCTCAATACCAAACTCATCATAACGGAGAGATTCCCCGGTTTCATAAACGAGTATTTCTATGCCTTTTTTATGGGCTGCATTTCTAAACGACTTAGTGATAAGCGAAGAATGCATCATAACCGGAGCACCCATAGCAGCAGCTAATTCTTTGGCTTTCTTTATTTTAAACGAGCACCTTATCTGCGGATAGTTAGCTCTAGCTGCACCACCTGTATGGAAATCAATACCGCAATCCACTTCCGGAATAATTTCCTTCATCAAGGTATGAGCCAGTAATTTGGCCAGTGAACCTCCTTTAGCGCCAGGAAAGCTTCGATTTATATCTTTACCATCCGGTAACCCACGGGAGTTCTGAATAAACCCATAAATGTTTACTATCGGAATAGCGATTACCGTACCAAATTCGGGTACTACAATTTCACGTTCAATCATACGGCGTACAATTTCAACACCGTTAATTTCATCACCATGCAAACCCCCGGTCAATAAAAGAACAGGACCATCTTTAGGGGCTCTATAAACGCAAACAGGCAGATCAATACTTGTGTAGGTAGGTAGCCTGGCAATATTTAGATTAACAATCTTCTGTTCGCCAAGACCAATTTTTTGTTTATTGATCGTAATAAACTCAGGCATGCTTTTTCGCTTTTTTCTTACGAGCCGGGTTTTGCTTCCGTTCTTCTACGGCTTTTTCGATATAGCCAATTATAAATCCTGCAATATCCTTTTTGGTTGTTTTCTCGATGCCCTCAAGCCCCGGAGATGAATTAACTTCAAGGATTAAAGGACCGCGCTCGGATTGGAGCATATCAACACCAGCGATGGATAGGTCCATTGCCCGGGCTGCTGTCAGTGCTGCTTCTCGTTCTGCTTTGCTTAGTTTAATGAGCTGGCTGGAACCACCTTGGTGGAGGTTAGAACGGAATTCGCCCTCTTTACCCTGTCTTTTCATGGCTCCAACTACTTTGCCATCTACAATAAAAGCACGGATATCTGCGCCTTTAGATTCAGATATAAACTCCTGTACAATTACTCGGGCTTTCATAGCGTGAAATGCTTCAATAATTGATTCAGCTGCTTTCTTGGTCGGCCCAAGAACAACACCGTGTCCCTGAGTTCCTTCAAGTAGCTTCACGATTAGAGGAGCTCCACCAACCGATTCAATTAACTTTTTAACCTCTTTAGAATAGTTGGTGAAAACCGTTTTTGGAAGCCCCACACCAGAACTTGCCAAAAGCTGCAGACTTCTCAGCTTGTCTCTTGATCTTACTAATGCTTGAGAATGGACTGCTGTAAATACTTCCATCATTTCAAACTGACGAACTACAGCTGCCCCGTAAAAGGTAACTGAAGCTCCGATTCTTGGGATGATGGCATCCAGATAGTCAATTTTATTACTCTTATAGTAAATTTTTGGGCTATCCTGCTCAATAACGATATCACACTTCAGGTGGTCAATTACTTCCACTTCGTGTCCAGCAGCTTCAGCGGCTTCGACTAATCGGGAGGTTGAGTATAGTGATGAATTTCTGGAAAGAATTCCTAACTTCATTATCTAAAATTCCTAGTTCTTTAAAGTTTTAAATAGATTTTTTTGTGTCACATCAACCAGAAAAGGACCTTTTTGCAAGAATTTCCTTCCAATAAGTAGCGGGTATTTCATGGCAGATCTATCAGTGAGCGAAAACTCAATGCTATAATTCCCGTCATAAAATTCAATCTCCGTTTGTATGAAATAGCGAAGTTCTGTTTCTCCATTTGAGCTTTTGACTTCCCGTTTATCGTGCAATGGCATTTCCAGCATTTTGTCGCTGTAGGATTCATGATCCGGGTCCAACATATAAAACCTGATCCATTCTTCATCTTCGCGTTTAAAAGGCTCTATATGATGACAATGCAGGCTTGAAGTAAAAGCTCCGGTATCAATTTTGGCGTCCAGGTTTTTGAATTCCCATTCAGGTAAATTTACCTGTTCAATTCTGCCAATAATCTTGTGGGTTGATGAATTCATTTATCTTTAAAAATAAAGGTTTTACTGCGCGATTCACATTTCCTGCTAAAATTTGTTTAGCTCTACTTTTGATTTCCTATCTTTACCTAATAATACAAATAAATCTATCTTATGCAGTCATTAAAGCTATTTTTGTTATTACCTGTTTTTCTATTTGTTTCTTGCAGCTCTACTAAAACCATTAATATTCAGGACGATTCTACTACACAAGCTACATTGTGGGTACAGAACTCGGCCGAATATAAAGCGATCACTACTCAGAACTATGCTTCAGCACTAAGAACCCTTCCCCTGCCTATGGAAGACTCATTCTGGACCGCATCGCTCAATCAGGAAGAAAACGATGAGTTTATGCGACTCCCTCCTGCTATTATTTTAGATATTGATGAGACCGTTTTAGATAACTCTCCCTTTCAGGCTCGAATGATTAAAAAAGGGTCAGACTTCAACATCGAAGACTGGAATGCCTGGTGTAAAGAAGCTAAAGCAGAAGCAATTGCCGGAGCCGTTGAGTTTACCCAGTATGCAGCCCGGGAAGGAATAACCATTTTCTACATAAGTAACCGTGGGTATGAAGTTGAAGAAGCAACCCGTCAGAATCTAATTGAAAAAGGATTCCCGGTCTCTTCTTCTATGGATAACATCATGACAAATGGCGAGGAACCCGGCTGGACGTCATCAAAAATTGAACGACGTAAGCAGGTTGAAGAAAACTATCGGGTTATTATGATGTTTGGTGATGACCTGAATGACTTCCTTCCCGCTAAAGAAATCTCACAAAAGAAAAGAGCAGATCTCGTGGATGAGTACAGCGATTACTTTGGCCGTCGCTGGTATATGCTTCCAAACCCTGTTTATGGTTCTTGGGAACAAGCCTTGTATGATTTTAACAGTGAGTTAAGTGAGGAAGAGCGGAATGAAAAGCTTCGCAAAAGATTGAATAGTAAGTCAGGAAACTGATTTCTGATGGTTTACAAGTATGACCGTAATCATTTCTAAACTATCCGTCCTTGTTTCTTTAAAAAAAGGAAATGTGGCCTTGAAAATTACATTTACTGCCATATTTTAGGGATCAATTTTCTGTCATCCAAGATTTCCCAAACTTCGTTATAAACTAATTAGTACAAATATGTATCCGTTTCCTACGCTCTTTGTTGATCTAGATATTGTTAAGAGCAATATCGAAAACATGGTTTCAAAAGCGGCTAAAACAGGCCTTGAACTTCGCCCTCATTTTAAGACACACCAGTCAAAAGTAATTGGCAAGATATTCCGTGAACAAGGCATAAAGGGGATTACTGTTTCCTCTCCAAAAATGGCTGATTATTTTGTAATGGATGATTGGGATGATATCACTATTGCATTCCCTGCCAATGTTTTAGCCCATAAAGAGTATAACCGAATCGCAGAGAACGCTTCCCTTAAGACCTTGGCAATTTCAAGAGAAGTTGTGGAAAAACTAGACAAGAAATTAAAGCATAAAATTGGTCTTTATGTAGAAATTGATCCGGACTATGGGCGGAGCGGAGTTCCTGTTTCTAACCTGGATGCAATTAAAGCAGTAGTCAATGCAATTGAGCAGTCTTCAAATTGTTACAATGCTGGTTTTTACTGCCATGCGGGACATACCTACAAGTGCCGTTCTAAGGAGGAAATTCGAAATAAAGGTAATGAAGTGCTCAATAAGCTTGAGGTCCTGAAAGAGCACTTCCCTGAGCTCCCTATCTGTTATGGGGATACTCCTTCGTGCAGTGTTCTGGAAGAATTTGGACCTGTAGATCAACTGAGTCCTGGTAATTTTGTGTTTTATGATTGGATGCAAGTTCAAATAGGATCTTGTTCACCAAATGAAATAGCCGTGCATATGGAATGTCCGATTATTGAAAAATTCTACGAAAGAACGGAAGTTTTAATTCACGGCGGAGCTATTCATTTCTCCAAAGACTCTGTGCAGATTGATGACTACCTCAGTTTTGGAGAACCAAAGCTTGAGTATCTATCCGAAGAAACCTATGTGAAAAGCTTATCCCAAGAACATGGGGTTATACAGTGCAGCCCAAATGTTTTCAGTAAGGTTCATGTGGGTGAAACCATACAAATATTTCCCATACACTCATGCCTCACGGCAAATTTGATGGGTAAATACTTTACCAAGAAAGGTCAGGTACTCGACCACATGAATTATCAGCCCAATTAAAAAGGGAAGATCAGCTTAGACCTTCCCTTAAATGAATCAATAAAATAAGTCGTCACCCTGAACTTGTTTCAGGGTCTGAGAAGAGTGATTTATTGAACCCGACAAGCTTTTTCGCTAATACCTCATCCTTTTCAGATGCTGAATCGAGTTCGGCATGACGACCTATTAGCTCATGATGCCTTTTCTGCCTTAGAATAGCCTAAACAAAATACGTACAGTTGCCATTTGTAGGCTGAGTGACTGCAGTAATTATTCTAAACCGAACTAACGTTTCTGCTGCTATCCCTTGTAGTAATAATCATCTGCTTTGGTGGGAGTTTTATCCATGGTATCCCGCTCAACGTATTCGAAATAATCGAAATCTGCTGGCTTCTTTCGCCCTGATAAATCTTGATTACATACTCCTACAAACGCCCCGGTGAAGTGTCCATCCCCTCCTCCATCGTCATATTCGTCAGAAAGAGTACTAGCGTCAAATATTTGTCCGGTGAAGTTCCAGTCATCACCATTCTCGGAGTAGAAGAACCGAAGTTTGTCATAATCAACTTTAGCTCGCAAGTAAACCGGGCCTTCATCGTTCACAGAAATGCGATTTTGATGCAGCGGCTCTTCATATTCGCCTTTAATATTTGTAATGATATCGATGCAGCGGCCCAGTTCTTCATGCCATGTTACATGTAAGTAGTAAAAGTTCTTGTTATCGTACATGCAGATTAAGCCAGCCATCTGCTGAAAGGTTTCAGGGGCGAACTCAAGCTTAGTTTCAGTAGTATAGAAAAAGGATTGTTGGCGTCGGGCAACTAATGACTGCCGATGGTGTGAATTCAGGGATTCACCGCCGTACAGCCGTAAATAACCGGGTCTTTCGGTTAGGGAAACCAGGTCTTTTGAAATATCAACCCGTAAAAACTGGAAATTGATGTCCAATTCCTCTGAATCGAAATCGTCCCGGCTTGGTTCTTTCTCCCAAGGATGTTCCGGCAAATCCGGTCCGTCTATAACCAAGCTTGGTTCGTTAGTGCCATCAGCAAGTTCCAGCCAGCCAGCATCATTCCAAACTACTTTCTGCAGGGCTGTCTCCCTTCCCATTGGGCAACGACCGCGAGACGGCATTCTTCGCCCTGCCAAGTGAGCCAGGTACCATTCTCCGGTTTGCGTTTCCACTAGGGAAGCATGACCCGCTCGCTGTAGCTCAAGCTCGGGATTATTAAAGGATGTCAGCATAGGGTTATTCGGATCGGTTTCGTACGGTCCGTCGATATTCTTTGACCGAGCCATGGTTACGGCGTGACGAAGTACCGTTCCCCCTTCCGCCGTCATCAGATAATAGTACCCATCTTTTTTATACAGGTGAGGCGCTTCGGTAAGCTTGATATCGGTGCCTGTGTAAATATTTTTAACTGGCCCGACAAGCTTTTCTTGCTCATGATCATATTCCTGAAGCAGAATTCCACCAAACGGATGTTTCTCAGATCGGTGATCCCAAACCATGTTCACAAACCACTTTTTCCCATCGTCATCATGAAACAGCGATGGATCAAATCCGGAGCTGTTCATGTAAATTGGTTCTGACCAGTCCCCCGAAATTGAATCCGAAGTAACCAGATAGTTGTGAGCATCTTTGAACGCTCCTCTAAAGGTCTTCACATCGGTATAAATTAGAAAGAACGTACCTTCATGATAAGACAAACAAGGCGCCCAGACTCCACATGAGTTTGGATTTCCGGTCATATCCAGCTGAGAAGTTCTGTTTAAAGGATGCGCAATAAGCTTCCAATTTTTGAGGTCCTTGGAGTGATGTATCTGAACCCCGGGAAACCATTCAAACGTTGAGGTTGCGATGTAATAATCGTCGCCTACTCGTAAAATGGAAGGATCAGGATTAAAGCCGGGAAGTATGGGATTGGTAATTTTCATAATGCGATCTGTAGTACTTCGAAAAATTGGTTATCGGTTTTAAGGCTATCCAATATCAATATATCGCAACGGACATTCCACCCTTATTTAAAATTTTTGCTCATAATTTTGAGCAAATTCCCGCAAATCTTTTTTTCCCTAAGCTACTACCATTCTGTTTCGCTGACAGGGCCAAGCTTCCCTTCTGCTTTCTTTAGGATTTCATCGGAATCGAATATCACCCCTCCCTTGATGACGGTATGTACGCTTCGGGTGTTACGAATGTCGTTAAGTGGATTTCCTTTGATCACCATGAGGTCAGCGAGTTTGGATACTTCAATGGTTCCGATTCGATCCCCCCAGCCAATAGCTTCTGCCCCGTTAATGGTAGCTATTTTAAGCACGTCGGCGTTACTGATTCCTGCATTAGCCATGATATCCATCTCCCTATGGATGAAAAAACCATTCATGTAATTACCCAGATTCAAATCCAGATAGAACGGGCGATCTGTTCCCAGCGTAACTCTGCCTCCCATTTCGTGATACCTTTTTAGCAAGATTTTCTTTTTGGCATACACGCTGGCAATCGTCGGCTGGATGTCTTGAGGTTCGTTATCTGTTGCCTTGATAAACTCAGCAGTAAATGGTGTCAGGTATTTGTATTCATCAACCCAATAGTCAAAGGCACCGTCATTGCTTCGGGACCAGCCGCCGTAGGTTCCGATGGTAGCGTTGAAAGCGACACCATGATCTATGAAGTCTTGCATGGCATCTTCCACACCCTCACTTTGGGTATTTAAATTAGCGATTTCATCATAGGCACCTGATTCACCGGGCAGCATTTCTCCTCCCAAAAAGTGTTCAACGCGATCAATTCCCAATTCAATGGCATCTGCTGAACTCACTCCTCCATATGCTCCTGAACCCAGGTGTGCAGTCACGGTCAAACCATAATTATGAGCTCGTTCAATTAAATACTTTAACTGATTGTAGCTGATACCTTTAGCTTTGAATCCATTCGTGCCTTTTTCCGCCCATTCATCCACAATACTGTAGATATCTTCTTTAGTGAAGTCGCGATTCCATTCCGAATTTGCTGATCCGAAATATGGACCGGAGTTTAAAATTCTTGGTCCGATAGCCCCTCCTCTGTTCACTTTATGTTTGAACTCCAGAGTCAGTTCAGGGTTGGGATCTCCGGCAGTAAAAGTAGTGGTGACTCCGTTGGCCAGGAATAACTTTGGAGTAACAACCGTATCCGTTTTGGTAACGCCATTATAGCGGACGTGATAATGGGAATGCAGATCAATCAGCCCGGGCAGGATATAATCCTGATCTTCTAATCTAAGTATGGGAAAATCCTCCCGGCTTGGGTTTCCAATTTCATGAATTTTACCAGCTACAATGGTTATTCCGGGGTTTTCAATGGCAGTGCCCTCTTCCACCTGAACCAGCCAGCCTCCTTGTATAATCAAGTCCTGAGTAAACGCGACAGGGCTACTCAATAGAATAAAGCTTAACAGAGCTACAAATGCCGTAATTGATTTCATGAAGAACAAGATTGGGTGAGAATTTCTGAAATGAATGTAGCTGAAATAGGAAAGCCGTGCAAAAGCAGATGATCCGTATGGAAATCTAAGATTTCCTAGGCGAGAGCTTATAAGTCATTGCTTCGCTGAAGACTTAAAAGAGCTGGGGGGGCTAGCCTATCGGATTATAGTTTGTCATATTCTTCAGGTTCCACATCAGGTACTTGATTCATTATATTTTCAAACCCCTGCTTGCTTCCCTTTTCTGCTCGTTCTTTAAGATAATCTATGGTCAATAATGCCGACATTTTTTCGGATACCGCCAATGTGATGAACTGATTCATAGAAACACCTTCTTTTTTAGCCAGTTCTTTTATTTTTTTATGTAGTGATTCGGGTAATCGAACGCTTAATGTACTCATGGTAACTCCTGTATGATTTGGAGAAATTCTTTTGCTGTCACCAACTCAATATTAAATTTATCAATGCCTTGAAAATCAGCTTTGTTGTACGTTACAATGTAATTGCAATTAGCTCTAACCGCTAATTCCAGGATCATGTCATCTTCAGGATCCTTCAAAATTGGACGCCATAAAAAATAGACTTCATGCCAGTTTCCAACCAGACACAAGTAATCTAAGAATTGGCCGATCTGAGACTCACTAAAGTTGAGTGTATCAAGCTTTCTAAGTAATACATCTTCATACTCAATAACGAGTGGAACCGACAAATTGATTTCAAATTTGGAAGAATCCAACAAAGAAAGCAATCTATATGAAGCCCCTCGCCTTGACCGAAGTGCTGAATAGATGATGTTTGTGTCTAATACAATTTGATGAATTGACATATGGTATTATATATAATACCATAAAAAGTAACAAGTGACGATTCACTTTTATATAGGCTAACCACCGCTTCGCTGAAGACTTAAAAGAGCTACGGAACCTGCAACTAACCGAATTCGATTATTGTAAATTTCGCGCTTTCAATTCTTTCTTCAGCGTTTCATACTTTTTCGGTTTTTTCAAAAATACATAAATCAAAAACAGAGGTATTAAGGTGAGAAATCCCCAAGCGTTTGAACCCACACTAAAAATGATGATTCCAACCAAAAACCCTATAAAAAAAGCATCTACCAAAGGTGATGGCTTATTACTCTGTGCTGCTTCAAGCAATTCGCTATCGGATAGTTGGGATAGTTCTTTTTGGTTCATTTTTTCTTTGATATTGATTAATAATAAAAAGGCGATAGCTTTTAAATCACCCTACACTTACGTAAATAACGTCGTTATTCATCATAGGATTTAAAACCTCCCAGGTGTTTTGCAGCTTCTTCCAAATCCATAATCAGGAAACCGAAGCCGGCACCGGGTTCAGTATTATCTTTTCCTATCTGAATGCTCATATATTTTCCATCATCTGATATTACTCCCTGATTAGCCTTGTATCCTCTATAATCAGTGAAATGGGTTAGTCTCTGCATTTCGCCTGAACCATCTAATTTCAACTTATACAAATCAATTAAAGGCCATGCTTTTTCCTCAGAATTTGCGTGTTCAACCAATGTGTGTAACCCGTCTGGGAAAATTCCTTCAGCTTCATCGTAGCAGCAAGGAGAGTTGGTCATGGCTTCGTATTCTCCGGTTTCAGTATCTACCATAAAAACATCGGTGTTATTTCCCTCATTAATCGTGTAAGCGGTAAATGTTACTTTTACATCCTCCGGTGGGACTATGCTTTGTGTTTCAAGGCTGGCATCACCCAGTGAAAAAGGCAATTGCTTAGAATCGAAGATCTCTCTTTGGTTGGACAACTGTGGCACACCATCTTCATACATTATTTCAGCCATATACAACTTCGCCCTGTTTTTCCACAGCTCGGGTAGTTGGCGATCCCGTATGGTCCAGGCTATTTTCATATTGTTTCTGGAAACAGCAGGACCTTCAGCACACATAGTGTTTAACGGTACCGGAGGCTTTTCACCACTTTTATCCATTACTGATAACCAAGTTATGTTACGAGCCCGATATCTCTCTTCTTCATCCGTTGGATCAAAGGGTTCATTAGGTCCGGCAAGTAAAATGTCGCCATTAGCCAGATACTTGGCGCGAGTAAAACCGTAGTGATTAAAGTGTAAAGTCTTTGGCCTTATAATTCCGGTTGACAGTTCTAATTCATACACTTCACCCATCGGCTTATCTAAAAACAGAATGAATTTGCCATCATGAGACCAATTTGGACGTTCTCCAAAGCCACTTACAAGTTTGATATAGGGTGGCAAATTGTCTTCTGGACTACCGATTAATGAACCCGGTTCTGTTGCGTTACTTTGCCCAAATACACTGAGCGGCTGTAGCAAGAGGGATAAAAAAAGGATGGGTAGCAGTCGAATAGTCTTTTTCATGGTTGTCATACAGTCGTGTTATTCTGAATAGTTGAGGGAAAATGAAGAAATCAGTTTTTATATCAAAGAAGGAATTACTCAATTAAAAAAAGCTCCCGAAGGAGCTCTTTTATTTATCGTAATTCATTAATGGTCATTTGCTTAAAACAAAATCCCATCAACGATTAACGATCATGCTATTCACGAATATCGAAAAAATACTAAGCTTCAACCTCTTCCAGTTTGGGGTAATCGGTGTAGCCTTTTGTACCGGGGGTATAGAAAGTATCTTCATCCCATTCGGCCAGGTCGGAATTTCCACGGAAGCGTTCTACCAAATCCGGATTGGAGATATACATCTTCGCAAAAGCAACCAGATCGGCATTGCCTTCTTCGATTACTTTATTTCCGCTTTCCTGATCAAAGCCGGCGTTAATCATAATGGTGCCATCATACATTGGGCGGTAACGTTTGGCTATTTCGGTCTCAGCATAAGGGATATCAGAAACATCGTTAAACGGTTCTGAGAGATGGATATAAGCCAGATCATAGTCGTTGAGCTTCTCGATCACATAATCAAAGGTTGGGATGGTTTCTTCATCCATTTCCATTCCAAAAATTCCGTGCAGCGAAGGATTGAAACGAGCGCCGATCTTCCCTTCCGGCACTTCTTCTTTCACGGCATCAAGGACCTCAAAAAAGAATCGGGCGCGGTTTTCAATACTGCCACCATATTCATCGGTTCGGTGATTGGAAGTGCCATTAAAGAACTGGTGGATCAGGTATCCATTGGAAGAGTGAATTTCTACTCCGTCAAATCCTGCTTCCATCGCGTTGCGGGCTCCCATCTGGAAGTCTTCGATAGTTTGTTCGATATCGGCTTTGGTCATTTCTTTGGGAGTGACCGTATCTTTGAAGCCTTCGGGTGTGTAGGACTTCTCCCCGGGATTTAAAGCGGACGGTGCGTGCGGCAGATCTCCGTCATGGAAATCAGGGTGTGAGATTCTTCCCACATGCCATAGTTGAAGAAAGATCTTCCCTCCTGCATTGTGCACACGTTCGGTTACCTCTTTCCACCCTTCCACTTGTTCCTGGGTATGAATTCCCGGCGTATTTATATATCCAATGGCTTTCTCTGAAATTTGAGAACCTTCTGAAATAATAAGTCCTGCAGAAGCACGCTGCTCATAATAGAGTCCCTGAAGCTCTCCTGTGGGTACATTGCCTTCGTTATCGGCTCGGCTTCGGGTCATAGGCGCCATCACGACCCGGTTATCCAATTCTAAATTATCTGATTTGAATGGCTTTAATAATGGTTGTTCACTCATGGGTGGTTTTCTCTTTTAAATATTCTTGAATTTTGTTCTCTGACCGAGTCTTTTTTATCAGTAATAATATTTTCGACTGCTCGGCATTGCTTAACCAACAGTTAGATGAGGTGAATCAATCCATGTAAATAAGGTTTGGCGTTTTATTTTGAGGCAGGAACAAACCTTAGATGACGTTAGCTCTACTGGTCTAAGCGTCAAGTGAATATGGATCTGATAAACGTGATGTTTAAACTATACAGAAAGAACTTTTTTCCTTTTTTGCCATAAATAGATGCCGGCAATTAGAAAAGCCACACTGAGAAGAATACTCGCTAGTCCCAATTGCCCGTCTACATGACCTTCCGGTACTGGCTTTACAAATAGATTCGCCATACTCAACAAAAGCCTTACCGTTGCCCAAAGGATGATTAAAACAGACCAGGAACCCACACTCCATTTAAAGACATTAGGCGATTTATTTAAACCAACCATCAGCAGGCATAGTATGATGATAATGAAGAGCAAGGGTACATAACTTCCAATCAGAGCATAATGGACTCCTTTGTAAACGAAGAAGAGCAATGTAATGCTCAGGATTAAGCTAAAAAGCTGGTTTTGGCGGAATACGTTGTATAATTGATTCACTAATTTTGTCATCATTTCACCAGTTTTTCAATGATATCTGCAACCAGATTTGAGCTGGACAATAAATAGTTAAAATCCACCGTCTCAAAGGTGTCATCCGGACTGTCTTTATAGGGAGTTGAATCACGGTGATAAAATAATTCTCCGGCTCCGATCACATCATAACCGGCAGGGACAAAAACATCGAAGTCGGTTGAGCTTACCTCGTATCCAACCGGATCAATGACTATTTCGCGAACAGGGATATTATGTGATACCGCTGTTTCCTTATAGATTGTTCGTAATGATTCAGTTGGCGAAAAAATCTCAATAGCTTTGTCCTGATCCTCATCCCAGCCAACCATATCGAAGCAATGTATGGAGTGTACATCCCACTGCTGTTGTTTGATATGTTCAAGAAAAGCTCGGCTGCCGATAAGTTCTTCCTCCTCCTGATCAAAAAAGACCACTAAAATATTCTTCTGCCTGGATTCCAGTTCTGTCATTTCCTTGACCACACTATAAATTAGAGCGATCCCCGTTGCATTATCAATGGCTCCGGGTGCATTTCTTTTCCCCGTATCATAATGAGCACCCAGGATGATATACTCATTACTGGGTTGGGTGGCTGGAAGAATACCGTACACATTGGTCCCTCGAAACGGGCCAAGAATTAAATCAATTGCAAAGTTGAGGTTTGGCGATATATAGTCTTGTTCCTGAGGCTCGATATTCAATTGCAAAAGCAACTCTTTTAAATACCTCCTTGTCAACTCCCGTTCTTCTTTGGACCATCGGCTGGCTATGGTTGTATTATCAGCCAAGACATATTCCCCCGATAAATGCCCAACAATCTGTTGCTGATATTCCGTTTTTTGAACCGCTAAATCTTCCGTCAAAAGGGGCTGAAAATTATCATTGCTTGAACAGGCAGATAAGGTCACAGTTATTGTGATAATTACAAGAAGTGTTCTCAACATTTATCCTCCTATTTCCCGGGTTCTGCCTTAATGTAAGAAATAAGAAATTCTATTCACTCTAATTCTTCCTATATGAGGCTTTCTGGACAAGAACTTTTAAGTCACCGCTTGGCTGAAGACTTAAAAGAGATTAGGTGGTTCACATAGATTAGCCCAAAGACTGAATGTATCTTCCCTAAAATTGGAAAACAAAAAGAGTGAGGGAAAGAACGGTTCAAACTTCTCCCCTCACATATATCGATAAGCTTTTGATAGCTTTTTTAGTTGGTTTCTTTTACCGGACAAGTTTTGATGCCAAAGGGAGCGTAAAGTGGACAAAAACTTATCAAACTTGTTAGGAGAAATATTCCAGCCAAGGCTAACATAATGATACCTACTGTTCCAGAAACTGTACCTGTGAAATATAACACTCCTGCTACAGCTGCAATGATTGTTCTGATTACTCGATCTGCTGTTCCCATATTCTTTTTCATAATTCTAAAGATTTATTAGATTTAAAATTTATTGTGGCACTAATATGCGAACACTTTAGCTACTATTCAGTGACTGCAGTCACCACTCGTCAATAATTTTTATACCAACTGAATTTTGTTCCACTTTGCCTTCAGTTTTCAGCTTACTTAACACTCTCGTTACCACTTCACGAGCCGTGCCTAATTCATTTGCAATCTGGCTATGACTCATCCTGATGGTTTTATCCTTGGTCAAAAGGGATTTCTTTTTGAGATGATCATAAACTCTCTTGTCCATATTGTCTACCAAAAGATGGCCGATGGTATTTAAAAGCTCTGTATATCTCAAATTAAACTGGTTGTAAAACAACTCGTTAAAATCCGGGTATTCTTTCAGCCACCCCGGTAAATATTGGACTGGTATTAAAAGGATTTTGGAGGCCTTTTCAGTAGTTGCAAATACTTGACTGGGGGTGTTTTTGAGAGCAGCATAAAAAGTCATAACACAACTTTGACTTGGCTCTATGTAGTACAACAGTAGCTCTTTCTCATTAAATCTTGAGTAAACCTTAACCAGTCCCTCAATGACTATTGGCAATACCTTTACATATTGTTCTTCCCTCAAAATTTCAGTGCCTTTTGGAAACTCTTTAACCGAAGACATTTCAAAAACTTCTTCCCGAAGTTCCGGTTTTAAAAATGAAAGAAAATTTTTATCGAACTCCATTCTACCCTATTACTCTAATTCTTCCTATATGAGACTTCCTCAAAACTTTTAAGTCACCGTTTGGCTGAAGCCTCATCTTTGACATTACTAAAATAATCTTTTTCTCTTAGGCTCTGGAATGTCTTTATAACAGAATAAAGGGTTGTCAAAAATGCCCAGACAAAAATAAAGATAAACCAACGCACTACTTGCGTGGTTCGCACTATAGCCTCGTTATATGTTTGCAGATAATTAAGGAGTTGTTCATTTGACTGTATCTCATTGACCGTTTCCGGAAAACCGAAAGTACCAAGCGAAGGGGTTGAGGGAAGCATAAACCATAAGACTACCAGCAGAAACCCCGTTGAGAAAATGTTAATCTTTAGCAGAGAAATGGCCTTTTCCAACTCATCTTCTTTTTTGCCTTCCCAAAACTTGAATCCAATGGTAAAAAGCAGGACAAAAATTATTGCGGATCCTAATATTGAATAGAAATCAGATTCGATAAACATTTATAGGAGTTTTGAATGGTTAACGTTTACAGGAAATGATATTAAGTAAATGGAGCCTCTACCCTTTTATGTGGGAATAAGCCGATGCCATGTGGAAGTCAGAGACTTCTTTTGATGTGCTTGTTATGCATTTACTGTGCAACCGTGTTTAAGCTCTTCTTGGCTGGGAACTTCAAACTTTGGTTCCATGAAGTTGAACATCATATCGGTTACCTCAAAAGCATACACAGATGGGTCTTTTTCTAAATTACGTTTTTTGATACGCTTTTTGCGAATATCCTTTGGTGCATCCAAGTAATGGATTTCAGCATTTATACCCAGTTCCTTAGCTCTGTTAACAAACACATCTCTTTGCTCTTTAGTAGTAAAGCCTAAATCTAAAACGACATTTCCATCAAGAACTAAAATTTGTTTACTTACTTCCCATATTTGTTCATAGCATCTGTTTACTCGCTCAATCATCCACGAGTAATCAAGTGAAACCATGTCTTCAGAGAATAACGTTTGCATCCATGGGTCTATAGAAAACCGAACTGCGCCGCTTTTCTTAGATAAAGATAATGAATAAGTCGTTTTACCAACCCCGGTTGGGCCGCAAACTAAAATTAATTTTGCCATATAAACTCGATTTCTCTTTTATGCATTACGACCCAGCGTTTAAACGGCGCGGAGTTTATGATTTATTTGAAGTAGCGAAATAAATTCCTGGCAATCAAGTTCCATCGTGAATGTAACCTCTGCCCTTTTACGTTGGGATAAGCCGATTGCCTGTATGGAAGTCGGAGACTTCCGGGGCGAGAACTTTTAAGTCTCCGCATCGCTTAAGCGATTTTTTAGAACTATCCATAGTGTTTTTTGCGGTGACAATTTGGACATAGTGCAACAACATTTTCTAATGTATCCTCTCCACCATCTGAAAGCGATTTGATGTGATGTACTTCGAGAAAAGGAGTTCCATCCGATGCTCGGTGAAATGGAGCAGGCTTCTTGCAGTTCTCACAAAATCCATCTGCTCGTTTTAATGCCTCAACAATAATGTCTGGATTGCGTCGATAGGTATAAGAATAAACTCGTTGTCTTTTTGGTCTTTTTTCCGCATTTGCTATGCGTTCATAGCGTGCTGCAGATGTATCTTTTCTGGATTTTGCTATTTCCGCAGTTTCGTCATCAATTAATGTTTTTATATTAATGATGCTCTCTCCGTTTTCCAGAAAGGCAATGATCGAACTGAAATCCTGACTATCAGTTCTAAGAACATCTATTGCTTTAGATTCCGGTATGTCTTGAAATATTCCACGAAAAGCGGCTTTCAATCCCAGAAAATGCAGAATGCCCATAGACTGATAGCCTTTGGATACATTTCGATCCAGTCCAAGGACATCTTCATCCAGTTGTCTATGGGTTTTGCTAAAGAAAAGCCATCCACGAATTACTTGTGCACGCAATTCGTCGCTGTAGGCATCAAATTCTCTGCTTCTATTGCTGGGGTCTAATTTCGGAATATTCATTTATGAGTTCTAACGGTCTGCGGTTTAACCGGCTTGGCTTTATTGGCTGGTAATGTAGTTAAAACTGGGAATTTCAATAAGCCAACAAATTTTGAATCGGCAAACAGCAGCCAAGTCCGCATTGAAACCGTTGCTATGCAAATATTTTACGAATTGCTATTAGAAGAATCTGAACTTGATTCGGATGATTGAGCTGAAGACTCTGGTCTTTTTAAACTTCCCAAATTATTTAGGCTTTTTTCTTCTTGTGATGGGCTATTCGATTGATTTGTGTTCTTTTTGGAATCATTGTTATCAGACATAATGATATGATTTAATTGATGTTTATTACTCCAATAATAATAGTAAAAAGTATTCCAATTGAGAAGAAAAGAACAGCCATATAATCAAAAAAACCAAGTACTTTATCGTTTTTTCTTGTCTCAGAAGAAAGAAGTTTTTCTATATATTTTGCATTTCGGCTGAAAATGACGATAACTGAAGCTATACACAGTGTAAAGGAGATAAATGCGATGTAATACAGCATTGAATGACAGGGAGCAATATTCTCTTTGAATTGAAGAAAAGTTACTAACAAGCCTACCCCTCCAGAGGATAAGGTCAATAATGCTTTATCCCTCTCCATCTTCGATTGTATCCAAGCATTTATTGATGCTGATCGAAAAACTTCGTCTTCTTTATCATTTTGATTTTTTCTCATCACTCTTATTTTTTTTTACTGTAACTTTTAAAGAATCATCTTTCTTTAACCTTCCTAATTTATTTAAACTCTCTTTTAGAATTTCTTTTCGGGTTATTTCTTTGCTCATAACTTTAAGAATTATTTTATAAATATTACGTCTGAAACTACATCTGTTGCTGCTACAGTTAATTGACAATTAAAATTACCCATCATATTAATTTCAGTTGCTTCAATCTCAGCCTTAACAACCTCAAATACTACTTGTGCATTTTCCCCACTTACAGACTTAAATAGCGTTGTACCATTATGAGTTTTGTCTGAAGAATAAGAAGATCCTAACAAACTGAAGCTATTTACTTCTTTCATTAAAGAAATTAACTTTTCCAGTTGCTCTTTGCTACAATTCTTTTCAGTAATGTGTAATATTACAGCATATGGTCTTGACATAATCTTCCTCTTTTTTGGGTTCTATTGGCAAAACAAAATATTATATGAACAAAGGCTTGGTTAGCAAACGGAAGATAAAATCCCGAAATCGCCCTTTAAACCCATTATTTGTTGTATTTAGGATGTTCTCCGTCTCGTAAGTTGGATAATATCAACGGATAACATCATTCTAACTCGTAACAAGATAACATCTTAACTCATTATTACAACTGTAATTAATCCCAAATTATTAAAAACTGTCCCACAGCTAATACCGAAAGCTTAAAGCTTTAAAAGAGAGCTATGTTTATTTCAAAATCCAGATTCCTGCCTTCGCAGGAATGACAATTGTGGTTGAGTTGTAGTGGCATAAAAAAAGCTCCCGAAGGAGCTTTTTTCGTTATTCATGAATCGTTATTCGGGTAAACCTGAATCCGAATAACGATTCACCATTTTTACCATTAACGAATCATTTTTCGCCCGGTAAGGTCATTTGGGATGGATTCGGGAATTCCCACTCATAAGGACCGGCTTTCACCTGCATTGGGTACAGCTGGTCGAGGGTATTACCATCATAGAGTCTTCCGTTTTTCATCACCATTTGTATGGTGTTGGTGTTTCGGAGATCATCCAGCGGGTTGGCGTTCAGAATAACCAAATCTGCCAGTTTACCGGATTCAATGGAACCGAGGTCACCGTCTAAGCCAATAGCGGTAGCACCGTCAATCGTGGCCACCTGAAGGGCATCGTGGTTATCCATCCCTCCTGCAGCAACCGACCATAGCTCCCAATGGAAACCTAAGCCCTGCAGCTGTCCGTGACTACCCACACCGGAAAGTCCGCCTGCTTCTTTCAGATCTTTCTGGAAAACGGCAAGCTTTTGAAAAACGTGCTCATCATCATGGAACCAGCCCGGACGTCGGCGTGACTTGGAAGCCAGCTCGGTGTACGGAGTAAAGGTTCTGAGCTTCTCATCAAAGAATGGGTTTTCGCGAGAGTAATAATAATTCTCAGCCCACGGTCCGCCATAAGAAACCAGTAAGGTTGGCGTCACTGCCATTTGCAGATCAGCCACCGTTGTTACCACATCACTGTAAATCGGGTAAATCGGCAGCGAATGCTCATGTCCGGGATAACCATCCAGAAGCTGAGTCATATTCAGTTTCCAGTCTAAGGCACCTTCGGTCGTTGGCATGATGCTTTGCTCTTTAGCCGCCATCAAAATCCACTGACGCTGCTGGCGATTCCCAGCCAGGTACATCTTAATGGTTTTGGTGTTGTAGTACTTGCTGTACTGCTTCATCACGTCCTGAGCATGCTCGAGGCTTTTGATATTGTACGCCCAGAAACCAAGTCCGGGTCCGGTAGAATACACGCGCGGACCTTCCATCATACCGGTTTCAACCATATCAGAATAGGTCAAAACATCGGTGGTAGCTGTTTGAGGATCACGGGTTGTGGTTACACCATAGGCAAGATTTGCGGCATAGCCCCAGAAGCGTTGCTTGTGAATGCCCCATGCAGCCCAAAGGTGAGCATGCGTATCAACGAAACCGGGAACAATGGTTTTGCCACTCATATCCATGGTTTCGGCACCACTTGGCGCTGAAAGGTTGGTTCCCACTTCAATAATGCGGTTGTTCTCAATCAGGATATCTCCGTTTTCAATCACCTCGTCACCATTCATAGTAATGATGCGTGCATTTTGAAGAAGAATGGTTCCTTCCGGAATGTCTCTGGTAACCACCACTTCGATGCTGAGTTCTTCCGGCATATAGCCTTTGTCCTCTTCCTTCTCTTCGTCTTCTTCATCCGATTCTTCCTCTGTCTCCTCTTCCGCATCACCGGAATCGTCATCAGAATCATCGTCTTTTTTCATTTTCTCTTCTTCCTTCTTCTTCTCAGCTTCGGCTTCCTTGGCGGCTTCTACGCTGTCAGCATAGGCTTCGGCATCATCCAGATCATAGATGAAATGTCCGTGGCCAATGGACCAGTGTACTTTTCCGGCATCATCAGACCACTGCGGGAATTGTCCACCAATGGTTGTCAGTTTTTTGGAAGGAAATGCTGCACTCGGCGCACTTGCAACGGATATTCTTGGCGTATCGCCACCTACTTTAGGGACGGTAACCACGTAAATATCGTTGTTGATAAGCGCCATAGCCTGATCTCCGCTCGGGGCCATCGTAATTAACCCGGCATTGGAAGGAGGATTATTTTCTTTCGCAGCTTCTTCAGGATGCAGCATATCCGGAGTCGGATAATTGGTGCCCATCTCATTAAAGCCTGCCGTAGTAATACCGGTTACACGAACGTACTCTTTCTCATCGGTTCCATCCCATCGGATAGAAAGCAAGGTTCCGTTTCCTCTGTTCATGTAGATTCGGTCATTGGACTTCACAAAGTGAGGATTACCTCGTCCACTGCTCTTAGCAATGAAGTTTGCATTTCCTCCATCCGGAGAAACCCATACGATATCTTCAGTAGATCCAAAGGCATTAGGCCCGATGGATTGGTCATAACTTCTGTTATCGCCCTTCAGAGCCACAATTCGGTTGCTGTTGTACGACCAGGCCGGATCACTGTACACACCCGGTTCGTTAGTGATTTTCTCAGCACGAACACGTCGGGCATTAGGATTTACTTTGTATAAAGCCCCGCCGTTTTCCATATCGTAGGTGGCATACACAATCCATTTTCCATCGGGAGACCAAACAGGCTGAGCTTCAATAAGGTCAGAGTCGGTCACTCGTTTAGGCTCACCATCCGGTAAGTTTTGGATGTATAATTTATTCAGAACGGTAAACGCCAGTTGCTCTCCATTCGGTGAAGGCACGGCATCCCGAATTTGTGTAGCAATCATTTCCTTGTTGTCATCCACCGGATATTTGAAGAAAACTTCAGGCCCAGCTTCGAGGTGAGCGTTTACTTCAAACGGAATTTCAGTAGCTTCTCCACTTGTGATGTTAATACTGTAAATGCTTCCACTGTAGTACGTTAATAAGTTCTTACTATCTGGTGTGAAGGTCATTCCGGGCAACACTCCCATCGTAGCAATGGATTCTTGATCGTCTCGTTGAACCGGATAAGCCAACCATCTTTCATCACCGGTTTCCATATCTCTAAGCACTAAGCCGGTCTTATCTTCATATCGGGAACCGTACACCATCCACTTCCCATCATCCGATAAAGTTGGAGTGAATGCTGATCCGTAGCGCGAGGTAATGGTTCTTCTGGAGCCATCCTCCCGATCGTAGCGAGCTATCTGATACTGTGGAAGCTGGGCATTGTAGTTCCATGCTCCATTTCGCTGTGAGAAATACACATAACGACCATCCGGTGAAACCGCAGGGTCAATAATCTTTAGGTTGGCAGGTTCGCCAATGAGAGCTGTTCCGCTGCCGCCTTCTTTGTGAATCATCCATAATTTTGGAGTCAATCCACCTTTAGAAGCAATGATATATTCACCGTCGGGAGTCCAGTCGGCATTGGTATAGCGGGTATTTCCGCCTTTGGTAACCTGTGTAATCTCAGACGTGTCGGCGACTTCCACATAGTATAAATCTTCTTCGCCGGAGGCATCAGAAGTAAATAAAACGTATTTGCCATCCGGGCTGTATCGTGGATGCGTATCAAACGCCATTCCATCGGTTAGTTGCTCCGCTTCTCCTCCACTTGCAGGGATTCGAAAAATGTCTCCCATCATATCAAAAACTATATGTTGTCCGTCCGGACTTATATCCAGCGACATCCAGGTTGCTTCCGTAGTCGAGAATTCAACAATGCGTCCCGGCTTCATCGGTAATTCGTTGTCAGCCTTTGGTATGGTCGTTGTATCCGTTTCAGTGGTGTCTTGCCTCATTTCATAAGCAGAAGCCGTAACACTCTGAATTGCAAACACTCCCATCATTAAACACAGTGGAATCTGAGCCCACTTCTTTAAAGTAAATGTAGTCATGTTATTAAGTGATTAGTTGTAGTTTAAAATCATCCCTACGGAATTAAAGCAAATTGTTACTCCCGTGTTTGAATAATTTTCTGAATATGGATTTGATCAGAATAGAATCACAAAACCGAAGGAGCTTCCGTATTCCCCGTAAAGCTTTCTACTGAATTCGGTGTAGAATACTCCAAAAATCTTTGATACAGCTATGCTGAGTTCAGCTTGCGTTTGAGACCCTGAATAAGGCAGCAGTGGCTCTAAGGTTTGTTTTTGATCAACAACTCCTACTGTAACAGCAGATGAAATTTGTATTCCGCTTTTCTGTATGAAGTTGATGGGAATACTTCGGGTTAAGGAACTGCCAAACTTGTAGCGAATCTGCAGCTCTGAGACCCGAAAGCCCAAAGGTTCTTTATAAACCACGGTATAAAACGGGCGGAACCGAACGTAATCATCTACAACAAAGCCATTGTAGGTAAACATACGCTGATTGGGCACTCCTGAATCCGAAGCCCCAATAATGATATCAGTTTGAACGGAATGTGAGGATAAAACCGGCCAGTAGAACTTCAGCCCAAGTCGATATCGGTCGTAATCAAAGTCACTGCCCCAGCTGTTGATTCCTTTTTCAAGAACCGCATCTGCCAGCCAGCCGAATTCACGGAGGTTGTAATCCCGCAAAAACTGGGTTCGTAAATACTGCCGGGTATCATGATGAAGGTGCAGGTACAATCCCTTTACATTCCCTTCCTGAGCGGGATAAGTAGCGTCGTTGTTCTGATATTCTTCCGGGGTCAGCCTATTCTTGTAGATGCTGAAATCAGATGTCGAGCTTAAGGAATTGTGAGATTCATCAAGATACAGCGCCCTTAGAAAGGACTCAGTGTCGAAGCGCAGTCTTAGTCCGGCTTCAAATCCTTCCCGTTCAAAAAAGTTATTTCCGGTCGTGCCGCTAAATAGTGCATACATGGTTTGGCGGGCTTCAAAGAAATCCAAAGGAGTTCGGTTGTATTCATAATCCTGATACTGACCTACCGTTGTTTTGTGGTAGCTTCCTTCGGGCGCTATGAAGTCATTGCCCAAAAAGTGATATCCACTTAATTCGTAACTCCAGGATTGATTCCCAAAGCCGTATCCACCAATGGCTCTGTAGTCATAATCCGGATGGACCGGAGTTCTGAGACCGATACCTACATAATTACCCTCTACCCTGTTGTATCGATAAAAATCACTGAAGTTGGTGATATAAAACCGCTCTAATTGATATGGAAGGCGGAAAAATGTACGCATGGCAGCCATCCCAAATTTAACGGAAGCCCGGTCTTCTTCGTAATCCTTGGCTTCTTCAAGCAGTTCTGTGTTGGTATTACTTTCCTTGTTGGCTAGAGTGTCCCAATACACATCCTTCCGTTTATGGGCATTTGCCTTAATGTCGATTGTTTTGAGTTCTACTTCCTGAGGTTCAATCCCCGAAATATTCACATCAAAGTTATTCCAGCTCCATTCGTCGTGATAATAAATGCGTTCTTTTGAAGTGAGGAACCGAATGATGGCCGACAGTTGGGTTCTTTCAGGAAGCCAGAAGTCGCCCTCTTTCTGATAGGTTTGCTGATACCGCAGGTTTGAAATGCTGTAAGCCCCCGTATTGGTATTCGAATATTCGTTGAGGGTCACGTCAATACCCAGAATCACCGATTGGTCTTCATCATACCAAACCTGTCCTCGAAATAGCGGACGGGTGTCTATCTTGGGCTCAAAATAAATCTCTATGGTACCGGGTGGCCAGGTGCTGTCGGCCTCCTCATCGTAGAGTTCATAAAATTTCCCGGCCTGATCCGAAATAGGTCCTATCACCGTTAGGTTTTCGGACATGATACTCAGCTTTATCTCATCAGAGTTTAAATTCAGCGGAGCTCCCCCGGTCGAAAAGAAGTCATATTCGCTAAAGAAGTTTTCACTGGCTCGGTTTGCCTCTATTGTTTCAGAATACCGTTCCGGAGAGGATAAATAGCGAATGGTTGATTTCCGTTCTGAGAAAGCAATCGGTTCTAACTCCTGATTTTCGGCATCTTCATACCTAAAATCCTTACCCACGTTACTTAGAATCGCTACTTTATAGACATCAGCTACATAAGAATTGAGGTTCGAATTCTGCTGATCTCTGATATTAGCCAGTTCCTGAACTTTCCGGGCCACGCGATTGGCGCTTACCGTTATATTCATGGATGCCATATCGGGCTTGAGATAGATATCCTGAGTTATCTCTTCGTTTTCCTTGATCTGAAATTCTAGTACTGTATCTCTGAAAGAAATGAAGCGATATCTGATTTTCACCAAGCCGGTATCAAGCTTTATGGAATATGAGCCATCACCTACCGAGTAAGTCCCCCGACTGGTTCCTTCTACAATCACATTGGCGTAAGGAAGGGTTTCCTCCGTTTCAGCATCATATATAATACCGGACAAGGTACCTTGCTGAGCTGAAACCTGAGCACCGGATAATAAGAGAAACAAGCTGCATGCTACTCTCAAGACCCATTTGTTAATTCCGTAGGATTGTACCTGCATCTACTCGCTTTATCTCTGTGCTTCTTTAACTAACGCCTGATTCAAGCATTTGAATAGTTTTCTTTTCTGAATCAATCATGGCCTTCATACCCATTGGTATCGTGATATTATTTTCTTCGTGGCTGATCATAGCCCCATAAAAAGCCGGGATGTTTAATGGCTTGATATGATCATCAAAAACCTGCTTTAACGATAGGCTATTTGAACCCGCATCGCAATCGGTACATTTACCGAATACGAATCCGTTGAGCTGATCCAGAATCCCCGCAAGCTTGAGTTGGGTAAACATACGATCAATACGATAAACACTCTCCCCGATGTCTTCCAAAAAGAGAATTGAATCTTCAAAAGAAGGTAAATAATCGGAGCCAATCATAGACACTAAAACAGATAAATTTCCGCCAAGCATTTTACCTTCAGCTTTACCCTCAGTGACTACAAATGTTTCGTCTAATTCATCAGGCACGGAAAATTCAGGAGTTTCCCCATTCCAAATGACTTGCTTAAATGCGCTCGTAGTAAAATCATTCCAGTCCGATTTGCCCACCGGCCCATGAAAAGTAATGAGGTCACTATGCTGATAAATAGCCATATGTAATGATGTGATATCACTAAATCCACAAAACACCTTTGGATTGTTTCGGATGACTTCATAATCAAGCAGTGGCAGAATTCGGTTACAACCCCATCCCCCGCGAATACACATAATGCCGTCAACCTCGGGGTCTTCAAACATATTCATCAAATCCCCGGCTCGCTGTTCATCCATTCCGGCAAGGTAGCCACGCTGACTCCAGACATGTTCACCCAGTTTCAGTTCAAAGCCAAGAGCTTTTAAATTCTCCAGCATTTCTTCAAAAACAGAAGATTGATAGATGGGGCTTGCCGGTGCTACTAATCCTAATGTATCACCCTTTTTGAGGGCTTTAGGCTTAATCTTATTGGGAATGGCTTGTGGGGAATGAACGTCAGCTTCAGCCTCACAACCTGTAATGCTAAAAGCTGCCCCTGTTAAAGAAACCAGCGCTGATGTTTTTAAAAAATCTTTTCGAGTAAAAGCCATTCGTTCTTTGATTTATGAATGGCAGTAGTTAGCTATATAACTGCTCTTTTTCAATGATTTTATGCACAGATTTTGGAACCAACCCCGCAATCGAATCTCCTTTTTGAATCTGCTCTTTAATGGATGAAGATGAAATCTCTAAAGGGGTATGACTCACAAAGTGAGTGCTCCTTAAAATTTGATCTTCCACCTCATCATGGCTTACTCCTGGACGTTTGGCAACTAAAAGATCACATTCTTCTAAAATCTCTGTGTAGTATTTCCAAGTATGAAAGTAAGCAAGGCTGTCTTCCCCCATGCAGTAGTAAAAAGTGGCATCGGGATATTCTCCCTTCAAATGCCGAATGGTCTGAACACTGTAGGATGGCTTAGGCAGTCGATTCTCGATCGTTTTTATGGAGAGGTTCGAAATTCCCTCAAAAGCAGTTTCTAAAAGCTGAAGCCGGGTATCATAAGGAGTCTGATTAACGTCCTGCTTATGCGGAGGAAATGGAGTGAGCAAAACCCAGAGTTCATCAATCAGTCCGGACTGTAGAAAAGACTCCGCAATGGAGAGGTGTCCGTTATGCACCGGGTCGAATGTTCCCCCGAATAAACCAATGCGCTGAGCCATTAGCCCTGACTTGATTCTGCGACTTCTTCAGGATTCTGAACATCGGCAAGCTTGCTAAGAGCTTCATCATGATAATCTTCTACTTCTTCACGAAACTTACTTTCCGGGAAGAGCTGCAGAAATTTCTCATAGGTCTCTATAGACTTCGTGTAACGCTCGGCTTGCTTACTGGCAACACTTCGGTCTGCGTAATCGATATAGTTCTTAATTTGGTCAACAAGTGCACGCTCAGCCCACTTAGATTCCGGATATTGATCAATAGTACGATCTAAATAAATAGCAGCGGCTTTGTATTGCTCGGTTCTGACATAAAACTGGGCAGCTTCGTAAGACTTACGTGCCAGTTTCTCTCTGAGTTCATCAATATAGCCGGCCGCTTCCTGCACCTTCTCAGAGTTTGGATATCGGTTATTAAAAAGCTGAAAACGCTCAATAGCACGGCGGGTTTGGGCTTGATCAAGATTATATCGCGGACTTAGATTCTTGTAGCAAATAGCTGCCTTGAATTCAACTTCAGGACGTCTTTGATCCTGCGGGTAATAGCTCACATACCGGTCAAATTCGGAAGCTGCAAGCAGATACTGGCGATCACGATAATAACTTTCTGCAAGATAATACTGAGCATCCTGTCCGTATTCTGTACCCCTGCCAACCCGGGTTACGGTATCAAAGGCACTGGCTGCATCTGTGTAGTTTTCCTGCTCAAAAAAGTACATCGCTTTCTCATAGGCTACCTCTACAGAATCACCCCTCTTTATGAGTCGGTCGTTCTTGCAAGCTGAAAATAGAAATAGGATACCAAATACTAATAAAAGTGTGTTCCGCATTGAATAAAGTTGTTGTGCTTTAATGATCACGATTCTGTAAGAAGATAAGAAGATTTTCAAGCTCTTGTTTGTAGTCTGAAGATTCAAATTTGTCGAGTAACTGGAATGCTTTTTTATAATGTTGTTCAACTTCCTGAGCCACATCTTTCAGGACATTTAATTCCTCCATAATCTCAAGAACACGATCTACATCCTGTTCTTTGGGAGTTTCATCATCCAGTGTTTCCCTTATTAAAGACGCCTGTTGGGCATCTGCACGTTCTAACGCAAGTATGGTGAGATATGTTTTCTTTCCTTCAAAAATATCTCCGCCTGGGCGTTTCCCAAACTTTTCGGGATCTGCTGTGGCATCCAGCAAGTCATCCTGAATCTGAAAAGCGATACCCATTTCATAACCAAGCTGTGCAAGCTCTTCTCTTTTTTGGGTAGATGCGTGCGCGGCAATAGCTCCCATTTCCAGAGCCCCGCTTAATAAAGCAGAGGTTTTACCGGCTATCATTTCGATGTATTCTTCATGCTTAACATCGGTCCGGTCTACAAATTCCATATCCAAAGCCTGGCCTTCACAAACGGTAATTACCGTACGGACAAACACATCGTGCAGGGCCGCAAACTCTTCTTTGGAGAATTCTTCTTCATGGCCGTAGAATCCCAGCTTTTGGTAAGCATCGGCAAACATCACATCACCGGAAAGAATAGCTACATTCTCATTCCACTTCTTAAACACGCTGGGTTCCCCTCTTCGAGTATCGGCGCTGTCCATAATGTCATCATGAACCAAAGTGAAATTATGCAGAATTTCGATGGCTAATGCAGCAGGGAGAGCTTTTTCGGGCTCACCTTTACACAGGCCACAAGATAAGAGGGTTAGTAAAGGGCGGATCCTTTTTCCCCCAACCGACATTGCATAACGATAAGGATCATACAGCGTTTCCGGCTTGGCAGGAAGTTCAAGGTCCTTCAGGTTCTGTTCAACCTGTTTCAGTAAGTCTTGGTATAAATTAGTGTTGCTCAAGGCTCTTTTTGGTAGATGAATAGCTCAAATATAAGGAAATGTTGGAATGAATTTAGACTCGAATCGCCACTAATTTGGAGAATCTGATATTCATAAAACTCCTTCCCTCGTCATGCTGAATTCATTTCAGCATCTTGCGAACGACTCATATATTGTGGGCTCACTCAGATCCTGAATCAAGTTCAGGATAACTACATAATTTCACGAATATGTGAACCATTAAGTTGTTTGATATTCGTACATCCTAATAGTGTCAGTATGGTTTTGAGATCTTTTTTCCATTCCGAGAAAAGCTGCTCTAATCCTTCATAGCCATTATCATTAATAGCCTTTATTACAGGTTGAGCAGATGCCGTAAAGTGGGCTCCCAGGCAGATTGCTTTAGCCATATCAAAGGAAGACCGAATTCCACCTGATGCTATAATTTCAAAGCTTCGCTCCCATTCCAGTTTACTGAGCTGCTGAATACATTCAACCGTAGGAATTCCCCACTCATCAAAATGATGATTTGCGCTTTCGTTGGATGAACGAAAATTTTCTACTTTCGCCCAGCTCGTTCCTCCGGCTCCGGCTACATCAATGACTTCGACTCCAACATTCAATAATCTTCGGGCAGTATGTTCTGATATCCCGGCCCCGGTTTCTTTAACAATGACCGGAAGGTTTGTGTCTTTTACCAACTGTTCAATACCACCCAAAATGCCTTTAAAATCTCGATCACCTTCCGGCTGCATGAGTTCCTGCAATGGGTTCAAATGAACTATGATAGCATTCGCCTCTATTGAATCAATGAGTTTGGTGATCTTGTTAGTATCAAGTCCACCAATGAGTTGTGCGCCTCCAATATTAGAGCATATAAAAGCATTCGGAGCTTTTTCCCGAACTACAGCAAAGGTGTCAGTCAGGCTTTCATCTTCCAGCATTGCACGCTGACTTCCAACGCCAAAGGGTAAATTTTCCGCCTCGCAAAACTCAGCAATCACAGCATTCACCGGACCCGCATCCGCATATCCTCCCGTCATGGAAGAAATAAATAATGGAAAACTGAAAGTTCTATCCAAAAACGCTGCTTCTGTAGAAACGTCCGAGGAATCAACTTCCGGTAAGGCGTTATGGATAAATCGGAATCGTTCAAACCCAGCGGATACATTATACTGGGTTCCGTCCGTAACGGTAAGCTCAACGTGGTCTTTTTTTCGATCTCTGATGTCTGTCATAGAAGGAAATTGCCACTAATTCACGAAAACACAAAATGTAATTCGAAAGTAATATAGCTGGCAAGTACAGTCTCGTTAGGGCGTATCGCAATACGCCTTTACGACGGTATTTTTTTAAGATTGTCATCGCGAGGAGCTTCCTGACTTGAAAAGGCTGATTACAGCTTTCGACGAGGCGATCTACTTGATCTACTTTATTAGGAGATTGCTTCGTCGTAATACTTTCTGAATCGAATCCGAGATCTATACTCCTCGCAATGACTTTTTTATAAAATCGGTCGTCATCCTTGTAGATGTCAGGTAATTCAGAGACAACATTTTGTAACTTTTTGGTACTCACAAATACTGATGAAAGCTTGGTATTTTATTGCAAAGCCACGTAATTATTCCAAGCCCAATACTCCGACCTCTCTAAATCTCTCCTTCTCAAGGAGAGACTCGTTCGAGCCTATTTACAGTTTTTATTCGGAGTTAAAGTGTAGAAATTTTATCAACGCGTCTTTCTCCTTGATAAGGAGAAAACAAAAGAGGTCGGATGCTTCTTGAGCTCCTTAAGGAGAAATATGTAATGACTCAAGTAGATCACCATCTACCCACCCCAAAGACATCCTGAGGATACCTCCGAAGGATCTCCCCATGTTTAATCTGAAACTATTCTAAGAATAGGCTAAGAATAATTAAATCCACTTGGTCATCCTGAATTTATTTCAGGATCTGAATAAGCCTCGATGCTTTTCTTAAGTGCTGAACTAAATTCAGCATGACGACAGTGGTTTATACTAAATAACTCCCACTGTTAACATGAAAAGTCTGTCCGGTAGCATGCTTCAATTTACCAGAAGCTAACAGGCTTGCAATCTCCGCTATTTGTTGGGGCGGTGCGATTGAATCCAAAGCCAAGTCCTTAGTCAGATAATCCTCTCCATATACTTCGATTGAACCTTGGGCCATATCGGTGTTTACGAAGCCAGGAGCGATGGTGTAAGCGGTGATACCGTGTTTCCCAAAGCTACGGGCTATACTTTTGGTAAAGGCGGTCATTCCTCCTTTACTGGCTGCATAGCTTGCGTATTCTTGCGTATCGCCACGGGTTCCGGCACGGGATGAAATATTGATGAGCCTCCCTTCTATTCCGGCTTCCTTCCAGGCATTGAGTGCCCATTTAGAAATGAGTCCGGCCGAACGAAGATTAACCTGCAGCGTTAAATCCCAATTTGCCAGCCACTCTTCATCCGAAATATCGAAATCAGCTTCTGCAAACATTCCCGCATTATTGATAAGGACTTCAGGGATTTCCTCTTCCTGAAAAACAACCTTAAGCTTCTTTACTTCCTCGGGCTTGGATAGATCACAGGCAATATGTCTGTAAAGTTCGTTATTCAGGAATTCGTGACTCGTGGATCGCGAGGTTCCGATTACTTCATGTCCCTCACTTAGTAATTGCTGAGCGATTGATTTTCCTATTCCGCGGGAGGTGCCGGTGACTAATATCTGCATGAAATGTATTATTTTAAATTTAAACTAAACTTAAATAAAGAAAATTTATGAGCAAAGGAATCCCCGAAAATTACCCAACTGGTTGTAGTAACGATGAATTACTAGACAAGATTAAAGAATATCAGTACCGAGTGAAGCAATTAGCAAGTTCAGAGAATAGTATACTTGGTTCAACTTATTGGAAAGATATATCTGACCTGAAGTCAGATGAAATTTGGATGCAACGTCAAATTGATAGCTTAGAGTCTAACAATGAAGAGCTAATTAAGTTGAATCAAAACTTGAACAAAATAATAACAATTCAAGAGTCAGATAGTACTTCCAACTAACTTACTTACTTCCGCCACACCGGCACGTTCGAACAAGCTTCCCCATACATCACTTTCTTCGCTCTCTTCATCAGCTTGTTGGTAGCTAGCATATAAATGGAATCGGGCACGTGCACTTTGCCACATCCTTTCAGCAGCACAAACTTATCTTCGTATTGATCCCAGTCGTAGTTATCTAATTCCCGCTGGTAGAGCTGATATTGAAAAGCTTCCTTTCTACCCTTAAATACTTCTTTTGCAAACGCAGAGGCATGAGAAGTAATCACCATCCAGGCCCAAGGTGCGATGATGGCATCGGTGCTACAAAAAACGGTCAGGTATTTCCCTTCAAACTGAGACCAGTCAAATTCCTTAACCTGCTCACGGAAGTCTTTTTCCTTAAGCATCAATTCCTGAAATAAGAACTGCTTAATATCCAGCTCTTCGATCGGCGTGGGATCATGAAATTTCTGCAAATCCAGCGTTACCAGCTTCGTATTCTGCTGAACCCGGTTTACAATTGTTTCTTCTGACATAGGAAATGCTCAATTTTAAGTGTTAAATGTTAAATGCTTGAATAGCCATTTAACATTTTTACTCGTTACGAACGCTCTGCGTCGTAGCGAACAAGTTGGTGACGACGCAGAGCATCGTCACCAGTTTAAAATTAGATAGAGAAAGATTCGCCGCAGGAGCAGGTTCGGGAGGCATTTGGGTTTTTGAAGTGGAATCCCTGCCCGTTAAGTCCCTCGGTGTAATCCAGTTCGGTTCCGGCCAGATAGAGAAAACTTCTCATGTCGACCAATACCTTGAGTCCGTCCACGTCAAAAATCTTATCGTTTTCTTCGGGCTGGACATCAGAATTGAATTCAAGGTCGTACGTCAAGCCGGAGCAACCGCCGCTCACTACGCCTACGCGTAAGAAAGCATCATCCGGAACACTCTGTTCTTTCCGAATTAGGTTGATGCGTTCACTAGCTCGTTCTGTGATGGAAAGTTCTTCCATAATACTTCTCTCGTTAGCCGTTAAACTGAGATAACCTGAATTTCAGGATCAATACGCTTCACCATGCTTTCGATAGCATAAAGCGTTCCTGTAGTAGCTGTTGGGCACGTTCCGCAAGCTCCTTGATAGTGAACCTTGAGTCGATTTGATTCGAGACCCAAAATCTTCAATCCACCACCATCAGCAAGAAGGTATGGGCGAACTTGTTCATCCAGCATACGGGTAATTTCCTGCAAGCGTGGATCATCAGAACCCTGAACTTCTTTACTCATATGTACATCAGAGTCATCTTCGTTTTCGTCAGACGCTTCTGCTTCACGGATTGGCGGAGCCAGCTTACGCAGCAACTCAGACCATACCGCTTTACCATTTTGAGTAACGGTAACGTACTTATCTACATAGTAAACGTTGATCACGTTATCGACTGCGAATAATGCAGACGCCAACTCATCGCCTTCAGCTTCAGCCGCAGATTCAAAAGAACGCGTGGTTCCGTTGGTAAGCGGTTCAGCCAATACAAAGCGCATGGCATCAGGATTTGGTGTTCGTTCTATTTCTTTAATTTTAGCCATCTCAATTCTCCTTTATTTCAAAAAAACTCTTTTACGTATTTAATTCCTTCCACTAAACGATCAACATCTTCTTTATTATTGTAGAAGGAAAAAGATGCTCTTGCTGTGCCTGGTATATCATAATAATCCATAACCGGCTGTGCACAGTGATGTCCGGTTCGTACTGCAATTCCTTTTTGATCTAAGATCGTACCGGCATCGGTTGGGTGAATGCCATCCAGTAAAAATGAAATTACGGATGCTTTATTCTTCGCTGTTCCGACGATCCGAAGTCCATCAATCTTACTCAACTCTTCAGTCGCGTATTCCAGCAATTCATGTTCGTGAGCTGCTATATTTTCCATCCCAACTTCATTTAGGAAGTCGATGGTTTCGGCAAAACCTACTCCCACTGCAATAGGCGGAGTTCCGGCTTCAAATTTATGGGGAAGGTCATTCCAGGTCGTTTTCTCAAACGTGACTTTGTCAATCATATCTCCACCACCACGATACGGAGGCATTTCTTCCAGCAATTCTTTCTTGCCATAAAGAATACCAAATCCGGTTGGGCCACACATTTTATGAGCAGAAAAAGTGTAGAAGTCAGCATCCATAGCCTGAACATCCACGACGGCATGAGGAACGGCTTGAGCTCCATCAACAAGTACCGGAATGTTTTTGGCGTGAGCCGCTTCAATCATTTCTTCCACCGGGTTGATTGTACCAAGTGCATTCGAAACATGAACCACTGCAACCATCTTAGTGCGATCGGAAAGCAGGTTATGGAATTCCTCCATCACAAGCTCACCGGCATCGGTCATGGGAACAACTTTGATCTTTGCTCCTGTTTCCTCAGCCACCATCTGCCAGGGTACAATATTAGCGTGGTGTTCCATTTCAGTAAGAATGATCTCATCACCCTCTTTGAAATGTTTACGTCCATAGCTGTTAGCTACCAGATTGATAGAATCTGTTGTTCCTGTGGTATAAATGATCTCCTCAAGGTGACGAGCATTTATCAAGTCTTTAACCTTCGTCCGGGTTGCTTCAAAAGCATCGGTTCCCTCCTGACTCAAGGTGTGAATACCACGGTGAACATTCGCATGTTCATTAGAGTGATAATCGTTGATACGATCAATTACCCGCTGAGGCATTTGGCTGGAAGCACTGTTATCAAGATAGACCAAAGGGTTACCCATTATTTCCCGTTTAAGCACAGGAAACTGATCACGGATGGCTTCCCAATCCGTGGTTAAGGTGGTCTTTCTTTCTTCTTTTAGTGTGTCTTCCATACTTCAGTAAACTTCTGGTGCCGATGCTCTGCGTCGGCACCAATTACGTTCCGACGCTGAGCATCGGAACGAGCTATGTAATAACTAGTTATTCACCGCTACAAATTCTTCGTCGCGGCTGGTAAATTTCACAACTTCGTCTAGTAATAATTTGTGTACCGATTCCACTTCCATATTCTCGATACTTTCGAGTGTGAAAGCGTAAACCAAGAGTTCACGGGCTTTCTTCTTCGTTAAGCCACGACTGTGCAGATAAAATACTTCATCTTCATTCAGGTGACCTATAGTTGCACCGTGAGAACAAAGTACGTCATCAGAAAAAATCTCGAGTTGTGGCTTGGTGTGAACCGTTCCGTCAAAAGAAAGCAGCAGATTTCGGTTTTCCTGGAAGGAATCGATTTTCTGTGAATCTTCGCGGACAAAAATCTTACCGTTGAAAATAGAATGCGCTTTGTCATTCACTACAACTTTGTGCAGCTGGTGACTTTGTGCATGCCAGTGTCTGTGATCGATAGCGGAATGCGTATCTGCAATCTGCTCACCGTCAATCAGAACCAACCCATCAATAGTGAAATTAACTTCTTCATCATTTTGAACTACACGCGGGTCATTTCGGAACAACTTGGCTCCCAAACAAATGGTGTAAGAATGATATTCTGCAAATTTATCCAAGTGAGCCATTGGGCGAGAAATATGGTTCGCCTTCTTGCTATCCCGCTGAATACGGGCATGGTGGACGTTGGATCCTTCCAGCATCTTAAATTCTGCAACAGGGATATTCAGATACTCGTTTTCAGCCAGACCAATATGTTCTTCAACTACAGTCGACTTTGAATAAGCTTCGCCCACATATAGCACTCTGGGTGTTGCATAGAATGGTTTTTCAGAATCTGTAAACACATTCAGAATATGTATAGGGACTTCAACTTTAGTCTCTTTTGGCACATGGATGAAAACACCATCCTTAAAGTTGGCATCATTCAGTGCTGCAAATACATCTTGCTCTTCATCAAAATTGAGGTATTTACCCAAATGGTTTTTCACAGCTTCATCATCTCCATTCTCGGTAAGAGTTCCTACCGTCACACCTTCAGGAATATCTGAAAGTGAGGAAAGTTCAGCATCAAAAACACCGTTTACAAAAACGAGTCGGCTGTTTGTAGCTTCTGGCAGATAGTAATTGCTTATATCTCCAACTGAAGCAGCTCCGGCATCTTCAACCGCAACAAAATGATTTCGGCTAATTGATTTTAAATCTGTGAATCTCCAGTCTTCATCTTTTTTAGTAGGAAATGGAAACTCAGCAATATTTCCGGCACCCTTTTGATTTATCGCTCCGATAGTCTTCACATCAGAAACGGTCTCAAAATTGCCGTCCAGGTAACTTAAAATGGTTTCTTTTTCTTGTACAGCAGTACTCATTACTGAGCCTCTCCGTTTAGGGAAAATTCTTTTTCAAGTTCTTCGTAACCCTGCTCTTCGAGCTCATGGGCCAATTCTTTACCGGCAGACTTCACAATCTTACCATTCATCATTACATGAACATGGTCAGGTGTGATGTAGTTGAGTAGTCGCTGATAGTGAGTAATCAGAACAATTGCGTTTTCAGGTCCGGCAATTTTATTGATACCGTCTGAAACTACTTTGAGGGCGTCGATATCGAGACCAGAATCAGTTTCATCCATGAAAGCCAGTTTTGGGTTCAAAACGGCCATCTGAAAAACTTCATTCTTCTTCTTCTCTCCACCGGAAAATCCAGTGTTGATTGAGCGCTCAAGGAATTCATCTTTCATGTCAATGATATCGAGACGGCTCTTTAGGTAATCTTCAAACTCAAGAGGATCTAACTCTTCCCGGTCGTTTTCGCGTGCAATCGTATTAAAAGATTCACGAAGCAAAGTTTTGTTGGTGATTCCAGGAACTTCAACCGGATATTGGAAAGCCAGAAACATTCCCAAGTGGGCTCTTTCATCAGCGTCCATTTCGGTGATGTCTTCTCCTTCAAAAAGGATTTCACCTTTGGTTACTTCATACTCTGGATGTCCCGATACAACCTTGGCAAGCGTACTTTTCCCGCTGCCGTTCGGTCCCATAATAGCATGGATTTCACCTTTATTGATCTTCAGGTTCACACCCTTCAGAATCTGTTCTTCTTCGCCTTCTACTGAGGCATATAAATTTTTAATCTCTAACACGTTATCGTTTTTCTTTTATGATTTAAGTTCTTTATCTGCTAAAAACTGGTGATGACGCTCTGCGTCGTCACCAACGCTACGACGCAGAGCGTACGTAGCGAGATGGCCAATACTTATCCAACACTACCTTCTAGCTTCACATCTAATAAGGCATTGGCTTCGGTCGCAAACTCAAGCGGCAGTTCTTTCAATACTTCTTTCACAAATCCATTAATGATCATGGAAATAGCATCCTGCTCGCTGATTCCACGCTGCATCAGGTAGAAAATTTGCTCTTCACCTACTCTTGAAGTTGAAGCCTCATGCTCCACACTTGCAGTCGGGTTTTGAGAAGAAATATATGGGAATGTATGAGCTCCACAGGACTGACCAATTAACATCGAGTCACAAACGGAGTAATTACGAGCTCCATCAGCTTTCTTGGAGATTTTAACCTCTCCACGGTAGCTGTTTTGAGAATTCCCGGCAGAAATACCTTTCGAGATGATCGTACTCTTGGTGTTTTTACCGATGTGAATCATCTTGGTACCGGTATCTGCCTGCTGACGTTTGTTTGTTACAGCAACAGAGTAAAACTCACCAATTGAGTTATCACCTTGAAGAATAACACTTGGGTATTTCAGCGTTACAGCTGAACCTGTTTCAAGCTGAGTCCAACTAATTTTGGAATTATCACCGCGGCAAGCACCACGCTTAGTTACAAAATTATAAATACCGCCTTTTCCATCTTCATCACCGGCGTACCAGTTTTGAATGGTGGAATATTTAATCTCAGCATTTTCCATCGCTACCAACTCAACAACAGCAGCGTGAAGCTGATGCTCATCATACATAGGAGCTGTACAGCCCTCGAGGTAGCTAACATGACTATTATCTTCACAGATAATCAGTGTCCGTTCAAACTGACCGGAATTCATGTTGTTGATTCGGAAATAGGTAGAAAGTTCCATTGGGCACACTGTGTCTTTCGGCACATAGCAGAAAGATCCATCAGAAAATACCGCGGAATTCAATGCTGAATAGAAATTATCACGAGCCGGTACTACCGATCCCATATATTTCTTAACGATTTCCGGATGCTTCTGTATTGCTTCTGAAATTGAGCAAAAGATCACACCCGCTTCAGCAAGCTTTTCTTTGAATGAAGTAAAAATAGAGACACTGTCAAATACAGCATCAACAGCTACACCTGAGAGCATTTTCTGCTCTTCCAAAGGAATGCCAAGCTTCTCGTATGTTTCCCGAATTTTGGGGTCAACATCATCGAGGCTATCCAATTTGGGTTTGTTTTTGGGAGCTGAATAATACTGAAGGTTTTCAAAATCCGGCTTTTCATAGACCGCGTTGAACCAATCAGGCTCTTCCATTTCAGTCCATGCACGATAGGCCTTCAAACGGAATTCCAACATCCATTCAGGCTCTTCTTTTCTGGCCGAGATTTCACGGACGATGTCCTCATTCAGTCCTTTTGGAAATTCTTCGTATTCAATGTCAGTGGAAAAGCCATACTTGTACTCTTCCCCAATCATCGACTCTAACGCTTGCGTTTCGCTCATTAGCTATTTGGTCTTAAAATTTTCACTTCTTTATTCTGCCTCAAAAACAACCTTTTATCACATTAAGTTCGCTGTTTTGCGGGCTTATTTAGATCGAATACAAATATACAAAATCTACCTCTCTTAACTAAATCTGAAATGATTGAGAATCTCTATATAAGGAATAGGTCAAGCACGGGCTAAATATTTGGCAGGCATAAGATCAATCATGTTCTTAAGAGCTATTTACTCCCCCATCAAAGCACAAACACAAGCGGTGTTTACGATATCTTCCCAGGAGCATCCACGGGATAGATCCATCATCGGTTTGGCTAGTCCTTGAATGATAGGCCCCGTTGCGGTAGCTCCTGCGAGTCTTTCGGTGATTTTATATCCAATATTACCTGCATCCAGGTTTGGGAAAATGAAGACATTAGCGTTTCCGGCTACTTCAGATTCTGGAGCTTTTCGCTTGGCAATTTCCGGAATGATAGAAGCGTCAAATTGCAGCTCACCGTCAACAGGAAAATCAAGGTTATGAGATTTTACAATTTCTAATGCTTCGCGAACTAGATCGATGCGCTCATGTTGTGCACTACCTCTCGTAGAAAAAGAAAGCATGGAAACCTTAGGATCAACAGCCGTTACTTTTTTATGGGTGCGGGCAGAATCCATAGCAATGGTAGCCAATTGTTCAGCATTTGGATAGGGAACTACGGCACAATCTCCATATGTGAAAACCCTCCCGTCATCAAAACTCATAAGGAAGACGCTGGATACCACATTTGAACCAGGCTTTAACCCTATCGTTTGGATGGCTGCACGAAGTACGTCTCCAGTGGTGGAAACTGAACCGGCAACACAGCCGTCAGCATCACCAGCTGCTACCATAGCTGCACTAAAGAAAAGCGGATCTTTAACCACTTCAATGGCTTCTGCTTCCGTAAGCCCTTTATGTTTTCTGCGTTGATAGAAAGAACTAGCGTACTTCTTGAGATTTTCATCAGAAACCGGATCGATAACCTTAAGTCCTTTTGGGATCGATGCACCTTCATTTTGAATTAACACCGGTTCAACAAGTCCATTCTCCTGTAGAAACAGAGCAGCCTTAATAACCCGCTCATCTGAAGACCTGGGGAAAACAATAGTTTTATGATTAGACTTTGCTCGTTCACGGATGTCATTAATTATGTCCATTATCCTACTAATAAAATGATTGAGATTATTGCTACTGCTAACCCTGACCATTGTTTTATGGAGGGTTTATCTTTCCAGAACCAAACTCCAATTAACGTACCTAAAACGACCAGGCTTACGTTTACCAAAGGGAAAACTACCGAACCGGGCATTAGTTTTAATGCATATAAAAGAAAAATCGATGAATATAGATTTACTATTCCGGTGGCAATACCATATCCAATTTCTGTGAAGCTAAAATGAAGTTCTTTTCTTTTAATAAGGATACCAAGTCCGATTAAAAATGAAAAAAAGAAAATTCCTGATACAAACAAATCTTCAGAAACCTGAGTTGAAAACAACCTTTCATAAACTTTAAGGCCCGTATCAGCAGCGCCTGTCATCAGAAAGATCAAAACAGGAAGCCAGGCATCAGAAAACCCGGAGATACTCTTGGTTTTAATCCTAGGTACCATTAACAATAAAGAAGCTAATGCGAGAATGATTCCAAAATATTTAAATCCGCCAATGGCTTCACCAAAAACAAACAAACTGATACCAATTGGGAAAATGAGTGACATTCTCATAGCAGCGATACTTACTCCCATTCCCACCCGGTCAATCGATCGGCTGTATACAACCATATTAGCTATAAATGTAATACCTAAAACTCCAGCTAAAATTATGAGCCATATCTCCGGGTTTGGAGAAACCTCAGGGAATACAGAAAATTCCTTCGAATTGAAGAGACTGATCAGGAATCCAGCAAGGTAATTACAGACAAGGATTTTGAGCACATCAAGCTTTCGGTTTTCAGCAAGCTTTAAAATTTGAGCAATCGAAAGAGAACAGCTGATACTTAATGCAATGAAGAGTAAACCCATTATTCAAGTAGCCCAAGATCTCCATTTCCAAAAAACAGGGGATTCTGCGGCCTGTCATACAAGCTCCTTGACGTGAACGGCACGTTTCTGTCAAGATGATTAAATACGGAATTCATAGTCATGTTCCGTTCTTTAATAGCTTCCGCCATGAAATACGTAAAGATACTATGTCGGTTTTGATCCCCGTTGTTTGAGGAGTATATCCCTGACCGCTGATCGGGACGGGAGCTAAAGAAGACTGCTGCTCCAAAATTGGCATCCGTAACAATAGAAGCCAGGTTCTGAAGTGGTTCTGTAGATCCATCTTGGTTTAGAATATCTAAATCAGCGACAATTAATATAGAATTCAGTTCCAGGTTGTTAAATGCTCTGAATAATTTTTGAAGGTCGATATATTGATTTTCACCATTGCTGTCTAAGTCACTTCCCAAAAGAAAAACCTGAGAATCTCTAATCTCTGCATATCCATTTATATAGACCCTTAAGTTTTGGCGTGATTCACTCATGGATGACGCCAGCCTTGAATATGCTCTTTCTACAATACGGTCGTTGGCCGCATTCATGGCTTTAACTACTCGGGTTCCCCGTACACCAAAACCTTGAATAAAATATTCTTCCATCAGCTTAGCGTCGCGTTGACCGTAAATTCGTTCAGATATCTCGCCATCATACTGATTGTTTGACAGGATAAACGCTGCGGAGTTGATTGAGCTTCTACCCAAAACAGGAATATTTCGCTCAACATCAATAGAGCCAAAAGGCACATTAGGTATTGCTATAACAGATAAATCAGAAGCGAATTCTGAAGGGCGCCATATTGTACGAACATCATTTGCAGAGACCCAGGTTTCTGAAATACCATACAACACTTTATACCACTCTCCTTCCTTTGATATCAACTTAAGTTGACTTCCTTCTGCTAAATCAGTCAGTACATTGCCCGGATTTGATTCAGGCTCATTACGAAGAGCTGTAATCTGAACATCAACAACTATAAACTGTTCGAAAACAGATTGAACAGGAACTTCTTTTGTCTGGTTTAAAGTATCGTAGGTCGCTGTTACCCGTATATTACTGCGCGGATTTTCACCAAACAGACTTGCATCAACTTCCTCAGCCAGATTTACATTAATCCTGCCCCCGTTGAAATTCCAAGCTGTATTCTCGGCTATTAATTGTCCGTTATAGGTTATTTTGATAGCCGGATCCTGAGTATCATAGGGACGGGCATCGGTTGTGTCAACTTCCTGAATAGTGCCTGTTTGTCTTAAAAGCCTGCTTTCTCCTGTTCGGGTTGGCTCACCGACCGGTTTCATATTTAAAAATGAAAGTCCGGTTAAAAGTGTCCCCGCTCCTGTGAGTGCATATCGTTGAATATCTGAAGGACGATCTAAAAGCTGGTCTGAAAAGGCCGCGTAGTAAGAAATACCCGCCCCGGCTGCTCCTAATAATACATATCCAAGTCGAGGCCGGTAACGCTGAATATATCGCTCCGTTTCAATTCTCTGAGCATATTCGTAGGTATTGATCGATTTGAGATCAAAATAGACCAGTGGCTGTGTTGGTGAAATACCTTTACTACTCTCCAAATAAAAGCGAGAAGATATCAGCTCAAAGTCGTTGATATCCATGGCCTCTTCATCAGTAATGACCCAACTGGTGCTGGAACAACTCTGATTTAACATAGCTGCAATACATACAGCTAGTAAGAGTAATGCTTTCTTTATGCCCATGGAGTTTGTTTTGAGGCCGTAGCAATTTTAGCAGCATCGATAGCAATCACAAGTTCTTCATTTGTTGGGATAACATGAACTTCTGTATTGGAATCTTCAGTGCTAATTTTGGTCTTTCCTTCCAGGTTTTGGTTAAAGGTCTTGTCAATTGAGATTCCGGCGTACTCCATATCTTCCAGAATTTTACTCCTGATGGGAGCCGCATTTTCTCCAATACCGCCTGTGAATATGATGGCATCTACACCATTTAACGACGCAATATACGAACCAATATATTTTTTTACGCGATAACAAAATACATCAATTGCCTCGTTACATCTTCGATCTCCGCTTTCGGCTTCATCCAATAAATCACGCATATCTGCTGCGTAACCACTGAGTCCTAAAAGCCCACTATGTTTGTTCAATAATGCATGAACGTTAGCGAGAGATAACTCCTCTTTCTCTATGAGGTAGAACAAGATAGACGGATCAATATCCCCACTCCTTGTCCCCATTACGAGTCCTTCTAAAGGTGAAAATCCCATACTTGTATCGTAAGACTTTCCATCTTTGATAGCCGTAACGGAACAGCCATTCCCAAGGTGACAAGTGATTACTTTTGAACCTTCTTTAGCCAGTCCAGATATTTTATGGTACTGACGGCTCACATAATAATGAGATGTTCCGTGAAACCCGTACTTACGGATTTTATATCGACGGTAAAGTCTGTTCGGTATACCATATAAATATGCGTGCTGAGGAATGGAATGATGGAAAGCCGTATCAAATACAGCAACGTGTGGCACATTAGGCAAATGCTTTTTCGCAGCCCTGATCCCTTCCAGGTTTGGCGGATTATGCAATGGAGCAATATCGAATGCTTGCTGAATTGCTTCTTCAACTTCTTCATCAATCAAAACGGAATCTTTAAAGGTCTCTCCCCCGTGTACAACGCGATGCCCAACCGCTTCAATTTCATCTAAAGATTGCAGATAATCATTATCAGCCTCTAACAGCAGTTCCATGATTTTCTTTAGTGCTGCGGCATGGTTTTCTATGACCATTGATTTCTTAAGCGGCTTCTCATCCTTAAACTCCTGCTTAATGATGGAGGTTACCGCCCCAAGGCGCTCTACGAGACCCTTACATAAACACTCCTTGTTTTCAGTATTTATGAGCTGATATTTAATGGATGAACTACCGCAATTTATAACAAGAATTTTCATAAGTGAGTTAAAGTGAGATTACTGCTCCAATTCCAAGTATTCCTCTGAATTTGAAATTTGGTGATTCAGATAAATCAGAAGGATTAACATGTAATCCATCAGGATCTGAAAGCCAAAACGGCATATCGTATCTGATGGCGAATCCTCTATCTTTTCCTAACCAATCGGGAATATTTATTGAAAATTGGAATCCAACCCCGGCGTCAGCATAAGTCCGATCTACATTAAAAGATACGTCATCATCTATCGCATTGCCGTTGATTTTACCAATATCACCAAACACATAGGATTTCAGGTGCACAAAGTCACCCATAATCGTTCGTTCAAGTAAAGAGTTTATGAAGTTAGGGAAAAGTAGCTCAGTATTTAAAGAGACCCCTCTATCAATGGTGCCACTGTAGCTAATTGTATTTTGTTCATTCCCCTGAGGTGTTACAAAAGCATCTACATTATATCCACGAAGGTTAAACCCTCCTGCTACCTGTACAATACCATTTTCAAAAAAAGTATCCGGAATGGTACCACTCGCCCTTGTAACCCCATTATTTAGCCATGATATTGGGTCTCGGTTAGCCAGGCTATATGTATATTCTGTTGGAGCATTTGAACTGACTAAAGCTCCGAAGACTCTTAAGTTCAACCCAAAACCACTTCCCAAATCTGACAGGTGTTTAACTTCAGCTTTACCCACCGAAAAGTTTCCGGAGGCAGTATTTACATTCTGCTTTAAGTTTAAGCTGGTTTGAAGAGTTCCAATTGGCGTAAAACCGCTTGTTCTAAATTCTATTCCGGCAAGAGTCTTCCAATCTGTTTCAGCAAATCCAAGTAACCTGTATTCATTATCAATGGCTTTTTCCTGAGAAAGGCTAACACTTACTTCCTGATATCTCAGCTCATCAAATCCTTTTTGAAAACGCTTGTTTAAAGATACGGCATGCTGACTATAACCGGTTCGGATACTACTTTTAAGCTGAACATTAAACTCTTCCCCAAAATCAGATAATGACGGAATCGGTTCTGTAAAAGTCGCATAATATGAAACCGGCATATCCGGAAAGCTTGTACCTAACCAAACACCCGCATCCAAGCGATGAGGTCCATCGAGGAAAGTACCCTCCATATCTCCCAAAACACGAGCACCGACGCGAATCCCGTCAACACTGTTGTACCAAAGATCGGGAGCAAATTCGAGTTCATACTTATCCTCCTGAGCTAAGCCAATGCCTGGAATCAGTATCAAAAGAAAAGCAATTACGAAATGTCGATTATCCACTCTGGAAGGATTTCAAGATAATTATCGGTTAAAATATCAAAGGTCAGTTTCATTAACCTTTTTTGTTCAGGCCAGCCTATTAATTGATCAACTTCATCAATACTAACCCACATAAACTCAGAATGTTCTTCATCAAGATGAATTTCTGCACCCGTTTCAAATTCGGCCGCAAAAGCAGGAATTGAATGCACCATATCCGATTTAGCTTCATAAAACTGATTTATCGATGGAATGGTCCAAAATTTAGCGGGAGTCAAACCGGTTTCTTCTTTTAATTCTCGAAGTGCGCCTTCCCAGCTTGCTTCTCCATCTTTAACCTTTCCCCCAACCATACGCCATTGATTCCCGTAGATCTTTTGCGTTGAGCGCTTAAAAATCAGGAAAAGAGGTTGTCCACCTTCAATTTTGTAAGGATAGACGTCGATAAGTTTTTTCATGATATGAGGAATCGAATCAGATTTCGATATTTTTCACTTCCAGTTCGAGCTTTCCTGCAGGAACTTCAACTTCAACGGTCTCACCAATTTCGAGTCCCATGAGCGCTTTACCAATTGGGGAATCAACCGAAATTTTACCGGCAGCAAAATCAGCTTCATTTGCAGAAACGAGCGTGTACTTCATTTCTTTGCCTACATTTTTATTCAGGATGGTCACCGTAGTAAGCACACGAACCTTTGATAAGTCCAGTTCAGTTTTATCAAGCACACGAGCATTAGCCAGAGCATCTTCAAGTTTTGTGATGCGGTCTTCCATATGCCCCTGAGCTTCTTTAGCGGCATCATATTCGGCATTCTCACTCAAATCGCCTTTTGCCCGAGCCTCGGCTATTTCTTCAGCAATTTCTCTTCTTCCCCGAGTTTTAAGGTCTTTTAATTCCGCGTCTAATTTGTCATAACCTTCTTGTGTGAGGTATTGCACTTTGCTCATAATCTCTTCCTTTGTTCGATTTCAAAAAATAAAAAAAGCCATCTACCTGCGGCAGACGCCTTTCTATTTGTTCTACAATATATGCTAAAATACGGTGTAGAAAGATGTATATCCATTGTTGATTTCAAATTAGCTCTTCAAACTATTTTAACCTATTCCTTGTACTAATAAAGGCATCATGAATTTTAAAATTAGGCTATATCCATTAAGTTATAGTTGTTCTAACTAATTTCAATAAGATTTGAGTAATGCTCGGAATTTCATTTGAGATCTGGTTTGTTTACAGCCTTATCGTACTTGCTGTATTTCTCTTCATTAACAAGCGCATTTCATTTGATATAACTTCTCTCATTCTATTGGCCATTTTGGTGGTCTCCGGCATCCTCACTCCCAAAGAAGGCCTATCGGGATTTAGCAACCCTGCAACCGTTACCATTGCCTGTATGTTTATTTTGAGTGAGGGGCTCAGGCGTACGGGTGCCTTAAATATCGTGGGCGACTGGTTTTTCAAACTGAGTAAGCTAAACTATAAAGCGGCTATATTCATCATAATGCTAGTGATTGGAGTTATCTCAGCCTTTATTAATAATACGGCTGCGGTGGCAATTTTCATTCCTGTCATCATTAGTTTGTCAAAGGATATGGGGAAAAGTGCTTCAAAATTATTGATGCCCATGTCTTTCGCCGCAATGTTTGGAGGAGTCTGTACACTGATTGGTACCTCAACAAACTTACTGGTCGACTCAATAGCTAAAGAAAATGGGTTAGCGGGTTTCAGTATGTTTGAATTTACCCCGGTTGGTCTCATCTTCTTCGCAGCAGGCTTTGTGTATTTATTTACAATGGGGATTAAACTGATCCCTGAACGACGGAAAGATGAGGAGCTCACCGATTCCTTCGAAATGCAACAGTATCTGACTGATGTCATACTCAACCAAAAATCCCCGTTTGTAGACACTCCCCTCAAAAATACCAAACTGATACAAGATTTAGACCTGGATATTGTAGAGGTATATGACAAAGATGGAAAGTCTAAAACTGACCGCGAAACCATTCAGCTTGAAGCAGATGATGTGCTTCGAATTCGGGGCGGAGTCAAAGAAATAAACAAATTGCTAAATCGTGAAGATGTCATCATTAAACCTTCTGAGCACTGGAAAGACAAAGATTTTGAGCTGGGAAATGCCCAGTTAGTGGAGGCTGTAATAGCTCCTGAATCTTCTTATGACGGAATACCCCTTCAGGATATTGAATTTTATGAGCTATTTGAGGCCCAGGTCTTAGCAATTCGGCAGCATGGTACCGTTCAACAAGATAAGCTATCCGAGATAAGGCTTCAGAGTGGAACTTCTGTTTTACTATATGCCAAAAAGGAACGTATCAATGATATCAAAATAGCTGAGGAATTTGTCCTGGCTACGGAGATTGATCTTCCTGATCACGAGGAATCCAAAATACCGTTGGCAGTTGGTATCATTCTGGGAGTAGTAGGATCGGCTGCTTTTGGGCTGTTACCCATTGTGGCCAGCGCAATTTGCGGTGTTATTTTAATGATCCTAACCGGATGCTTGAGCAATGAACAAGCTTACCAAAGTATTAACTGGAAAGTGATTTTTCTTCTGGGTGGTGTTTTACCGCTTGGAGTAGCCATGCAGAAAACGGGAGCTGCAGACTTAATGGCCAGCACCGTTATATCAAGTCTCGAGGTCTATGGACCTACAGCTGTTCTATCTGCTTTTTTCTTCCTCTCGATGATGTTAACGAATTTAATCTCAAATCAAGCTACCGCAGCATTATTGGCACCTATAGCTATTGAAGCGGCTTCAAGCATCGGCGTAAACGCGGAGCCAATGCTGGTTGCGGTAACCATGGCGGCATCTTTAAGCTTTATGTCCCCCATTGGCTACCAAACCAATACCATGATTTTTGGGCCCGGGCAGTATCGGTTTATGGATTTTGTGAAAGTAGGAACACCACTTAACCTTTTATTCTGGATAATCGGTAGCTTTGCCATACCTATATTCTGGTCATTTTAACTCATGAAAGATTTTCTGAAAACTTACTTACCAATCATTGAGGTACTATGTAATTATTCCTCCTCGAAATTTTGGGATGATCTTGTTGCGGGTGCTACTGTTGGAGTTGTGCTCATTCCCCAAGCAATGGCTTATGCCGTAATAGCCGGAGTCCCTCCCATTTATGGATTATATGCCGGTTTAGTTCCTCTGTTTGTATATCCTTTATTGGGCACTTCCAGCCATTTATCCATTGGCCCGGTAGCTATTGATATGCTGATTCTAGCTGCGGGATTAGGACTCTTAGCTGGCGACAGTATCACTGAAAAAGCCCTTCTAGCTGTTATGATTGCCATTCTAACCGGGATTATGCAGGTGCTGATGGGAGTATTAAAACTGGGCTTTGCTTTCAACCTTTTTTCGAGGCCGGTGATATCTGGTTTTACCATTGCCGCTCCCATTATCATCATATTCAGTCAGCTGGGCACTCTTTTTAATATGGATATCCCAAATACTCAATATATCTATGAAATCTTTCTTTACCTGACCGACCATTTACATCAAATTCACTACCCATCATTATTCCTCTCTTTAATTTTTATTGGGTTCTTAGTTGGAGCAAAAAAATTCTACTCTAAGTTGCCTGAGGCAGTTATCCTTGTATCACTAACACTCATTGTTGTTCATTTCTTAGACATTACCAAAATTGGAATAGCTCAGATTGGAGATATACCTGCAGGACTCCCCGATTTCCAACTTCAATATGCTTCATATGAAACAATTAAATCACTATTGCCCAGTGCATTAACGCTTTCACTTATTCAGTTTATGACTGTTGCTTCCTTATCAAAATCCTTTGCCCGAAAGCATGGTTATACCGTGAATCCGAATCAAGAATTAATAGCCATTGGAAGCAGTAATATCCTTGGCGGACTTTTCCAATCCCTGCCAGTTTCTTCCAGCTTTTCACGCTCCGCAATAGCCGAACAAGCCGGAGCAAAGACATCGTTAAATAACATTTTTGCAGGACTCCTAATCTTGGTTACCCTCCTGTTCTTAACCCCTCTGTTTGAAGTACTGCCCAATCCATTATTGGGGGCAATCATCGTAGTTTCGGTTAGCAGTCTCATCGATATTAAAGAGCTTCGGTTTTTGGTTAATACCAAACGCAGAGACGCTGTTGTAGCTTTCATTACATTCGCCAGTGTTCTGGTGATAGGTATTCAGGAAGGTATCATTATCGGTATTTGTGCCTCTGTTTTAGCGTTACTTATTAAGATGGGAAAACCGACCGTAGCTCAACTGGGACTTATTCCTGGAACCCGAGACTTCAAAAACATCAGTCGGTTTGAGAATGCCCAAAAAATCCCCGGTGTATTAATACTTAGAATTGATGCTTCGTTTTCTTTTGTGAATGCTGAATTTTTCAAAAACTATATACTGGATAAAAGTATAACCCGCGATAAAGCCCCTAAATATGTCATAATTGATGGGACAACCATTGGTGACTTGGATATTTCGGCTATGGATACGCTTATTATGACTATTGAAACTCTTAACAAGCACGGCATAGAGCTGTATTTATCGGGCTTAATTGGGCCTGTAAGGGATGTAATCCGGAAATCAGATATAAGCACTTTTCTAAGTAAAGACCGGATTTACAGTACCGTTCATGATGCTGTAGAAGCTGCACTTAAGAAACAAGATCTTACTGATGAAGGAAACAGGTTATCAGAATACTCAAACCGTAGCGCTTGATTAATCCTCATTAATCACAACAACCTTTTCTTTAATACCGAGTGACTTTGTTGCCCACAGCATGGCTGCAATCACCAAAATAGCCCCAAGGAAGAATGGTGCGCCCGGGAAATAGAATGGCGCCAGATCGGATGTAAAATAACCAAATAAATTCGTCATCATTGGAGGACCGAATATGGCTGAGAAGCTAATCAGGCTTGTTAAAGCACCTTGTAGCTCACCTTGTTCGTTTTGCGGAACTTCATTGGAAATTATACCCTGCAAAGCCGGGGTCGCTAATCCGCCTACACAAAAAGGAATAATGACTGCAAACATCATCCAGCCCTGGGATGCGAAAGCGAAGCCTAAGAATCCGAGTACGTACATCAACAAACCAAAATAAACTGTACGATTATTTCCGAGTTTTGGAATGGCCACTTTAATAAGACCTCCCTGCACCGCAACAACTGCCATCCCAACAACTCCAAGCGAAAGCCCGACTGTCATCTCTGTCCAACCAAATTTTTCCATGGTAAAGTAAGTCCATGTGCTTTGTGTGGCATGATTGGCGACATATACCAAAAAGAATACCCCGACTAAACTGGCAATTTTCGGGTACTTCTTTATTTGTTTAAAAGCTCCAAAGGCATTTGCACGTTTCCAATCAAAAGGCCGTCTTTCTTCTTTCGGGAGTGATTCAGGAAGCACAAAGTATCCATATAACATATTGACTAAAACCAATGCAGCTGCAGCAAAAAATGGAATCCGCACTCCATACTCCCCTAATATCCCACCTACGGACGGGCCAATAATAAACCCGAGCCCGAAAGCAGCTCCAATTAATCCAAAATTCTGAGAACGCTTTTCTGGTGGACTAATGTCGGCGATGTAAGCACTAGCTGTTGTATAACTGGCTCCTGTAATCCCGGAAAGAAATCGACCAATAAACAGCCAAATAATAGTTGGGGCAAAGCCGAGCAAAATGTAGTCTAGACCAAACCCAAATAAAGAAAAGAGTAAAACAGGTCTTCGACCAAACCGGTCGCTAAGTCCACCTATCACCGGAGCGAAAAGAAACTGAGTGGCTGCATAAACAAAGGTAATCCATCCGGCATAAAGAGACGCTTCGCTCAGTCCGCCACCCGTGAGCTCCATAATGAGAGCCGGCATCACAGGAATGATGATACCTAGCCCAATGACATCCACCAAAACTGTAATAAAAATAAAGATGAGTGCCGCGCTTCTTTTTTCTTTCATGAATTAATGAAATGATCCCTGAACAATGATATTTTAGATTTGATCGAGTTGATCCAAATTTACGTAATCAATGATTGGAATGAGGATTTTTTATCCACTCTTATCTAAAACCCTATAACCTGCTGAAGCCCAAGGAATCTGTGAATAAACTGACCACTAAAGAAATACTTGAAGAAAATTTAGCCAGAGAAGCACCCGCAAAACTGAGTTCGGTAAAAGTATTGGTTCATAACATCCGCAGCCTACATAATGTGGGTTCTATTTTTCGGTCAGCTGATGCTTTTGGAATCTCTGAAGTTATTCTTTCAGGATATTCTGCGACTCCTCCGAGGGATGAAATCAACAAGACAGCCATCGGCGCTGAAGAATTTGTTGAATGGTCACACTATGAAACCGGAACCGAGGCTTTAACTTTTTTAAAAGAAGACGGATATTATATAGTAGGTCTTGAACAAACCACCAACAGCACACCTCTTCCTGATTTAGATATCTCTTCTTCTGATAAAATTTGTCTGGTTTTAGGGAATGAAGTCACAGGAATAGATGAAGACATTCTTCACCTGATTGATGAGTTTGTAGCCATCCCACAATTTGGACACAAACATTCACTGAATGTATCTGTAGCTGCTGGAGTTACGCTTTATGCCTTACTGGATAAGCTTTGGTAATGGGACTCCAAAAGAGCTTCTTTTTCTTATATTAATAATCAATTATTTGCTTAAGATTCAATTCATGAACGATCCTAAAGAATTTGTAGAACGAGCATCAACATTCCTGAAACAGCAACGGGATATGTATGGAGATTTTTCGGTGAAGCTGGATATGAAAATCGAGAATACAATACCTCAAGCCGAAGAACCTAAAACCGATTATCAGGAGAGTTCTGAAAATTTAGCCGAAACCAAGGCTGAAGCTATTAAAACACCTGAGAAAGAATCTGAACCGCAGTTGACATCGGCTCAGAAAATAGCAAATTGTACCACACTGGATGAATTACGGGCTTTATGTGAAGAGGCTGAAGAACTCAAAACAGATCTTGAAGATACAAACCTGGTATTTGGAGTTGGCAATCCCAATGCCGATTTGATGATTATTGGCGAAGCACCCGGTTATAATGAAGATCAGCAAGGCGAGCCTTTTGTAGGTCAGGCCGGGCAACTTCTGGATAAAATTATGGGAGCGATTGACTTCAACCGCGAGGATATATACATCGCCAATATCCTAAAGCACCGACCACCGGATAATCGAGATCCTGAACCGGAAGAAAGAGAACGAAGTCTTCCCTACCTCCTACGCCAAATTGAAATCATAGACCCAAAAATCATTTTGTGTGTGGGACGGATTTCAGCAACCACATTGCTTGATAAAGAAACCTCTCTCGGCAACCTGAGAGATCAGTTCCACGAGTTCCATGGAAGGGAGCTTATGGTGACCTATCATCCAGCTGCTCTTCTTTACAATCAAAAGTATAAGCGCCCAACGTGGGAAGATGTTCAGAAACTCCGTAAACGTTATGATGAATTGGTAAATCCATGAGTTTTTCTATTCCAAAGCTAAGAACCGAAAGGTTGATTCTGCGACCCTTCACTCCAGATGACTTAGATCATGTCTATAAAGGTCTTTCAAACCCTGATATCATCAAATACTATGGTATCAGTTTTGAGTCAAAAGACTCGGCAAAAGAACAGATGAAGTGGTTTGCGGATAACAAAGAAAATGAGACCGGAGTGTGGTGGGCAATTTGTATAAAAGATACCGGGAAGTTTATTGGAGCCGGAGGACTAAACGATTTAGTTAAAAAACACCGGAAAGCAGAATTCGGTTTTTGGTTGCTTCCTGAATACTGGGGGAATGGTTTTATGGGAGAAGCTATCCCAAAAATTTTAGACTTTGGTTTTAAAGAACTGAACCTCCATCGCATCGAAGGGCAAGTAGAAAGCCATAATACTAATTGCAAAAAGGCCCTTCAAAAAATGGATTTTTCTCACGAAGGTACTATCCGGCATGCTGAAATTAAAAACGATCGCTTCATAGATATTGAAATTTACTCCAGACTTTCCTCTGATTAGCTGCCCTACAGACTCTGAAATACAGAACAACAGCATGTGGATAATTGTGTGCTAAATTTGTTGAAAAAGAATTCCCATATGGTGTCAATTTATACCTATTTTCGTTGTCCCACTTTCTCAGCATATCAAGTTTTTACTTTTACTCATGGCAAAAGGCAACGGTTCTAAATACGGTAATAATTATAAGAATGACGACAAAGTCCTGGAGCAAGGCGGACGTGTGCCTCCACAGGCTGTAGAGGTTGAAGAAGCCGTATTAGGAGCCATGTTGATTGAACATGGAGCTGCTACCATCGCCCTTCAGATGCTGAAGCCAACCGATTTCTACAAAACAGCAAATCGCCATATTTTTGAAACGCTATCAAATTTATATGAGCGTGACAATCCCTTAGATCTGCTTACTGTTGAAAACGAACTCAAAGATAATAACCTGCTGGATGTATGCGGAGGCCCAACTTATCTCTCCGATTTAACCCGTTCAGTTAGTTCTTCAGCCAATATCGAGTATCACTCACAAATCATCATTGAGAAGGCGATTAAGAGAAACCTTATTCTTAGCTGTAATGATGTAATTAAAGATTCTTATGATACCACCAGTGATGCTTACGATGTGTTAGATACAGCTGAGCAGCGTATTTTCGATCTTTCAAATCAAAAGAGCCGAAGTTCAGCTGTTCCTGTTGAGAAACTTTTGAAAGACACACTTTCCTACCTCGAAGACCTTCGCGGTAAAGATTATGGAATTACGGGTGTGCCTTCTGGACTTTCTGTTGATGATATGACCGCCGGTTGGCAAAAAGGTGATTTAGTTATTATCGCTGCCCGGCCTTCGATGGGTAAAACGGCTTTTGTTTTGACTGCTGCGAGAAATGCTGCCATGCATCCTGATGAGAATCTCAGAACACCTATCGCACTTTTTAGTCTTGAGATGTCGAACCAATCCTTAGTTCAGCGATTACTGACTATGGAAGCTCGTGTCCGTGCTGATGAAGCTCGTAAAGGTACCCTTAAGGACGATGACTTCCGTAAACTGATTGATGCCGCCAGTCGCCTTTTTAGTGCTGAAATCTATATCGATGATACTCCCGGTATTAGTTTGATGGAGTTGAGAACCAAATGTCGACGGCTGAAAAGTGAAAAGAACATTGGACTTATCGTAATTGATTACCTGCAGCTGATGCAGTCAAGTGCTAAGGATATTGGCAGCCGTGAGCAGGAAATCGCTTCTATCTCTCGTGGTTTGAAAGGGCTCGCTAAAGAACTCGATGTTCCGGTTATCGCCCTTTCACAGCTTTCGCGAGCTGTGGAACAGCGTGGCGGAGACAAGCGACCTCAACTTAGTGACCTCCGTGAATCAGGTTCTATCGAGCAGGATGCTGATATCGTTATGTTTCTTTACCGACCGGAATATTATGGTATTACTACAACAGCCGAAGGCCAGTCAACTGCCGGTATTGCCGAAATTATTATCGGAAAGCAGCGTAACGGACCTGTTGGAAGCAAAATGATGTACTTCGTGAAAGACTATGCCCGTTTCGAAAACCTAACTTCCGCCGATAAAGAAGATCCCTTTTTAACTGATGGTGGTGGAAGTGGAAATAATGGCGGGCCTTCAGGTGGAAATGACGGACCTCCACCTATGCCACACAGCCCTGCTCCTGACGAAGACGCTCCTTTTTAATTAGCTTTTGTAATTTTAAAGCTGACTTTATCCCCATATGGACTATCCGTCAGCCGGAAGCTTCCATTTCTGGAGGTAAGGGTAATTTCTTGGAGTTCATCACCTTCAGGTACAAATATATATCCTGATGCATCCATGTCATCAACAGAATAAACTTTGAGCTCAATTTCAGACCAGTCCATAAACTCAGTGGATTGAGCAAGCTTGATATGAGGAATCACTGAACCTGATTTCACCAAAGCAATAATCGGAATCTCTCCCGCCTCAATGGAATGCCAGCCGCCTTTGTACGCTTTCCCGGTTTGATAGTCAATCCATGTGCCGGGTGGCAAATAAACATCCCGCTGTTCCACATTTTCAAACAACGGAGCTACCAGCATATCAGACCCAAAAAGATATTGATCATCAATCAGCCACGATCCGGGATCATCAGGATATTCAACAAATAAGGCCCTTAGCATCGGCAAGCCACGTTCTGAGCTATGCTTGGCTTGGGAATAGAGGTAAGGCATTAGTTTATACCTCATGTTATCTGCCTTCCGAAATCCTTCCAAAAACTCGTCGCTATATTCCCACGGTTCAGTAGGTGGATTTCCATGAGACCGTACGTGAGAGGTCAACATTCCAAAAGGAGTCCAACGGCGATAAAGGTCTTCAGGTGTTGCCGTTACAAAACCGCCAATATCGTGGCTCCAAAAGGTGAATCCGGTCAAGCCAATTGAAAGTCCGCCTCGTAATGTTGCAGACATAGCTGTGTTGGTTGTAGCCGGATCACCGCCCCAGTGCACAGGATACCTATGACTTCCTGCCCAGGTACTTCGAGCCCATATAAAGCCATTGCCATGAACTTCTTTCGTAATATTGGCAACCGCTTTATTATAACGCAGTGGGTAAAGGTTATGCTCGTACCATCCCGTACGGTTAGAATCGTAAATACCATTTTCTGGAGCGGCTTCTCCGAAATCTACTTTAATCGCTCCCACTCCCATCTTGAGTAGTGGTTCCAGTTTATCCTGATACCACTTCACAGCTTCAGGGTTCGAGAAATCAAGGACTGCATCCTCGTAAGGCAGATTCCCTTTTTGATCTCTTACAGCGTATCCATTTTCTACAATCTCTGGGAATAGCGTGTTTTTGGGCGTGAAGTAAGGAAGCTGCCAAAGGGATATATGAAATCCGTCGTCTTTAAAATCGCTGATCATTTTTTCTGGATTTGGAAAACGGTCTTTGGGGAATTTATAATCACTTCTCCAATCAACCCCAAACCAACCGGTATCAAAATGAAGCACATCAGCTGGAATTTCATAGTCTCGAAGCTTTTTGATTACTTCCCTTCCATCCGCTTCAGAAAAGTAGGTGATCCGGCTCATCCAAAAGCCAAACGACCAAAGCGGAGGCATCGGAGCCTTGCCGGTCAACTCAGTGTATTCATCTAAAATGTCTTTTGGTTCACCTAAGAAAAAGAATAAATCCAGTTCGTCATCGCCAATCATCATCGAGTTAACTGGATTGTAATATTTCCCAACATCTACAGTAATAGGCGTTGAGTGATGCATGAAAACTCCATATCCCCGGCTACTCATATAAAATGGAACCGGCTTATACATGGTTTCATTTTGAGTTCCGTTTCCATCATCAACCCAAAGCACAACTTTCTCTCCCCGCTTATTGAATTGAGTGAAAGACTCTCCAAATCCAAAAATCTTCTCACCCGGTGAGAGCGACATCACAGCAGCCATTTGGCGAGAATAATCATCCGCTTTGCGAACATAAGAAAAAGGTAAAACCGGGGTAAATGTATTGGTCACATCTGTTCTGTGTACCGTACTGGTCAATAATTTGTCATTTTCATCATAGATATAAACATGCCAGGGGCTTTCTGTTATAACCACTTTTCCATGCTCACTGGCATAAACGTGACCTTCTGAGGTTTTGGAATAAGACCATGCTTCCCTATTCGTTGGAGCTGTACCGTTTAACAACATCAAAGATTCATGGTCGGTAAACTGAGGACCCGAAGTAGCCTTTAACCGAATTGTACGATCAGAAATAAATTCGATTGAAAAAGGGAGTTCAGGGCTTGCAGCATACTCAGTGCCCGGAAATTCATTGGCATCTACGGCATTAAGGCCGGCAAGCATATTGTTAAATGCCATCCGGGTTGAATACTCATATCTGTTATATCTAATGGTTCCTGAAGCTGTCTCCGGATCAAAGGAAGCAAGTTCATCAGCCAGATAATAGGTGTTTTTGAAATTGGTGAATTCCGGTGAAATATCTGTTGGCTCATTTAACAAGTCAGTGCCCTGAAGCTGAGCATTGGCTTGACTTACCATTATTAGTGAGAACAGTAGAACTAAAAATCCATTCACTTTTCGCATTGCAATCCCGTATTAACTTAAATCCAATTTGCTGATTATAGTAAATCTCAGCGAAGTAAGTCAGGAGATTATATCATTTCTTCAAATAAATCGTCAAAATCTTTGATGCGCTTCGTCCAATCCAGATGCTTGTTAATATTTTGAAGTGAATTCTTGGGAAGAGATTTGGTCTTACCAGTCAACAATTCTTTAAGGTGATGGAAGAGATCGTCCTCGTTATCATACAAAACCGGAGCATGAAGTAAAGGATTATGCAAGCTTTTTGGAATCAGTTCAGGATAGTGTAAACTGTTGGGCACCAATGGGTGACATCCACAATATATCGCCTCCATGATGGCTACACAGAAAAACTCATAGCTGGCTGTAGACACTACGATATCTCCAGAATGCAATAGCTTGCTGTAGTTCTCTTTGTCATCAACATATCCAAAATGAGTAATCTGCTGTCCAAAGCGTTGCCAGGCTTTTTCAAACTCTTCAGGCTTTTCGTGCTGAGTATCTCCCGCCAAAATCAGATCAAATTTAAGATCAATATCATTGAGTCGATTCAGTACCCGAAAAAACATGGCCGGATTACGATCAAACTGCCAGCGCTGGTTCCAGACAATAACCGGGTTCTCGTTCTGACTTCTGGTATCCGGTTGTTTATCAAATCCTTTAAGATCCAGACCGGGGTGCATTACAATGCTTTTTTCTGCAATCCTATTTACGGTATTATACTTATTAGCATCAGGGAAATTGTCGAGAAAATTAGGCAAGTTTTCTAACAAATCATCTAAGTGAAATTGGGAAGAGAATAAAAGCTTGTCAGCCACCAGCATACTCAGATAGTTGATGTAGCAGTAAGTCAAATCCCTCTTCTCTCCTTCTGGAATAGGTCTGGTGAACTGATTATCATGCATATACATGATGGTGGGTGTATGAGCAAACCTCGGATTTGTAAGCGCCATAAAGGCCGGAAGGTTTGTCATGCTGCTCGTAAGCAGTAAATCTATCTCCTCATCTACTTTATTTGTCATTTCAGCAAGTGATACAGAATCCCCATGCATCCTCCATTTCCAGCCTTTATAATTGAGCTTTATGGGAATGATATTATGGCTGGAATGCTTTTCGAGTCCTTTAAGAAAAGCTTTATGCGAGCCGCTGTAAAATGGTTCAACCGCCAGAATGTTCATGTAGATGATCTTGTGATCTTAAGAAAGAGATAAGTATAAGGAATTTATCCAAGAACCGAATTACAGTATGGATAAGATATGATTAAAATAAGGACGTAGAAGAAGTCAAAAATCACCTTTAAAACTCATATGCTAAGCAAAAGGAAAGATCCTTCGCAGGTATGCTCAGGATGACTTAGGAGGTTGAGTTTTATTTGGAGGCCATTCTCCTAGCACTTCTTTATTTAAAAAATTCCAACTTGGGTTTATTTGGCTAACCAAATCTTCTTTCCACTTTCTTTTCTTGCCCTTTATTCTCTTTTCAGCCTGAATAGCTTCATGCATTGAAGGAAAAGAATCATACCAGATTAAATTAAAGCAATAATACCTGCCAGCAAATGACTTTTGCGATCCCCTTTCTAAATAATGTTCCACGATCCGCCTTCGCAGATCATTGGTTACTCCAACGTAAAGTACCTTTCTGCCTGGGTTAGTTACGATATAAGTATAGGCTGCCATATCAAAAACATAATAAAAAAGTCATTCTGAGGGTACTCCCGAAGAATCTTTGCCACAAAATGATTGGGGTAGTTACATTGAGCACTACAGGATTTGCATCAAAATTTGACTAAGAAAGCATTCCATGCTTCGCTAAAGTAGATATTATTGTCAGTATGGCTAGATATAGATTATTCGGGAGGTATTAGACAATAAACTAGGTAAAGGAGATGACTATTACTATCTAAACCGCGCCTGAATCTCGTCCAGTGGAATGTAGCTTATCGTAGGCTTCTTGAGAGGATCCATATACGGTTGTTCACAGGCGAAAAGCTGATCAACTAATCCTTCCATCTCCTGCTCGGTGAGTTTCTTTCCCCGGGGAATAGCAGCTTTAGCAGCAAATGCGATTGCCAATTTCTCACGAGCTTCCAGCTTCACCTTCTGCCCTAATTCCTGATATTGATGAAGCATCGAAATCAACACCTCCTCTTCATTACCAATTTCGATATCAGCAGGTACGCCGTTTATCATGGCGGTATTTCCGCTCAAAAGCTGAACTGAAAATCCCATTCTTTGAATGATAGAATGAAGTTCTTTCAGAAGTGTATAATCAGAAGCAGACATCTCCAGTGTTTGAGCAAATAATAGCTGTTGAGTACTTGGCAGAGCTTCCTCGGTGGCGTTTATCGCTTTTTCAAAGATGATGCGTTTATGGGCCAAATGCTGGTCAATAACAGTAAGCCCTGTACGTGTTTGCGTCAGGATATAAGAATTATGAAGCTGCCAAAACCCTTTATCCTGGGTGACTTTCTTTTGCTCTTCTTCTGAAGGTTCAAAATTACCGGCTCCAGTATAATTTGGTTGTTGTATTGATGACCCTCTTCCGTATAGCTGCTCACCAAATTCATCCCCCTTACCCTGAATATTTGAAGAGCGGTTATTAATTCGGGAAGGAATTTGAAAATCACCGCTTCCAGATTGCCGGCTATTCTGAGTGTTAAAACTAAAACCGGAACCAAATCCCTTCGAGGAATCATCACTTAAAAAAGGATCGTCATTCTGTTCAATATTTGGAACCTGAAAGTGCTTGTTCAATGCCCGGTTCACTACTGAACGTGCCAATTGAATCACACTTCGCTCATCTTCGAACTTGACTTCCATCTTAGCGGGGTGAACGTTTACATCTACCTTAGCAGGGTCAATATCAAAGAAAAGAGCATAGAACGGATATTCATTATTACGGGTCCACGCATCATATAAACTCAAAATAACGTGAGTCAGATACCTGTGTTGAAAAGGACGCCCATTCACAAAAAGGAACTGTTCTCCCCTGCTCTTTTTAGCCAATTTAGGGTCAGAAGCGAATCCATGAATTTTAACGTAGCTGGTTTCTTCAGCAAACTCAATCAAACTCGCTTTATAAGAACTGCCAAAAATTTGTGTGACCCGGTCTTTCAGGTCCTGAACTGGTAAATCATAAATCACATCCCCATCAGCTTCGATGTAAAAAGCAACATCTGTACTGGCTATTGCCGCATATTGAACGGTTCGGATAATATGGCGAAGCTCGGTAACATCGGTCTTTAAAAACTGCCGGCGGGCAGGTACATTAAAAAATAAATTACGAACGGCTATGGTAGTTCCATTATCGGTTGCCGTAGGTTTGATCTCTCGTTCTTCACCACCCCAAACTTCAAATTCCCAGCCGTTTTCGTCTTCAGCTCTTTTCGTCTTAACCGTAACCTGAGAAACCGAAGCTATGGAAGCCATGGCTTCACCCCTAAAACCCAGCGTACGGATTTTAAAAAGGTCGTCAACCGTATTAATTTTGGATGTAGCGTGACGTTCAAAACAGAGTGGAAGGTCTTCCTTGCTCATTCCACAGCCGTTATCAGAAACCTGTATTAGTGTCCGCCCTGCATTCTGAATAAGGATTCTAAGCTCATCTGCACCGGCATCTACAGCATTGTCTATGAGTTCTTTAACTACAGAGGCTGGGCGCTGAATGACCTCTCCTGCCGCAATTTTATTACTTATTTCTGGGGGAAGCTGATGTATAATGGAATCGCTGATCCGGGTATCGCTCAATGTAAGTCTGTAGTTCTTTTAAAGTGAAAGTAAATATACAACAAGTGCGAGGCAGGCCGCAAAGAAAACAACTCGGGAAAATTGAGCCGGCCGACGTCGGGTGTGTGATTCAAATTTTATACGCTTACGGCGTTTTTCCCTTTCGTCCTTTTCAGGATCGTAATATCGAAAGGGGTAATCGAATTTTTTGGGCTTTGGCCGGAAGCCGAACATTGGTCGGATCATAACAACACCTCAATTTTATTGGCTTTGGATGGCTAACGCTAGTGGCTAACATATCTTATCTAATATACTGAATAAGAGACGGAAAAATCGAATCTTAAACAGTTAATCTTGCTCTGATATCCACAATATCCTTTTGAGTCTAAAATTTGTAAACTCCAAGCCCAATTATTTTCCTTCGGAAATCATTTTGTCGAACTTCACATTATATAACTGAAATCAATAAACACTAAGCACTTACTTAAAAAATGAGCACTGATAAAGCCAAGATTTTTTATACCATAACTGATGAAGGTCCTTACCTAGCCACACACTCGTTTTTACCCATTGTAGAAGCTTACACAAAAGCTGCAGGGGTAAATGTTGAGACCAAAGACATCTCTCTGGCCGGACGTATTCTTGCCACCTTTCCTGACTATTTAACGGATGAGCAGAAAGTCTCGGATGATTTAGCTGAGCTTGGTGAATTAGCCAAAAGACCGGAAGCCAACATTATGAAGCTTCCTAATATCAGTGCCTCAGTACCTCAATTAGTTTCAGCTATCAAAGAACTCCAGGAAAAAGGATATAAAATTCCTGACTACCCTGAAGAACCGAAAAATGATATAGAAGAAGAGATTCAATCTCGATACGGAAAAGCAAAAGGTAGTGCTGTAAATCCTGTCCTGCGTGAAGGAAACAGCGACCGTAGAGCACCAAAAGCTGTAAAAGAGTTCGCTCGCAACAATCCTCACTCCATGGGTGAATGGTCGTCAGATTCTCAATCACATGTATCTACTATGGACGATCATGACTTTGCTCATTCTGAGAAATCGGTCACTCTTTCAGATGCCGATGATGTAAAAATTGAATTCGTTGATACGGATGGAAATGTTCAGGTTTTAAAAGAAAGCACTCCTCTTCTTTCTGGTGAAGTTATTGATGCAGCAGCATTGAGTAAAAAAGCGTTAATCAGTTTCCTCGAGAATGAAATTCAAGATGCAAAAGACAAAGGCGTTCTATTTTCTCTGCACATGAAAGCAACCATGATGAAGGTTTCTGACCCGATTATTTTTGGTCATGCTGTAAGAGTTTATTTTAAAGACGTGTTTGAAAAGCATGGAGAAACGCTTTCTGAAATTGGAGTTGATCCCAATAATGGTTTTGGTGATCTGGAAGCTAAAATCAAAGATCTTCCTGATGACAAACAAGCTGAGATCAAAGCAGATATTCAGAAGTGTTACGAAAATGGCCCTGACTTAGCCATGGTAAATTCCCATAAAGGAATCACTAATCTGCATGTACCAAGTGATGTTATTATTGATGCTTCCATGCCGGCCATGATCCGAACTTCCGGACAAATGTGGAATAAGAACGATGAAACTCAAGACACCAAGGCTGTAATTCCGGAAAGCAGTTACGCAGGAATTTATCAGGAAGTCATCGACTTTTGCAAAGAGCATGGAGCTTTTGATCCTACTACAATGGGAAGTGTTCCTAATGTTGGACTGATGGCTAAGAAGGCCGAAGAATATGGCTCACACGACAAAACATTCGAAGTTCCAGGAAATGGTTCTGTACGAGTGGTTAATAAGGCAGGAAAAACCGTTGTAGAGCATCCTGTTGAAGAAGGTGACATTCGGAGAATGTGCCAAACAAAAGACGCTCCCATTAAAGACTGGGTTGGACTTGCTGTTCGCAGAGCTCGTGAAACCGGTGATCCTGCCGTCTTTTGGTTAGATGAAAACAGAGAGCACGACGCCGAACTCATCAAAAAAGTAAATACTTACTTGCCTGAGTTTGATACGGACGGACTAGAAATTCATATCATGTCGCCGGTAAAAGCAATGCGCTTTTCTTTAGATCGAATTAAAGATGGTAAAGACACCATTTCTGTAACCGGAAACGTACTGCGCGATTATCTCACTGACCTCTTCCCCATCCTTGAAGTTGGAACCAGCGCAAAGATGCTTTCTATTGTTCCATTAATGAACGGCGGTGGGTTATTTGAAACCGGTGCTGGAGGATCTGCTCCAAAGCATATTCAGCAGTTTCTGGATGAAGGTCACTTACGCTGGGATTCTTTGGGTGAATTTCTCGCTCTGGCTGTTTCCTTAGATCACCTTGGTAAAACATTCGATAACGAACGAGCTAAGATCCTTGGAGAAACCTTAGATACTGCTACTTCTAAATATCTTCAAAATGATAAATCTCCTTCACGTAAAGTGAATGAGCATGACAATCGTGGAAGTCACTTCTACCTGGCTATGTATTGGGCAGAAGCGCTTGCTGATCAGGATAAAGATGCTGAGCTGGCCGAGCGGTTTAAATCCGTTGCTCAGAAACTTGCTGAGAATGAAGATGCGATCAACAAGGAATTGATTGATGCGCAAGGATCTCCGCAAGACATCAATGGTTACTACTGGCCAGACCGTGAGCTCGTGTTTGATTTCATGCGTCCAAGCAAAACCCTGAATTCCATTATAGAATCTGTATAGTTTCTTTAGGGTACCAAAAGTACCGGCCCGGTTCTGAGAAGAGTCGGGCTTTTTTATTGAATTGATTTTATACCCAATCTCTATAATTTTTTTACTTCACAAATAAAATCACTACAAATTAAAAGCGCTACCAAGGCAATGCTTCTATTTAATTTATAATCACTTAGACTCTTTTTTATAGTTAGGGTTTACTTTAAAGCCTAAATAAAATAGACTAAACCCATGGTATTAAATCATACAAATAGCACTTATTACCAAGCTCTTTCAATGGCTTTGAGCACTGCTATGTCTATGGTTTCTTCCGCTACTACAATCACGATTATTACAACCCCTTAGGGGGTGCTCATCTCATATCGCCACTTGGCATTGCGCCAACATCTAACAGCTTTAAAGTCATTAATCTAAGTATCACTCATTATGTTAGTATTGAAATTTGGTGGAACATCTGTAGCCACTGCTGAAAACCTAAAAAAAGTCCAGCATATCATTCGTTCTCAGTCAGAGTCGGATAAAGTAGCTGTCGTCGTTTCTGCACTGGGAGGAATCACCAACCAGCTTCAGGAATGTGCACTCTTAGCTTCTAAAGGTGACGAGGGTTATAGAGAAATCTTAAAATCTATCGAAACAAGACATCTTGAACTATGTAATGATTTGCTTTCCGTTCAGGAGCGAAGCTCTACACTTACCCAAACCAAGCTATTACTCAATGATTTGGAGGATATCTGCCGTGGAGTGTTTTTGATCCGGGAACTCTCCCCTCGCTCATTCGATCATATTCTAAGCTATGGCGAAATTTTATCAGCAGGAATTATCACCGATTATTTAAATAGTTCGGGTCTGGACGTTCAACTTTTGGATGCTAGGAAGTTGATTAGAACTGATAACAAATTTGGTAAGGCTGCAGTAGATACCACTTTAACGTACACCGAGATAAAGAAACAGCTAGATGCTTCTTCTCCGGTTTCCATTTGTGCCGGATTTGTGGCTTCATCCAAAGAAGATGGATTTACAACCACTTTAGGACGCGGAGGATCCGACTACTCTGCCGCATTAATAGCTGCAGCTGTGGATGCCAAGGAATTACAGATCTGGACCGATGTAAACGGAATGATGACTTCAGATCCGCGACTTGTTCCAACTGCTCACCCTATTGAGCATCTCTCCTACGAAGAAGCCATGGAACTTTCCCATTTTGGAGCCAAGGTCATTTACCCGCCAACCATTCAACCTGTTCTGGATTCGGAAATTCCGGTTCATATCAAAAATACGTTCGACCCTGAAAATCCCGGTACCCTGATTTCAAAAGATGGTTCCGATGAAGGTCAGGTTGTCAAGGGAACTTCATGCATTCAGGAAATTGCTTTGTGCACACTCACCGGTTCAGGTATGATTGCAGTACCCAATATCTCATACCGTCTGTTTGGCTCGTTAAGCCGGCAGCAGGTAAATGTGATTATGATCACACAGGCTTCCTCAGAACATTCCATTACAGTTGGTATTGCTTTAGATGATGTCGAAAAAGCCCAAAAAGCCATATCAGAGGAGTTTTCCTATGAGATAGAAACTCATAAAATAAACCCACTTGATGTAGAAACAGACCTTTCGATTATTGCTTTAGTCGGTTCTCGCATGAAGAAGCAAGTAGGTGTAAGTGCCAAGCTTTTTGATACGCTAAGTCACAATGGGGTAAATGTGCGGGCAATTGCACAGGGATCAACTGAGCTGAATATTTCTGTGGTGATCGCTAAAAAAGATCTCAAAAAATCTTTAAACAGTATTCACGAGAGTTTCTTCCTTTCCGACCGCCGAAAACTTAACCTGTTTATGATTGGCGTAGGGAATGTCGGTAAAGTCTTTATTGAACAGGTGAAAGCACAGCAGGAATACCTGACTAAAAAGCATAATCTTGATGTTTTGATTACTGGACTGGCCAATTCCCGGCAAATGTATTTTGATGAGGAAGGCATTGATTTAGACAGCTGGGAGCAGCTTTTGGAGAATAAGTCCGAATCAATGAATACTTCTCTTTTCATTGAAAAAATGAATGAGCTTAATCTTAGAAATAGCGTCTTTATTGATTCAACCGCATCAGAAGAAATAGCCGGACTCTATCAAGATGTGCTTGAAAGCAGTATCTCTGTGGTGACTCCAAACAAAGTAGCTTGTTCATCATCTTATCAAAACTACAAGCAGCTGACTAATGCCGCACTGAAGTATAAATCGAAGTTTTTATTTGAAACCAATGTTGGAGCCGGACTTCCCGTTATTTCTACCCTGAATGATTTGGTTAAAAGCGGTGATGAAATCCATACAATTCAGGCGGTCCTTTCCGGTACATTGAACTTTATCTTCAATAACTACAACGGCTCCACAAAGTTTAGTGAAGTAGTTAAAGAAGCGAAGGCAGCAGGGTTTACTGAACCTGATCCTCGATTAGACCTCAGCGGTGTTGATGTAATGCGGAAGATTCTTATTCTTGCCCGGGAAAGTGGGTTTGAACTCGAACTGGACGATATCACAAACAATAGCTTTGTCCCCGAGGAATGTATGGAAGTTGATAGCCTTGACGATTTCTACCAAAAATTGGACGAACATGAAAAGGTATTTCAAAGACTATATACTAATGCTCATGCAGATGGAAAACGCCTCAAGTATGTTGCCACTTTTAAAGACGGTAAAGCTGAGACTGGATTAGAAATGTTTGCTTCTGACCACCCTTTCTTTAATTTGGGAGGCAAGGATAACATTGTTCTATTCTACACCAATCGATATAGTGAACAACCCCTTGTTGTTAAAGGAGCCGGAGCCGGAGCGGCTGTTACAGCTTCAGGTATCTTCGCAGACATCATGAAAATCGCATCCGCTTGATATGGAATCAATAAAAGTATTTGCTCCTGCAACTGTTGCCAACGTAGCGTGTGGATTTGACGTAATGGGTTTTGCTCTCCGCGATATTGGAGACGAGCTCATTATTCGTAAAACCAAAGAACCCGGACTAGTGATTTCAGCTATTCATGGTTCTGAAACCCTCTCAAAAAACCCAAAAGAAAATGTCCTTACTGTAGCCGCACAGGCTTTAATAGAACATTTAGATTCAAAACCAGACTTCGGGTTTGAGTTTGAGTTGACCAAAAAAGTTAAGCCCGGAAGTGGATTGGGATCAAGTGCATCAAGTTCAGCAGCAGCGGTATTTGGGCTTAATGAATTACTTGGCAATCCTTTTGAAAGTAAAGAACTTGTACCCTTTGCAATGGAAGGTGAACGAATTGCCTCCGGCATTCCTCACGCTGATAACGTAGCTCCTTCCCTTCTGGGTGGATTTATTTTGATCAGGAGTTATGAACCGTTGGATGTTGTCACTCTAGATTATCCGGGCAATTTGTACGCCACAGTAGTTCACCCGCAAATTGAAATTAAAACTGCGGACGCAAAGAAAATGCTCCGTAAACAGATTGAGCTCAAAGATGCTATCACGCAATGGGGAAATATTGGAGGCTTGGTTAGCGGCTTGGCCAAAGCAGACTATGAACTCATAGGGCGCTCTTTACAGGATGTAATCGCAGAACCCATTCGTGGAATGTTAATACCCTCTTTTCAAAAAGCAAAAGAGTCGGCTTTAAGAACGGGAGCTTTGGGCTGCAGTATATCGGGTTCAGGTCCATCAATTTTTGCTTTGTGCAGAGGTGAAGAGAATGCTCAGAAAGTAGCACAATCATATGAGGAACTTTACAAAAGCATAGGGCTCGAAAGTTTCGTACACGTTTCCGGAATAAATACTAAAGGTGCTGAGGTTCTGAGATGAAGTATTACAGCACCAATAGAAAATCACCCCTCGCTAATTTTCAAGAAGCCATTTTCAAAGGATTACCTGATGATAATGGGCTTTATATGCCTGAGAAGATCTCAGCTCTACCCTCTTCATTTTTCAAGAATTTAGAAAACCATACGTTATCGGAAATTGGTTTTAAAGTACTGAAACAGTTTGTTAGTGATGAAATTCCTAAAGATGTCCTATCCAATATTGTAGAAGAAACTCTGAACTTTGATATTCCTTTGATTGAAGTCTCTGAGAACCTTTACTCGCTTGAGCTATACCACGGACCTACTTTTGCTTTTAAGGATGTAGGAGCACGATTCCTGGCTCGCAGCCTAAGTCATTTCACCAAAGAGACTGATCAAAAGCTGACAGTTTTGGTAGCTACCTCCGGCGATACAGGAAGTGCTGTTGCTCAGGGATTCTACGAAGTCCCTAATATCGAAGTCATTATCTTATATCCTTCGGGGAAAATCAGTGATTTCCAGGAACAGCAAATGACAACTTTAGGCAAGAATATTACTGCGCTTGAAGTAGATGGTTCTTTTGATGACTGCCAAAAGATGGTAAAACAAGCTTTTCTTGATGAGGAGCTTACAGAAAAGGCGAACCTGACTTCAGCCAACTCCATCAACATTGCACGGTTACTGCCACAGAGTATTTATTACTTCTATAGTCTTGGTCAACTTCCCCAAGAAAAAAGGAATGAAGTAGTCATTTCAGTTCCTAGCGGAAACTACGGTAATTTATCTGCCGGACTTATCGCTCAAAGAATGGGTCTGAAAATTAATCATTTTCTGGCCTGCTCTAATATAAATGACACCGTACCGGAGTATCTGAAAACCTCAAAGTATTCTGCTAAAACAAGTACTGAGACCATTTCTAACGCCATGGATGTTGGCGATCCAAGTAATTTTGCACGTATGCTGGATTTATTTTCAGGCTCTCATAAGCAAATGACTGAATCAATAACAGGCTATTCTTTTACTGACGATGAAACCAGAAAAGCTATCAAATCAGTATATGAAAAATCAGGTTACATCTTAGATCCGCACGGAGCAGTTGGTTTCCTGGGATTGCAGAAATACCTAGATAAAAATAGTGGAACAGGTATTTTCCTGGAAACAGCTCATCCTTATAAATTCAAGGAAACAGTTGAGAATGAAATCGATGAACCGTTAACCCCAGTTTTAGAATTTAAGAGTAAAGAAAAGAAGTCGATCGCATTTGGTAATGATTTTGAGGAATTAAAAGAACGGCTAATGAGTACTTAAAACTCAGATCTTAAACTTGGTTTTCATAATAGGAATGAGATAGCGCAAGAATACGATCAAAAAGACAAACACCCCTAAAATTATCCAAAGCGCATAATCCTCATAGCTTTCATAAAACATGAGCAGTTCACTTCCGGCGAATACCGAGAACCAAACAAAGGTGGGCGTCCATAACAATGCAGTGAGCCCAAAGTATATCAAAAACTTCCAGAAGCTAGTCTTTAAAATCCCTGCACTCATATAAACAGGAAATCTGCTTCCTGGAATAAATCGGCTTAGTACAAGTATTACGGGTCCCTTCTTCTCAAACCAAGCTTCAGCACTGTACACATTTTCTTTTTTCACTAACCATTTGAAAGGTGGAATTGTAAATATAGAATTACCGAGTAATCGCCCAGCGAAATAAAGAGAGAAGTCACCCATAAATATTCCAGCAACGGCGGCAATAGCTGCAGGCCAGAAAGCGATTAAACCATTAGCGACCATCAATCCTGCAGCGATACATGCTAAATCCTCACTTAGTAAAGTAGAAAGTATGATCAGCAACATATAGACAACTAAAAGTTCATTTCCGGAGCGTTTTTCAACTCTGTTAAGATATGGAACCAGCTTTTCCAGACTGTCTTTACTAATCTGATTTGAATCGGGGACTTGCGGTTCAAACAAAGAATTCGATAAAGTATCTTGGGATACTATTGAATAACTAAATTTGTCAATGCCTTCTTTAGCAGGAGTTTCAGGAACAGCCTTAAATACCAACAGAGGCAGCAATAATAGCAGTAAAGGCTTTAACAGATTCACACACTAGCAATTAAATATTTTCAGGAAAGTACTGATACAAATTCAGAATGTTTGCTAAGAAAACGTTCTTCCGAAATAACTTCATCAAACTCAGATTCAAGTGCTTTGTTAAGTTTCATAGCTAACGATTTACGGTCACTATCTAAAATAGTTTGAGTCCCAAAATTTATTGTAGCGGTGCATTTTTTTAGTTTGAGAAAATTTAGAAAATGAGTAGAAAAGGGTGTTTCATCCCACCAGCAAATAGACTGATAAGCAGGTACAGCTCCTTCTCCAGTTTCATAAGAAATAGCAGCATATGAGACAGGCATATTTTGAGATGCCGGATATTCCAGTAGTGAACTTCGAAAAGGCAGGATATCGAAACCCGGACTGGTCGTCCCTTCAGGAAAAAGTATAATACCCTGATTGTTGTTGATATTTTTTGAAATAAGCTTATTCACTCGTGTTACATCTCTTTTTCGTTCTCGATCAATAAAAAGAATTCCACTGGTTCGGATAATGAATCCGAATAAAGGCCACGATTTAACATCGCTTTTGGCAACAAACAGGCATCTAAGCTGAGAAAACAGAACAAACACATCGATATAGCTCAGGTGATTTGAAACCAATAAAAATGGCGGTTCAGGGGCTGGATTTTTTATTTTCAGCTCCATTCCAAATATTCTGCAGCAAGTCTTACCCCACGTCCTAAGTAAATAGCCTCTGAGTTTTTCATAATTCACCCCAAGAAATGAAAATATAAGGCAGAGCATTATCAGCGAATAAAAAAATAGGGTTGCGATGATAAAGCCGGCTAGTTTTATGAAAACACGTATTAATTCCATGGGCAGAAATTAACAATTTCTATCTGAAAAAAAGGTTTTCTTTAACCCTTATTTTCTTATTCCCTAAACTAAATGAAAAGAGAAATAGTTTTGAAATTGTATATGCACTGGTTCTAGTATATTTTGTTTAATCACCTATTAGCATATTTACTAAGTTGATAATTATTTGTACCCTTATTTATGCTTTATTACAAGGAATATAAATCTTCAGAAAAGAGAGATTGGGTCGTGTTTATTCATGGCGCAGGTGGAAGCTCATCTATTTGGTTTAACCAACTTCGGGATTTCAAGAAGCATTTCAATGTTTTAATGGTCGATCTGCGAGGTCATGGTAAATCTAAAGACTTACTTCAGAAATACTATGAAGAAAACTATTCTTTTGAATTTATCAGCAAAGATATCATCGAGGTTTTGGATCATCTGAAAATTCAAAAAGCACATTTTATAGGTGTGTCTTTAGGAACCATAATTATTCGGACTATCGCTGAAATTGCACCTGACCGGGTTAAATCCTCAATCTTATGTGGAGCTATTACCCGACTTAATGTACGTTCGAGAATTTTAGTATTTATGGGACACATGTTCAAAAGATTTATTCCTTACATGTGGCTTTATCGTCTTTTTGCCTGGATCATTATGCCGCGGAAGAGACATGCTAAATCCCGAAATTTATTTATCAGAGAAGCTAAGAAACTCTATCAAAAAGAGTTTTTAAGGTGGTTTAAGCTTACCAATGAGGTAAACCCTCTATTGCGTTACTTCAAAGAAAAGGAAGTGCAGTCTCCGATGCTCTATGTGATGGGAAGTGAAGACCATATGTTTCTCCCTCCAGTTAAACAGATCGTGAACAAACACAATAACTCTACACTCAAAGTGATCGAGAATTGTGGGCATGTATGTAATGTGGAGCGCCCCGGTGCTTTTAACCGGGTATCAATTGAGTATCTAAAATCCCACTCTTAGAAACGAGGTAGTTATTCCTCCTCATCTCCGTTTCTCATTGTAAATAGCCAGGCTTCGTTGTTAATTGAACCGCGAATTTCTCTTGTCCTATCTACTGCAGCTTGGAAATCAGAAAAACCTTCGTAAGCTACATAATTGAATCTGGTTTCTGGGTGAAACAAGATCTGGGTATTGTACCCTTCCTCATTAAGTGATGTTTTAAAATTCTCTGCATTTCTGGGCACAAGGAAAGATCCTCCAATAACAAAATATTTCATCTCAGATGTTTCCTCAGTCATTGTCTCAACATTTTGCTCATTCTGTTGATACTCAAGGTATTCATCAAGGTTGAAAGCTTTTGGAACCACAACCATGAGTTCAGGACGATCAACAGGCATGCTAAGATCTTCAGCTACTTCTTTTTGATCCTCAGTTAGCTCAGGTTCTCTTTCAATATATACCGTATCAGGTCTCATCTCCTGATTGTTAGTTGCTAAAGTATCAGATTCTTCTTCTATAGGCATTTCTTCCTCTTCAATATCATCAACCAATGGCTCAGTAAACTCTTCCATCTCAAATACGCGATCTAAGTTTGTCCTCATATTATCACGGGTGCCATTCAGTACTTCTCTTTGTGTAAGCTTGCGTTGAGAAAGACGTTCTGATACAGGTTGAATCAATTCTGCCTGTAAAATAATGATCAATTCACTTTCAGAATAATCATTAGAATTATATCCGAATAAATACCTGAGACCAAAGAACCATCCTGGGAGATCTTTAAGGATCGGTACTCCTCTTCTCACAGCTGATTCTTCTGTTCTGTAAAGGCCGGCGACATAAGTTGCTTCACCATCCAATAGTATGGCAGAGGTCGTTGCTTCCTGTTTGTTTACAATAGTACTTACAACATCAGGCTGAACAGTAGAACGTTCAACTTCTAAGTTTAGATAGATAAAAGATGTATCCCCATAAGTGATTATTTCCGGAGTCACATTCAGTATGGTACCTGTACTTATGAAGTTATCAGTTACGTTACCTGCGATGTCTCTCTGCTTGATTGAGAAATCTTGACCGACCTGGATATTACCTTCTTCTCCATCAACAACTTTAATAGATGGGGTAGCTAAAACTTTACCAAGGTTATCAGCTTCAAATGCACTAAACAAAGCTTGAACGCTTATGCCAGGTCCAAATTCACCAAAATTAACCAGTGCGTTAAAAGCATTTTGTGATACACTTGCTGCATTATAGGAGTTGACCGATACAAATTGATCATTAAAGTTGTTTGCCGGTAATGATTCACTTCCTTCAGATCCAACAAAATCTGAAAGCGAAGCAGGTACATCACTTGTTAATGTTGACCAATCAATACCAATTTCCTGAAGTGCTCTTTTGTTTCCCTCAAAGAAGGTTGCGTTAATTCTAATTTCACGCGTTTGAGTAGTAGCTGCTTGTTCTTGACCACCACCTCCGGTACTGGTGTTTCCACCACTTTGGGTACTAGCTACAGTTCTATTGGTTTCTGGAGCGGCGACAGTAATCTCATAAAAGTCATCATTCTCGGTCACTTCAAGATCATTAAATCTCATGATGTACTGAAGAGCATCTTTCCAGTGCATAGCCGGCAGATTAACACCTATTGTACCGCTATAGCCGGAATTATCGACGATAAATTTGTTTTCATACTCTTGTGCGAAGGTATTTATGATCTCAATAGCTTCATTATAAGTTGTACTCTTATTAAAAGTAACAATCTCATCGGGGTTGGTGTATTCCCTAAAAGGGTCCACAACCTGTTGCGCATTTACCTGACCTGGTGTTATTGTGCTTACCAAGCCAAAAAGTAAAAGGGATAATAAACCTATTTTAAATAATTTTTCTTTCATGGGTTTCATCGCTCTATCTCCAAGGTAACCAATTCGGTGATGCCACCTTTGTTTAGATTAAAAGTAGCGGATTTACTATTGAGGTCTATAGATTCTAATTTTCCGAGATAAACATTATCTCCTTTTCTGAGTGAATTCACATTCCCACCCTGATCAACTATAAATATTCTTGATCCTGTTAATCCGATAAGCCTGCTTTGTTCAATATTGACCAGATTATCTTCATTAGGCTCTATAACGGTACGTATTAAAGGAAAAAAGGGATTATAAGTTGACACATTTTCATCCAAAACAAGCTGATCTGTACGCTGAAGACCTTCCTGTATCGATATTCGCTCGTAATAGCTTTCCAATGTGAAACCAAAGGTTATATCTCTTAACTCTTCAACTGCGCTTCCTCCCGGAGGAGTCAAAGAAAGACCCGTCACTTTGTTAAGCAACTGACTATTCTCAATCTTATTTATGAAATTAACAACATTCTCGTAGTTACCATATCCGTTAATATCAGCTCTTAAAATACCATATTGATCCTGTCGGGTAGAGTCCATAAATACAAAATCAAAATACACTTTCGAAGAGGTACTGCTATTACTTATATAGTTTAGATAGTCATAAACATCATCTGGATCTGGTGACTTAAACAGTGACTTATCGGCATTATCTACTATTACAAGAGCCCGCTGATAGGTCTGATTTAGTTCAGGAAATGCATCGCTGGTAGCTTTTTTACTGTTGAAATCTTTTTGCTTTTCCGTAATTGCTGTCTGCAAATCTTCAAGTTCAGATAATTGAAAAAACTTAACATAGGTGAAAGCGGCACCTACAAAGAGTGTTAATGTTACTAAAAGAATGATTGTATTTCTGACCGCGTACGACAATGTTCTCCTATTGCTGTATTAAATCTTCAATTCCCTGAACACTTTCAGGTGTATATATATTTTCATCTTCAAAAAAGTCTCTAATAATATACCTGAAGTCATATACTTCTTGATCTCTAATTATATCCTCAGTTACATTTAGGAGTGTAGCATTCTCAAATAAATCAGCTATTTGAGGAATCCTGCTTTTATATATAGCATATCCACTTATCTCAATATCACCTTCTCCAACCTGATTCATAGAGGTAAGCCAAACTGAATTTACATCATCAAATCCGCTGTTAAGAAGGCCTAAGTTTTTTGACCACCTCAACGTCCCTTGGTTGAGCTCGCTGAGCAAAGATAATTTTGACTGAATTTGTTCAAGTTCGGCACTAATCTGGTTGTACCTTTGAACCGTTGGTTCCAATGAGCGAATTTGTGAGTCAAGAGTATTCACTTCATTCTCTAATCGGTCAATATCCGTAGCGTACTGAGTATAGAAATGGTTTGAAATAATGGGGGTCAGCAAAATCAGAAGTAATAATAAAAAACCATGCCACTGCAGTTTAAAAATCTTTTGGCGGTCTATTACATAATTAGGAAGAAATGAAATATTCGGAAATACTTCTTTTCTAAACCCTGAAGCTGACCAGGCTGCCCCTATAGCAGTAGTAAATGATGGAATTGAGTCTGGCTTAATCTCACCGGTATCGAGGAAATCATCGGAATAACTAAACTCGGCTACATCCACATCCTGAAATCTCTCCTCAAAAAATTCTACGGCCGCATCTCCTAAAGAATTATTACAAATGATCAAGCGATCAAGATTAGGCACTTCACCTGTATCAAGCTGGAAAAGAATTTTACTGAAAATAGTATTTAGGAATTTTGGGTTTTTAATCCCTTCAGTAATGATTGGTGAAACAATCCAAAGCTGACTTCCTTTTAGAAATAGAATCCGGCTTGTTTTCTCACCAAACTGTACAACTCCGGTAATGCTGTTAGCCTCTAACTCATAATTAGCGCGAATTAGGGAAAGTAAAATTATTTCATCCGGGAGAATTTCTTGAATGAATAATTTCCCCCTGTAAATATCCCGGCTCCGATCTAAAAGTTTCAACAAATCGGGTTCATCATCAATGGATGTTAATAGTAACGCTCCATCATCGCGAACTGAGTATGAATAGTAATCTTCCGCTTTTGAGACCCCGTGTAAAGCTTCGAGACGATCGTCAACTATTACCTGAAGATCTTTCTTCTTTGTTTCAGAGAAGTCAACGTCTTTTAAAATCTGGAATATTGTCTGTCCCGCAGGAATACTAATCCCTACATCAGCTCTTTTGCTATCTACCTGGGTTAGTAGATTATAAATTAGAAGTTCATTAGAAGCAGCAGCTTCAGTTTCGTCGATCATGTCAGTATCAACGATTTCTTCAGAACTCTCAAGATCATCAAAATCTAAATCATCAAGATCATCTTCAAAATTCTCAAGATCCAGTTCAACCTCTTCTTCCTCCTCATCCCCTTCATCTAGACCGAAAATAGCATCTTCATCGTCCAGGCTGTCATCTAAAGTATCAAATACGTCGCCAACTTCTTCTTCCTTAGGAGTGTTCTTAGTCTTCTTTTTGAGACTTTCGACCAGACGTACTTTATCCAGACTCAATAAAGTCACCTTTTTGCCAGAAACTTCAATCCTGGCAACCTTTAGGTAATCCTCATCAACAACTATGCCTGTAAAAGTTTTATTTCCAACCATATAAATAGAAACTAGTAATTAATTTCGCTTAGTAGTTGAACCATTTTGGTTTTGTTATTAGCGTGATTCAATGCATTCTCTTTAGATATAACGCCATCAGTATATAGCCTCTTTAAATCCTGCTCCATGGTATTCATACCTTTCTCGCTTCCTTCCATCAACATCTGGTATATCTCACCAACGTTGTTGTTTCTGATGGCAGCTTTAACAGAGGCATTAACCAATAAAACTTCTTTGGCCATCACACGGCGGCCATCAAGGCTGGGGACTAGTTTCTGACTAATTACACAAGTCAATACATCTGCGAGTCGTGTTCTGACTCGGTTCTGCTCCTCAGTTGGAACTTCACCCAATATACGTTCAATACTCTCCATTGCAGAGGAAGTGTGAAGAGTTCCAAATGTTTTATGTCCTGAATCGGTAATTTCCAAAGCAGTTAAAATCGTTTCAGGATCACGAAGCTCACCAATAACAATAATATCCGGATCCTGACGAAGAGCCTGAACAGCACCCTCTTTAAATGACTCAACATCTCGTCCAACTTCCCTATGACGAACTACCGATTTAATGGGTGTATGAATAAGTTCAACTGGCGATGCAATAATAACTATATGAGAATCAACCGTTCTGTTGTTGGCATCAATGATTGTATCAAGAGTAGATGATTTACCAGAACCCGTAATTCCAGTAATGAGAGTTAGTCCATACTTATAGTATTTAAGACTCAATGCTTTGGCAACTTCAGTATGGGCTCCTAATTTTTTAAAAGGACGGATCGTATTATCAATCTTACGCATGTTTAGTGCTAAATGCTCAAGATCAAAATACATATCAGCTCTAAATCGCTGCGATTCTCCATTGCCTAAAGATATTGAATAGGAGAAATCAAGGTTTTTGTCTTTTACCAGTCTCTTTCTTTGTGTGGGGAGAATGGCATTATGAAGCAGCACATTTGTTTCGTCCAGCGTTAAGTTCTCTGGTTCCCGGGCAGGTTTTTTATCTCCAAAGATTCGATACCAGATTCTTCCATCACATCCAGGTCCTCCGAGGTCAATATCAGAAGCTTCATTCTTCTCCATCCTTTTGAGATAAGAATCCAATATTTCAGAAAGTCCTTTTCTGTGTTCCTCTTTGAGGCTTTCAACTACTTCACCGATGTGGATATGGCGATCAATACCTCGAGAAGTACTTGGGATTTTATCTATTACTGGCTTTACCAGTTTAGATAATTTATTCAAATTTGTTGTTGCCGCCTCCATATAAAGCCAAATAAGATTGTGATGACAAATATCAGGATAACCCAGACACATCTTTGTTACGAAAAAATTAAAATAAATTAATCTCTAGCCTAAATCAGGATGAAATTAACCTTCAAATAATTTTATATCCGTATGGGTTTTACCAGTTTGTATCGTTTAATAACCGTTTTTTAAGATTTAGTAACTGAACATTCATGTTACTGATTTTACGCTGCTGTATTTCGATGATATTCTTTGTAAATATATTGAACAACTTTTCAGGTTTTTTCCTGAAAAAATTCAAGGCTTCGTACCGTTCGTACCTTAAAAGCACACAATCGCCTTCTGATGTGACTTTTGCCATTCTGTTATTCTTACTAAAGAGAAATGTTTCCCCTAAAAAATTCCCTTCACCTAAGGTGGCCAACTGTATGTTATCCTTCCATATACATACTTTGCCTTCTGCAACAAGATATGCAGAGTTAACATATTCAGACTCGTTTAGGACAATTTCATCTGAAAGAAATCTTTCTTCTTTTCCTAACTGCAAAAACTCTAAGACATCCTCATAGTGAAAGTTTTTTAAAAGTAACGGTGGTTCTTTTAAAAACTTTTTTATGTAATCAGTCATTAGTTCATCGCCGGAATTTGACATCTCGGTACTCATACTAAACCCCTGTAATGGTTGATGCTGGCAGTACTTGCAATATGCATTAAGTTAATATTTAATTTCAAGTTTTCCGCTTTTAATCTTCAATGGTTGCTGCAACGATTTCTTCGATAGTAGAAACACCCTCTTTTATGCGTTCCCTGCCAGACCCACGCAATGTAAGCATACCTTGCGACATTGCTAAGTCTTTAATGGCTCCTTCATCAATATCGCCACCAGCGTCTAAAATCATCTGTTTAATTTCTTTGGAAAAATAAAGTGCTTCGTGGATACCGGCTCGTCCTTTAAAACCAGTTTGGTTACATTTTTCACAACCAACTGCTTTATAAAAGGTAGATTCTTCTATTTCTTTGTCGGTAAACCCAATCCCTTTTGCTGATTCTGGATGAGGTGTATACACCTCCTTACAATTACTGCACAACCTTCTAATAAGACGCTGAGCAACAACTAAGTTCACAGCATTGGCAATAAGAAACGGCTCCACTCCCATTTTGAACAAACGGGAAATAGCACTTGGCGCGTCATTAGTGTGAAGTGTGGAAAAAGTTAAGTGACCGGTATTTGCCAATTTAATCGCAATTTCAGCAGTCTTTAAATCCCTCATCTCACCTACCAAAACAATATCAGGGTCATGACGCAAAATCCCCCTAATAGATTGGTCAAAACTCATATGATTACTGATTTTTAACTGTCTTGCCCCTTCAATAATGTATTCCACCGGTTCCTCAACCGTTAGCACGTTTTTTGTAGGATCAATAACATAGTATAAAGCAGCAACCAAGGTAGTCGATTTACCACTACCTGTAGGACCCGTAATAATTACGATTCCGGAAGGCTTTTGGATTGATTTGACAAAATTTTCTTTAGCTTGTTTTTGAAGCCCTAGTTTATCAAGGTCTCTAATAACATTACGATCATCCAGAACCCGGATTACGATAGACTCGAACTTCCGGTCGTATTGCTTACCTACAATTGGCATAATAGAAACACGATACCGGATACCTATCCCATCAATTTGTCGCTGAATAAAACCATCCTGTGAGGCATCTCTTTCAAAACGATCAACATTTCTGGTCTTATCCTTTATAACAGCAGAAATAGCCTCAGGCTTAACATTCTTTTGTTGATACCATAATGCAAGCTTACCATCAACCCTAAATCTGATGTCTGTGGTTGTAGGTGAACTTGGTACAATATGCATATCACTTACGCCCTGCCGAACAGATTCAACCAACATACCCTCAACCAAAGAGTTGAGCATACTTTGATTAATTTCAGCATCAATCTCTTCCTCATCAATCTCTTCCTGACCTTTTTCTAAATCAGGTTCTTCATAATCTATTTCTTCGAGCAGATCCAGAAACTCATTTTTCTGTTCATAAACACTAGACAAAATGGTTTCAATTGTCTCGTACTGGCAATAAACCAATTCGGTCTGCTTAAAATTAATCTTGTTCAGAATACTTTGAATATTCGGATCAGAGGGATCAGCCGCAGCAATAGTTATAGAACTTTTACTCTTCTGGTATGGAAGTGCTTTGTGATGAACCAGTTCATCAACAATTTCTTTGGGGAGTTCTTCTACATTCTCTTTAATGTGTTCCAATACTTCTTCAGGAATCTCCTCTATATCTCTCAAAACCTCCCTAAAGGCATAGATGTTAGCAATTTCCTTCATGATCAGGTGCCGGTTCAGCCCCAAATCCTGAGATAATATTTGCCCGAGTCGCCGATTACTTTCCTTCGGTTCTTCAGAGAGAATGGACAATCCTTTCTGTAACTGCTCTTCAGTGACTATCCCTTTGTTTACAAGGATATCACCAATATGTCTTCGGATATTAATTTTTCCCATTTAACCTTTTAAACACCTTTGTTCGGCTGAATTACTGCAGACTCAGAAGAAACAACAGTTATCGCAATCAATGCAACCATTATAAACATATTTATGAATAAATTGATCACATCAATAACAGACTGCATTTTATATGTAGTCTGAATTTCATAATACTCAGCAAGCTGTTTAGCGTTCTCACGTAAAGCTCCAGATTCGGCACCTAACCTAAATCTACTAATAGCAGTTATTGTAAACACCCCGGTTGCTTCCATAGATTCTATTAAACCCGCACCATCTTTCAACATCTTCCGGATAGCAACTTCTTTAATCTGCTTTTCCATATACTTATTTCGGCAAGCTTCTGCTGCCACTTTAATCACTTCGATATTTTGGCCAGAGCCACTGTATAGTGTAAAGAATACCCTAGCAAAAATTTCAATACTGGTTTTGTGTAAAAGGTCTCCGATTACCGGAATATGAATTATGTATTTATCCTTCATTAACTGCCCCTGAGGGGTTTTTATATACCAGATAAAGGTAACTATCGGAATAATAAACGAGAGCAGTATCATAATCCAATTATCTCTAAGCCAATAACTTAAATCAAGTGTTGCGGCTGTCATTGGAGGAAGAGTAATGTCCATTTCCAGGAATAGTTCAGCTGTAGCGGGGAAAATATACCCTACGTAGAATAAAACAACACCGATAACGGCAAGAACAGTAACTGCCGGCATCATTAAGGCTCGTCGCATATTCTTTTTAAATTCAGCATCACGCTCCATGAACTTGGCAGTACTTTCAAAAACCAGTGCCATGTTACCCGATGTTGAAGCCACACTAAGCATGTATGCGGCAAACTTACCAAATACATCTTCATGCTTGCCATACACTTCCGAACCTTCCTTACCATCCTTAAGGTCTTTCTGAATGGTTTTAATTACCTCTTTCATTCGTTTATTCTGCGTGTCTTCGTAAAGAAGATTCAGAATTTCATCATAGGGAAGCTGTTGGTTGAGTAAGTCAGCAGAAAGGCGAATAAATGTAACTACCTCTTGTTGCGGTACACTGCCCTTAAAATCAAAGAGCTTCTTATTTATGCTTTTAACCGTGTACCCGAGCTTTACTAATGCTTTTTCAAGTTCCTCTTTACTGTAGGCTTCTTGTTCTCCAGTAACTACTGATTTACCAGGCCGCTGAACCTTGTACATGAACATCTTCTTCTCATCAACAGATTTTATTTTTAATCCGTTAGTCTTTGAGAGTCGATCAACTTTGACTTGAGCTTCCTTTTTGTTTTCAGCTTCAAATTCAGTTTGTACAATTTTTCCTTTTTGTGATACCGCTTTTAGCCTGAACTGTGCCATGATCCTATTCTTCTATTTACAGAACTTAAAGTTGGAGCTTGATTATGATAAAACTCATACTTACCAGTAATTGCCCTACTAATGTACGAAACCTAAATTAAATTGGGTTGCCTATAAATGATGATTGGTAATTATTAATGTTACAATAAACTACTTTTTTTTTAGAAATGAGAATAATGCCTGCTAAAATACTTCATCAATTTTCAAGAATATAAAACTACAATAGAACATTTGTTTTAGGTTGATTCCTGAGGGTTTTTTGAAAAAACAGATAATAAAATATTTACTGCTTTTTATAAATAGTGAGTATATCTTGATTTAAAATTATGGAATGACAAAAGAACAAGACGGCAACCCCTATATAATCATCTTTGCTTTATGGCTACTTGTATTTGCAGCAAGTAGTCAGGTCATGATCATCTCTCCTATTCTTCCAAGAATAAGCGAACAGCTTGGAACCCCCTTAGAAATACTTGGTAATCTAGTTACTGTATATGCTGTAATGGTGGGACTATTTGCAATAATTATGGGCCCTCTTTCAGACAAAATTGGTCGCCGCAAAATACTTTTAATCGGTACAGGAGGAATTTCATTTTTCCTTTCCTTGCACGCTTTTGTAGACACATTTGTTGGACTTCTTGTAGTTAGAGCTCTTGCCGGAATGGCTGGCGGTGTTTTGAGTGGAGCAGCTGTTGCCTATGTTGGAGATTATTTCCCTTATGAAAAGCGAGGATGGGCAAATGGATGGATTATGAGCGGTATTGCCATGGGCCAAATTTTAGGAATTCCCATGGGTACTTTATTGGCAGAGTTATTCGGGTTCAGAATTCCTTTTGTTCTATTTGGCGTGATAATGTCCCTCACCTTTGTTCTCATATTGTTTAAAGTACCTCAACCTAACGTAGAGCTTTCTAAAGGTAAAGTTACGTTTAAAGGTTCTTTAGATAAATATTACGAGTTATTAAAACGAGCTGAAGTCAGAGCAGTGGCATTTGCATACGTCGTCATGTTTTTGAGTATTTCAGTATATGTCGTATATCTGCCTACATGGCTTGAGGATACTTTTGGAGTAAGCGGAAAAGCTATTGCTACTCTCTTTTTTGTTGGAGGAATCGCAAATGTAATTACAGGTCCCATAGCCGGTAAAATTTCAGACCGCATCGGCAGAAAGAAAATCATCATCATATCCTGCATTGGGCTTTCCGTTGTTATGGCATTAACTACTTATGTAGTCACTGAGTTTTGGATAGCTTACGTGATCTTTTTCTTAACTATGGTACTCATAGCGATGCGTATAAGTCCATTCCAAGCATTATCAACTCAGCTTATAAAATCTGATAACAGGGGTTCTTTAATGAGCTTGTTAGTTGCTATTGGCCAGGTAGGCTATGGAATCGGTGGTTCAGTTGCAGGCCCTTTTTATGTGGAAAGTGGTTATGCCAGCAATACCTTTATGGGTACCATTATGATATTGATTATGGCTTATGTGGTATGGAAACATGTTCCGGAACCTGACTTAAATACTAAATCTTCAACCGAACCAGAGCCTTCACCAGTATAGCTCTCTAAATATTTGCTAATAGGAACTGTCTATCTATATGCAGTATCTTTTTAGTAATTTCAGACTTGACATGAATTTTATTGTAACTTAGTATCCACTTAGTTCTCTATAAAAAGAAAAACTATGCGAAAAATATCTCTACTTCTGTTTACGGCAATTCTATTAACAATCGGTTGTGTTAACAATGAAGATGAAATTGTTGTGATCCAGGGCGCTGTAACTGATGCTCAGACCGGCAACTCTATCTCGAATGCTACTGTTCAAATCACCAGTCCTCAAGAGTTAAGTAGTCGATTTACGAGATCAGACTCTGTAGGTCAATATTCGTTTGGTAATATTGAGGTTTCAGAATTAACTGATGTTTCTATTTCTGCAGCAGCTACAAATTACTCTTCACAATCAAGAAGTCTTCAAATCGCTTCTGGCGATAACATTACAAATTTCGATTTCGAGTTAGTACCCGATAGTGACGGTGGAGTTGATGACGGAGGCGGAGATGATGGTGGCGGTGGCGTTAGTGGTCCATCAGCCGGAGCTGCTGCTATTATACTTTCAGGGATAACTGAAGAAACTATCAACATCGCTGAGACCGGAGGAATTGTTAATACAAGTTTTACTTTTCAAGTTCAGGACTCTTCTGGAAGAAGCCTTGATTTGAATAATTCTGAGGAAGTAGAATTTTCTATTATTTCAGGACCTGGCGGTGGTGAAGGCATCACTCCTGCAACTGCTACTACAAATGCCAACGGAACAGCTACATCAAACCTATACAGTGGAAATCTTGCAGGGGTAGTTCAAATTCAGGCCGAAATAGTTCGCGAGGATATTGGACTAACTATTCGATCAAGACCTGTTGCCATTACTATACATGGTGGGTTTCCTGACCTTGATCATTTCAGTATTGCTGCAGACAATTACAACTTTGAAGGTTGGTCAATAAATGGGAACCGAAACGCTTTGACCGTTATTTTAGGAGATGAATTTGGGAACCCTGTAAAACCTGGAACGGCTGTTTACTTTACTACCACCGGTGGAATTATTCAGGGTTCAGGACAAGGAAATACGGACAATGACGGACAACTTACTGTAGATTTAATTTCTGGTGATCCCCGCCCTTCTGATGCGGTACCTGGAAGTGGTGGAAGAGATGGCTACGCTACTGTCACAGCAACGACAATTAATGGCAATAATCAGGAAATTGAGAAGGAAGTCATTGTATTATTTACTTCTTCCAACGCTATTATTTCAGCAAGCCCAACCACATTTGACTTAGGTCCTAACGGTGGTGCTTCTTTTTCATACACTGTAACTGACGTTAACGGAAACCCAATGCCAGCTGGCACCGAGTTCAGTATCTCAGGTGGTGAAGGTATTGAAGTCACAGGTGACACTGACTTCACACTAGGAAACCGATTATTCCCTGGTCCCGGAGCTACAGAGTTTTCGTTCTCTATTCGAGATACGGATGATGAATCTAACGATGCAGCTGATTTAACTCTTCAGATCTCAATTACAGCACCATCTGGCGAAGAAACTACTTATTCCGGTATTTCAGGTACTCGTAGAAAAGCTGCAAACTAAATACGATTACCATTCTGATGTTTATAAAGTCTGCTTATACATTTAGGCAGACTTTTTTATTTTCAACCTTTCTTACAATTAATGTAAAGCCTACCTTAAGGCTCATTCAAAAACAAGATTTAGACAGTCAGCAATGAACAAAGACAACACGTTTGAATACAACAGTTTGAACTACAAAGAGTTTATGAAGAAGTTTAGAAACATGGACTCTTCACAACATTCTCTTATTGTATATGCAGGTGCTTTTACTACCAACAGAGAAGCATCCATTGATGAACTCAAGCGTGAAGTAATCGGAGAAGCAGTCGAAATTGATTTAGCTGAAATTGTTACTCCCTATGAAGAAGAAAGCTATAAAAATCTTGATGAGTGCTTTGCTGCTATAAGTGATGATGCCCCTTTGGTTGTTTTTAGAAATGCGGAACAGCTCAATGGAGTATATACCGGTTTTAGTTCATCGATTGTTAAATATGCCTCTCCTCAAGAGAAGTACTTCCTTCGTAATGTAAAGAAGGTTAAAGCACCTGTTGTTATGGAGTTTAAGGATCTAGACCAACTTGACCGTATGGCTCAGCGAACAGCCGACGCAGTAGTTTTGTTTAAATCTCCTTCTTCTTTAATTGAAAAGCTTGCATGGAAAGTTCAGAACCTGCATGTGCATGGTTCCAACTTCCTTTCTTCCCGCCCAAACTGATATATGACTGATAAACATCACCCTCCCTCTTCTTCTACCACTTTATGGGGTGATATTAAGGCATCGTTAGCAGGAACAGAACTCGACTTCACTAAAGGCAGCATAGGCCGTGCGATATTGATTCTATCCATCCCCATGGTATTGGAGATGTTCATGGAATCCATCTTCGCTGTTGTTGATATCTTTTTTGTTTCTAAGCTTGGTGCAGATGCTGTAGCAGCTGTTGGAATAACCGAGTCTGTACTAACCCTCGTTTATGCTGTCGGCATCGGCTTTAGTATGGCTACAACCGCTATCATTTCACGCCGAATTGGCGAAAAGAATAAAGAAGCCGCCTCAAGAGCAGCAGTACAAGCGATTTTCGTATGTATTGTTATTTCTATTCCAATCGCTATCACTGGCATATTCTTCTCTAAAGGCATTCTTGGCCTTATGGGAGCCAACGCCCTTATCATAGAAGAGCTATCGTCCTACACGGCCATTATGCTAGGTGGAAACATCGTTATTATGTTTCTATTTGTAATCAATTCTGTATTTCGAGGAGCCGGAGATGCAGCCATCGCAATGCGTGTTTTATGGATTGCTAATGGAATAAATATTGTGCTGGATCCCATACTGATTTTTGGGTTAGGCCCATTCCCTGAACTAGGAATTGCCGGAGCCGCGATCGCAACTACCATTGGCCGTGGGATTGGGGTTGGTTATCAATTTTACCGACTTGCAGATGATAAAGGTCGAATTAGAATATTGAAAGAGCACCTTGTCATTCAAACCGACATCCTGAAAAAAATGGTGCGTATATCCATTGGAGGAATCAGCCAATTTTTGATTGCCACAGCCAGCTGGATCGCTTTGGTACGCATTATTGCTGAATTTGGAAGCGTTGCACTTGCAGGATATACTATTGCCATCAGAATCTTGATCTTCTCTATTCTTCCATCTTGGGGCATGAGTAATGCAGCTTCAACTCTCGTGGGACAAAATCTTGGAGCCGGGCAACCTGAAAGAGCTGAGAAATCAACCTGGATTTCCGCTCTCATTAATATGGTTTTCCTGGGTTCAGTGGGCGTTGTTTTTATGATTTTCGCAGAAAACCTTGTCCAAATTTTTACAAACGATCCAGCTATTGTAGATATCGGTGCCCGATGCCTAAGAATTATGAGCTACGGATACCTAGCGTATGCTTTTGGAATGGTAATCATTCAAGCTTTTAATGGAGCCGGAGATACCAAAACCCCTACCCTTATTAATTTTATATGTTTTTGGTTGGTTGAAATTCCGCTCGCCTATTTTCTTGCAATAACATTAGAATGGAACGAAGAAGGCGTTTTTTACTCTATAGTAATAGCCGAATCACTTTTGGGTGTAATAGGCTTTATATTGTTCCGACGCGGAAATTGGAAAAAAACTAAAGTATAAAATGAAAGTAAGCGTAAAAATGGAAACTGCCGGACGCAGAGGCAAACAAGTTTCTGTCATCAGAGGAATCACACATAACCCCCAGGTGATTGAAGATTTAGAAAAGAAACTCAAAACACAATTGGGAACCGGCGGAACGATCAAAGGAAAAACGATAGAAATCCAGGGAGATCATGTGAGTCGAATAAAGAAAATCCTGGAAAAAGAAGGCTACGAAGTTAATTAGGTTTTTAGTAGCGAGGTTTTAGGTGTTAGATTTTATATAACTAACACCTTGAACCTAAAACCTTACACCTACAGCTTTACCTTACTCTCCTGTCGGGGATCTAAGTCATAAAGCGAAGATGCAGTCGCCTGAATGGTTTTGTACCACTCATTGCCAAACTTATCATTAATGGTATAAAAGTCAGCAAAATCTGGCTTTCTGATTGTCATTTTCCATTCCTGAGTTTTAGACTTAAATGTAGGATCTACATGCAAAAGCTCATGATATAGCATCATCTCTTTTGTGTCATTATCAAGCATATCCCAAAGCTCTCCGGATATCTCAATCAGGTAGTCATTTCCCGAATAGTGCTTTACTTCTCTGTTCGCCTTGATGCATTTCGCAGCTCTTTGTTTCGATAAATTTGGATAGACCAAGAAGTACCCAATCTCTGCAGGACCAAATTCCATCTTATATTTTTCTATAACATTTTTTGCTATAGACTCCACTTCCGGAGATTCCATGAGCTGTTTTGTAGAATGAATAGTCGCTTCTGCTTTTAAAAAATCGTTCTCTGGCATGAATAAATTTTATAGTCTGTAATTGAAAATTATGATTTTGGAACCAATACTGAAGTAGCTACAATTGAATACTCTTTCTGAGGACCTGTAATTGTTTCAGCGTCCTCACCGGCATCTTCAGCATAGTGTTTAGCCTTCTCTTCTGTGAGTTCTGTAACAGTAAAAGTACCAACCAATTTGACCGTTTTCCCTTGAGAATCAGTGGGAATAAAAAAGCCATAGTCTTTAAATGTAATGCGAGCAGAATACCCATCTTGATTAGCTACAAAAAAACATCCTTTCTTCTGGCAAACTTGAGCTACTTCAGTTTCGAGTGTAACTTCTTTTCCTTCAAATTCATCGCCACTCTTGATAATACTTACTAAAGATTGTGCTTCATTCCACTCAATTACTTCACTTCCAAAAACTTCGTAGTTCTCTGTAGTTTGAATCGGCTCTGAAAGACGAACTACTTCTGTTTCTTGGGCTAATACAGGTAAAGATGTTAATAAAACGAGGGCTATAGTTAATACTTTTTTCATGATCTTTGACTTAGTTTTATGCTTGCCCAAACATACAAAGTTTAGAAGCAATTTTTCATACTGAAATCAACTATTTATTGGAGTTATTTCTGCTCTGTTTCACAAAAATAAACTTTACGCCCACCCGTCTTTATAACCTGAATTTCCCGTCCACATTTATAACATGGTTTACCTTCCCGACCGTATACATAGTGTCTGTATTGTCTCCTGGAGGCTCCCTCTTCCTTAAGAACCTTAACCAAATCATCAGGAGTTGTTAAACCTCCTGTCTCATAAGATCGCCTTGACAAATAGATTGAGTTGTTCGCTAAAGCTTCTATTTGAGACTCAGTGCAATCTTTTGGCCTGAATTCCGGGTCAACTTTTGAAGCAAATAAAATTTCACTCCGCAGATAATTCCCAACTCCGCTCAAAAAACCCTGATCCAAAAGTAAAGTTGAGAGTTTTCTGTTATTGAAAGTATCGCTTTTGTATCGTTCTAAAACCTCTTCAAATGTTGTTTTTGGGTGAACAACATCCGGACCTAATTTTTCTATATAAGAGTGGCCTTCTACCTCATTATCTTTCAATATTTCAATCTCAGAAGCTGAATACAAGAAAGCAGATTTATCCTTCGTGTGGATCGCGACCCTGAGTGAGCGATTATTCTTGGGCACATTACCCCGATTCTGAATTATCCATTTACCATATAGCTGATTGTGTGAATAAAGATTCAGGTTATTCTCAAAAGACGTAATAATGGCCTTACCTCTGGGTGTAACCGAGTTTACCTTTAGCCCAACCAAACTTTCTTTAAAAGGCTTAAGCTCCTCAAACGCAAAAAAAAGGTCTTCAATTTCTTTACCGGATATAGCTTCTCCAATTTTATCTGCAGCTCTCCAAATTTCTGGTCCTTCAGGCATATTCGTTAGTTTTTAGTAGTGAGATGTTAGATTTGGAATTTGGTCATTGGTCATTGGTCATTGGTCATTGGTCATTGGTCATTGGTCATTAAAGTATTTGGTTCGTGACCTCAAAGTTCATACAATCGCTATCAAAAATCCGTTCAATGAAATCTGTAGTAACTCTTTTAGCAGGCTTTTTAGGCATCCTTTTCTTAGAAGGATTTGCCCGAGTTGTAATTACATTTTATCACAGAATTGAATTCCAATTCTTTGGAGTATCAAGTTTGCCCGGTGTTGACTGGGTGGTCATTATTCTTTTATCAGTTTTAATAAGTACGTGGCTACTGACTATGCTTATTTTGACCATAATTGATCAGAATAGCTTTTACCATGCTTTAACTTTTTGGATCATGCTAATGTTCTGGCGCGGTTTTGAAATATTCAATTCCTATTCTACAGAACCTTTATGGTACTTTATCATCACCATATTTCTACACACCTTAGGTGTCTATTTAGCCCTTAAACTATACACCCATCAAAATGAAATTATACAAGATTCTTAGTGTTGCGCTTCTATTTATAATCGGTTGCAGTGAAAAGGAAGTAGCAACTTTTACTCAGATTGAGTCACCAGCTGGAGAAAACAGCTCACTTCCACGACTTTTTATTGATGAATCCGGCACTGTATTCATGAGCTGGGTTGAAGAGAAAGGAAATCTGGCAGAGCTCAAGTATTCAACCTTTGAAGATTCTTTTTGGAGTGACCCCAAGGTGATTGCCAAAGATTCTACCTGGTTCTTAAACTGGGCAGATTATCCCTCTATTATTGCAAGAGACGGAGCTCCCTTTGCTGCCCATTGGTTAAATAAGAAAACTGGAGGCACTTACTCTTATGATGTAAATATCAGTACTTACCAAAATGGAGACTGGGCTTCTCCAATTAAGCCACATGAGGACGAAACACCCACTGAGCACGGTTTTGCGAGCATGATCCCAATGTCAGATTCCACCTTTCTTGCTGTTTGGCTTGATGGAAGGGAAACAGAAAATAGAGATCATAATGAGTATTCAAACATTGAAAAAGCAATGACGCTAAGGGGAGCTGTAATTCATAAGAACGGCTCTATCCTTCACAAATATCTAATTGACGATAGCGTATGCGACTGCTGCAGTACATCCTTAACCAAAACTAACGACGGTTATATGCTTGTTTACCGTGACAGGACAAACGAGGAGATCAGAGACATTAATTACACTAAATTTAAAGATGGTGTTTGGAGTGAACCCAAGCCTATTCATTCCGATAACTGGAAAATCGCTGCCTGCCCTGTAAATGGTCCTTCTGTCGATTCTGAAGATGGTACTGTAGCCATCGCTTGGTTCACTGGAGCAAATGAAGAACCAGCCGTCAAACTTTCAGTCTCAAATGATGATGGAAAAACATTTTCAGAAGCTATACTCTTGGACACTAAAGGACCTATTGGCCGTGTTGATGTTGAAGTATCTGATGACAAAATATGGGCTAGTTGGTTGTCTGCAGAAAAACCAAACGGTCATTTAAAAATTGCGAGCTTTACAAAATCTGGGAAATTACTAGAAACACATATTGTAGAAGAAGGTATTTCAAGTGAAAGGCAGGCTGGTTTTCCGGAACTGGAAATTGTAGATAGGAAGTTACTTGTAGCTTATACCGAAGTGATTGAGAAAGAGAAAAGAGTTAAAAATCTCATTTACAAATAACTGTAACTGATAGAATATGTTATTCTTTTGGAACGTCAGTTATCTGAATGTCATCTTTATAAATAGTAGCAACAATATCTATTTCATCTCCTGCAGCCGGTATTGCTGTTAGAGTAAAAGACTCTGCGCTTTCATCAGATATGCTAAATTGCCCCAATGTATGATCAGCAGTCAGGTTTAGTTCTTCTAAAGTAATAGAAACAAATGACCCATTTCCTCCACCAAACATATCACTTTTCCGATGATAGGATTGTGCATAATTGGCCGCTTCAATCATTTTTTGTTTGATTGATTCATGATTAGCTTGTACTTGGCTGCTCTCTAAGGTATTGATTGCAGTTATTGTTGCAATACCTATGATTATCATTGTTACAATCAAGAGAAGTAATTGTTGCTGTCCCATATTCGTTTACAATTATGAATATTGGTAAAATAAAAAAGCCCCAACATAATGTTGAGGCTTTTTTATTTTATCTCAACTAATTGGATTAGTTGTCTGGAGTATAGTTATCAGGAGTAATTGTACCTGTTAACTGGTCTGCAGCAGCAGCATCTGTACCTACAGTAAGAACTCCGTCTGCATCAACTGTACCTGGCACGTAATCCTCAGAACTTGCAGGATGTGCAGTGATAATAATTGATTGTGGGTTAACAGTTGTTAACTCATAGAATCCATTTTCGTTCTGAGCAACGGTACTGTCAGCAGAAATACCGTTAGCTGGGAATGCTAAGTTTTGGAATCCAATTCCTGTAAAAGTTCTACCACCACCACCAAGCATAGTTGGTTTCATGTAGTAAGACTGAGCAGAAGCAGCCATAGATGCCATATCGTTTCGAACAGCGTCAATGTTAGCTTGGTCTGCAGCAGTACCAAATGTGTTAATAGCCACAACCGTCGCGATACCTACGATGATTGTTACGAGTATTACGAGAAGTAATTGTTGTTGACCCATGATGATCTCCTATTGTATTGTTTGTTTTGTTTGTTAAACTGTTTTTTAATTTCTGATGCTAATTTTACTAATAACTGCATCAAAGTAAATTAGAAAATATTTAGTGTTTATTGATTGTTTCGGACACAAGAGTTTTGTCTTTTTCAATTGTTACAAATCTAACTTAATTAAAAAATCTTAATATTTGTAGAAAAAGATAAAACATTCTCAAATACCAAAAAACACTTTCTTTACTAAGGTACGTATGATTTTTCTATTCGGATGGTTAGTCTTCTTTAATTACATCGGATTTACTTCTCCACCCTGGGGCATCATCGTAATTTCCTCGGCTACGGTTCTTTTACTCAGTTCAGATAAAGCCAGTATAACCTTCCCTACATCTTCAGGATCAATCAATTTTTGTTCATCAATATCCACATCATCCCAGGATGTTGAAAATGTTTGACCAAGGTTTATGGCTGAAACAGCAACATTGGTATTCATAAGTTCTTTTCTAAGGGACCTTGTATAGCCCAAAAGAGCATGCTTGCTCATTGAATAGGCACCACTACCTCCCAACCCCTTAACAGCTCCTACAGAGCTTATGTTTACAATCAATGCCCTATCCTGTGCAGTTAGGACTGGCAAGAGTGTTTGGGTTAAATTAAATGCCCCTAAAGCATTAACCTGAAATTGAGATTCAAATTCTTCTGGACTCGTATCTCTTAGTATCTTATAGAGAAAGGAACCTGCATTGTTAATGAGAATCCCGGGATTAAAAGCGGAAAAGTCGATACTAGATATCTCTTCGGAGTTGGTAATATCAGCAGAAATAATAGTCACATCTTTTGCACCAGCTGTAAGGCAAATTTCTTTCGCTTCTTTTAAATCATTTTTACTTCGAGCTATTAATACAAGATGGCGCTCTGTGTTTTTAGCAAATACTTCTGCAATTGACAGACCGATACCTTTACTGCCACCGGTAATAATAACAGAGGAATCTTTGAAGCTCATTATGGGACTTTAAGAAATTTGTGCGTTTGCAGGCTAATTCCCCATTCCGGGTTTTTCTTAACATAGTCCACAATTAATTCTATGGACTCGGGAGTTTCCCATTCAGGCTGAAGTAATAATTCCGTGCCTTCAGGACATTTTTCGGCATTTTTTTCAGCCCATTTCAAATCCTTGTTGGTTAAAACAACTACTTTTAATTCGTCCACATAGTTGAAAACTTCTTCAGTTGGCTTCTTAAATCTTTTAGGTGAAAGAGTAATCCAGTCAAGCTGACCTGACAAGGGTGAAGAGCCACTTGTTTCTATATGAACTTTGAGACCCGCCGACTTCAAGCCTAACGTTAAAGGCAAAAGATCGTGTAATAAAGGCTCCCCTCCCGTTATAACGGTAAATGGTGCTTTGCTTTTTTTTGCCTCTTCAACTAATTGCCGGACCGACATTTTGGGATGCCCTTCTTCTTCCCAGCTTTCTTTCACATCACACCACCAACAATTAACATCACAACCGGCTGTGCGGATAAAGTATGATGCTCGGCCAGTATGAGCTCCTTCCCCTTGTATAGTATAGAAATGCTCAACTATCGGATACTCAACATCCATATAGTCTTTGTTACTGGTTACTAATTCTGCTTCTTTATCTACTTTAAACATCTTTATCTGTGTATTCTACCCAACTGGTTTCTGTTTCCCAAACGGTTACGGTGAGTTCAATATCTCCCGGAATGCGTTCTTTTGTTTCTTTATGGATAAACTCAGCTATTCGTTCTGCGGTTGTATTCTCAGGCATTAACTCGTTAAGAAAGCCATGATCAAAACCGCCTTTTTCAGAATCTTTTGCAGCCCATTTCAATTCTTTAAAATCACATACCATATCAGGGGTATCAAGATATTGGGATGGATTCAGTTTATTTGATTTTGCAGTCATCTTTACCCGGTATGAATGACCATGCATTCTACCGCACTTACCATCATAACCATCAATAAAGTGAGCGGCATCAAATTTAAATTCAGTATTTAGCGTCCAAGTAGGCATTGTATAGTCTAATATTGCGATACTATCTCAGTAGCATCTTCATTCAATAAAAAAAGCCACGTTGTGGCGTGGCTTAAAATTACGGGTTTTTTACTAAAATTACTTGGTTCGCTTTATGGTACAGCCAAGTGACTTAGTTTCTTGCTGACTGATCCCTGAACCAGCTACAAGCTCTCTAATTGCATCCTCAGCGTATGTAGCTTCAACAGTACTAGCATCATTGGCATTATCATCAATTGCGCCGTGATAAACGAGTTTCATATTAGAATCGAAAAGAAAGATTTCGGGTGTGCGCGTTGCGCCAAAGGCATCCGCCAATTTGTGGTCTTCATCCAGAGCGTATGGAAATGAATAACCCTGCTTTTGTGCCCGCCGCTTCATGTCCTCCATCGATTCACCGCGGTCACGGATCCTTTCATTTGGATTCAAAGCAATCATTCCAATATTATTTACCCCTGCCAAGTCAGCTAAACCATTATAGCGGTCTTCCCATTTAGCCACCCAAGGACAAGTATTGCACGTAAACAACACCAATAATCCATTATCATCCGCAACGCCAGCAAGTGTTAAGGTACGGCCTGAAGTGTCTTCAACTTCTAAATTAGTTTGTGGTGCTTTGTCGCCAATCTTTAGGACATCAACAGTAGTAATTTGTGTGAATGCAGCTAAAATCATAACTGCTGACAAACTCAATATCAGTTTATTTGATTTTTTCATGGCTTAGTCCTCATTTATCACGTTTAACAATTCTGATTCAAAAGTCTCAAACTCAGCTTTTCCTTCCCATGCAGCTGAAACTTCGCCTTTCTTATTATACACAATGGTGAATGGAAGTGCACCTGTCCATTCGTTAGAAATTGTGGTAATAAAGTCATTGTCTTTACCGACTTTAAAGTAGGTCTCAAAATCGACGCCCTGTTTTTTCAGGAAAGCTACCGCATCTTCTCTCGCTTCTTCAAAATCACCCGATACAAAAATAAGCTTGAATTGGCCCTCATACTCTTTGTTCAATTTCATTAAGAAGGGAAATTCTTCGATACATGGAGCACACCAGGTAGCCCAAAAATTCACCAATACCGGTTTCTCATTCTTAAACTCGGCTATTTTCTCTACGATTTGGTCAGCTGTAGCATTAACCAGTATTTTATCTCCGGGAGTAGTTATTCCAAACATCAAAATTAAAACAAAGACCAAAAATGTTTTCATAATTTTAATCTAAATGTTCAGAAGGATTCCAAAAATGCTTCTCTATATCAACGGTGTACTCTTCTTTAAAATCTACGCCTTCTTGAAGCAAGCGTTCCCGCATGGTATCTCCTTCGAAATGAGCTCGGCCTGTTAATTGTCCCAATCTATTAAGTACACGGTGCGCAGGTAATTCATATTCCAAATTATAGCTACGGTAGTTATTCATAGCATAACCTACCATTCGGGCTCCTGATTCAACCCCAAGGTAGCCTGCTATAGCTCCATAAGAAGTCACTTTTCCTAAAGGAATTTGTGAAACCACATCATAAACACGAGTGTAAAAATCATTTGCTGATTTAGAGCTCAAGACAATAACTTTTTTATTTCCTGCAATGATTGAGAAGAACCACTTTTTCTTTCCGCTATTTTGACGGCTTCAATTCCCAATGTCTTATATAAAGAAAGGACTTCAGGAGCACTATCCAAACTCTTGAGATGTTGTTTAACCGTTTCTAAATCGCCCCGGGCAATAGGTCCGGTTAGTGCATCTGTTACACCCAAGGTGTTGATGTTCTCAATTGTATTTTCCATAAGCGGCTTGAGTGCGTTTAGAGCAGTAGCTTCCGGGATATTTGCCTCAGCAGATATTTTAGCAACCATATCACTCAAAACCACTAAATAATTTGAAGCCACGACAGCCGAAGCATGAAGTAACGGTTTTGCATCAGCATCCACTCGAAAAGTTTTAGCCTTAAGATCGTGACTGATATTTTCCAGTTCCTCCAATAATACTTTATCCCCTTCCATATCAAACCAGGTTCCCTCAAAAGATTTAGTTTTCGGTGTGATTGCCTGCATGGGATGAAATGAAGCTACATTTGCACCATTCTTTTTTATCGGGTTTAAAATTTGAGAAGAATGAGTGCCTGATAGATGTACAACTTTTCTCCTTAATTTAGGAAACTGATCTGCTAACTCTTCTGCAATGCTCGAGATTGCATCATCAGAAACAGAAATAAAAATGAGGTCGCCCAGATTATCCAGGTCTTTTGGCTGACCAACTGAGAATAAAGTATTGGGATACTGTTTTTTAAAACCTTCTTCAATCTCAGAGTGATTGTATACCGAAATAACCGGGTAGCCTTTTTCATTAAAAACATGAAGTAATGCCGTTCCCACTCTTCCCAAACCTATAATAGAAATGCGGGGTTTACTCATTATCAGACCATTTGAGTTTCGGTACGTTTTGCATACCCACAAATATTGGAAGCAGACTCAATATGATCCAGAAACTCAACATCATATCCCCAGGACCGGGCAACCAGAATACCACTCATGAAAGCACGGGCTCCATTTACGGTTTTCTCATTGCTATTGAGATAATGCATCAAACCGGATTCATTATTGTTTACAACTAATGATCGCAGCTTTTCGAGTTCTTCGGGGCTTCCCGCAGGCACATCACAACAGTACACAATAAGTGCGTTTTTGTTTAACAGCAGTTCATCTAAAGTGAAAGCAAGTTCACGGATGATAGCAGGGTCATAGTCCCCAATTTGAAGGCTTACCACATCAAAATCATTAAAACAGGACTGAAGTACAGGCAGCTGTGTGTAGAGACTCATGTCTTTGCTATAGCCCTCATCCGCAATAAAGAAGTCATCCTCTTCATCACAAAATTCATTCCTCAAAAAATCATTTACAGGCACTTCTCCAAAACGTGTTTCAAAAACATCGTTTGATGGCATCGCTAATTTCTTCTGTAAATGACCTGTATAAGACTCAATTACAACAACGGTATCGAACTTTTGATCTACGACGGTTTTATAGGTCGTGCAAAGCTCACCGAAATTATCTGCATCAATAATATTGGGGACAAAGAGCATTCGGACATATTCCGAATTTGTACTTAAATGCTTCGCATTTTTTATGTGCCCTTGAATTTCTTTCTGTGTCAGGCTTGGTACATCCATAGTGCTAATCTGATATTCATTAAATTAAAAAAGCCCGGAGATACCTTTCCAACTTGCGTTAAGAAACGGCATTTCCGAGCTCTTGTAATATTGATCAACTATTTTTGCTTTGATAAGCTAATGCTATCTGATGATCTGTTTGTCTGAAACTACAAATTTCAAACATTTTATCATTGTTAAATCTTACAGAAAAGCGGTTTTTTTCATTTTTTTGAATTGTGAGGTCATCAAGGTTTGTCCGAAGACCTGTCCCAAGGCATTTCACCGCTGCTTCTTTGATAGTCCAAAGCCGGATGGGTTCCTCTTCCTCGGCCAAATGGTGTTCCTCATCATTTAAGATTCTATTCACGACTGCATCATTGACTTCCCGGTTTGAGAGTTCAACATCCAGCCCGATATCAAATGTATCAGAAATCGCACAAAAAACTTTTGAAGGTGAATGAGAAAAACTTGTGTAAATGATTTCCTCACCAAACTTGGCAAAAGGTTTGCCTGAATCTTCTTTATGCAGTTCTACTCGTTTTTCTAAGCCTTCATCATTCAAACTTTCAGCAAGCGAATGGAAGAGATGTCTGGCAGACAAGTATTCAGCCTTTCTTTTGTCGTTAGAGAATCCGGCGTATTCCTCTTTTTCTCTAGCAGATAAAATTTTAATGGAATAGCCCTCCTCTATTTCAACAACCCCAAGAATCACCTTTCCAGGCCAATTTTCAATATTGGAAGTATCAATTTTTTGCATAAAAAAATATACTGATTTTTTGGGAGTACGGAATGGAGTGAAACTAAGAAAAGCAAAAAAATGGCGGAGAGGGAGGGATTCGAACCCTCGGTACCCCGTAAGGGGCACACTCGCTTTCCAGGCGAGCCCGTTCGACCGCTCTGGCACCTCTCCGTTTTTTAATAGATGATAGCCCGTCGAAGGGCGCCTAAGATAGAGTTAATTATATCCTATATCAAAGAATTTAGAAGCCAATATTAAAACTATTTTCAACATAGGTTTTAACGGGTCTCCCATTGTCGGTTGCAGCAATAAATTTCCACTTTGCTGCGGCCTGAAGTACGGCGTCCATAATACCATAACCAACTTCATTTACTTTTTCGAAAGAACCATCTTCATTATAAAGCCTGATTTCAGAAATATAAAAATCTTCGACCTCCCCTTTTGTGCCCACCAAAAACGTAACAAGCACCCTAACCTTTATATCCGCTCTTTTGGCAGCTTCAGGAACAGTGGGTTCAACAATACGGACTAAACCCGGCGGGCGTTCAGGACTTCCAACAAACTCCCCTTCTCCCTCCGCTTCTGAAAAACCCTCTTCCCCTTCCGCATCAAACTTCGAGATTAAATCATCAAATTCAGGAAACTCGATTTCTTCTTCAATAACCTGATCGTTAGGAACCGGAACCGGAACGCGAGGACGTGGAGGCGCTGCGGGAGCTGATGTTTGTTTAGTGATAATGGCATTCTCGACATAAGTCACTTCTTCGGCGAAGCTGTCAAGTACTTTAGAGGTTGGTATCTCCGTAGCTGGCCAGCTTTTTATAATGATGAGAATAATTAATTGTGCGCATATCAATGACATCATGAAGCGATGTTCATGCTCAAGCTCGCCGTAGTAAATATCACGGATTCTGTCGATCAAGTATGCTTTAATTCTTTTAGTTGTTCCTGCATTACTTCCCGGGTATGATTTTTTAGCGACATCATATCGTCAAAATCTGCGGGGTCAATAGCGTCTAATACTTTTAGTTTGAAATCTGCTTTAGGGTTTAGGTTTGAAGAACCGGATGGCATTGCTTCAAAACTCCCATCAATTACCATTGGCTGTAACTTAAACCCGTATTCAAGGGAAAGAAGGAATGGCCCGTTCTTAAACGGTTTGAGTTGCCCATCCATTGTGCGAGTTCCTTCCGGGAAGATCATAACAGGAACCAAATCTTTTAGGGGTTCAACTAAATTGTCCAGTTTTTTGAGAGCTGTTTTGCTTGATCGATCTATGGTTAAATGTCCGGTAAGCCAAACCAGCCAGCCCATCACCGGAATGTAGGTGAGACTCTTCTTGGAAACCCATTTCATTTTCCAGGGCAGATGATATATAAAAGCCATATCCAAAAAGCTCTGATGATTGCACACAAAAATAGTTGGTTCTGATGGATCGTATTTATCTACGTTCATGAACGTCATTTTCCACCAAGGACTAGCCTTCATCATAAACCTTGCCATTATAGATAAGGTGAAATTGGGCGCCTTTCGGTATCTATCGAATGGAAAAGTCACTATAAAAACCAATGATATTATTACAAAGAAAATAAGGAACAGCACTGAAAAATAGCCGAATACAAAAATACTGAAAAGTCGTCTCATCATTATTTATCAAAACTTAAAAGTGCTTTACGAACAAAGCCATTATGCTTTTTAAGTAACCTGGAAGCATCGGATTTTGTTACATCTCCAAGAGCCATCACCAACGCTGTTTTAACATGTCCGCCTGCTTTATTTAGTAATTCTTCAGCACGGTCATAATCAATATCTGAAAAAATCATCAAAATTCGTTTGGCTCGTTCAACCAGTTTCTCATTGGTAAGCATTAAATCAACCATAACATTTTCGTAGATTTTACCCTGCCGAATCATAGCCCCTGTTGTAATCATATTTAATACCATTTTTTGAGCCGTTCCGCTTTTCATGCGAGTACTTCCCATAACCACCTCTGCACCTACCGGTACATCAATCAGGTAATCAACATCTAGTTCAATCTGCTTAGCAGGAACGGTGGTTACAAGAATGGTTTTGCATCCTCTTATTCTGGCTTCTTTGAGCGCTCCATGTACATATGGTGTGCGACCGCTAGCTGCTAAACCACAAACTACATCCGGAGTAGCAACCATCGCTTCTTCAATAGCTGCTCTTCCTGTTTCTTCTGAATCTTCCGCTCCTTCCTGAGCAACAAACATCGCTTCTTTACCACCGGCAATAAAACCCTCCACCTGTTCTGGGGGTGTTCCAAATGTTGGCGGACATTCAGCTGCATCCAAAACCCCTAACCTACCACTGGTACCCGCTCCAAAATAAAGCAGACGACCACCGACCTGAAAGGCATCCGAAACTAAATCTATCACATCAGCGATAACATCCAGCTTTTTTTCTACCTGAAGTGCTACTTTTTGATCCTCAAGATTTATAAGCCGTGCAATTTCTCCGGCAGAGGCAAGATCAATTTCTCGGGTATTAGGATTTCGGCCTTCCGTGGCTAACTTTTCAAGCTGAGAGAATAATTCTTTTTTTTTAGAACCTGATTCCAATATGATTTACCCTCTGCGGTTTTTCCACCACTGACTTCTTTCCGTACCCTCTCCGGCCAGTACCGGCTCTGACGTTTCACCGTCATTCGCATTTTTTAGTACAGAGGCAGCTAAAACCACATCTTCTATTGGTAAGTTGGGCTGCATTTTTTCAGGGGTGAAGTGATCCGGGACGAAATGAGTATCGTATTTCGCTTCAATAAAGGCCGGGTGATTAAGTGTAAATTCACAAAAAGGAATGGTGGTTCTACAACCGGCAATTTCATATTCGTCTAGCGCACGAAGCATGCGTTTGCGTGCAATTTCCCGAGTCGGTCCATGAACACTCAGCTTTGAGATCATAGGATCATAATTGATCGTAATCTGCTGTCCTTCCTCCACTCCGGCATCCACTCTAATTCCGGAACCAGTTGGCACCCTGTGCTTTTTAAGCAATCCTGTACTTGGCAGAAAATTATCAGCAGGATCTTCAGCATAAATACGACATTCGATCGCATGCCCATTTATTTTCAAATCTTCTTGTTTGAACGGAAGCTCTTTTCCTTCTGCTACTAAAATCTGCAGAGCAACCAAGTCCACGCCCGTAATCATTTCTGTAACGGGGTGTTCAACCTGAAGTCGGGTATTCATCTCCAGGAAATAGAAGTTCATGTGTTTGTCGACAAGGAACTCAATGGTTCCGGCTCCTACATAATCACAAGCTTCAGCGGCTTTGATCGCAGCTTTTGCCATTTCAGCTCGTAATTCATCGGTCAGGAGTGCGCAAGGCGCTTCTTCAATTACTTTTTGATGCCGGCGTTGTACCGAGCATTCCCGATCGTACACATGTAGCACATTCCCGTGAGTATCAGCCATGATTTGAAATTCCACATGCCGAGGTTCTTCCAAATATTTCTCTATATAGATTCGGTCATCGCCAAAAGCATTTCTGGCTTCCGATTTCGCCGCTTTGATGCTCGCCTCAAACTCTTCTTTTTTGTGGACGATGCGCATCCCTTTTCCACCACCACCGGCGGCGGCTTTTACCAAAATCGGATAGCCGATATCATCAGCAACCCTTCGAGCTTCTTCAATATCTTTGAGCTCATTCTTAATGCCTGGAGGAGTTGGAATTTCCGCCTTAGCCATTAGCTTTCGGGCCTCGGTCTTATCGCCCATCAGCGTAATAGCTTTGGGTTCCGGACCTATAAAAATGATATTCTCTTTCTTGCACCGCTCGGCAAAAGACGCGTTCTCACTCAGAAATCCGTATCCGGGATGTACCGCATCGGCACCCGTTTGCTTAACGGCATCAACAATTTTATCGATGACCAGATAACTTTCTGACGAAGCAGCTTCCCCAATAAATACAGATTCATCAGCATGAAGTACGTGGGGTGAATGTGCGTCAGGCCGAGAATAAACGGCTACTGTTTTAATTCCTAACTCTTTGCAGGTGTGAATAACCCGAAGTGCGATTTCACCACGATTGGCTACTAATACTTTCTTAATATCTCCCATAAAATCCTTTTTTAGTTATAGTCAATGATAGGACTTTAAAGCAAGATTCTCCAAGCAAAAACCAGATTTTAACTGTCTGTTTTCATATCTAGGTAAGCACGGGGCAGAATCGAAAGTTTTTCAGTGTAATTCAGGTATGCCCTATGATCGAAAACGTTGTAATTGTTCTCTTCAATTTTATCAAGAATTCTGCTGTAATTGTGTCTTGCAAGGTACACAGGTAAACGACTATCACTCGATAGCAAGCAAATCCCTTTATCTGCTTTCTCGTAGTATTCCCGAGTACGATTAATTTGAAATTTCATCAACTCAGAAAACTTATCGTCTAAGGTGTAGTTGAATAGCTCTTCCTCTGAAACGTCAAACCTTTTAAGATCTTCTTGAGGAAGATATATTCTGCCACGGCGTAAATCTTCTCCTACATCTCTTAAAATATTAGTGAGCTGCATGGCAATTCCTAAATCCACGGCGTATTGAAGAGCGTTATTATTCGTGTAGCCAAAAACCTCGCTAGTCATTAACCCAACCACTGAAGCAACTTTATACGAATAGTCATAAATCTCGTCGAAGTTTTCGAATCTGCTTTTAACCAAGTCCATCTTCACTCCTTCCATTAGCAGGAAAGGAAGCTCCATAGAAATTTTGTACTGTTTCAGGGTATCGGAAAAAGCTGTAAGAATGGGATCGTCAACAATTCTGCCTTCATATACATCTATGAGACGCTGCTTAAACATCTCAAGTTTCTCTTCAACCTGATCGACCGTAATTTTTTGTTCTATAATAAGGTCTTCAGCTTCATCAACTAAATCGTCGAGATAACGGCACAATCCATATATGGCGAAAATTCCACGTTGTTTTTCGTTAGGGAGAAATCGAGTAGCCATATAGAAAGTCTTAGCATGCTTTCGGGTAATACCTCGGCAATGAGAATAAGCTCCCTTCAAGTCGTCGTCATTCAGATCATCAATCACAGATCGATGAAAAGAAGTCCGCTCGTATAAAGGGCGAAAAACGTAATATGGAAATCGGAGTATATTTGTAAGCATATATAAATGTATTTCTCATTGCTATAGCCTTATTTTTTTTAAAAAAGTTCCCAAGAACTTTTGAGAATAATCAGTTTTCTCCTATAACATTTTGAAAAGAAGATGTTTATACTAAAAACTTGAATTTGATTATATTGAGTTAATCTAATAGTGTTATATTTTTAACACTATTATCAAGGAATGCTAAATAATTGAGGCGTAATGAATAAGAAAGTAACGATTTATGAGGTTGCCAAACGAGCAGAAGTGGCTATCTCAACTGTTTCACGCGTACTGAACGGATCGGAAAATGTTTCTAAAGCAACAAAAGAGAAGGTCGAAAAGGCTATTGATGAACTTAATTTCCGGCCACAGGTTAGCGCCCGAAAGCTTGCAAGTAAAGAGCCTCAAATGCTTGCCATTGCTGTTCCCTCTTTCACAACTCCATATTTTAATGAAGTTCTGAAAGGTGTTAAAGATGAAATCAAGAAAATGGATCTTGATATTATCATGTATAATACCGGATCAAAACAACCCGAGGAAGCCGTCCAAAACTTTTTTGACCGCGGCACTGCCGATGCGGTTATCCTGCTTTCTATTGATGTGAGTGATAAGGTGCATAAACTTATTCAGGCTACCCAAACTCCGGCTGTGCTAGTAAATGCTCAACATCCCTCCTACAATTATTTTATGCTGAATGATTACCAAGGCGGCTATTTAGCCGGTGAGCACTTGGTGAAGCAAGGCTTTGAGAATTTAGGGATGATTACCAGTGTAATTGACTCAAGGGCTTCTCAGCAAAGACTGAAAGGATATACAGATGCTTTAAAAAACTACAAAATGAAGGTCGACAAGTCTCTTTTCATGAGTGGTGACTCTACCAAACATGGTGGTTTTACAGAAGAGTCAGGCTTCGAAGCGATCTACAAATTCGACAAACAAGGAAAATTCCCTGACGCTATTTTTTGCTCTAATGATACCCAAGCCGTTGGTGCTATCTATGCACTCTCAAAATTGGGGTTGAAGGTGCCTGATGATATTGCCATCATGGGATATGACAACATCAAACTGAGTAAGTATCTCGAACTTACTACCATCGACCAAAAGATGTACACTATTGGTGTACAGGCTACAAAACGACTCGCAGAAATTATCACCAAACCGGATGACGAACTTTATCAAACGACTATAAATCCAGTATTGGTAAAACGAGGTTCTACAGAAAATAAAAAGGCTAAGTAAGTTGAATTCTGATTTTTCCACCCGAGAAGCACTAGATAACTGTATTACTGATACCAACGTCCCTGGTCTCCCCGATCCCTACAAAGGAAAGGTCCGTGAAGTTTATGATCTGGATAACGATACACTTGGCATTGTTGTAACTGATCGCATTTCAGCCTTTGATTACATCATGAAGCAAGCTATTCCTTTTAAAGGACAGATTTTAAATCAGCTGGCTGCATTTTCTTTCGATAAGGTGAAAGACATTGTTGCTACTCATATCATTGATATTCCACATCCCAACGTAACTATTGCCAAAAAATGTGATCCTGTTCCAATTGAGGTAGTCATACGTGGCTATTTGACTGGACACGCCTGGCGGGTGTATAAATCTGGAAAAAGAGAACTATGCGGAGTAAAACTTCCCGATGGTTTAAAAGAACACGATAAATTTCCCAAACCCATCCTCACTCCTGCCACAAAAGCGATGGAAGGTCATGACGAGGATATTTCTGAAGAGGAAATATTATCCCGGAAAATCGTATCACCTGATCTTTGGAATGAAATTAAAGAGGTAGCATTCAAACTCTTTGAACGAGGAACACAAGTCGCTGCCGAACAAGGACTGATTCTTGTTGATACCAAATATGAGTTTGGAGTCTTCAAGGGTGAACTGACCCTTATTGATGAAGTACACACCACCGATTCTTCCCGCTATTTTTATTTAGAAGGATATGAAGAACGGCAAGCCAAGGGTGAAGGACAAAAACAGCTTTCCAAAGAGTTTCTGCGTGAATGGTTGATGGAAAACGATTTCCAAGGCTTAGACGGACAAACCCTTCCTGACCTCCCGGACGAATTTCGCATGGAAGTTTTTCAGCGATATTCAGAATTATTCGAGATGCTTACCGGAACAGAATTTAAACCAGTTATTGAGAAAAACTTCAATACCACCCTTAAGCAAATTTTGAAGTGATTATACCGGTCAACATAAAAGAAAAATTCAATCTTTTTGATGAGTACTGGACTCCGAAAATAGTTGGAGAACTTAATGATCAGTATGTAAAGCTCGCTAAGCTAAAAGGTGAATTTGTTTGGCACAGCCATGAAAACGAAGACGAACTTTTCTACATCGTTAAGGGTGAACTGATACTTAAATTCAGGGATAATAAAGATATCCTATTGAAAGAAGGTGAAATGCATATTGTTCCAGCTGGTGTTGAGCATTTCCCCATTGCAAAAGAAGAATGCTGGGTGATGCTCGTGGAGCCCAAATCCACAACCCATACCGGTTCAATCCAAACCGATGGAACTGTAGCTATTGAAGATCAGGAGTGGATTTAATTAGTCTTATTCACTTTTTGAAAACCCCTCAGATTTTCTCACTTTCTTTGGTTATCAAAAACAAATGGAGTCATCATGGGGCAAAAGAAGGAAAACAAGAAATCTGCTAAATCAGCAAACCTTTCACGAAAGGATTTTCTTAAAAAATCGGCATTGGGTTTTGCTTCCTTTAGTATTGTTCCAAGATTTGTTCTGGGTGGAACCGGCTACACTGCTCCAAGTGATAAAATCACCATTGGCTTTATTGGTACCGGAAAACAAAGCACCATTTTAGCCAATCCGTTTTTTAGTTTACCGGAAGCTCAGTTTGTAGCTTGCTGTGATGTTGACTCTATAAAGCGAACCAAATTTAAAGAATGGGTTGAGAGGAAATATGCAGACGCCGGAGAGCAAACGGATTATACCGGGTGCACAGCGTATAAAGACTATAAAGAACTTATTGCCCATGACGATCTTGACGCCGTCATCGTTTGTACACCTGATCATTGGCACGCCATTCCTGCCATTGCAGCTCTCAATGCTGGAAAAGACTTGTATTGTGAAAAACCCTTGTCACTAACTGTTGAGGAAGGCCGGGCTATGGTGGAAGCCACAAGAAGAAACGACCGGGTTGCACAAACAGGAAGCATGCAGCGGTCTTGGGATATTTTCGCAAAAGCATCCGAATTGGTTCGAAATGGATATTTAGGAGAAATCAAAGAAGTTAAAGTAAATGTAGGCGGACCTCCCCGAGCTTATGACCTTCCAAAACAAGCTGTTCCTGAAAGCCTTAATTGGGATGAATGGATTGGGCCTTCCCCTTTTGTAGTCTACAATAATGAAGTGGCCCCTCCCTATCCATGGGATAATTATCCCCGATGGAGAAGTTTTAAAGAATTTGGCGGCGGTGGTGTCACCGACTGGGGGGCTCATATGTTTGACATCGTACAGTGGGCTTTAGGTATGGACGACAGCGGCCCGGTTGAGTTCATTCCGCCTTCAGAAGAGAATGCACAACGTGGACTAAAATTTATCTATGAAAATGGCATTGAAGTTACTCATGAAGACTTTGGCCGAGGAAATGCTGTGCGATTTATTGGATCAGAAGGATCCTTAGATATTAGCCGGGAGTTTCTGGAGCCTTCAAATATGAGCTTGGTCGACCACAAGCTTGGTGCTGACGAAACCAAACTTTTCCTTAGTGATAATCATTACCAGGACTGGTTTGATGCAATCAAAAACAGAACGAAACCAATAGCTGACATTGAAATTGGCCACCGGACGGCATCCATCTGTAATATAGCGAATATCGCTTATGAACTTCGAAGACCATTGAATTGGAATCCCGAAACTGAGCAATTTAAAGACGATGAAGCTGCAAATGCTATGTTGGGCCGGGAATATCGTAAAGGCTATTCTTTGTAATGAATCCACTGATAACCTGAGAATTATTTCGATAAAATTCCATGGATGACCAACTTCATTTTCGGAGAATCCGGCCTCGTATTAAGGTACCAACATCATTAAGCACCGATGATATTAATCAGCGAATTAGAAGCTTATTAAAATCTGAAGACGCAAGCTGTGAAGGGAAAACCACCCGAGGTTATGCTACCATTTATCCTCCTTTAGAAGATCAGCATTTTTGGTCACCCCAACTCACCATCACCGTTGAAGAAAATGAGGATGGAAACCTAATTAGAGGTTTATATGGCCCGAAACCGTCGGTATGGACCATGTTTGTATTCTTCTACTCCGCTATCGGATTTGCAACTATGATTATTCTGATGGTAGGCTTATCACTTTGGAGTCTGGGAAATTCGGCAGGCATCCTTTGGTTTGTCCCTGTTTTAGTATTCCTATTTTTGAGCCTGTATCTGGTTGCTTACTTCGGACAAAAGCTGGGACACAAACAGATGGGAAACATCCATCGCTTTATAGAAAAGTGCTTAGATCAGGAAATTGAAGCTCATTGATTTGTCTACATGATCCTTCAATAAATATCGCAGGGTTAAAACCCATGCTTGTTTACTTGAATCCATCAAAGCTATAATCAATATTCTCTCCTAAAAGCCTCTCCAATAAGAATAGAAAAAACTAACTGAACCAGCAAGAACGTAATCTGTGAAATCAGTGCCATCTGGCAATCTGCGATCAAAATAACTCCTTAGCCACCTCATACACCGAAGCTGATTTCCCCATCGAGTAATAGTGCAGACTGGGAACCCCAAATTCCATCAGCTCTTTGGATTGCTGAATAGTCCATTCAATCCCCACCTGAACCACTTCTTCTTTCGAATTACACTCCTCTACCGCTTTTGATAACTCCATCGGCAAATCCACATGGAAAAGCTGTGGCAAAATCGTGAGCTGTTTTTGAGATGTGATGGGTTTTAAACCCGGAATAATGGGAAGTGTTATACCAGCTTCACGGCACTGCTTCACAAAATCTAAGTAGCACTGATTATCAAAAAACATCTGTGTAACGATGTAATGCCCACCTTTGTCCTGCTTCAGCTTCAGATACTTCATGTCGGTTTGCATATTGGGAGCAGCATAATGCTTTTCGGGATAGCCCGCTACACCGATGCAAAAATCTGAGGGTTTGGCGTTTTCGAGGTCTTCATCGATATAAATCCCATTATTCAAGTCCACGACCTGTTCAATCAGGTCCGAAGCATAGGCATGTCCATCAGGCTCGGGCTTGAATTCACGCTCGGGCTTTCGAGTGTCGCCCTGAATCAACAGCACATTATCAATGCCAAGGAAGTTGAGGTCAATCAGGGCATTTTCAGTATCCTCTCTTGAAAAGCCACCACAGATGATATGAGGAACCGCATCCACTTTGTAGTGATTCTGAATGGCGGCACAAATACCTACGGTGCCTGGTCGCTTACGTACCGTTTTCCGCTCCAGAAGGCCGTTGTCGCGTTTCTTGTATACAAACTCCTCTCGGTGGTAGGTAACGTCTACAAAAGGCGGATTGAACTCCATCAGCGGATCCATGTGATCAAACAGAGACCGAATATTTTGCCCTTTCAGCGGCGGTAAAACTTCAAATGAGAACAGCGTATCGCCATTCGCTTTTTCAATATGCTCAGTTACTTTCATTACTTACTTCCTTGGATCATAGTCTAAATTAGGAGAAAGCCATCTTTCCACTTCCTCTTTCGTTAATAATTTTCGTTGGGTGTAGTCGGCGACCTGATCTTCCCCAATATTACCAACACGGAAATACCGAGACTCAGGATGAGAAAAATATATTCCACTGACCGATGACGCCGGATACATTGCAAATGACTCGGTAAGCTCGATTTCAGCGTTTTTCTCTACATCTAACAGATCAAATAAAATGCGTTTTTCGGTATGATCGGGACAGGCCGGATATCCCGGTGCAGGTCGAATTCCTGAATAAGACTCCGCGATTAATTCTTCATTGCTGAAATTCTCCTCATCCGAATAGCCCCAAAATTCTTTTCGAACACGCTCGTGCATCCGTTCGGCAAATGCTTCAGCAAGTCGATCAGCTACTGCTTTTACCAAGATCACATTGTAGTCATCATTCGCCTTTTTGTATTCGTCGATGATAGGCTCAATTCCCAATCCGGCAGTTACCGCAAAAAATCCAATGTAGTCCGTAATTCCGGTTTCCTTTGGAGCAATATAATCTGAAAGGCAGGAATTCGGCTGCCCTTTTCGCTTCTTCGTTTGCTGTCGTAAAAAGTGAAATTCAGTTTTCTCTTTGGATCGATTCTCATCTTCGAATACTTTTATATCATTACCGTAAGCGACTGCAGGATAAAAACCTACAACTGCCTTTTCTTTCAATAAATCCTCCTCTACAATACGATCCAGAAGTTCCTGAGCATCATCAAAAAGAGACTGTGCCTGCTCTCCTACTTCCTCATCATCCAGAATATCCGGGTATTTCCCCGTGAGCATCCAGGTCCGGAAAAAGGGCGACCAATCAATGTAATTTCTAAGCTCTGAGATCGGGTAATCATCAAATATTTTTTCTCCGAGGAAGGTCGGCTTAGGTGGTTCATATCCTGACCAGTCGATATCCGTTTTATTCTGTTGCGCATCTTCATAGCTCAACAGCTGCTTTCGGTTCTGTCGGTTTTCATGCTGCTCCCGAAGTCCCTCATACTCTTTCTTCACTTCAAGCCTCACGCCTTCCCTGCGCTGCTTACTGATCACATCCCCTGCAATAGAAACTGCTCGTGAGGCATCCAGCACATGAATAATGGAGCCATCATACTCGGGATCAATTTTAACAGCTGTGTGAAGACGTGATGTAGTTGCTCCCCCAATCAAGAGCGGCAGATCCATCTTTCTCTTCTTCATTTCGCGTGCTACATGAATCATTTCATCCAGAGACGGCGTGATCAATCCACTCAACCCAATAGCATCCACATTATGCTCTTCGGCTTTATCAAGGATTTTGTCCGCAGGAACCATCACTCCTAAATCAACCACATTATAATTATTACAGGCCAGTACCACGCTGACGATGTTTTTCCCAATATCATGTACATCACCCTTTACGGTGGCAAGCAAAATCTTGGGCTGTTCGCTGGTGTCTTTATTTCGAGCTTTTTCTTCTTCAAGATATGGAGTGAGATAAGCCACAGCCTGCTTCATCACCCGGGCGCTTTTCACGACCTGAGGCAAAAACATCTTTCCTGCCCCAAAGAGATCACCAACCACATTCATTCCGTCCATCAGCGGACCTTCAATCACCTCGAGCGGACTTCCATATTTTACCCGAGCTTCTTCCGCATCTTCTTCCGCAAACTCATTAATTCCTTTTACCAGCGCATGACTAAGCCGTTCTTCCACTGGCTTCTTACGCCACTCATCATCTTTCTTCTGCTTGACGGACGAAGATTCGCCTTTAAACTCTTCCGCTATTTCCAGTAGCCGCTCGGTAGCATCATCCCTGCGATCAAAGAGCACATCTTCTACTCTCAACAGCAGGTCCTCAGGGATATCATCATACACTTCTAACTGCGTCGGATTCACAATCCCCATATCCATGCCGTGCTGAATTCCGTGATATAGAAAAGCAGAGTGAATAGCCTCCCGAACACGATTATTTCCCCTAAAGGAGAAAGAGACGTTACTTACTCCACCGATGATATGTGCTCCGGGTAAATTCTCCCTAATCCATTTGGCGGCATTAAAGAAGTCCAGAGCATTTTTCTTATGCTCATCCATTCCTGTTGCAACCGGAAAGATGTTGGGATCTAAAATGATATCTGAGGGATCAAACCCGGCTTCTTCGGTGAGAATCTTATACGCCCTACCACAAATCTCTTTTCGCCGGGGCAAGGTGTCGGCCTGACCATCTTCATCAAAAGCCATACAAATGACAGCTGCTCCAAAACGACGTATGATTTTAGCTCGCCGCAGAAATTCTTCTTCGCCATCCTTTAGGCTGATGGAATTCACAACGCCTTTCCCTTGCATGCATTTTAATCCGGCCAGAATGACTTCCCACTTTGAAGAATCAACCATAATGGGAATTTTAGCGATATCAGGATCGGAGGCGATGAGGTTCAGGAAGTGCGTCATTTCCTCGGCGCTATCCAACATCCCTTCGTCCATATTGACATCCAGAATCTGAGCTCCGCCCTCAACCTGATCCAGCGCTACTTTCAGTGCATTATCATATTCCTTATTCTTGATGTAATTAAGGAAACGCTTTGAACCCGTTACGTTTGTGCGTTCTCCAACGTTGACAAAATTTGAATCCTTTGTAATGATGAGCGGCTCAAGTCCGCTTAGTGTGAGGGGAAGTGATTTCATTTATATACAACAAAAATTTAGATTCCATCTCATCGTCTGACGGCTAAAAGTCCGTCCGACGAATTCTATCCACGGGCCCTCGCTTATAAATCCATCGGACGACTCTTGTCCTTCATTCATCTCACCAAGCATAGGTTCAGTCGTCAGATGGGGTTCGAAGTAGTACTGTAAGTTTTGAATCTTTTCTTTCAATGAATGCATAGTTAGGCTACCGCTACTGCTTTTTTACGTGGTTCATAATTCTGGGCCAATTCGGCCATTTTTGAAATATGTGCGGGAGTAGTCCCACAACAACCGCCAAGGATATTCACCAAGTTTTCTTCCAGATACCTCTCCACTTCCTGCCCCATCAATTCTGGGTCTTGATCATATTCTCCAAACTCGTTCGGCAATCCGGCGTTGGGATAGGCGCTGACAAAGAAGTCCGACTTATCAGCCAGATTCTGTAAATACGGCTGTAACTGCTTTGCTCCCAATGCACAATTAAAGCCAACACTGAGAATGGGTGCATGTGAAACTGAAATCAAAAAGGCTTCTACGATTTGACCTGATAGCGTTCGTCCAGAAGCATCCGTAATCGTTCCCGAAACCATGATAGGCAACTTCTCTCCCCTTTCATCAAACAGTTCCTGAATGGCAAAGAGTGCCGCTTTAGCATTCAATGTATCGAAAATCGTTTCTATGAGGAGTAAGTCTGCACCGCCATCCATCAGACCTTTCGCTTGTTCTTTGTAAGCCTCAGCGAGTTCATCAAAAGTAACGGCTCGGTAGGCAGGATCGGTAACTTCTGGGGAAATGGACGCTGTCCTATTGGTTGGGCCCATCGATCCGGCAACAAATCGTGGTCGATCCGGATTTTGTTCGGTGAATTTCTTCGTGGCTTTCTTGGCAATCTCAGCGGACTTCCGGTTTAGCTCATACACAATATGCTCAAGCTTGTAATCGGCCTGAGCAATGCTAGTACCGCTAAAGGTATTGGTTTCCACGATATCGGCTCCGGCAGCCAGGTATTCTTCGTGGATGGATTGAATGAGATCGGGACGAGTCAGGCTCAGGAGATCGTTATTTCCCTTCAGATCGTCTTTATGGTCTTTAAACTGTTCGCCTCTGAAATCTTCTTCCTCCAGGGTATGACGCTGAATCATGGTTCCCATGGCTCCGTCTAGAATCAGAATGCGTTCTTGTAATGCTTGGTGTATAGTCACTCTTTCAATGTTGGATTAGCTTATGCAGAAAGAGCGTGAGTGATTAGCTCGCTTATCATTCTAAGCACATAACGTTTTATGTGTTTAGTGGGATTTGGCACCTGCCCCTTTTCAGAAGTGGTTGCCAAGACGTCAACGGGCCCATCCCTCGGTCTTTCTTTATAAGCATTCAATAAATTCGTATCGAATATAACGGTTGTAACCGCACAGAGCAACTTGTTATAACGCCTTGTTAAGAATTGTGTGATAGAACACCGATGACGTGGATTGGGCGAATGTTGCTGAATAGTATGAAGAACCAGACTTCCACTGCCATACTCAATTGTCACCCTGAGCACGTAGCGGGTTGATTAGGTTTGGGGTGTTTTACGCGAAGGGTCTCAAGTTTCAAATTAGCGAAATGTCTTAAACGTTGAGATCCTTCGTGTTCAACAACATCAGCCTTTGCATTTTACTACGCACTCAGGATGACAAGCTGTGAAACTCACAACTCCGTCCTTATCCCAAAATGTACTTTCCCATTTCCAACAGATTCTTCAGGAGAAATCGCATAAGTAAATTTCAATCGACCGATTTGGGTTTGGTAGCTAAGGCCGAATCCGGTGGAGAATAGGTATTTGTTTGTTATTCGGAAGTCGTTATTGGGCTCGGTTAGTAGCTTGGGTCTTTCAAAGCCTCCCACTGCTCCGAAACCGAATAAATATGACTGTCGGTTGAGTAAGAAGCGATACTCCACATCTCCCCAAAGCATGGTTCCGGCCCGGAACTGTTGTTCGGCGTATCCACGGAAGGAATTAGCTCCTCCAAACCGAATTAAGTCATTGGTGGTTACCTTATCGGATTCCAACAAAAAGCCGTGCATCGAAGTAGCAATCACGCTTTTCTCAAAAATGGGAATGTAATTTCTAGCGGTGAATTCCAGGATGTTTTGTGTGAAGGTGGTGCTGGAATCGTCCGCTAAGTCTTTATTGGCAATACCGAGCATGAGTCGTACGGAGCTTCCGGAAGTTGGAGCATCGTAGCGATCGAGGTTCGTGTATTCGAAACCAAGTCGGGCCGTGCGTTTTTGTCCATCTGGTTCAATCACCATCGGGAGGTTATTCCCGGAGGTTGTACTTTGGAAACCCACGCCCCCAATCAGCTTCAATCCCGTATTCAGTAGATAATATCCATCCAGATCAAAATCTCTGGATTGATAGGTTGTATCATTTTGGTAGAGTTGGAATCCGGCAGAAATACCAATCGGGATATCTCCGATCCAGTCCTGTGAGGCGCCCAGATTCAGCTGACTCGTTTCCGGCCGCAATCGCTGGTAACGAAAATCGAAGCCGTTACCCTGCGTCAGCACATTCCATAGTGAAAGCTCCACATCGCCCACAATTTGGCCGTTTCCGGTGGCATCAGGCACATAACCGAGCAATCCATCGAACTGATTAAGCGAACGCTCCTGCACCTCAAAAATAATAACCGGCTCGCCGTTGCGTAGAAAAACCCGCCCCGGTTCCACTGAATTAAATAATCCGCTTGCGTTCAGATTTGCCCGCAGAAAACGAAGATAACCCGGAGTAACTGTTTCGGATGATCTAAATCGAGCCATCTTTCGCAAATAGCTTTGGTCATTCGCCTTGGCTCCCGAAAAATAAATATCAGATTCGGAAATCTTTTTTCCGGTTTTCACTTCCAAATCTATGGTGACAGAACATCTTTCAGCATCCGGAGCAAGTTCCCTAATCTCCGCCTTAGCAAACGGAAACCCAAAATCTTCCAGCTGAATCATTAGCTGATTAATCTCTCCTCTCAAAGTCTGATCTGTAAATCGAATATCGGGTTGAATGACCATGGAGGAATCAAGCTGTCCGGTGTACGTCACCGCCATCTTCGAAAGCACAAATGGGCAGCCTCTTGAAATCTGAGCAGTAGAATCCGATATCGACATCACTTCAGCCGCAAGATATCCCTCCGAAGAAAGCCACTTCAGAAGCCTTTGTTCAATCTGAGCAGGGTTCTTATATAATTGAGTTGCCAAGCTATCCGGAGCCGAGATTTCCTCCCCACCTTCAATCAACCGAAAAGCCGCGGACTGATTTTGAGCAGCCATCAAAAGCGGCAACAGCATCAATAAAATCGAAAAGCCGAATTTTAATAACATATGCTAAATCTACACTCTTTTTAAAACTTGTGCAGAGAATAGAACGCGAGATTTGCACACTAATTTTAGTATTGGATTAATGATCTCGCAGTGCTTAAGTAATTCCCCCGGAGGCGGGAATCTTGATCTAGCCTTTAGATAGAAAGCTTTAGCCTTACAAAGATCCAGATTTCGGGCATTCGCCGCGAAATGACTGAACCCTCCCCTGAACAGACTCGGTATTATATTTAGAGAACAGGAAGCTAGAGCTTCCTGAATGCATTGCGAAGGAGGACCTTCGCAACGAGTTCTACAGATTAATCAATAATATCAGCCACAAAATTAGGCAAAGCAAAAGAACCATTATGAGTGGCTTTGTTGTAGTATTTCAAGTCATCCCCAAAGTCAGACAAGCCCTCTTCTACTCTTGTTAAAACTTCCTCGGACTGAACTTTAATTCCTTTAGAAGCATAGGCAAATGACCACATTCCGGCGGGATATAAGGGTATGTAGCCCAGATACATATCGGATTCAGTAAATACATCACTTAAAGCATCAAATACCTTTTTGATACTCTTATGGTATTCCTGAACCCATGGTGATTCAGTCTGTGCAGAAAGCACACCGTCTTCTTTCAAAGCATCAAAACAGAATTGAAAGAAATCCTTTTCAAATAATCCTTCAGCCGGACCAACAGGATCAGACCCATCAATAATAACGACATCATATTCCGCCTTGGCTGCTTTTACAAAGGCAATGCCATCTTCAAACAAAACATGTAGTCGCTCATCATCCCAAGCTCCTACTTCAGGTAGAAATTCTTTGGATGCTCGAACAACCGCTTCGTCAATTTCAACCATATCTACATGCTTTACCGAAGAATGCTTCAGCACTTCCCGAGCTGTTCCTCCGTCACCACCACCAATAATAAGCACCTTTTCTGGATTCGGATGTGCAAACATCACGGGGTGGGCCAACATCTCATGATACACAAACTCATCTTTTTCCGACAGCATGACCATTCCGTCGATAGTCATTAAGTTACCCCAAGTGTCGGTCTCATATACTTCCACCAGCTGGTAGTCCGTTTGTTCAGAAAAAAGGAGTTTCTTAAGTCCTACCGTTAAGCCGGTATTCTCGTGATAAAATTCGTTGTATTGAATAGACATAGGATGATAGATTTTAGATAAAAGATGACTGGTATTAAAATAGAGGAGTTAAATAAGACTAAGAGTTAAAATCTTATGTCTAATGTCTATAATCTCAAATCTACTTATACCAAAGAACGGCAGCGGCGAAAGTGGAGCCACATTTTTCTACCTGGTGTTCAACACCGACTTTCTTGATCTCTTTGAGCTTTCGGTTACGGTATTCAAAGGCATCTACAACCATCTGCTCAACGATATTTTCTACATACTCTAAGCGGGTATGGTCTTCAAATTCCATGATTACACCCGGCTCAGAAGGGTCTTCAGGGATACCAATAGCAATAGCCGAAGCAATCCACATCTGTGGTGTTTGGGAATCGATAGTCGCATAAGCCAGCGGAATCAATCCTCCTTTTGGCAAAGTGATTTCGTCTCTTGATACTTCTTGTGCTCCAGGAGGACAGATACTGCTCATTCGCATGAGGTTGGTATCGCCTACACCTGCTTCAAGTAAAGCATTGTCAAAAGCATTGAGTCGTGTATTTCCTTCAGCAGCTCCGGAAACAAGACAGTATAAATTTGGGGTTTTCACCATTTGGAGGTTCAAACCGTTAGTTTTTTGAGATATATCCATGAGTCAGTCAGTAGTCTTGTACGTTTACAGTTGGTTTGAAAAGCAGTTTTTCACCCTTAGGCACTCTAAATAAACCGCGTTTCATTTCCATGCTGCTCACATTCTGAGAATTGAAAGCCTCTTTTAAATATTCCTGAATCACCCAGGGATCAATTGTATCACCACAAGTAAAAATATCAACCGCAGCATAATTGTACTCCGGCCAGGTGTGAATGGCAACGTGAGATTCGGCAATTACTACCATCCCACTTACACCATAAGGGCTGAACTTGTGAAAGTTGTGAGATATAATGGTTGCATTCGCGGCTTTAGTTCCGCTTAGCATGGATTCTTCGATGTATTCTACATCATTTATTTTTGAGCTTTCGCAATCGTAAAATTCTACTAAAATTTGTCGGCCAAGTGCTTCCAATCTTCATAAAGGTCTAAAGTTAAAAGTACAGTGAGTTGTGCTTTTGAAATAAAGAGCGAAAACGTATACTTGGCTTTGGGAAAGCCTTAATACTTCTTTTCTTTAAAGCATTAAAAGATACAGATTTTTATAAAAACTATGATATCTACTTCAAAAAAAATTTCTAAGAAAAAAGCACTTCATATTTATAGAAATCTATTGCTCCCTCGCCGTATCGAAGAGCGAATGCTTAAGTTATTGCGCCAGAATAAAATTAGTAAATGGTTCTCAGGAATTGGCCAAGAAGCTGTAGGTGTTGGAGTTACATTATCAGCTAAACCCGAAGATTATATTTTACCAATGCACCGCAACTTAGGTGTATTTACAACTCGGAAAGTGCCTCTCTACCCTCTTTTCTGTCAGCTTTTTGGAAAAGCAGAGGGGTTTACCGGTGGTCGCGATCGGTCTTTTCATTTTGGGGTGATGGAACATAAAATCGTAGGTATGGTTTCCCACCTCGCCGCTATGATGCCCGTTGCCGACGGTCTCGCCCTCGCCAAGAAACTAAAAGGTGAAGATTCCGTGGCCTTCTCTTTCTGTGGGGATGGAGCTACTAGTGAAGGTGATTTTCACGAAGCGTTAAACCTTGCAGCTGTCTGGGAATTACCAGTCGTATTTGTCATTGAGAATAACGGCTATGGACTCTCAACTCCTACTAGTGAGCAGTTCAAGTGCGAAAAGCTATCCGATAGAGCTAAAGGCTATGGAATGCATGGGTTTCATATTGATGGCAACGATATTTTTGAAGTGATGGAAACTATTGAGAAAGCAAGAAAACTCGCTCTCAAAGGGGAACCTGTACTTATTGAAGCTAAAACTTTTCGTATGCGTGGCCATGAAGAAGCTTCCGGAACCCATTATGTTCCTGATGTACTTTTTGAAAACTGGGCAGAGAAAGATCCTTTATTACGGTTTGAAGTATTTCTTAAGGATGAAGGTTATGCCGATGAGGAAGCAATCAAGAAAATGACCAAAGAAATTGATCAATCCTTTCGAAAAGATCTGGATAAAGCCATTAAAGCTGCCGACCCTGTTTTTGATGAAGCGAAAGAGCTAAAAGAGGTTTATTCACAACAAGAACCTAATTTACCTAACCATTCAAATGGAAGTTTCTCTGAAAAAAGGTTCGTAGATGTTATTCAATCCACTTTAAAGCAAGCTTTTGAGGAGGATGATTCTTTCTTGATAATGGGTCAGGATATCGCTGAATACGGTGGAGTTTTTAAAATTACCGAAGGATTTCTGGAGCAGTTTGGGAAAGAACGAATTCGTAATACTCCTATTATTGAATCTGGAGTGCTCGGTGCAGCGATGGGTTTGGCTCTGGAAGGATTTAAGCCTGTCGTTGAAATGCAGTTTGCCGATTTCATTTCCTGCGGTTTTAACCAAATCGTTAATAATATTGCCAAGACACATTACCGTTGGTCTCCACCTCTTAATATCACCATCCGGTCTCCCCATGGTGGCGGAGTTGGAGCCGGCCCCTATCATTCACAATCTGTGGAAGGCTGGTTTATGCAAATACCCGGACTGAAAGTGGTGGTTCCGGGAACCGTTGAAGATGCCCAAAATCTACTCTACAGTTCCTTGCACGATCCAAATCCGGTACTCTTTTTTGAACACAAAAAACTCTACAGAAGCCTCCGGGCGACGATTCCCGATAAAGCAACCTATGAGCCTTTAGGAAAAGCCAAAGTCAGAAATGAAGGTCAGGATATCTCGATCATAACTTACGGCCTTGGCGTACAGTGGGCGGTGGAAATAGTAGATGAGTATGAGCAAAAAGGAATCTCTATAGAAATCTTAGACCTCCGTACACTTCTCCCTTTTGATAAAGAGGCTGTAAAAAATACTGTTCAGAAAACCGGAAAGGTGTTATTGCTACAGGAACCTTCTATTACTTTAGGTCCACTCAGTGAGATTTCAGCTTTTATTAATGAGGAATGTTTTGAATGGCTGGACGGGCCCGTCATGCGGTGCGCTTCCTTAGACACCCCCATTCCTCATGATAAAGGATTAGAAGAGGGATTTATGGCTCAGTCTAAACTTGTAGAGAAATTAGATATATTACTTCAGTACTAACCAACCTGTGTTTATGGAATCCGAAAGCAAAATTGACCGACTGGCGTATAGCTGGCATATTTTCTCCCATACCCAAGAGCTAATCAAGCTTGCTGATTATAAAATCAGGTATCTGTTTTTAGTAAGTAGTATCTCCGCGACCTTTATACTTCGTGACTCCGCGATCCTGGATAATCTGGACGTATTTAAAATCCTTTTTATCATCTCTTTCATGGCTTTTCTAACCTTTGCTTCTTTAACCATAAAACCAAGGGTTACTAAATCAAAGAATTCGCCAACACTCATTTATCACAAGGATATCCTTTTCAAGGGAGATAGGAATGAATATGCAAAGAGTTTCAAAGAGACTTCAGATCAGGAGCTCGAAGACGATCTCTTGTATCAGATTTATGAAATATCCGCCATAGCTGAAAGTAAGTACAAATACTATAACTACTCCTTCTACGCTATGTGCGTGCAAATTGTGCTTTTCTTTATTGTTTTGGTGTGATTTTTACTCGTTTCAGCTAAAGTAACACAAATCAAATTGCTTCAGTATTTATGAAACAAACATAATCGATTCATTATTTATGAAACAGTTGTATTGATAGGTCTTTAGCTATTTCGCCTCAGCTTCGATAAAAACCCTCTTCACTCTCGGATATACACTTTTGATTTGGCTTGAAAGCGTTGCGGTATCAGTTTCAATTTCGTCTGAGTTCAAGGTTGAGCTGAAGTCTGCACTAATGGTTACTAATATATACTGAGGGCCCATATGAAGCGTAAGCACTTCTTTTATGCTTTGAATGGAATCCATGCTTTCTCCTAATTCCTGAATACCCTGGATAATTTTTTCGTCCGCACTTTCCCCAATCAGTAAGCCTTTGGTTTCGTGAGCCAGCCAAATTGCGGTACCTCCCAAAATAATTCCAATAACAATAGAAGCAATGCCATCAAAAATAAGAATCCCGGTCACCTGTGTTAAAAACACTCCAATAAAAGCAACTACTAAACCAAGCATGGCTGCTGAATCCTCAAATAAAACCACAAAAGTGGTAGGGTCTTTTTCTTTTCGAACCGCCTCATAATAGCTTCTGTCCCCTTTGGATTTTTTAAACTCTTTCCAGGCAAAATACCAGGCAAAAGCTTCGAAAATCATAGCCAGAACCAACACGATGTAGTTAATATTTGGGTTTGTAATCTCGTTTGGATCAGATAAGCTGTGAATACCTTCATAAATAGAAATCCCCGCCCCCACCCCAAAGATGATGATAGCCACGACAAAGCTCCAGAAGTAAACCTCTTTGCCATGACCAAAAGGAAACTGTTTATCTGCAGGTTTCTCTGCTTTCTTCAACCCCATTAAAAGCAGTATTTGGTTCCCGGTATCTACAACCGAATGAATACCTTCTGACATCATCGCCGAGCTTCCGGTTAAAAAAGCGGCTATGAATTTTGTAATGGAAATAAGTCCGTTACCAATTAAGGCAGCGTAAATAACTTTTTTTGATCCTGAAGCCAATGCTAGTGATTAAATGAATGATTGCCTCAAAGAAAAGCCATTTTAGGGAGACTTTCATTACTCATCTTTTTTGTTGAGTAGATTCTAAATTCAGATTTATTATTTTTAGGGTAAACAGTAACAATCAAGCTGTTAATATGAAGAGAGTTACCACCCTATTTTTTTTGGTGATTATGTTGCCTTGTTTAGCAATTGCACAATACAATCCCCTTACTAAACCAGAACAAATAGATTTCAAACCAAAAAGTGAAAAAACAGCCAAAGCGCTAACTCTTGCCGTGCCTGCTGCCGGTATTCTAACGGGTTCCCTCCTAATGAAAGCAGAAGCATATGATGTTGGATTCCTCTTAATTTCAGGAGGGATACTTATAGGACCGTCGGCTGGAAATATGTATGCCGAGAACACAGAGTCTGTCATCAAAGGTATTAGCACCCGAGCGGGTGGTCTTGGCTTGATAGCTTTAGGAACTTATTTAGAATTTTTCAATTCTATATTTGAACCTCATTCTTCAAGAGATAGCCATAATATTAGCTTTTGGCCCAAAGCATTGATGATAAGCGGTGCCGGACTTGTTATTTATAGCTGGGGACACGACTTCTACAAATCTGTTGAAAATGTACGTGAATATAATGGTGAGAATGACAGGCCTTCATTCACTATTGCTCCAACTTATTTCCCAAAAGAAAAAGCCCCGGGAGTAAGTATATCCCTGAGCTTTTAATTGCGAATCTGTTTTAATAATCGCTCGGTAAAATCTTTTTTAGCTTTGATTTCCCGAAACTGGGCCATCAGCCTTTTTCCTTCTTTCGCAGAAAATGCCAGCTCACGGAGATCATCATCGTGAACCAGCACTTCTTCGAAAGTCTCTCTCTCAACCGAGCCCATATTTTCATCAACGTAATCGGAGATGAAATCTTCTATTACCGGGTGATATTCTTTGTCTATAAAATTTTTCATAAAGGGGAGTTTGCTAAGTTATCCTTCACTCCCCTTTAATTCATTCATGCAGCATTTGTTCCCAGCTGCACATAATCTTTTATCAATGCCTGAATTTGGGCACGTCCGCGGTTAATTCTGGACTTCACAGTTCCCATTGGGATGTCGGTGATGTCAGAAATTTCGTCGTAAGAAAGCTGTTGCAGATCGCGAAGAATAATAACTTCACGGAAATCTTCTGGTAACTCCATTAATGCTTTTTCTAACTGCTCCATGCATAATTTCTCATGAAGAGCATCATCCTGAAGGATATTAGCATCCTCCAGGAGAAGCTCTCTATCATCGGGGTCAGACTCATCTTTATGAATCGACACTTTATACATGCGTTGCTTCTTTTTGTATAAACTCTTGGCAAGGTTCAGCGCAATGGTGTACATCCATGTTGAAAATTTGGCGATGCGCTCGTAGGAATGCTTGCTCTTATGTACTCTTAGAAAAGTTTCTTGTACCAGATCTTCGCAATCCTGGTGGTTGTGCGTGTAGCGATATAGAAAGTTATGGAGGCGATCCTGATAGCGATATACTAATTCATTAAAAGCCAACTCGATACCATTCTGGAAATACTCCATTAAATCTTCGTCATCATAGTTCTTGACTGATGTCGCTTGAAACGCTTTCATAATTAAACTCCACAAATTTAGTTTCGATTCTTTCTAAGCGCGAATCGATACTACCCGATGATTCGCTTGACCAGGAAGAATAAAATCGAAGTGGAGTCTAGTGTGCTGAACCCTTTAATGGAGCGATCTGCATCCAGCAAGGCTTCAAATATCCGGGGCATTTCGCTGTAGCGAAAGTTTGAGGCATCTTCCCAGAGTTTGTTAAAGTACCAGCTGCTGCCGATCCCTAACTCGCTCTGGATCTGATTTTTAGCAAACCCCTTTTCGGAGAGCCTCAAAATCTGCCAGACATTTACAAACACACTGTTAAAGAACCCCACGAGACGAATTAATTCTCCCGTGTCTGATTTAGTGTGTTGCAACATCTGTTCCGAGATATATAGCGCTTGTTTCATATTTCGCTTAACAATGGCCTCTTTGAGCTCTATGGCCGTAAATTCGCGATATGAGCCGATTATTTTTTTTACATCGGCTTCTGAAACGGTATTAGAAGTGTCCACAAAAGTGCACACTTTATCTATTTCAGTGGACAGTAACTGCAAGTTGTTGCCCACAAACTGAGATAGCAACTGGGCTGCTGCCGGCTCAATTTCTTTGGAATGATGGCTTCGAACCCAATCAATCACCCAATCCGGGATCAGATAATCAGCCATGCGTTCAAATTCATAAAATCCTACATTCTTAGATTTCTTGAGCGCTTTTCCAATGTTCGTGTTCCCAGCTGGCTTTTTGGTATCAAAGCAAACCAGCAAGGTTGATGGATTGGGATTTTCGGTATAGGAAATAAAATCGTTGATATGTCCGGCTGGAGAACCGTCTTCACTTCCACCTTTATTAAGCTGAAGGAAGTTTCGAATAATCAAGACCCGCCTTTCCGCCATCATTGGGAAGCTTCGTGCAATAGACAAGGATTGAGCAGGTGTCACCTCTTGTCCATACAGCAGATCAAAATTAAAATCTTTTTGATCAGGTGGAATAATAGTCGAAAACCGATCCAGCAGCTGATCCAGATAAAAATCTTCCTCCCCAAAGAGATAGTAAATCGGTTTGAGGTTGCCGGAATTCAGCTCCCCTACTACCTGCTGATAAATCTGATTGCTATTTGGTTTTCGTGCCATCGGTGGCAAAGATAAGGAATGAACGGACGAATGAAATGGGAATCTTTAAAGAATTAAAACTACTTTCTGGAAAAACCCTTTTCAAAGATAGACATGGAAAAAGCACCCAAATATTTTCTCATTTTCAGTGGCGTCGTTTTGCTGGTATATGCACTTACTTTTTTATTCAGCCCCACAACTCTCGGCGAGATTGTTGGTTTTACTCATCACAGCCCAAATGCATTGGTTGAAGTCACCGCATTTTATGGCGGACTAGAGTTTGGAATGGCCCTCTTCTTTATCTGGGCGGGATTAAACAAAGAACGATTTAAAATTGCCTTAACAGCCTATACCTTCATTTTCCTTTCTGCGGGGTTAGCTCGTTTACTGGGAATATTTTTATATGGATTTGAAGATCCAAGCCAACCTATTGTTACAGCCGTTGAAATCGTATTCTCTTTATTTGCCTGGTGGCTTCGAGAAAAACAACCTTAAATCGGGGGAACAATTTCTTAAAGATATAGTTCGACTTTACACTATGCTTAAAAGAAAAAAATCTCCCATGATAAGATCATCTAATGCTAACCATCAAACAAGCAACAAGCACGCTCCTTCAATAACCTATATAACAGAATCGACACAGATTACAGCCAATCTTTACTGTGAAGATGATGTTCGGATTGCTGGCTCCATAAGTGGAGAGATTGAATCTAAGAAAAAGGTAATGCTCTCCGAGACAGGCACAATAAATGGTTCTATTCATTCACCCAATGCTGACATTTCAGGAAAAGTTACCGGAGACGTTCGGGCTGATGAGAAGTTAATCCTACGTTCTACTGCAAAAGTTGATGGACAAATCTTCACTAAAAAACTCACCATTGAAAATGGCGCTCGGGTAAAGGGAGCATTTAAGGTTGGTCCTGACGTTCAAATAAACCCTACTCATAAAAGTGAGCCTCAGAAAAAAGCATCAAAAGAAAGCTAATTATTAATTCTATATTCAGAGTACCAACTTTTCTGTGATAATTAGAATTAATAGTATAGATATTGCCTAACAATGGATATTTTTAGCTCTCATAAGAGGCACAATACAAATCCTAAACTTGTGGATGAATCAATTAACGCAGCGAAAACGGTGACAAGCATTGCTCAGGGTACTCGGGTTACTGCCGATATTAAAACCGATTCGGATATACGGATTGCCGGAATGGTAGATGGAGACATCGAGACTAAAGGAAAGCTAATCCTCACCGAAACGGGCCGTATTACTGGAAAGGCCATAGCCAGTGAGGCTCTTATGGCTGGAAGATTTACCGGGGAGCTCAGAATTCTCAATAAAATCGCCATACAAAGTACCGCCTTCGTTGATGGCTTTTTGTACTCAAAAGATATTTCTGTTGAAGAGAATGCTGCTTTGGTTGGTATCCTCAGTGTTGGCCACGATGTAGATGTACTCAATGCTAAACTTTCAAAAAAGCCTCAGAAACCACAAATGAAGGAAGCATTGGAACAAGCTTCAGAAGTCATATCTGATTCCAATAACGATCCGAAAAAGGCAGAACCTGAAAAAACACCAGAATCGCGATACACAAAAGATGTCTTAATAACGGTTACTGAATCTCAAGTTAGTAATGAATTGGCTGCTGAGCTTAAGAAAACCGGTGGAGCTTTCATTGAAGTATTAGGGTTCAATTTGGAGATTTTTGACGAACCGAGCTTTAGTCCGTTCTTTCAAAAATTTACCTATGTACGAAAAAGCACAGATTCAGAAGAAGAAATAAAGCAACTGTTTGAGAAAGGAAAAGGAGCTCTCGAAACTGCTCTTTTACATAAAGGCGATTCTGACAACGACAGCCAGCTTCAGCAAGCAGCAGATAAATTGATAAGGATACTGAAAGAACAAAAAGAATTTGCCGTAGTCATTGGTGATATCTTGCTAATTCAGTTTTATGAGGGAGATGTCCAAACTATTGCTGTAGAAATCATTCCCGAACAGTTGGAAACCGACCTTAAGAAGAATCCTGAGATGGCTACTAATCTTACCAAAGTATATTCTTACCTGGAAAATTAGAACCGAATTAGCTCCTCTGAATAGTTAGGCTGACGCTTCATGAACTGCAGATCGAGTTACCCTGTAGTTTCACAGCCTTAATTTTTCTAAAGCAATAACGAGAGCTCAGTTCTTAGTACAAGTCTTCATACTGCCGAATTTAGCTCCCGTTTCTCAAAAAGCAACAACTACACGTTCCGATTTCCAGGGTGTTGTTAATTCAGAATGCCAGTCGTCATGGCTTCAATCTTCCCATCATTCTTGGGAAAGGCACGGTCTCACGTACATGAGATAAGCCACAAAGCCATGCTACGGTACGCTCAAGCCCAAGACCATATCCAGAGTGAGGAACGCTGCCAAAGCGGCGTAAATCCAAATACCACTCAAATACTTCCTTATCCAGTCCCTCTTCTTTGATACGTTCTTCCATCAATTCCAGATCGTCCTCACGCTGACTTCCACCAATGATTTCACCATATCCTTCAGGCGCAAGAACATCCATTCCCAGAGCGTACTTTTCGGTTTCATCACGTTTCATATAGAACGCTTTGATTTCAGCAGGCCAGTGTGTCACAATCAATGGTACATCATACTGCATCATCAGTACGGTTTCGTCACTGCCACCGAGGTCATTACCCCATTCAAAGTTTTTAGCTGATTCTTTCCAGCTTGGAATATTTCGAAGATCTTCTTCAATCTGATCAATCCGAGCAGAAATTTCTTTTATACGCTGATCAATTTGTGCCTTACGCCATTTCTTAGCTGAACCGTGTTCTTTCTTAATCTCTTCCCACTCTTTCTCGAGATCTACTTGTTCTTGTCTGCGAGACTCAGCCATCTCGTCCAACATATTAGCGGTCTCATCACTTTTCAACATCTTAACAGCTTCATCATAAGTCATTCGTTCAAATGGCTGATTAGCTGTTTTCTCCAGAGATGAAATATCCCGCTCTAAAATCTCGAGCTCATCTTTTCTCTTCTCCAGTACGGTAGAAACAATAGCCTTGATCATATCTTCGGCGAGATCCATATTCATGTCCAGATCATAATAAGCCATTTCAGGCTCTATCATCCAGAATTCAGTCAAGTGACGACGGGTTTTGGATTTTTCGGCTCTAAACGTTGGGCCAAAAGTATAAATCAATCCATGAGCCATCGCCATGGCTTCTCCATACAATTGACCAGTTTGTGCGAGGTATGCTTTCTCTTCAAAGTAATCGGTTTCGAAAAGTGTGGTACTCCCTTCTGCTGCATTTCCGGTAAAGATGGGAGAATCCATTTGTACAAAATCACGCCCTTGAAAAAAGGTGTGTATTGCAAAAATAATCTCATTCCGAACCCGCATTGCCGCCCACTGCTTCTGGCTGCGTAACCAAAGGTGGCGGTTGTTCATCAAAAATTCCACGCCGTGTTCTTTTGGTGTGATCGGATAGTCTTCCGCAACCTGGTGAACTACTACATTAGATACATGAATTTCATGACCGCCAATACTGCGATCATCTGCTTTAACGGTCCCGGTAATTTCCAGAGAACTCTCTTGCTTTAATGAAGTAGCAGCTTCCCATACATATTCCGAGACATCATCTTTTGCAACCACACATTGAGTGATTCCGGTTCCGTCTCTCATCTCGATAAAAACTAAACTTCCACTGCTTCGGAAATTATATACCCAGCCTTTCAGGGTTACTTCTTTATCTACGTGATCTGCGAGTTTTTTGATGTAGGTCATTGGAAATTTTGAATTATTAAATGCTAAATGTTAAATGTCTCTTTTGTCATTTGGAGGCAACTTCCGAAGAATCTTTGTTATTTCAATTTACCAAGTAGTATAAACAAAGATCCTTCGCAGGTAAGCTCAGGATGACTTTATAGGAAAATAATTATTCCGGTAATAAGATCGCCTCCATGAAATCTTCTTCAGTAAAGAAGTCTTTCACGAATCGTTGAATTTCTTCGGCAGTTACCGAATCGATGTTTTCAACCAGTTCATCCAAGGTAACAAATCGGCCAAAATATAGTTCGCTCTTAGCTAATCGAGTCATACGGTTACTGGTGCTTTCCTGAGATAACAACAGTTTTCCTTTGAGTTGCGACTTAGCTTCGGCCAGTTCTTTTTCCGGAACCGGTTCGTCCTGCATTTGCTTCAGCTCTTTTTTGATGAGTTCGCGAACGTGATCTACATATTCTTTATCAGTTCCTACATAAATTCCCCATAAACCGGTATCCGTATAGGATTGATTAAAGGTTTGGATAGAATAGCAGTAACCATATTTCTCACGGACGTTCTGGTGAAGGCGAGAGCTCATCCCACCTCCTAAAATGGTGTTAGCCATCAAAAGCAGATACTTGTCTTCATGATCAAAATTCAGTCCCCTTCGGCCATAGATGTAGTGGGTTTGCTCAATGGCTTTGGTTAGAGAAATGTCTTCATTCTTGAAGTCCGGAAGTGGTTGTTTTTCTTTATTATGATCTTTGGCTTCCAGCTTTTCAAAATACTCGGTAACCAATTTCACTACACGATCATGGTCTACGTTTCCGGCTACAGAAACCAGCAAGTTGCCAGGATAATAGCGGTCTCTCATGTAGTCATAAAGATCCTGGCGGGAAAAATTAGAAACGGTCTCTTCAAACCCAAGAACCGGACGTCCTAGCTCATGCCCTTCAAAAATCTTGGAATTGAATTCCTCAAACAGGTAATCATCCGGGGAGTCGCGATACATTTTCATCTCTTCAATAACTACTTTCTTCTCTTTCTCTATTTCCTCTTCTGGAAATGAAGGGTTCAGGACCATATCTGAAAGAACATCCAGTGCACGGTCGAGCTGAGTATTCAAGCATCGTGAATAATAGCAGGTGTATTCTGAAGACGTAAAGGCGTTGAGGTAGCCACCAACTGCTTCCATGCTTAAGGCAATGTCAAAAGAAGAACGCTTATCGGTTCCTTTGAAAAGCATGTGTTCCAGGAAATGGGTAATTCCAGCCTGCTTTGGCGTTTCATGTCGGCCACCGGTTTTCACCCAAATACCAACAGAAACACTCTTAACGGATTCAATTTTCTCCGTTACAATTCGAAGTCCGTTTGGCAGCGTACTCTTGGTCACAAAATCAATTTCTTTCAAATTCTGCATAATTTTATCGCCACTAAATCACAAAAAACAATAAATAAGGTTTTCTGTTTTCGAGTTTTCGTGGCCCTTTAATTTTCTTATTTAAATAAAAAAGCTCCGCACATATCGATTAACGTGCGGAGCAAATATAATGAGGTTTGTTGGCAAAGACTTACTCTTCTTCGTCGTTTTCCAACAATGCTTTTCTGGATAATCGAAGCTTATTGCCCGGCTCAATTTTGAGGAGCTTAACTTCAATCTCATCGCCCACACTCATGTAGTTTGTTACGTCTTTAACATGCTTGTGATCAATTTCAGAAATATGAAGGAGTCCATCTCGTCCCGGAGCAATCTCTACGAAAGCACCAAAGTCTTTGATGGTTTTGACAGTACCTTTATAAGTCGCGCCTTCTTCAAGCTGACCTGTAATGGCTTTAATTCTGTCTTCAGCATCTTTTGCTTTGTCGAGGCTATCAGCAGAAATAGTGATTTTGCCTTTACCTTCGTCATCTTCTTCGATCCAGATTTCAGTATCTGTTTCTTTTTGAAGAGTCTGAATTACTTTACCACCTGGCCCAATAACTGCGCCAATCATATCACCGTCAATGGTCATATTGATAAACTGCGGGGCAAATTCAGAAAGAGTTTCACTTGGAGTAGAAATGGTTTCAGCCATTTTTCCAAGAATATGCATTCGGCCTGTATGAGCCTGCTTAAGAGCTTCTTCCATTACGTCGAAAGAAATACCTTTTACTTTCATATCCATCTGGCAAGCGGTGATACCGTCAGAAGTACCCGCTGTTTTAAAGTCCATGTCTCCCATGAAATCTTCTTCGCCACGGATATCAGAAAGAACAACTGAGTTGCCATCTCCAACAATCATTCCCATTGCAATACCTGCAACCGGCTTCTTGAGAGGCACACCAGCACTCATAAGCGCCATTGAACCACCGCAAACGGAAGCCATAGATGATGAACCGTTCGATTCTGTAATGTCAGAAATAACACGGATTACATATCCGAAGTCGTCAAATGATGGCATCATCATTCTAAGCGCACGCTCTGCAAGGTGACCATGACCGATTTCACGTCGTCCAGGACCTCTTAGGAATCCAGCTTCACCTACAGAATATGGAGGGAAGTTGTAGTGTAGATAAAATTTCTTCTCTTCTTCGTCAAACAGCGTATCTACAGATTGAGCATCTTTTTTAGTACCCAATGTTACTGATACCAATGCCTGAGTTTCTCCACGTGTGAAGAGTGCAGATCCGTGAGTACGTGCAAGGTAGTTAACCTGTGTCCAGATATCGCGGATGTCTTCAGGAGAACGACCGTCAATACGACGTTTTTTCTCAAGAACCATGTTGCGAAGTTCTTCTTTCTCAACATTACCAAGGATGTCTTTAACGGTATCCATATCGTCTGCAAACTCTTCTTCCAGTTCAGCAATAACGCTGTCTTTGGCTTCCTGAAGTTTTGCAGAGTAATCTTCTTTATTGAGTCCGATATTTACTACTTCCTTAATCTTATCAGTAGCTAATTCGCGAACTTTATTTTCAATTTCTTCAGGATTTGTTTCAGCAACAAATTCTCTTTTCTCATTTCCGTACTCTTCACGAAGTTCTTCCTGAAATTCACATAGAGTAATAATAGAAGCATGAGCTGCTTTGATTGCTCCAAGCATTTCGTCTTCTGAGATTTCATCCATCTCGCCTTCCATCATCAGTACAGAATCAGCAGTACCACCAACAATCATGTCGATGTCGCTTTCTTCAAGTTCTGTAAGTGTTGGGTTGATAACATATTCGCCATCAATACGGCCAACTCTAACTTCAGCCATCGGGCCGTCGAAAGGTACATCTGAGATATGCAGAGCAGCAGAAGCACCAAATCCACCTAAAACATCACCGTCGTTTTCTCCATCTGAAGAAAGCACGCTTGAGATGATTTGGGTTTCACATAAATATCCTTTTGGAAACAATGGACGTAAACTACGGTCAATTAACCGGCTTGAAAGTACTTCTTTTTCAGAAGGACGACCTTCACGTTTCATGAATCCACCGGGGAAACGTCCACCGGCTGAAAAACTTTCTCTGTGGTCAACAACTAAGGGGAAAAAGTTCTGTCCCGGTTTAGCTTGCTTAGCACTTACAGCGGTACAAAGTACCTGGGTATCTCCCATTCGAACTACTACAGCGCCATCGGCTTGCTTGGCAATCCGGCCTGTTTCTACGGTAAGCACCTTTCCTGGTGCAAATTCTACACTTCTTATTTCTTCTTTCATTTGTCTTCTTTGTCTTTATTGATTTGCGTAATCCCACCAACAACAGATAAGAAATTAGAGGTAGGATAAATTGAAAAAGGCTCCACAACGGAGCCTTTTATACGAATAAAACTTACTTACGGATACCGAGTTCTTTGATAAGTTCTCTGTACTTCTCGATATCGTTTTTCATGAGGTAGTTCAGCAACCTTCTTCTTTTACCAACCATTTTCAAAAGTCCACGGCGAGATGCGTGATCCAATTTGTTATCTTTTAAATGCTCAGTGAGGTCATTGATTCTTTTGGTTAGAAGGGCGATTTGTCCTTCCGTGGAACCCGTATCGGTTTCACTTTTTCCAAACTTCTTAAAGATTTCTTTCTTTTCTTCTGCGGTTATGCTCATTGCAATGGTTTAATTAGTACTTATATAAATCGATTTATAGTTTCTAAAGATAATGGTTTTTAGCTTAATGGACAATATCTGATCCACGATTTGTTTTACTTTCTCAACCCTCTCCTACTACTTAATAAGGTCTTTTGATTTACAATGGGTTATTTTACCCCTCGAATCAGATAAACTTAAAGGATGTTAGAAAACCCAAGTAAAAAAACAAAGAGTGAAACTCGGCTACTGCACTGGACTAAAGACGCCTTTAGTTTAAACTACAGTATATTTGAAAATGGACAAATGGTCGGAGTCATCAATGATAGAAGTACAAACCGATCCATCAAAGCTTCCTTATTCGATGACAACTTTGTTTTTGAAGGCGAAGGGTTTTTGAAACCCCGGATGAATATCATTGATCTTCAGCAAAAGATAGAGATCGGTCAAATCCGTTATAATTTTTTTCGGTCCGGAGCCAAAATTGAATTATCAGGTATCCAATACACCTGGAAATTCGATAATTTCCTATATACAAAATGGAGCTTAAGCAACTCCTATGGAAACGCCGTCATCTTGGGAGAAAAAAGAAAGGAGGGCGTTTTCCATATACACCCGGAAATACACCCTGCCTTATATCTTAGTTCACTTATTATCAGAAATAGATACACAAAGCACGGTTATTAAAATAATTGATACTGTGGCGGTGAAATCCCATTCATTCTTAGATAAATGGTGGTTTGTCCTTTGTGGTGCGTGTTGTGTTCCAATGCCTTATGAACCCATCCTCTTCTGGTAACTTCAAATTGACCTCTTTGAACTACTTCTGTTAAGGTTTCAGGATCCATTTCTTTTATGCTATTGATAGCAAAATCATAACTTTCGGTTACAATACGAACCACTTCCTCTTTGGTGTGATAGGCTTCCGTGGCTTCAAGATTCTCACCCTGAAAAATTGGAGTTGCTCCTGTTCCGTTCGACGACAACCCAATAAGTCCCTGGGCAACGTGAAGATACTGTTGAGCAAAAGTCCGCACATCATCGCTGGGCTTGAAATCAAATTTATCGGCCGGCATAGCTTCTATATATGAAAGCGACATCGCTTTATTCCTTTCCATGTCGGAGGCGAGTTCATCTACTATATATTGTTGAGAAAAGGCGGCTGTTGAAAGGCTTAAAAAAAGAATGGTGATAAGTAATCTCATTGTGATAGGATTAATTAAGGTTTGGAACCTCCATGATGCTTCAAACAAAAAATGGAATGGTTTAGTAAAGGAGCTACGAGCTTAGCCTTTATTTGATTCAATAAACCAAAAATTTCCGACTTTCAATTTAGCTTTCCCATTCAGAAATTTCTTATCTGGAATCATGGTTTGTATTCCTTTGAAGTTAGCTTCGGTTTCTTCATTTTAACCTCGTTATATGAATAATCATCAATAAGCATCGAAAAATTTATCAATATTGGATTTACCAAAGATAAGAAGTGATGTTTCGAGAACGAGTACTTAAAATTCCACCAAAATAAATATGAGTTGTTCAACAGGGAAAAATCAGTATCCCACTAAATTAGCAGCTGAAGCGGCGCTAATTGAGAGTCATGTAGACAGAAACTTCCCTCCTGACCAAGGTCCTCAAAACGTATATAGGTGTGAGTATTGTGGGGATTGGCATTTAACAAGTAAGTCACCAAGCCGCAACAAGCGGTTACAAAAGATGATCAATTCCGGTGAATTGCGATTAAAACAACAAGCCAGAAAATGGGAGTAAATACTTACCTAGAATATTCTAGCTCAGCAATTCCAAACTCTTTTGCTTATCGGAATCCAGCTGTGCCTTTAGTTCTTCCACCCCATCAAACTTAACCTCATCCCGAATTCGGTCTACAAATCGGACTTGGATGGTTTTGCCATAGATTTCCCGGTCAAACTCAAAGATATTGACTTCCAGCGTTCGGATTAGTTCTCCAAACGTAGGACGAATACCGATGTTCATCATCCCGCCAAACCATTTATCACCAACTCTGACCTTCACTGCATAAACCCCATTCTTAGGAATGACTTTATTCTCATGTTCAGGCTTTAGATTAGCAGTCGGGTACCCAATGGTTCTTCCCCGTTCGTCTCCATGAATCACAATGCCATTCAGCAAATAACGCCGGTTCAAATATTCAGCAGCTTGTTTGACATTACCCTCTTCTGCAAGTGTATTACGGATAACTGTACTGCTTATCGTCACCTCTCCCATCTCTTGCTTTGAAACTACATAGGCCTCAAAATTCAGTTCTTTACCAAGCTTCTCAATCGTTTCGATCGTTCCCTCACGATCTCTACCAAAGTGATGATCATACCCAATCACAAACTCAGAAACCCCTACTTTATCATAAATGACATCACGGACAAATTCCTCAGAACTTAGTAGAGAAAAATCTCTATCAAAGGGAATGACAAGCAAAATATCGATGCCCAAGTCTTCTAAAATCTCTGCTCGTTCTTTTAATGTAGTAAGCAGTTTAATTCCCTCTTTTCCGGGATTAATTATCTCTCTGGGATGAGGGTCAAAAGTAACTACAACACTGCGAGCCTCACGAGCTTTGGCTTTGTTCACCACCGTCTCCATCAAAGCCCGATGACCTTGATGCACACCGTCAAAAGTCCCAACCGTAACTACCGTATTGGGTTCATGCTTAATATTTTCTAATTCAATTAGTTCTGCCATATCTCTTTCAATCGATCACCCATTTCGTGGGGAGTTAGCGAGTCTTCAACTAAAAAATGTCCTATTGCCGTTCGTTCCAAACCACTCAAATAGCCTTTTGAGCCTAGTGCTTCTCCTAAATCCCGAGCTAGTGAGCGGATATACGTTCCCTTGCTGCAAGTTACTCTGAGAGTGAGTTTGGGAGGATTAAACTCAAGAATCTCATGCTTATGAAAAGTGATCTGTCGTGGAAGGCGTACAACTTCTTCTCCCTTTCGGGCAAGTTCATACAGTTTCTTCCCCCCATATTTTAATGCTGAATACATCGGAGGGATTTGTTCTACCGTTCCGGTGAACTCATCGTCAAGTACTTGTTTTATTTTTTCTTCTGTGATGTGACCCCAATCAGCTTCTTCTGTAACCTCGCCTTCAGCGTCATAAGTAGTTGTAGCTTTGCCGAAGGTAACTTCACTGGTATAAACTTTGGGTAAGTCCTGAATCATTGAGATAGATTTGGTGGCTTTCCCACAACATAAAATCAGCATACCAGTCGCTAGAGGATCAAGTGTTCCAGCGTGTCCAACTTTTTTAACACGGATCCTTTTGCGAAGAAATTTAACGACATCAAAGCTAGACCATTCCAAAGGTTTGTCAATAAGGAAAATAGCGCCTGCTTGTAGATCTGTGTCCTTATCGGGCAAGTTATTCTTACCGAATACAGGGATTTCATCCAAAGGAAGCGCAATGGCCATGATTAATCTTCAGTAGGTGTATCAGGATCTTCGTCTGGGATATCAACTTTACTGAGAAGCTGCTCCATTTTATTGACGTACTCAGCAGTATCGTCTTGGTAAAAATGAAGCTCAGGTATTTTACGAACCTGATTCTTTATTTTGGAAGCCAGATCATAACGGATTTCTGCTATATGCTCATCAATAAATTCATATACCACTTTTTCATCCCTACCCGGTGAAAAAACGCTTAGGTATACCTTAGCTATCGACAAGTCATCGGTAAGTCTCACATTTGTAACAGTTACAAATGTGCCACTTGGTTGATATGATTTTTGAAGGATTTGGCCCAAGTCTTTTTTAATGACTGCGCCTAACCGTTCTGGTCTGAAACCCATAATATTGGATATCTATAAATTAAATCTCTTATGCAGCAAGCTTTTCTATGAGCCGGCTAAAGATGTGATTATCAAGCTGAATCTTCCAGAGTTCTTTTCTGCTCGGTGATTTTGTAACTCTCAATCTGGTCACCAACTTTGATATCGTTGTATCCCTGGATACTAATACCACATTCGTAACCGCTAGCTACTTCTTTCACATCGTCTTTGAAGCGCTTGAGGGCATCAATTTCACCATCATAAATTACAACTCCATCACGAACCAAGCGGATCGGGTTGTTTCGTTCAATCTTACCTTCGGTCACATAACAACCTGCGATAGTACCAACTTTAGATACTTTGAAGATCTCGCGAACATCAACTACACCCATCATCTGCTCTTTAATTTCAGGTGATAACAGACCTTCAAGGGCATCACGAACTTCATCAACTGCATCATAAATAACGCTGAAGAGTCGGATATCAATTTCCTCATCTTCCGCAAGCTTACGAGCTTGTTGTGTAGGTCGAACCTGGAAACCAATAATGATTGCATCAGAAGCAGAAGCAAGCAATACATCCGATTCGGATATTGCACCCGCTCCGGTATGAATAATATTTACAGCTACTTCGTCGGTACTTAGTTTCTGGAGTGATCCGGAAAGTGCCTCAATGGAACCATCCACATCAGCTTTAACAATAACGTTCAGTTCTGAAACTTCACCAAGAGCAAGTCGGCGTGAAATATCATCAAGTGTCATGTGCTTGGTTGAGCGCATGGCTTGCTCACGACGTATCTGCATACGTTCACTTGCAATCTCTTTAGCTGTTTTTTCATCTTCAGCTACAATCAGTTTGTCACCGGCTTGAGGCATGTCATCAAAACCCATAAGCTGTACAGGTGTTGATGGGCCCGCTTCTTTAATTCGTTCTCCATGTTCGTTCTCCATAGCTCGTACACGGCCAAAACATGGGCCTGCAACAAATGGATCACCAACTTTAAGAGTACCACCCTGAACAAGGATGTTTGATACAATACCTTTTCCTTTGTCCAATCGGGCTTCAAGCACAACGCCATCCGCACGACGATCCGGATTTGCTTTAAGTTCAAGCAGTTCAGCTTCGATTAACAGTTTTTCGAGGAGGTCTTCGATGCCTTGTCCTGTGTGTGCAGAAACTTCCGCATACTGAACATTTCCACCGTATTCCTCAACAATAACATCATGCTCAGAAAGCTGTGTCTTAATTTTGTCAGGATTTACTCCCTCTTTATCAATTTTGTTGATAGCTACTACAATTGGTACACCAGCTGCTTTGGCGTGATTTATAGCCTCAATAGTTTGCGGCATCACTGAGTCATCAGCTGCTACAACCAAAATCACAATATCAGTTGCCTGAGCACCACGAGAACGCATAGCGGTAAAGGCCTCGTGACCCGGAGTATCCAGGAATGTAATGTTATTATCATTGTGTACTACCTGATATGCACCAACGTGCTGGGTAATACCACCGGCCTCACCTGCTGCTACTTTTTCTTCACGAATGTAATCAAGCAATGAGGTTTTACCATGATCAACGTGACCCATTACCGTAATAATAGGAGCACGGTCTTGAAGATCTTCTTCAGCATCTTCAGGAATAGTAAGTTCCTCATCCATCTCTTCAGCCTCGATGAACTCGACTTCCTTACCATACTCTTCAGCTACCAATTCAATAGTACCTGCATCAAGTCGTTGGTTGATTGTAATCATCAACCCAATAGACATACAGACTGAAATAATATCGTTTACGCCAACATCCAGTAGATCAGCAAGCTCGTTTGCAGTAATAAACTCTGTGGTCTCGATAACATCTGATTCGAGCTCCTCGAGTTCCGCCTGCTTTTGCATTTCCTCCTCGCGCTCCTCCTTTCTTTCTCGACGACGTTTTTGACGCTTACTACCCACCGTTTTAGAAGACTGCATCTTCTTCATGGTTTCGCGCATCATTTTATCTACATCGGTCTCGTCAATCTCTTTTTTCTTCTTACGCTTCTTGCGTTTTTTAGAGCTGGTATCAGAATCAGACTTTTTAGACTTGGAAGATGAAGAACTGCTGTCATCTTTTCTGTCTTTTCTACGTTTTCTTTTCTTACGAGGCTTCTTCTCTGTAGTGAAAGATGCTTTTCCTAATACCTTGGTACCCTTTAACTTACCAGCTGACCCACGGATAATCTTTCCGTCTTCATCCTTTTCATCATCATCGTCAGAGTCTTCATCTTTAGTTTCATCTTCATCATCGTTTTCAGACTCGTCATCCTCCTCATCTTCTTCTTCATCTTCGAGGTCTTCAGATTCGTCATCATCAACTTCATCCTCATCATCGTCTTCTTCTACCTTGTCTTCTTCAGCTGCTTCCTCTTCTTCTTTCTTTTTCTTAGCCTCTTTCTCTTCTTTGGCTTTTTTCTGTGCAGCTTCTTTTTCTTCTTTAGCCTTAGCTTCAGCTTCTTTCTTAGCCTTTTCTTCTTCTTTGGCTTTTGCTTCTTCCTTTTCAGCCAGTTCTTCGTCATCAAGAGGCTCAAGGCTTAAATCCTCAGCACTTTCTTTTTTCTTACTTGAAGACTCTTCCTCATCCTGAGGTTCCAGGTCAGCAACGTCATCTTCCGGTTCTAAACCACCCTCGTCTTCGATAGGCTCCAGCACATTATCCAGAGTCACGCTATCATTGCGTTGGTTCATCATTTGACTTCGACGGCTTTCGTACTCCTCACGAGCTTTCTCATGATCGGCACTTTTAGCCTTATCTTCGCCATATACTCCATCTAACACCTCGTACATTTCGGGTGTAATTTTGAAGTTTGGCCGATTGGCAGCGTCAAAGCCATCCTCAGCTAAAGTGTCTACAATACTCTGTGTAGATACGTTAAATTCGGATGCAACTTTAAATAATGGTTTAGGTCTTTTAGACGACATATATAATTTTTAAATGTGAGCTTGTTAAACTAAGAATTTTTAAGTGGAATTGCCGACTTAAGCCTCGTCTTCGAATTCGTAGGCAATAACACTCATAATTTTCTCAGCAAGCTCGATATCTATTTCTTCGTTCGTTCTGCTTACTAATTCTTCCGCATCTAATTCGAGGACTGCTCGTGCGGTGTCGCAGCCTATATCATGGAGTTGTTGAATAACATCGGCACCGAAATCAACTTCAAACTCGTCGATATCGATATCGTCTTCGGCTTCAACCTCACGATATACATCAATTTCTACTTCAGCTAGCTTGGACGCAAGGCGGATATTAACTCCACCCTTACCAATTGCTTTCGATACTTCGTCAGCCGGAACCAATACATTTGCATGCTTGGTTTCTTCATTCAACTCTACTTTTAATACCTCAGCAGGCTGAAGGGCTCTTTTGATAAACTCAAATTTATCCGGAGTAAAATTAATTACATCAATATTTTCGTTTTGAAGCTCGCGGACGATGGCATGAATTCGAATTCCTTTCATACCAACACAAGCTCCAACGGGATCAACACGCTCATCGTGAGATAAAACAGCAACTTTAGAGCGATCACCCGGAGCACGTGCAATACGTACTAATTCAATAATCCCGTCAAATACTTCCGGGATTTCATTTTCAAATAGTCGCTCAAGAAACAACTCTGAAGTTCTGGAAATAATAACCGTTGGATTACCATTTCTCATATGTACGCCGGTTACAACAGCGCGAATGGTATCCCCTTTGCGGTAACGATCTTTATAAATCTGCTCACTTTTAGGAAGCAAAAGTTCAACACCGTTGTGATTAACAAGAATGTCTTTGTTTTGACGAACCTGGTATACATCCCCAAGTATAATCTCACCAACACGGTCGGTGTAATCTTCGTAAATATTATCTTTCTCGATTTCGCGAATACGCTGAGCCAGTTGCTGACGAGCCATCGTAACTGCACGTCGGCCAAAGTCTGTAATTTGAATTTCCTGAGCCAGCTCATCATAAAGCTCAATATCAGGATCTACTTTTTGAGCGTCCTCCAAAGTAATCTCGGCAACTTCATCCGTAATCTCATCAGCAGGAACAACTTCCTGTACATGCAAAAGCTGGATTTCTCCACGGTCAGCATTTAAGATTACCTCAAATGACTCATCGGACTCATATTTTTTTCGGATCATAGTCCTGAATACATCTTCCAAAATGGAAAGAAGCATATCTCGGTCGATGCCTTTCTCATGTGCAATCTCTGCAAAGGAGGAGATAATCTGTTTTGATAATTCGTTCTGCATTAGTGTATGTAATTAAATTACGGGGATCATTTTAGTTTCAACGATATTGTCAAAAGGAATCTTAGTTTCAACTTCCTCTTTATCGGTAATAGCTACAACATCGTCTTCTATGCCGGTGATGACTCCTTCAATCTTTATATACTCACCGTCGTTATTTTTGAATTTAATAGTAGCAACACGGCCTTCATTCTTAGCGTACTGCCTTCTGTCACTCAGCGGACGGCTAAGTCCGGGTGAAGAAACATTCAGTCGATATTTTTTATCAAATAAGTCATGAGCTTCTGTTAAAAATCCCAATTCTTTGCTTATTTCAGCACAGCTATCGAGACTAACTCCACCTTCCTCACTGTCAAGAAGTACCCAGACTTCTGTTTGTCCACCGTGGGTTTTTAATTCAATATCCACAACAAACAAATTGTGCTCCTCGGCAAGAGGTTCCGCTAAATCCTTAATATTTTTGATTATATCAATCTGCATTTCTATCAAATTCTGAAACAAAAAAAAGCGAGTGCCTTCCGACGCTCACTGCTCACCAAAGGTAGCTTTATTTCGTCTAAATTTCAATGAAACAAACAGATTGAAGCTACATTCATTTTTTGCATTCATACTTTTTGGAGTTAATTTCTCGGCTGTCTGCTAATCGGATTCACTCTTTGTCATTATTATTAACCAATAAAAAGCCTTCATGAAGTTCCAAAGTCACTTATCTATTTATTTAGCCTTCGCTCTCCTCCTATTTATTTCAGCATGCGGAAGCGAGAAGAAAAATGAAGCCGATGCCCCAAAGCAAGGACGAGAATTGGAATTCACAGAACAAGTAACCTTCATCTCTACTGATGGTGAAGAGATATCAACCATACGAGCTGCTTTAGCAAATGATCCGGATGAACGAAATCAAGGACTGATGGACGTAAATGAAATGCCTATGGATGCAGGTATGCTGTTTATATTTCCAGATGAGTCCCCAAGAAGTTTCTACATGGCAAATACTCCGCTCCCCCTCGATATCATTTTTGTAAGTGCCGATAGTACCATTGTTCGTATTCATCAAAGTACTACCCCTTTTGACAGTGGTCAGCTCCCTTCCGGAAAACCTGCAAAATTTGTGGTAGAAACCAACGGTGGCTATTGTGTTTCTAATGATATTCAGGAAGGAATGCGTATCCGGTTTTAACGAGAAAAGGGTTTCGTGAAAAATCTTCTCACTTTACCTTTGTTTTATTTCGTGGTTAATTCATTCTAAAAAAAATCACGATGATGAAAATATTTCTCACGCTTAGTCTCAGCATTTTAACTCTGGGAATAAACCCGAGTGCACATGCTTATTTCCAATCTACTTCAAGTCCGGCATTATTAACAGAGGACGTCTCCATTAGACCCATACTGGAATTACCGTCTTCCCCAACCCGGATTTCATATAATAAAGCTGACGGCAATCTCTACATGATCCGCCAGAATGGAGTGCTTTCCTTTATAGATATCGATGCCGGTACAAATACCTACCAGCAAGGAAGTGGCGATCACGGACTTGGTGACGTACAAGGGATGGATATATCCGATGAAGGGGAAATATACCTGGTCGGCAATAGCCGGAATAATGGAGACTTCACCAATACAGCTGTTATTATGAAAGGCGTAAACACAGATGGTAGCTGGACCTGGACTAAAGTAGCCGAGACAGAACCCTACCCTCTTAGTAACACCGCTTTTGATCACATTGCCAATGCGATTGTCATAAGCCCTGATCAGTCAACTTTATATATAAACAGTGGATCCAGAACGGATCACGGTGAAGTGCATGATGTGGATGGAAGATATCCGGGTTTACGAGAAGCACCTCTGACCGCTAAGATACTTAAGGTCCCGGCAGATGCTTCGGGGTTAGTTTTAGAAAATGATATCGAATTCCTTCGTTCAAATGGATACATCCATGCTGAAGGAACCCGTAATAGTTTCACACTAGCTTTTGATGCTGAAGGCAATCTTTTTGGTGGTGAAAATGCCGGGGACCGGGATGATCCTGAAGAACTGAACTGGCTAAGGGAAGGTGAGCATTATGGTTTTCCATGGGTTATAGGCGGCAATGAAACCCCTATGCAATTTGATGGATATGATTGGGAAAATGATCCCTTTGTTGATCCAAATTCAACCGCTGCAAACGGTGGCTTCTTTTATAACGACCCAGACTACCCGGCTCCTCCTGAAGGAGTTACATTTGCTTCAGCAGTAGTAAATACCGGACCAGACGTAGATAATTATAGAGATGCTGCCGATGGACAAATCAAGGATGCCAGTGATCAGGATACCGTTCTCACAACTTTTGTATCTCACCTTTCACCCTCGGGATTAGTATTCGACGTTGATGGGAATATGGGTGGCGAGTATAAAGGTGATGCTTTCATTATGGGATTTTCAAGTACTACCGGTGGAGCCTTCCTGATTGATCGCATGGATTACATTGGTGGAAACCTGATTCATCTGGAACTCACTAAAAATGAAAGCGGTGACAACTATGAAGTACAGGTAAAAAACTTGATTCAAGGTTTTCTAAATCCTATTGACGCAGAAATCATTGGAAATAAAATTTATGTACTTGAATTTGGTAATGATAGCTGGCTCAACGCAAACAGAACTACCCAGTTATATGAAGTGACCTTCCCGGGAATGAGTACTTCTGCTGAAGAAACTGAATCAATTGCAACGGATTTTAGATTGTCCCAGAATTATCCAAATCCCTTCAATCCTACCACAAATATCCCATTTGTACTAAAGAGCCCGGGATTTGTAGAAATTGAAGTTTCAAATACATTAGGCAAGCAAGTGGCAAGCCTGGTAAATCGATCAATGAGTGCTTCAGCACATGAGACAACTTTTGATGCCTTAAACCTTCCATCCGGAGTCTATTTCTATACCCTAAAAGTTGATGGTGTTATCACTCAAACAAAGAAGATGTTACTTCTTAAATAAGATTAAAATGACCCGACTTACTCTTACTATGCTGTCTATCGCACTCATTTGTGGAGCGTGTAGCAGCCAAACCAGTAACAATAAAATTGAAGATGGACCTGAGCGCGAACGACCTGATACGGATTATGTAGCTTACAAAACCACATCAATTACTATTGACGGTGTTGCAGATGAAAAAGCCTGGGACGAAGCAGAATGGAATGACATTGATCAGCGCTGGCTGGGCGAACCCTATTCCGAGGATGACTTCTCAGGTCGCTTCAAAATTAGCTGGGATGATGATTTTTTGTATCTGATGGCTGAAATTACCGATGATGCCCTTGTTGAAATGTATGAAGGCACCGATCAATATTGGAACGATGATATTTTGGAAGTTTTCGTAGATGAGGACTTATCAGGTGGTGATCACCAGTATAACTATAATGCCTTTGCTTACCATATAGACACTAATTATGATGTGTTCGACCTCGGCACCGACCGAAACCCGCATTATTTCAACGACCATGTAGAGGTAAAATATGGCGCCGTAGGTACAACCTACACGTGGGAAGTTGCCATCAAAGTATATGATGATACTTTTGTGAGAGATCAGGAAAACACACCGGTTAAACTATCTAGTGGCAAACAAATGGGATTTGCAGTTGCTTACTGCGATAATGATAACAGCCAAATTCGTGAGAACTTCATTGGTTCTGAAGTGATTGAAGGTGAAGACAAAAATCGTGGCTGGATAGATGCGGGAATTTTCGGCTCTTTACAACTCGTCGAATAACACCCTACTATGCAAATAAGCGCTCGTACCCGTGATATGGGCGTAGCGGGATCATTTAATTAATATCATTTTTTTGATACCAATCTTATCATATTGCTTAAGCTTATAAATGTAAATACCACTACTTAATCTCGAGGCATCAAAACTAATTGTATGCCTGCCAACCGGCATTTTTTTACTGACAAGAGTAGCTACTTTTTGACCTAAAAGATTATAAACGGTAAGATTTACAACCCCAGTTTCTGGTACTAGAAAACTAATATTCGTAGTTGGGTTAAAAGGATTCGGGTAGTTTTGCATGAGCTCAAAATCTGTAATTGGTTCTATTCCCTCATCTACAGAGACAGATACACTATCTATTGATAACACTGGCGGGTTATTTCTTAAACTAGGAAATGTATTTCCTTCCATAACCCAAATATTATCAAAATCCCAATCAGTAAAAGAGGCTTCATCTAGCATCTCACTAGTCGTTAATCCTTTAATTCCTGAACCACTATATCCATTTGCTCCTAAACTGATACTAGTCGAGTCAATATTCCAATAATTTGATTTTAATATTCCTGATACGAATTCCCCTAAAAAACTTTTAGCATTATTAGATTCATTAGTTATTCTTCCACTGTAGTAATTATTGGTTATTTCTGCTATTTCATTTGTAAATGTAAATGTGGCGTTATAACCTACAAATCCGCCAATATCTTGCCCATTATTGTTTGTGCTGACTGTACTCCTACTATAGTTATTAGTAATCAATCCCCCCCTATTAGATCCAACCAATCCCCCAACTTGTATCTGACCAGTTACTTTACCATTTGAAAAACTTTCAGATATCCTGCTTCCATAATCTAACTGCCCAAGAAGACCTCCAATACCACTTTCAGTTCCAATTACTTCACCCTTTGAGGAACTAAGTTTAATGATAGCTCCTTCGTTTGCATATCCTACCAACCCTCCTATATAAGTACTACCCTCAATTTTTACATCAACTGAATGGCTTTGACTTACAACTGTGGAATCTCCTATCTCACCTACTAATCCGCCTACGACTTCATCGCCACTTATACTGCCAGAAATATACACCTCAATAATTGAGCCTCCACTCACAGTACCAGCCAACCCTCCAGCATATCGGTTACCAATTATAGTTACTCCATCAAGTACTATTCTTTTAAAATTAGCTTCACGACTAAATCCAAAAAAACCTATTTGATTTGAATCTGGTCGATTAATAAATAAGCCGCTTATTTTAAAACCACTACCGTCAAAACTACCAGTAAATCTTGAAGAAATTGGATTAGATTCATCTCCAATAGGTTTCCAGCCTTCCCCAGAGTTATATGGCTTCTGATCAAGCTCGATATCGCCTACAAGAACAAAATGCTTATTGAGAAATAATCGAATAGAATCTAACTGAGAAGCAGTTGCAATTTGCCAAGGATTATCTGGTGTGCCTAACCCGCCAGCAAATAAGCCGTTACCATTTTGAGCTACGGGCAATGGATCCTGTGGATTATTCTTTAGCCATGGAAATGTCCCTTCATCGAGATTCCAAATCTCCATAAAATCCCAGTCCTTAAAAGATGAATCTTGGCTCATCTCCAAAGAAGTTAATCCAGTTAAACCAATAACATCATCATTAGGTATACCAATAAGAGTACTTACATCTACATTCCAGTAGCTTGATTCAATTTCACCTGAATTAAAAACTCCGATAAATCCACCAAAAGAATCTTTACCTACTAATGGAGATGCTGAATAGGAATTCACAATAGATGAATTTGTATTCTCCCCAATGAATCCACCAACCCCTGAATTCCCAAAAATAGAACCTACAGAATAACTGTTTGTTATAGTTGAATTATCACTATAACCAATGAAACCACCAATTCTTTCATCATCACTTTCTACAGAAGAGGAAGAATAACTTTGTGTTATAAAAGTATTTTTAGCAAAGCCAATCAAACCTCCTGTATGTATAGCTTCAGCGTTTACGGAACCAGTTGAACTACTTCTCTCAATAGTTGAATTTTCACTTTTTCCTACCAAGCCTCCACTTTCATTTCTCCCAATAATTTCTGAATTAGCACTGCTATTTAAAATAGTTGATTCATAATTACTACCCACTAATCCTCCAGTAAGTCCTGATCCATTTACATTACCTGAAAAATAACTGCTATCAATTACCGACATAAAAGCGCTCCTGCCGGTTAATCCACCTGTTAAACTTTCGCCAACAACAATCGCTCCTGTGAAGTCATAGCCAGTAACTACCGATTCTGCGAAACTATTATGGATAGTAGAATTAGTATTATCTCCTACTAAACCACCGGTCAAAATTCCTAATCCATTTTCAGGGTTTACGCCAGTTATAGCCCCTTTTGCATTGCTATTATAAATGAAAGAATCTTCGTTCCACCCAACAAGTCCCCCGGTAGCTTCTTCTCCAGTTACAGTTCCTGAGTAATAACTACTATCAATCACAAAGCCACTCGTATTATACCCAACCAGCCCTCCAGTCTTTTGTTGTCCTGTTACTTCCCCAGTTGCATAACTACTAATAATCTTTGAAGTTTCTTCATCAAATCCACTAGTCCTTCCAACTAAGCCCCCTGTATATTCAATTCCTGTGACCTTGCTGGTTACAAAACTTTCTATAATTGTTGTTCTGCTATTAAATCCTATCAACCCACCAGTATCACTACCAGTTCCTATTATGGCTCCTTCAGAATGATTACTATTACTTATAATTGCTTGGCTGGTATAACCTACGAGACCTCCTGTATACTCAATACCATCTACTTTTCCAGTGGCAAAGCTACTTGCTAAGGTTGTATTACTACTAAGTGACCCTGCAATCCCACCTGTTCGATTATTTCCTATTACTTCACCCTCAAAAGAGCTATTACTTATGATTGAAGTTCTATTAATTAAAGAGCCAACTAAGCCCCCAATGTTTTGATTACCCTTAACTGCACCGTCAATACTTGAAGAATCAATTGAAGTAAAGTCTGCGAAACCTACTAAACCCCCTACATGCTCATTACCAATCACATTTATATTGAGAAGAACTACTTTCGTAAAAGAAGCAGACGAAGTGTATCCAAATAGCCCAACTGATCTTGAATTAGGTTTATTGATGTACAAACCACTAATAGTATAGCCATTACCGTCAAAGCTGCCACCAAAGCGTATTGAATTCTCTCCCAAGAATCCAATGGGTTCCCATCCTTCGCCGGTATTAAATGGAGCCACATCCAGATCAATGTCTTCTGTTAAAATAAAATGGTCTTCTAAAAAATATCTAGTTGAATCAAGCTGTGCAGCATTACTGATTTGGTAGGGAGCATTTTCAGTTCCATCCCCTGCTGAAAACTGACTAAACCCTTTTATTGGAATGACTAATAAGAAAAGTATTAGCGCCACGTCATACTTCTTGAATATACCCACTTTATACCCTCACCTTTTTAAACTTATACCCGAAAACTATTTTAAATACTAAGTTCAATTTAGTATACATTTAGCAATCATGCCAATAATGTCAGCTAACTTTTAAAGCCAGAGTATTTATTAGAAGAGACCTAAATTACTTAAACAAACAAGCGTTCGTACCCGTGATATGGGCGAAGTGGAATGAGTTCGAAGCTGATTAAGCCCTTTTGTACAAGCGGTAGTGAAGCCAGTTTTTCTTCGGCTTCTTCTACATTTTCACATTCCAAAATTAAAACAGCTTCCGGTTTGTCGTCACGAAAGTACATCTCTCGAATTATACCTTCTTTATAAAGATCCCAGCCTTTTTGAGCCTCATCTCTCAAGTGAGGCACAAAATCCCGTTTAGAAAGTCCCTCTGCTTCTTTTTGAATAGCAATTATTCTCATAGGTCAGTTCTGAATTAGAAGTAAGCTAATAGTAAGAATATTATAAACAGACTGCTACTGTTCTACAGCAGCATACTCTTCAAGGAAATCCATCACTTTCCTGACATTTTGCTTCGAGCCAATGTAGATCGGTGTTTGCTGATGAATAGACTTCGGCTGAAGATCCATAATTCGAGTTTGTCCATCCGTTGCCATTCCCCCTGCTTGTTCAATGATAAAACTAAGCGGATTACATTCGTACATAAGGCGAAGTTTACCGTTTGGATACTTCTTGCTGTGAGGATATATAAAGATTCCCCCTTTTATCAACGTTCGGTGAATATCCGCTACCATAGAACCGATATAACGAGCTGAATATGGTCGTTCGGAATCAGCATCTTCTTCCTGACAATACTTAATATACTTTTTAAGCCCTAAATCCCATGAATTGTAGCTTCCCTCATTAATACTATAAATGGGTCCGTGTTCCGGCATTTTTATACCGCGATCACTCAAAATAAATTCGCCAATGCTCGGGTCAAGAGTAAAAATGGAAACACCGAGTCCAGTTGTGTAGGCCAGAGTAGTACTTGAACCATACAATACATAGCCCGCTGCTACCTGCCGAACACCGGGTTGGAGAGCATCATCTTCTCTTACGGTTGGATCGAACCGTGCTTCTCTCATATAGACTGAAAAAATGCTCCCAATAGAAACATTCACATCTATATTTGAAGACCCATCTAAAGGATCCAGGTAAACAATATACTTCCCGCCTTTACTTCCTAACTTGACAACTCCATCATTTTCTTCAGAGATAACCATACAGGTAATGAGCGATCGGTCCAAAGCCGAAATAAGCTGTTGGTCTGCAAAAAGATCCAGCTTCTTTACTGATTCACCATGTATATTTGTTGAGCCATCATATCCTAAGATATTCGTAATACCTGCCTTGTTTACTTCACGCGAGATAATCTTGGCGGCAAGGCCAATATCCCTAAGCAGCTGCGAAAGTTCTCCTGTAGCTCCAGGGAACCTATTTTGGGACTGAATGATGTATTCTTCTAAGGTTACCAATCTTGATTCCTTTGTATTAGGCATAAATGCTGAGTTATTTTTGGAAGCGCTTTTCTGAAAGATAATAATGTTTTTCTAACAAAATCTTCATCATTTTAAGATTCTAATCACTTAGCCTGCACGAGCTTATCAAATATCTCATGAGCTTTGCTTTTCAACTCCTCAAGGGTTCCATTATTGAGTACTATAAAATCAGCTAAATGGGTCAGGGACTGGAAATCTGGCTGCTTCTCCACTCGCCCTACTACTTGTTCTCTGCCCGATTGATCTCGTTCTACCGTCCGCTCTATTCGCTGTTCCTGATCAGCCATCACAATTATAACAAAGTCCAAATCCTTTGGGCGACCGTTTTGAAGTAGTATCGCTGCTTCTTTGGCAAATACTTCTACTCCTTCTTGCTCTTTCTTATTAGCAAGTTCTTCAGCGCGTTCCCAAAGTACAGGATGAACCAGTTCATTTAACTCTTCTACTCTTCCTTTTTCGAAGGCCTCTTTAGCCAGATAGGGCCGATTCAGATTCCCTTCAGAGTCATAGGATTCATCCCCAAATACCTTCGTTATTTTTTGCTGAAGTTTAGGGTCTTCCTGCATAAGCTGTTTTGCGAAGTCATCAGCATACAAAACGTAAGCACCTAGCTTTTCCCATTCTTTGCAGAAAGTTGTTTTGCCGGAACCAATTCCGCCGGTGATGCCTACTTTAATCATACTAAATTACCGTTGTAACTTTTTCATCAGATAGGTTGGGATAATCCGTATTAAAATGCAGCCCCCTGCTTTCTTTTCTCTGCATAGCTGAACGCACAATCAAATGACCAACGCAAACCAGATTCCGCAATTCACAAAGTGGAACGCTTACCTTGGTTCTAAAATAGAAATCTTCGGTTTCTTCGAAAAGCAACTCTGTTCTGCGCTGAGCTCTTTCTAATCTCAAATCACTTCGAACTATACCTACATAGTTAGACATCACACTACGTAACTCTTGCCGATTGTGAGAGATCAAGACCCACTCTTCCGTATTAGCCGTCCCGCTCTCATCCCACTCAGGGATATCATCATTTAGGTGAAATTGATCCATTAATTGAATGGACTTTTTATACGCCTGGTCAGCAAAGACAAGTGATTCTAACAAGCTGTTTGAAGCCAATCGATTTGCCCCATGTAGTCCGGTACAAGCCGTTTCACCACAGGCAAAAAGGCGATCTATAGTGGTCTGACCATTTAAATCAGTGGCAATTCCACCACAAGTGTAGTGTGTGGCTGGAACTACTGGAATCTGATTTACGGTAATATCCAGTCCGTATTTTAGGCAGGTTTCATAAATAGTCGGAAATTCTTCAATGATGGCTTCTGCATCAAGGTGAGTCACGTCCAGAAACACGTAATCGTCCCCGCGCTTTTTAAGCTGATCATCAATAGCGCGAGCAACAATATCACGAGGTGCCAGCTCTTTACGTTCGTCATACTTCTCCATAAAGGCTTCACCGGCAGTATTCCTTAGAATCCCTCCAAAGCCACGTACGGCTTCTGAAATCAAAAAAGAACCTGCTTCAGGAATCGCTAAACTGGTGGGGTGAAATTGAACAAACTCCATATTTTCAACTCGAGCTTTTGCCCGATAAGCCATCGCAATCCCATCTCCCGTAGCAACCGGTGGATTTGTGGTGTGAAGGTAAACTTCCCCGGCTCCTCCAGAAGCCAAAACAGTTACCTTTGCAAGCATTCGTTTTACTTCATCCCCTTTTTCGTCTAATACATAGGCTCCAAAACAGTGAATTTTATCCAGGTTTTTCACTTTTTGTCCTAGATGATGCTCCGTTAAAAGCTCCATGGCAAAGTGGTGTTCAAAAATCTCAATGTTTGGATGGTTTCGAACTTGGTTCACCATTACGGATTCAATCTCAAATCCGGTAGCATCGGCAGCATGAACTATGCGGTTTTCGGAATGACCGCCTTCACGTCCTAAATCTAATTCCCCGTTTTTTTTGGTGAATTGAACGCCATAATCAATCAGTTCCTGTATAAGCCTTGGACCTTCTTTAACTACAAGCTCCACCGCATCCTGATTGCATAAACCCGCTCCAGCTTCAAGGGTATCAGCAATATGCTTGTCGAAGGAATCGTGCTTGGTAAGTACGCCCGCAATACCGCCCTGAGCATAAGCCGTATTGGCTTCCATGATCTCTTTTTTTGTTACAAGCGCTACATTTCCATGTTGGGCCGCTTTCAATGCGAAAGTGAGCCCGGCAATACCACTGCCAATCACAAGAAAATCGTAGCTATACTTCGGCATCCTGTAAGAGATAAGCTTTAATGAATTCATCCAGATCACCGTCCATCACTCCACCCACATCGCTGGTTTCATAGTTGGTACGGTGATCTTTAACGCGCTGGTCGTCAAATACGTAGCTCCGGATTTGAGAACCCCATTCGTTTTTGCTTTTTGAGCCTTCAAGCTTAGCTTTTTCTGCTTCCTGAATTTCCTTCTCCAGCTCGTATATGCGCGACTTAAGCAATACCATGGCCTTTTCGCGATTCTGAAGTTGAGAACGCTCCTGCTGACATTCAGCAACAACCTTTTGTGTAGAGCCATCAGAAAGCTCTCCTTCCCAAATCAACCGAACTCCAGTTTCAACTTTGTTTACGTTCTGTCCACCGGCTCCACTGGAGTGAAAACGTTGAAGCTCAACTTCACTCTCGTTGATATTTACTTCAATCGTATCATCAATTAAAGGAGCTACAAAAACTGAACAAAATGAGGTATGACGTCGGGCATTGCTATCAAATGGCGAAACACGCACAAGACGGTGAACCCCGCTTTCTGCTTTCAAAAAGCCATATGCATTATCACCCTGAACTTCGATAGTAGCACTTTTGAGTCCGGCAACATCTCCATCCTGATAATCAATTACAGATATTTTAAAACCGGCTTTCTCAGCCCAGCGGGTGTGCATGCGATAGAGCATTTCTCCCCAATCCTGACTTTCTGTTCCTCCGGCTCCCGGATTAAAGGTTACAATAGCATCGCGGTGGTCATCCGGACCACTAAGCATATTGCGGAGCTCCATTTCATCCAGCGCTTTCTCGAGTTTTGTATACTCAGTTTGGATGTCGCTTTCAACATCTTCGCCCATCTCCTGAAACTCGAGGTAAACGTTGATGCTATCGCGAAGGTCATTCAGGTTATCCCAACCTTCAACAAGGCTCTTCTCATGATTAAGCTCTTTCATAATTGACTGAGCTTTATCAGGGTCATTCCAAAATTCCGGATTCTGAGTCTGTTCGGTAAGTTCTATTATTCGGACTTTTCGTTTTTCGTAGTCAAAGGTACCCCCTGAGCGCGTCCACACGCTCATAGAGTTCATTAAGGTGATCTGTATTAATAGCCATCTGTGTACTTAAGTTCTTTTATTTTCCAATTCTGGAAATGAGTGCTCCTACAAATAAGCCCGCTACAAAAGCAATTCCCAACCCTTGCTCAGGGTGAGCGCGTACATAGCGACGGGCATTTCTGTATTCATGCTTTAATTCACGCTCTAATCCATCACGCTCATACTTTAATCTGTCTAAAAGTACGTCGTATGTATCTTCAGCCTTACTTTGAAGAGCTTCAGTTGTGTCATAGATTGTGTCTTCAATATCTTTTTTCGAGATCGATTTTTTGTTTGATGCAGCCATAATATCTCCTGTTTAGTTACTCTGAAAATACAAATTCGATTACTAAAATTTGGTGTGTTTTAATCAACTAACAATTTTAAAAAACAGAGGCTCCAAATTTGGTTCTCCTTATTCAAAGCGGTCTAAACTTCGAATCCAGATATTCCGATAACTGACCTCAGAATTGTGATCTTGCAGTCGTATAGGAGCCTTTCCATGTGCTGAGTATTCAGGCAATCCGATATAAACGGTAGGTCCTTTTATCTCTGTATTATTTTGAACTACTACCCCATTCCAAACTACCGTCATTCGGGCTGAAGTTTTCACAGAACCGTCTTCATTAAACTCGGGTGCTGTATAAGAGATATTGTAAGACTGCCACTCTCCCGGTTTTTTTGCCGGATTTACTAAAGGAACAGATTGTTTATAAATACTTCCAGCCATGCCGTTTACATAGGTTGGGTTTTCCCAGGCATCCAGTACTTGAAGTTCGTATCTGTTTTGAAGAAAAATTCCGCTATTGCCACGATCCTGACCTTTGTGCTCCATATTCATTGGAGAACGCCACTCTACATAGAGCTGTACGCTACCAAATGTATCTTTACTAAGGATGGCTCCTGTTCCGGGTACAACGGTCATGTGCCCGTCTTCAACTTTCCATTTCACTTCCCCACCATCATTCATTGATTTCCACTGGCTTAAGTCAGAACCATCAAAAAGTACCGTCGCGTCTGATGGTGGTTTAAGAAAATGGTTTTCAGCCGGTGTTACTTTCGGTGGAACAGGTTCGTAAAATTCAGTGTCTTCCGGTTTCATATTTGCTGTATCCTGACTAAAAGCATTCAAGGTAAGTCCTACTAAAAATACCATTGATAAAAGGGCACACTTATTAAATAAAGAGTTCATACGATTACTTTTGAGGTTAACATCCCAACCAAAATAAATGGTTTGTTTGTAGAATACTATTCGGCTACCAGTTGATCTTTATACTGTAGCTCATAGAGCTTCTTGTAAATTCCAACGTCCTGAGATATAAGTTCCTGATGACTTCCTGACTCCCTTATTTCTCCTTTATGCATTACCAAAATTCGATCTGCATGCTGAATGGTTGAAAGCCGGTGTGCAACTACAACGGATGTTCTTCCTTCCATCATGAGTTTACTCGATTCTGTTACCAATGCCTCAGTCTCGGAATCAACACTTGAGGTTGCTTCATCTAAGATCAAAATTTCAGGGTCATAGACTAAAGCTCTCACAAAACAAATTAGTTGGCGTTGGCCCATAGAAAGTGACGCTCCTCGCTCCTGAAGAACGTAATCGTAAGCGTCTGGCAATTTTTCGATGAAACGGTGAGCTTCAACTTTATGCGCTGCCTCTCTTACTTGTTCACGGGTTATTTCAGGGTGACCAAGAGTAATGTTTTCAAATATAGAACCGGAGAATAGTGCATTATCCTGAAGCACAAGACCGAAGTGTGAACGTAGGTCACTCAGCGTTAGGTCTCTGATATCTGTGCCATCTAAAAATATGGTTCCTTTTTGGATATCGTAGAATCTCATCAACAAGTTAATGATGGTAGTTTTACCAGCACCGGTAGCTCCTACAATGGCAATATCATCTCCGGGTTCAGCTGTAAAGGAAACATCTTTTAATACCCAGCTTTCTTCATCATTATATTTAAACCAGACATTCCTGAACTCAATTTTACCCTGCGGGTTTTCAATTGTCTTAGGTGATTTAGTCTCCTCAACATCAGTTTCTGTATCTAACACATTAAATATTCGTTCTGAAGATGCCAATGCCGACTGGAGCGTATTGAACTTTTCGGAGAGCCCTTGGATTGGACGGAAAAACTGGCGTGCGTATTGAATAAAAGCCAGTAATACACCAAAAGTGACCCCATCCATGAGCGCCCTGGCTCCACCATACCAAACAATAAGAGCCATAGCCAAACTAGCCGTTACTTCAACAATCGGCCAAAAAATGGCGAAGTAGAAAATGGTTTCGATATACGCATCGCGGTGACCGGCATTAATTTTCTCGAATTTCTCTCGCTGCTTTTCTTCCCTGTTAAACAGCTGAACTACATCCATCCCATTAATATGCTCCTGAACGAATGAATTGAGCTGGGAGATTTTGTCTCTGACTTCAAGAAAAGTAACCCTGACTTTAGCTTTGAACCAAAAAGTAGCGTAAAACAGAATTGGCAGAACCGTCAGCGTAACCAGCGTTAACTCCCAATTCATGCTAAACATGAAATACAGGATAAATATGATCCTAAATAAATCTCCAATAATGGTTACCACCCCATCTGATAGAAGCTCACTGAGTGCTTCAATATCACTGGTTGTACGGGTGATTAGGCGACCAATTGGGTTCTTATCAAAGAACTGAACATTCAGGGTTTGAATCTTTTTGAATACGGTATTCCTGAGTGAATACAAAGAATTTTGACCAAACCAGCGGGTGATATAGGTATTGAAAACCAATAGTATAAATTCCCCGAGCAAAGCCCCTCCGAGTAGCGTAATAATCCACCAGAGCCCTTCAAAATCATCCGTGGCAATGTACTCATCAACTGCAATTTGAGTCAGTTTAGGGCGGATAGTCCCCAGGTATGACGCAGAAAGCGTTAGAGCGATGGCTAATAATACATACCATCGGTAGGGTTTTAGGAAAAAATAAAGCCGCCGAATGAGAGTGCTATCGACGGCTTCTGAGTTTTGTTTTTTACTCACAAGTAAGTTTAATTAAAATCTGTCGAAGTCATCATAAGAAGATCTTGGAGTGATCTTTCTAGGTGAACTTGAGGATGAATCGGAGTCATCTTTCTTGCTCTTAATGTTGGAGCTGTAGGTGCTGCTTCCATATGTTTTGCGTTTATAATTTCCGCTTTTCCCACTGTTGCTTCCTGAGCGACTTGATCCGCTGCTTCCTCGGCTATCCCGTGAACTACCACTGCGGCTGTCTCGTGAGCTACTTCGGCTACGGCTTGAACTTCCACCTTTTCGGCTTCGGAAATTTTTCTTCCCTCCACTTTTGTGGTTCTTACGCCCTTTATAGTTGCTTTTACCACCACCGGATTTATTATCCAGCTCTGTAATCTCAACTTTAGGTGTAATAATTCCACGCTCGTGAGTTGGATCTGTAAAGATCGGTCGAAGTTCATTTGCTAGCCAGGCAGGGTAAAAACCTTCCCGAGCTTCCTTCAATAAATCATGGGCGTTGGTATATCGAGCAGAAAAATGACCAATCACCAATAATTTTGTCTGAGCTTCTGTAGCTACACGTGCCGCATCTGCAGTGGATGAATGCCCGGTTTCACTAGCCTTGTCGTCTAAATCTTTACCAAAAGTTGCTTCGTGATAAAGGATATTAGTATTCATTGCCAGTTTAACAGCATTGGGCGCGTATTCAGTATCAGTTACATAGGCAAAACTATCACCTGGTCGTGGATGCCCAACAATATCTTGAGATTTTACAACGGTTCCATCCTCAAGAGTAACGTCGTTTCCATCTTTGAGCTCTTTATACTGCTCATCCTTTGAGACGCCCATCTTCTTAGCCTTATCGGCGTCGACTTTTCCGGGACGATCTTTCTCCTGAAAGCGAAATCCAACACAAAACTTAGTGTGATTTAATGGACGTGCTTCCACGTAATATTCTTCTGCATCAAAGACCCGTTCTTCTTCAATATCTTCTTCAATTTCATGGAAATTGATCTCGTAAACAGGATCTATCTTAGAGAACTTTAGATTCCATTCAACATATTCTTTGATGCCTTTCGGACCTATAATTGCAAGTGGCTTATCTCTTCTTTGTAATTGAAGCGTGGCTAGCAGGCCCAATAATCCTGAAAAGTGATCAACATCAAAATGTGAAATAAAAATTGCTTCAATTTTTGATCTTTTGATACCGGCTTGCAACATGCGCATTTGTGAGTTTTCACCACAATCGAAGAGGAATACACTGCCTTCTCTCCATAGCGCTACTGAGGGTAAATGCCTTACGGCTGTTGGGGTTGCCGATGCTACTCCTAAAGGTACTACAATCATTGTTTTTCTCCCGTAATGTATGATTTTGCCGGGGCTTTGCTTTCATACAAATGGCCCCGATGAATTTTTATATTTCTGCCAATTCTTGTTCTAGTATTTGCTTGTTGTACATAGCAGTATATCTGCCTTCGTTCGCCAACAATTTCTCGTGTGTTCCTGATTCTACAATTTGTCCATCTTCCAGGTAATAAATTTTATCCGCATCTTTGATTGTAGAAATCCGGTGACTAATCATAATAGTCGTCCTTCCGTTTAACTCTTGCCTGAGGTGCTTTAGTATCGCTTCTTCTGTTTTTGTATCGACTGCACTCAGTGAATCATCAAATATTAAGATTTTGGGGTCTTTAATCAAAGCTCTTGCGATGGCTGTCCTCTGCTTTTGGCCACCCGATAATGTTATGCCCCGCTCGCCAAGCATAGTCTTAAATTTTTTCTCAAAATCCAAAATATTATCTTTTACCTGTGCTTTTTCTGCAGCGGTCTCAATCTCCACTTCTGAGGCGTCTGTAGCTCCAAAAGCAATGTTATCACCTATGGTGTCAGAGAATAGGAAAGTTTCTTGTGGCACAAAGCCAATGGCATTCCTTAAACTAGCTAAAGACCAACTTTTTATATTCTCACCATCCAAAAGAACTTCTCCCTCTACAGGATCAAATAATCTTGGGATGAGCTGAACGAGGCTGGTTTTTCCGGAGCCAGTTCTGCCTACAATGGCAATATTTTCACCGGACTTCACTTCAAAACTCAAGTTCTTAAGAACCATTTCATCCATACCCGGATATTTGAACCCTACATTTTTGAATTCCAGATGACCTTTAACTTCCTCGTCAATTTTATCTTCAGTATTCTTGATTTCAATCGGTTCTTCCATCAGTTCCTGAATACGGTTCCAAGATGCTAAAGAACGCTGAAAACGATTCGTGGTGTAACCCAGAGCAGCAACAGGCCAGGTTAGATAAGCTACATAAATGAGGAATTCAGCAATATTACCTATCGTTATGGTTCCTTCAATAACCATCTCTCCGCCTTTCCAAATCACAATTAATAGAGAGGCGCCGATCAGGAAATTAAGTGCAGGATGGAAAAGGGATTCAATCATGTCCAGACGAAGCTTCTTCTTGCGATAGCTTTCGCTTTGTTCTTCAAACCGCTGTTGCTCATGCTCAATACGGTTATAAGCTTTGATAAGTCGAATAGCTGAAAAAGTCTCTTTAGCCCGACCGGCTAACACCGAGTATTGCTCCTGAATGATAGTAGAGTGATCATGAATATATCCGGTAATCCAGTAAGCGAATACAGAAATTAGAGGAAGCGGTATAAGTGCCCACAGGGTAAGCTCAGGATTCACCAGAAACATCATTGTAAGTACAAATCCGGCTCTTGTGATAGTATTGATGCTATACATGATAACCGGACCATAATAATCTCTCACCTTACCCACATCTTCCGTTGCCCTTACATACGTTTCTCCGGATGAATTTTCCGCAAAATAACGTTGAGGTAAGTTCATCAGCTTTTTAACAATATCATTCCTGATATCAAACTCTACCTTTCGAGAAGTAACGATAAGAGTCTGACGGGTAGCAAAGAGCAGAATACCGTAAAGCATCACAGTCCCAATCAGAATTAAGGAATTGGTAGCCAGTATTTGTGAAGCTTCTGTAGAGAATAAGGTTTCTACGATACTTGACGGAACTTCGAAGCCTTCTTCCCCAAGCGCTTCAACCTGATCCATAGTTCGGCGGATAAGAACGGGAATCCAAACCAGGAAAAAATTAGATGCCGTCAAAAACAGAGCTCCGAATATCATCGTGCTCTTGTACTTTTTTAAATACTTATTCAGTTCTTTTACAGCACCCAAACCTAATCCGGTTTTATGGCTTTAATTGTTTAATCCTTCCAAACTAATCAGCGTATTGCTCGACCCAATGTCTTCCGAGTTTCAGCCCGGATAGGTAAGCCGATTCAACGGTGTTACCATTCATATATCCACCAACCAAGGCTAGCGCTGTGTCGTTTCCTTTAATTTCCATAAAATCGTGAGGAAGCGGGTTTACTGCTCGGCTGTATCTCCAAAAGTGAAGTTGTTTCCAGTCGGCCAATGCTACCCAGCCTCCCAAGATCTCAGTGAGTCGATCAATGATGATCTCTTCTACCTTTACACGGTCGCTGTTGATATGTTTTTTAGCAAATTCTGAGGTGGTATGAATGACCAATGAATGAGCATTACCATTCTCTCTTTTTGTTGATTCGTTTGAAATAAACTGAATGATATCATCTTCGCATTCAAGTGCATTCCAGTCAGGCATTTCAGTACCATCAAACCCGGCAAGCAGTGAAAATTGTGACTCATAGACCACTTCATCAATTTCTCGAACCAATTTCAGTGTTTCGATTTCATCTATTGTAGTGTTCAACAGTGCATAAGCCTGACGAGCTGGTGCTGAGATAATGACTGCATCTGCACTTTCTGTCAATGCTGTTGGGAAGTTCAACATCCAGCTTTTCTTTTTGCGTCTGTTTTCGCCGATATGCGTTAACCCACCTACCTTTTCTTTGAGGTGAATATCAAGATTACGCCCCAGATATTTACCGATGGTATTCATCCCTTTGGGCGCATAATAATATGGGGATTCGTTGTCTCGGAAGGTTATTTCCCCTTCTTCATCTCTATGAGCATAATTTCCTTCCCATGCTGTTAAAATCCCTTTCGAAGATAATTCACTAACAAGACCCTTAAATTCTTGTGATTCTGCAGTAAAGAATGAAACTCCGTGGTCTAACTTTTCCTGGTTATTCTTACCGGCATATCGTGTGGCTAAGCGTCCGCCGTAGCCACCACTTTTTTCATATACCACCACTTCATGGCCGGCATTAGCTAACTCTCGTCCTGCTGTTAATCCTGAGATTCCTGCTCCTATTACCGCAATTTTCATCTTTATCTAATTGTGTTGAACCGAATATGGATTCAACGGTTATCTTTATTCAATTTCAAAAACTGTAACTCTTGGCGTAACGGCTTTCTTATCCAAAAGTGCCGGCCAATATGCTACAACATCGCTGGCTTTTGGCCGCCCTCCGGCAAAACCGGTGACACCACTCGGGCCAGTTAAGATAAGAGGTGCAATCTCCATCCCAAAGCGATTTAAATCATTTTTGCTTTGCCCAGAAACCGATACCCTCATCTGAATTTCATCATACTCTGTATCAAGAGCTTCTTTAGTTATCGGTTCTTCGCTATTTCCATTAAAGCCAATATACTCTTTATTGAATTCTGTAAATGATAAGCCGAGTGCCTCTGCCCTTTTCTCAAGTATTTCGGCGCCTTTAATTGCTTTCTTTAGAGCGTCAGGCCAACAGTAAACTAACGTGGAGGATAGCTTATAGCCATCATTGTAGCTTGCTGATACTTTATAGGTCGGAGTATCGGGATGCCCTTTGATGCCGGTTATCTTAACGCGATTCTTCCCAGTCTCTTCTACCTTAACAGAAGTGAAATCAGCAATCACATCGGGTGTGATGTATTCGGCCGGATTCCCGATTTCATACAAAAGCTGTTCCTTTACGGTCATCTCGCTAACAAGTCCGCCGGTGTTCTCGTGCTTGGTTACAAAAAAGTCTCCGCTCGGGTACGCTTCAATTATTGGAAACCCGATATCGGTGAAGTCTTCTACTTTTTCCCAATCTGTGAAATTACCACCTGATACCTGAGCTCCACATTCTATGATATGTCCTGCAATAGTTCCAATTGCCATCTTGTCAAAATCATTGGCTTCCCATCCAAATTCGTGAATCATTGGAGCAAGAGTGAGACCCGTATCTGTTACCCTTCCCGTAATAATTACATCAGCTCCTTCCTTAAGAGCCTTTACAATGGGCTGACATCCAAAGTAGACGTTAGCACTGAGCAAGTCTTCTTTCACTTCTGAAATTGGACGGTCATCATCCATGTTCTTCAAAGTGTGCCCATCAGCAATTAGTTCATCAATATTACTGAGGATATCATCACCGTCAACTACTGCAACTTTTAAACCTGTATAGCCTTTCTCTTTGGCGATTTTAAGAATTTCATCTTTACAAGCTAAAGGATTTACCCCGCCGGCATTGCTAATAACTTTAATACCGTCATTCTTAATTTCAGGTAAAACCTGTTCAACCACGTTTACAAAATCTCTTGCATACCCCCACTCAGGGTTTCGCATGCGCTGTTTTTGCATGATGGACATGGTTACCTCAGCCAGGTAATCCATTACTAAATAATCAATAGGTCCTTTTTTAGCTTGATTGACGGGGGCGTTGGGAAGATCACCCCAAAAACCTTGTCCCGATGCAATACGAATAAATTCTTTCATAAAAGCTGCGTGGTTGATACATCTGAAATTCGCGTTGAATATCGGGATATTTTCACTGCATGTGAAATAAAAAAACCCCGCCTTTTTCAAAAAGCAGGGTTTAATCTATTAGGTTAGTTATGTCTTGGAAGGACTAACTGATTCAACATAAAAAAACTGTGGCGTTTAATAACCGCATGATGATGTGGTTTTGAGAAAATAACTGAATTTAAACAGCCTGAATACCTAAGAAATAGCTTCTTATTCTAATTCGTACCAGGATTAATTAACTTTTTGCTGATGCCTTTTGCAATTGCTTCAGAGCGTGAATGAACTTCCAGTTTTTGATAGATATTGCGGATATGGTGGCGAACTCCATCAACCGATAAAAATATCTTCTTCCCTATTGCAGCATATGATCGGCCTGTTGCAAGCTGTTCTAAAATCTGGAGCTCTCTATCGGAAAGTTCTTCTTCTAAATCTGCGGCTCTTTGGAAAGTAGCAATAACCTTCCGTGCTATATTAGGTGTAATGGGTGAGCCTCCGTTTTGGGCATCACGAATAGCGTGTACTAGTTCATCAGGAGTAACTTTTTTCATCAGGTAGCCAACAGCTCCTGCTTTTAGCGCGTCAAAGATGTGGTCATCATCGTCATGTACAGTAGCCATTATAATGTTAACATCGGGATGATGCTCCCGCATGTATTTTACACCCTCGATGCCTGTCATTCCAGGCAAGCCAATATCCATAATTGCCAAATCAATCTTATTGATTTGTTCAGATTCAAAGGCCTCTTCACACGATCCAAAAGTTCCTATAACCGTTAAGTCTTTTTCATGATCAATAAACGTTTCCCATCCCTCTCGCATGTATTCATTGTCTTCAATTATTCCAACTTTTATCACGGTAAGCTTATTTGTATTAATGTTTTCCCTGTTTCAAATATAGGATGTAATGCTACGAATCCCACTACATACCTATGTGGTCTTACTACAAAGGGACTTTCAGAATCCAGCGTGTTCCAAAACCTTCCGAAGTTTTTAAGGAGATCTCACCCTTAATCTGATCTACTCTTTTTTGAATATTAACCAATCCGTTTCCTTTTTTCACTTTATCGACATCCATTCCCTGCCCATCATCTTGTACAACAAGCTTAAGTGTTCCTTGTTCATTTTTCAGGATCACATCCAGGTTCTTTGCATCAGAATGACGAACTGCATTGGTTACCATTTCCTTAAAAATCAGCCAGAGGTGCTGGCGAAACTGCATATCCAGTTTTCCCGGAATGTATTCATCAATTTTAAGACTGTATTCTATTTCTTTGCTTTCTAAAAGGTCGGAAGCAAATCGCCGGCATTTAGATAAGAATCCCTGCCAGTCATCATGTTCAGGGTTAATTGCCCATACAATATCTGAGATCTTCTCTTTGGCATCTCCCGCACTGTTGGCAATAAGATCCACGAACCGATTTTTGTCCTTGGTGACAGAATCACTTTTTATAGCTTGTGCAAAATAGCTGATACTGCTCAGGGTGGCACTAACCTCATCATGAAGGTCGCTGGCAATATTGTTTCGAATACGCTGAACCCTCATAATTTGGTTAATCCTGATTTTATAAAGCATATATAAAAACCCGGCAACCCCGAAAGTATAGAGTAAATACGCCCACCATGTTCGATACCATGGGGGTAATACTTCAAAGGAGAAGGACTCCGATTCACTCACAACATCAAAAATATTACGTGCCTGTACTTTAAAACTGTATTCTCCTTCAGGAATATTGGTATAGTCTTTTTGCGTTTCAGAGGTCCAATTAGACCACGTTTGATCAAACCCTTCTAGTCTAAATCTATATTCGGTATCCTCCGCTTTAAAGTAAGAAGCGGCAGCATAGGTAAACCGGAGTTCATTTTCACTGTATCTAAGAACAGGCTTCTCAGTTTCACTCCCTCCATTAATCAAAGAGTCGTTGCGTACTAACACTTCATTTATTTGAAGATGATCTTTTTCCAAGGAATCAAACCTGTCGTTCTTTTTAAAGCTAACTAACCCGTCTCCGGTTACATACCAAATAACTCCAGTTCCGTCTGCATAAATTCCATTACTCTGGGGTTTATCAATTAACTTGAGAGCTGCTTCATACATCTTATAAGTCCCATCAGGTTGTAACAAAGCTCCTTGATACTCTCCTGCAGCCCTAAACCATATATCTCCATCAACGTCCTCTTCTGCCCAGAAAAATTGGTTTGTGGTATCCGAAAAAAATTCTCCATATCGCTTATCCTGAACAAATTCTCCAGTTTCAGGATCTAAAGTTTGTATACCCTTACCCCAGGTTAAAAAAGCAGGAGCACCATTTAAATCAGTTACGTGAATTCTCCGATCATCTTCACCATTCTCTATGTCCAGAAAAAATGAATCAACTTTATGGCTAATAACTTGATCACCCTCCCATTCCAGCACAACTTTAGTCAATCCCGAAGTTGTACTTCCAACCCAAATTTGGTTAAGGTCATCTACATAAACAGAAACCGGTATAGAAACATCTGCATCAATTTCATAGATCGGCTCAATGCTATTTCCTGTTTCTTTTCCAATCCATATTCCCCCTTCATACGCTAATACAAAAACATCTTTATCACTAAGCTTATCGAATTTTAACACATCTTTATTTACAATTTCTTGGTACCCATCTAAAGACTTTTTGTAAAGGTTCTCACCACAAACAACATATAGCGCATTTTCTATCTCTTTTATCTGTCCACAACTTGCACTAAACTCTGTCTTCTCAACTATACCTTTCTGATCAAATTGATACATGCCTTCCGATGAAGAAATGAAGAAAGAGTTGTTAAATTTCAAAATATCATACATAGAGCCTTCAATACCCATTCTCTCATCGAAACTTCTTAATGGAAGTCCAAAATCAATTCTTGAAATCCCAGCCACTGTAGCCGCCCAAACACTACCATTTCTATCTTCATAGACTCCATAAACGGTATTGCTAATTAGACCACTTTCAGTATCAATAATATTTAATATTTCTCCCTCTGCACTAAGATGTACAACCCCACCTGTTCGGGTAGCAATAGCAATTGTACTGTCCTGAAGGGCGATGGCTTCATCTAGAAAGTTATCTTCAAAATACTGATCAGCCTCTGTATGAAAGGGTTCAAAGTTTTGCCCATCATAAACAAAGCATTTTGAGCTACTGCAGTAGAAGTCAGAATCCCCAATTTCAAAGAACCCAAAAAAACTTCTTTCAGCGAAGTATTCTCCACCGGGAACGAGGCTAAGAGTATTGCCTTTTAATTCTTTTATACCCTCTAAGGCATCCCGTACAAAAACACGATTGGCTCTGGTATGGATAGACGAAAACCAGACATTGGGTTTGATTGTTTGAAGAGAATCACCGTCATAAGTAATTAACACTGATCCGGATTGGAAGTAAAGATTGTCACCCTGAGAAGCTAGATCAAAGATTCGACCAATATCCAGAGAATCCGGCACCAGATTTCTAAGTGAGAAATACTCAGTGGTTGCTTCACCGGCTGATGTTGGTTTACCTAAGTATCCAAACTCATCCGTACCACCAACAAATACTTTGCCGGAGCTGGTAGCACTAATTGAGTAAGATCGCCCATTGGGAATACTGATTTTTTTCCAGTTTACCCCGTCATACCGAATGACGTTCTGAAGGTTTGAAAAGTACAGCACTCCATTTGAATCTTCAGCAAATGCCCAATTCTGACTATGCCCATCATATTCTTCCGGGGCATAGTTTCGAATATTTGGCAATCCCTCTTTAAACCCTTGTGCCGTAGTAAAAAGAGGGAATAAAAGGAACATTGTAAAAACAGATAGAAGTGCTTTCATAAAAAGTAACCGTTGCTACTTATTTCCGGTTATTTTTCTCCTTATGGTCTACCTGATTGTGGTGGGTCTACATCCACATCATGACTGTCCAAAACTTCCTTATTATTTTTACTTAATTGAAAGTTAGTAACCTGAAATATATAGGTATCCTTAAAATCATTATCAGGATCTTTGGGAATGCATTGAATGAATCGAAAGATGAGATTTGTGTTACAACTTAGTTCAAAACCCTGACCATTTGGTACTCTAAAAGCAACATATTTGTCTTTGTCTTGAAAATCACCATGTGTTTTTTTCTTTAGGTTTTTAAACTTGAATTTAGAACTCAAGCTACTGACCGCCCCGATCTCTATATCTGTATCTAGTTTATTAAATAAATCAATTTTCATTGGTTCAATCTATTGTTTGGGTTGAATTAAGTGTCATGAAATTTGCAAGAACATTCAATACATGATTATGCGGTTGAAGTACGCTTTAAATTGGTAGTAAGTCAAGCGAATGCAAGAACCTATTTTTCACTACTCTTTCTAGCAAGCACCCTTTTTTGGTTGTTAGAGAACCAGAAAAGCGCTTACAAATTTAACTTGACTCAATTAGTTAAGATTTACACATTGCAACATTATGTAATCATTAAACTACATAGTCAGGTAGTGAACCTTACATAATAAATTGTTATTTAATCGACGCCTTCCACTTGTTACGGGGTTTTAAAAACATTTGGACAGGTACAAATAAAACATAAAATAATACAAAGGGGTAATCATGAGATCTAGATTTCTACCATTTCTGTATGCAATAATTATGCTCTTTTTGGGAACGCAGTACGCGTATTCTCAGGATGGAGTATTTGACGACACATTTGTCGCACCAGATTCGGCTCAAATTTTGGGCACTAATACATCGGTGTTTCAATTTGATATAGATCCTTCTGTTTTAACAGACAGCTTGGATTATATAGAGGTTGATGTATTCGCTCAAGGCGATACACTCAATTTCGTTCAAATTTATCAAAAAGGGACTGATGCGGATGGTGCTTTTACACCTGCATTTGCTTCCGATGAATCTTTTTCAACTACCGGATTAGCAATAGAAAATACCTACGAGGGTACTTTTGCACCGAATACATCTAATTTCTATACAATAAGAGCGCGAGCATATGTGGATGATGACAACGATCCAAATAATGCCTCTGTACTTAACGGAGAAATTTACGTTGATGTATATATTGATGACGACAACCCAGTTGCTGCATCAACACAGTTAATCAATTATGTTAGCAATGAACCTAGAATTGGTGGTGACACCCTTAGTGTTCAAATCCAAGATGATTTTATCGACTATTCGAATGATGATTTTGAAATAGAGTTATCTGTATTTGATGGGCTTGATACTACTTTTACTGCCTCCGGATCGATAACAGACCACTTTAATTCAGGAGCTCTGATTGATACTACAAGGAATGATTCTTTAGATTATACCTTCATTTTCTTGGTTGATTTCACAGAATATGTCCCTGACTCACCAACTAACCCAACCATCGATGTTGATATAACTGATGGAGCAGGAAATGAGACTGAAACTCAACTAACACCACTTGTCAATGACAATACTGCTCCCACTGTAGAATTACTGACTATTGATGGTGCAGATCCTACGGAAGATGTTATTCCAAATGCGAACACGGGTACCAACACTCTTATTTATGATGTTCGGGACACATATCTAAGTGCAGACAGTTTAAGGGATGACTACAACTTCGATCTCACACTTTTCGGAGAGAGTTTTTCCGGTACTATTGAGGAACACGAAGATGCAGGAAGACTTACCGTAGTTGGAGATACAAGCTTTGTATTTAACGTGAATCTCAAACCTAATACACAAAGTAACGGTAATATCTCACTCGAGGTAACTGATGCAGCTGGTAACTCAGCTACTGATACTGATAATATCGATATCGCTGACTTTAACACAGATGATTACTATCTGATGCAGCCTTATCCACACACTGCATTCAATGATGATATTACTGTTCAGTTGACTCCAAATAAAGAAGGTGAGTATACCGGAGCCACTATTTATCTGTCAGCAAATGCAGATCTTAGTAGCCCTGATACCACTTATACTTTAGATGATGCGGATTTAAATGGTGTTTTTGATACTCCTGCTAGCCTTGGGCTAACTGATGGCGGAATGTATTATGTAGGTGCAGTTGTCACTAATGCTGATAACTCAACTTTCGATACCAGAGTAAACCCTGTATTCTACGATACTACCGCACCAAGCTTAACTATTGATCTGCTTGATGCTATTGACTTTGGTGGAACAGATTATGTTACAGGAGATAACACCAGAATTCAGTTTAATTCTGATGATGATGATTTAAATGAGTTAGATGTGGATGTTCAACGTGTGATAATTGACTCTACTACAAATTTCTTTAACCTCACTACATTAGAAGATTATCCTTTCCGGTTCTCATTCGATTCGGAAGATTATGATGACGATGCCACTGATGAGTTGTTTGATGGAACCGTTGTATTTCGCGTAACATCTACCGATAACCTCGGTAACGAAAGCATGCCAATGTACTTCCCGGTTAATGTGGACAACGTTTCTGCTGATTATATCCTTTCCGAAGTTAATGGAATAGATATTCTGGCTGATAACGCTGATGGTAACTACCCTCCTATTAACGCAGGTGAAACTCTCACTCTTGAGTTTACTCATTATGCAGATGACATTGCAGATGACGGAGCTGAGTTTGAATTGGAGTATGACGGCGAAACCCTCGTCGGTGTTATCACAGCTCAAACAACAGACACATATACTGTTGAGTTTGAAATACCAGATAATGATGGTGACGAAACTATCAATCTTACACCTGGCGGTGGCGATTTAACGGTTAACTTCACTGATGTATTTGGAAATGAAAATGAAAATTACATCGGAACTCCTGATGTAGGAAGCATTCAAATTTTCAACAACGAGTTGCCTTGGATTGGTCTTGATGATGACTTTTCCGAAGAACTTGTAAGGGATACTCTCGAGCTCGAACTTACTGTAAACAGTACAGTAGAGTTAATCGATAGTGTGGCCCTGGAGTATGCAACGTACACTGACACGGATACAACTGCATTTACTCAAATAATGGTGTTTCCTTACGACTCTGTACAAGCAAATCCTATTTATGGTCTGCCAACTGCAGAATATGATGACGGGAAATACTTAATCCGAACAAGAACATATGGCTATCAGTACGATCGCTTTGACGGTGATCTTGTAGAAGTAGAAGATAGTGCCTACGCCGTCCGTTTTGATAACACTCATAACGGAACCACAGAGCGCGTGGCTATTCTTGCACAACCTGATACGACCCTTCACGGTTCTGAAGATATTGAGCTTTATGCGGCCAATAACGGAGACGCATACGGAACTTTATTTGAAGGTATGTTTGTAGCAACCAACCCTACAGTTGAAGAAGATGCAGATACCTCATGGGTATTACTTGATTCTGTAGTTACTGAATCAAGTGATGGTATTTTCTCAACTACAGTTGACGAAACCACTCTTGAAACCTTATTTGACATAGATAATGTTGAAGGTGTATTCACTTTCCGTGCTGTTGGTTTTGACTCTGCAGGTATCTACCAGAATATCAGCGGTAATATGGATGATCCATCTGAAGTAGCTACCATTACGGTCTACTACGATGATATTCCAGCTACCGGGACAATCGCCGTAAACGGAATGTCTATTGAGCATCCCTCCTCTCCTGTCAACTCAGATAATTGGGCAGCTCAAGACTTTAGTGACTTTAACGTTTGGAGCGGAACGGTTAACATTGGTTTCGAACTGGATGAAGAAGAGAATAACTTTGACAGAGCTGTTCTCGATATTCGAAGAAAAGCCGCCAGAGAACCTGGTGATTCTGATAACTTCCGATCTGAACAAGATCAGACCATTGCTACAATGGAAGGTGAAGGTGCAGAATACGCACTTGATGTTGATGCTTTAGATCAAGGTGCTGTTTATGAACTAACCCTATATCTAGTTGATTCATATGGAAACCGATCTAATGCAGGTACTGTAGAATTTGCTACTGTTGGACCAAGAGCACACATTACAGGTATGAGTGACGAGCATGGTGATATATACATCCAGGCTACTCCATATACCCGAAGTGTTATTCTGGAAGTTTCTGCCGATGGTGGAACCACCTATGAGCAAGTTTCTTACATTGAAGATGATGACTTCGATTACTTCACTTCTAATGGATACGATGCTTATAAATATGACATGATGAATCTAGAAGATTTCCAGTTGCCACTGGGTGACCTGACTTTCAGATTGACAGCCGGTGAATCTGAAGAGCTTTACGAGTCAGAGTATCAAAACTCTACTACACTTGTAATTAATCATGCAGAAAGCAATGATGTAAGAGCAAAAGCCGGACCTGAAGTAACTCAAATGCAGGGTACCTTCACCCCGGTCACAACCACTGACATTGACTTATCTCTTTACAGAGAACGAGGAGATATCAATGACATCCGAGTTGAAATTGCTCCAATTAACACCAACGATAACATCAGCCTCTTCCTTCTTGCGGACGAGAACCCATTTTCTACTCTAAACAGTTTAGAATATGCTATGTATCCAAGATGGGCTGATTATGATTACTCTACCAACTTCGGTATCACTTCCCCACTTGAGTCCATAGATGGCAACTATCTTGGATTCCTTGATGATGGAGATGCTATCGATCTTGATGGAAGTGTTGACATCACAGCCGGTGGTAAGTTTTACGCTTATGTCACCACGGTCATGCCTAATGGCGAAACCATTATGACTCGCCAAATGCTTGAAGTGAATCGTGTTGCTGCTCAGAATGGCGGTTCTGTTACCTCACCAAACGGTAACTTCGAACTTAACATTACCGAGAATACCCTTGAAAACAATGCTAACCTCATTATTGAGGAAGATCCTTCAAGCTTATTCTTTACACATGACAGCGAAGCTCAATACGGACAAATAGGTACTGCTTATTACCTCCGCGCATTTAAAGGAGATGTACGTGATGGAAGAAGGGTAAACTTCTCTATTACATATGATCCTAACGATGTTATGGATTTAAATGAGGATGGATCTATTGAAGACGAATTAGCACAGTTATGTGTGGGTTATTCTGAACTGAATGATACCGAAATAGTATTCTTGGATATTCTTGAAAAAGAAGTCGATACCGAGAATAACATGGTTCATTTCAGTATGGAGAATCTGCCATCAAATACACAGAGGTTTGCTCTAGTACTTGAAGGTGCGGTTGTAAACAATCCGGGTTCTATTTCGGTTGTTAATACTTCCCTAATGGCTGCTGATAAGCCTTATGTTAACGAAGATCATGAACTATCAATCACGGTAACTGATGACAAAGTGAATAGCTTTGATGATTACTGGGTAATAGTTGACGGTTCAGTTGTTAGTGCAGATACATATTCTGCTGATGGCTTCCAGAATGGTTGGAAAATCGTAGTTGATAATTCAATTGAAGACTTGAACCTGAATGAAGGGTTACACACCGTTCGCTTCGTAATCACCAATGAAAATGGTAACCGATTAGACGTTACTTACGATTTCATTGTGGATAAGAAGAAACCAGTTATTTCACAAGGTGCTGTACAGTTTGTGGATATGATTGAGTCAGGTCATAAGAATACCCTCTCCTTCAATGTAACCGATGCGATGGCTGGAGATCAGCCTGGATCTGGCGTTTCATTAGATGAGATCTTTGTAGATGTGTATTTAGTAGAGCCGGATGTTAGATTCGGAGTTTACGACACAACTACTGGAACCTGGCATTATTCTCAGGACGTCTTCAAGCGCTACTTCAAGCAGTACAGTGAAGGTGACTTCATTGTAGATGAGGGTAGCACTGCCGATTCCTTGGGAATTATGTTTGAGGTAGTATTCAATCAGGAGCTGGATGTTTCCGGATATGAATTCGTTGTTCATAATGGAGACTTTGTCTTTGATGAAGATTCTCTGAATGAATGCGAAACTGTATGTCGAAAAGATGACTTCGAGATTGAGAACTATTACGAAGGTGGCATTTCAGATATGGCCCTTAACCAGGCAAATGCTGTATCCTTCTCTGTAGGTATCGATCCGACCGTAACATCTAACGAAGGTGAAAGTGTGATTCCTGAAGAGTTCCATTTAGATCAGAACTATCCGAATCCATTCAACCCATCGACAACTATTCAGTACGGTATTCCCGAAGCAAGCGAAGTAACCATGAAGGTCTATAACGCTCTTGGGCAAGAAGTAATGACACTCGTGAATGATCAGAAGAGCGCTGGTACTTATAAAGTCCAGTTCGATGCTGCAAACCTCGCTAGTGGAATGTACATCTACCGAATAGTTGCCGGAGATTTCGTACAAACCAAAAAACTAATGCTGATTAAGTAAAGTTAACTTAACTTAGTAACAACCTTTAAGGGGGCTGTCTTTTGGCAGCCCCTTTTTTAATGGCCTGAACTTCACAACTATCCTGTCTTAAATAATATTAAGACTAAGAAATAATGAATGAGTTTTACTTTTATTCCCCTATTCCCCCTATTAAGGGATCTGCTTTTCTAATAGTCACAATAATATCTCTGCAACAGTAAGATAACTTCTCTTATTTGAGGACCTTAGTTTATCTAAGGCTTGAACTTTAATTGTTAAGCTATATGTTTTCCTTTACTTGCCTTCCCGTTGAGCCTTCTTTAGTCATAGAAGTTTTAAAGAAGCATAGCACAAAAGGCTCTCATTGCTAACTAATAGATAAGCGAAATAAAAAAGCCTGTCATATTCAATGACAGGCTTTTAGCAGTTCTTTAGGTTAGTATAGATGTATAAAATCGATTTGGTAATCTGTACCCCAAAAAACCCAAACCTGATTTATACTTTGATACTTTCTTAGTATCGATATTTTTTTTCTACCAAACACTGCATACTTATGCAGTATTTAAAAGCTCTTTCCAGATGACCAATTCCAGAAAAATCAAATAAGCTTATATCGCAAAGCTTTAGCAACAGCTTCACTTTTGTTACTTACCTCTAGTTTATTGTAGATATTTCTTATGTGGTACCTTACACCATCTACCGAAAGGAACACTTCTTTAGATATCCCTTTATAAGAAGAGCCTTCAGCTAAAAGTTTTAAAATGTCCGTCTCTGCTTCTGAAAGCTCGATCCCTGACTTATCACCATGAAATGAATTAATAACCTTACGGGCAATATTTGGACTCATGGGAGAGCCTCCTTCATTCGCTACGTGTACGGCATCAATTAGCTCTTCAGGGGATACTTTCTTTGAAAGATATCCAATAGCACCGTTTTTAAGAGCTTTAAAGATTCGCTCGTCATCATCGTGAATGGTAACCATCATCACGGTAATATCAGGGTGCTTCTTTCTAATAATCTTTACTCCTTCTGTACCCAGAATACCGGGTAACTGTATATCCAAAAGGACCACATTTGCTTTCTGCAGCTGAGTATCTTCAAATGCATCTTCGCAACTTTCATAATCAGCTATCACGCATAGGTCGGGCTCGAAATCAAGAATGGTTTTCCATCCTTCCCTCATATACTTGTTGTCTTCTATGATTACAATATTGATCATCAGTAATTTTTAATGATATATAGAAAAAGCTTCTGAGAAAACAACCACCTAAATAGGTAGTATTCTCTTCATTTTTCAATTATAAATGAATAACTCAGGATACATTGAAGGTAAAAGACCACGTAGTCCCGGCTCCTTCATCAGTGATAAGTTCAACTTCACCGTCAATTTGTTCGGCTCGATATCTGATATTCTTTATTCCATTCCCATTCTTGATTTTATCAGGATCAAAACCTACCCCATTGTCTATTATTTTCATATAAACTACATCGCCTTCTTCCGTCAGCGTAATTTCAACTTCTGTAGCTCTTGAATGCTTACTTAAATTCGTAACACATTCTTTGAAAATGAGCCATAAATTTTGCCTGACCTCGAGCTTTACTGGAAAGCTAAAGCTATCATCAATATTCATAGAGTAGGTTATATCGTTGCTATCTAAAACATCTGCTGCAAAACGTTTACACTTCTTTAGAAATATAGACCAATCGTCTTTAGATGGATCGATAGCCCAAATGATATCATTAATCTTCTCTTTGGCTTCGACAGCACTTTTGGTGATTACCTCTAAAAACCGTTGAGATTCATTGGGGTCTTTTCTAACCCTTTGTGCAGCTTCACTAAAGAAGCTGATACTGCTAAGGGTACCGCTTAAATCGTCATGAAGATCTCTAGCAATTTGATTCCTTGTCCGTTCTTCTTTTAATAAATAATACACCCGATACCTGTAAAGGATATACCCTGCTGTCAATATCATACAAATGATGATGGCCATATTTCTTAGCCTGATGTTCTGTATTTCAAGATTGGCTGTATTCAACGCATCCTCTTTATTCTGCAATTGATACCGCACTGTCATCATGGAAAGTCTCTTCTCTTTTTCAGATTTAAATTTTTCTTCATCCCGGATTCTTTGCTGTCTTTCAGCTTTCAGAGCCTCATCCATTCGTCCTAATCCCGCTAAAGCGTCAGACTTCAGGGCGTAGATTTCCTGTAGTATCAAGTTAAGGTTATGCTGGTTAGCTAAATCAATCGCTTTTTCTGCATACTCCAAACTTTCAGAGTAATTCTTCTTCTTGAGTTCTACAGCCGATAAAAACTCATACTTTGTTATTTCTTCATTTGGCCTTGAATAAGGTAAGACCGGGTTCTTGATTTTTGTAGCCATCGAATCAGCTTCTTCCAGTCTATCTAAGTCTAAATAAAACTTTCCTAGCCGAACCAGGTGACTATTCGCCAAATTTGGAATACGATACTGACTGCTTACAGAAGCCCCTCTTTCCATAAGCTCTAGTGACTGTAATGTATCTCCAGTGAGCTTATACATTTGGCTTAAATTTGTATAAGTGATAGCCTTAATTGGTGGCGGGAGGTTTTCTATCTCCAAACAAGGGCTGAGCGTTTCTATGGCTTTTGTGTACTGCTGGAGTTCTATAAAGCTCGCTCCTAATTTTGCCATTATGTTGCATCTTGAACCTGGATTATCTTCGAACTCCATGAACTTTTCAAACATGTCGATGGCTAAATCATGAGCCCCTACTCGTACATAAAGATTTCCAAGGTTAGCGTATAAAAAATGAATAGGAAACTCTGACTTTTCGCCAAGCTCAAGTCTGTAATTAATGGCATTTAAATACAAAGACTCAGCTTTTATATAGGAGTTTTGGCGTTCATACTGTGATGCTTTCAGGTTCTCCATTGCCAAGTAGGAGTTATGCTCCCTGATGCTCTTTAGTGAAATAGAAGCCTTTTCAGCATAATAAATTGTAGAATCGGCGTTAAGAATCCGCCAAGCATTAGCCTTCAACAGAGAAGAAAAAGCCAATTTCTGATCATCCTCTATTCCCTCCAGAGCATAAATATCATCAACCATTTTAAAAAGTGAATCGGGGGTATTCCTAAGGTACCTATTCCCCATTTCTACATACTTTCTGAGTTTCTCTTCAGGTTGCTCTACTTCTTGGATTTGCTTCCTTATATCACCCAGACTCATGGCGGGCATTCTTTGTTGGGCATGTGCTACCACAGTACAACCCCAAATAAGTACCCCAAGACTAATCAACAACTTCATTTACATCTCATATGTTAATACAAATGCCCTTCAAAGAATCTCTAACTTCTTACCCTAAACTTCAAATTAAAATAAATATCCCAACGGATATTAAAACATCCTGCTGGTAAAAAGTTCAGGTATAAAAAAAGCCCACTTAAAAAAGCGGGCTTTTAAAACATTAAATCTATTGAGTTCTACTCGTTTACAGCATCACGATCTAAAAACTCATCGTAAAGCTGAGTGTGACGGCTTGTCATCGGGATTTTATATCCTTTGATGAACACATGCTCAATATTAGTCATTGGCTCAAGCGGATCACCATCGGAGATAAACAGGTTAGCCTGCTTTCCGACTTCCAGAGAACCGATCATATCATCTACACCGAATATCTCGGCCGGATTAATAGTAAGTGCCTTAATGGCTTCTTCCTTTCCAAGACCATACGCTGCGGCATATCCAGCCTCAAACGGAGCGTTCCTGGAGTTTTCGGTATCGTCAGAAACGATAGCTACTTTAACGCCAGCAGCTGCCATGAGACCCGGGTTTTCGTACGGTCTTCGGTAGTTATCATAATCCCGTGCAGGTGTGTATAATGTAGTTGTAAGAACCGGAATCCCTGCCTCAGCAATCTCTTCAGCAACTCTCCATCCTTCTTCTACTCCCGCAAATACGAAGTTCATGTTCTCATGAGATTTTGTCCATTCAATAGCGTCCAAAATGGCTTGCTCACGATTCACTGAAATTACAACCGGAACATCTCCGGAAAGAACTTCACGCATAGCATCCATTCTTGGATCGAAATCTGGCTTTGTTTTGCCTGATGGATTGGCTTCGTAGGCATTCATCATTTGATCATAGAAATGAGCCTTGTCAATGAAATCATTGATTGCTTTAATTTCCCGATCATATTGTTCTTTGATCTCTTTTTCAGAACGGTCGTCCCACCATCCTCCTCCTGCTGATGAAGGCAGAGACATTACCAAAGCTCCACTCTTTTTAACAGCCATGGAATCCGGAGAATATCCCCAAAGGTCCATAACAGCAGCTTTACCAGCAATTGTGCCTGAGCTTGGATGAGATAGCACAGTTGTAACTCCACTAACCCTGGTCACCGGTACAGAAGCACTGTGTGGGTTGAAAGCTGTAAAGGCAAACATATGTGGATTGAACTGACCTAACTCGCGATTATCAACCGTTACTGCCACAGCTGATACTTCTACCAGGCCTAAAGCAGTCCAGCTGTCAATAAATCCTGGATAAACGTGTTTACCCGTAGCATCTATTTGTTTGTAGTCTGGAGTGATTTTAGCATTCTGACCGACTTGGACTATCTTTTTCCCGTCGATAAGAATGACCCCACCTTCAATTGTTCCGTTGGTTACGGTATGAATGGTAGCTCCTGTAATGGCAAATTTACCAAATTCAGGTTTCTCTGTAATCTGTGCATCGGCTGTGGCCGTTAAACCAAACAGCAGAGCAGCTATAAAAACAAAAATATTGAGTTTCTTCATGATTCTGTCTCCTGTTTAGTTTTGAAATAAAATGAATGCATCTTGCATGCAGGCATCTTCATCTCGACTTGAAACGATTTCCCGATAGTTTGAACCATCCTCGAAGTCGGTGCCCGGATTGACTTGGATACGCATGTCATCGGAATCATTTTCCAGATCGAAATACTTTGTCCCGTCTACAAAGGTCATTTCAGCTTTGCTGTAGATACTGAATGGATGTCCACTCCAAACTACAACATCACCGTCTTTGCCTTCTTCAATACTGCCTACCCGATCGTCAATACCAAGTTGAATGGCTGGGTGAAGCGTGATCATTTTAAGCGCATCATTTACTGAAGTGTTTCCATATCGAACTACTTTAGAAGCTTCATGATTAAGCGTACGCAGTAGCTGATTATTATCACTGTTGATCGAATTGATAACGCCATTAGCATTCAAAATAGAAGCGTTATAAGCGGTTGAGTAATACACCTCAAACTTATAGGCCCACCAATCAGAGAAAACAGAAGTGTGAGCTCCGTTCTTAGCTAACTCGGGAGCTACTTTAAAAGCTTCATTCGCATGCTGGAAAGTGTAGTTTTCAACACCGTAGTCTTTAAAAACACGCATCAGCATTAGTATTTCATCTGAACGGTAAGAGTGACAGTGAACAAGTATCTCACCCTCAATAATGTCGTTTAGAACTTCAAACCGAAGGTTTTCGGCAACTGGTACCGGTGGCGTTCCGCGCCCTCTTCTGTCATATTGTTCTTTTGCACTGAGGTAAGCTTCTCGTTTACGTTTGTAATCAAGTGCTTCATCAAAGTGACCACGAATTACTTGCTCAACACCCATTCGGGTTCTTGGCTGAACACCGTTGCCCTGACCATGTACCCGAGTCGGGTTTTCGCCTAGCGCAAATTTGATGGTACGAGGGGCATCCTCAAACTTCATACCTTCTTGTGTTGCACCGTAGCGAAGCTTAAGTGTCTCACCCTGTCCACCAATTACATTGGCAGAGCCGTGCATTAAGTGAATGGTTGTAGCGCCTCCTGCAAGCGCGTGATAAATTCCCACTTCATTGGGATCTACCGACTCTTCCATGGTAACTTCAGCAGTAACCACATTTCTTCCTTCATTAATATCTACACCGTTTAGGTGAGAATGAGCATCAATAATGCCGGGCATCAGGTATTTACCGGTAGCGTCTATAGTTTCCACGCCGCGGGGTGCTCTAAGGTCTTTTCCAATTTCCTGGATAACACCGTCTCTGATCAACACATCAGTGTCTTCGAGATCACCATCTGTTATGCTTATAACCGTTGCATTTTGGATAAGTACTGAGCCTTTTTCCTGAGCTTCAGCATTGAATCCAAAGGCGACGAAAACAAAAAGTATAATTAGTTTCTTCATCTTAGTTTCCCTCAAATTCATGAATAGTTCCGTTTGAAATACTGTGCAGCACTTTTGCTTTGTCTTCAGACATCGCTTTGTCAAACACAGTAAAGCTGGCATTTTTACCTTTTGTAAGAGTTCCCAAGGTATTGCCTAACCCAAGTATTGAAGCTGTATTTGAAGTCATAAGTTTTACAGCATCTGATTCTGAAAGCCCTCCTTCATCAAGCAGGATCTCCAGTTTTTTAGAGAGATCTTTAAGTTCAAGTCCTGCAGAGGCATAACCAACTGAAACACCAGCGTCCATCAACTTCTTAATGTTGGTGACTTCAGCTTTCCAGGCTTCCAATCGCTTATCACGATAAGACTGCTCTTCTTCCGAAATTTCTTCCATCTCTTCAGCAGACTCTTCCTCTTCTTTGTCAGATTCTTCTGCTTTTTTCATTTTTGTGTACCAGTCTGGAGCTTCAGTAAAATCTATACTTGCCAAAACCGGAATATTGCGTCTCTTAAGCTCAGCTGATTTTGCATAGGCTTCTTTACCGGAGACAATTACAGCATTAAAACCGAATTCATCCTGAAGTTTCAGTAAACGCTCGATGTGTTCTTTCGTATCAACTTCGAAATAAAGCGGAGTTGTTTTATTTACTAAAGGAAACATTGCTTCCAAAACCTGATCGCGCTTAGGAGCAGGCATTTCAGGATTCTGAGTGTAATACTTCATGTGTTGCTGAAGAGCAGTGGCATCAAACATAACTTGTCGGAATTGTGCCATCACCCCCATCATTGTGGAAGGATATGCTCCATTTCCCCAACCGCCTGGCGCTTCTTCAAAAGAACCGGCTAATGCTAAATTTTCTTTTAGCAGACCTATACTTTCAATTGCTGGGGCAAGGTAAAAAACCTCGACCTGACCCGGGAGCATGTATCCATTTGGATAAAGGGCCGCAGATGTAAATCCTGCTTTCATTCCAGCTTCAAAGGACTTGTCTTCCGTTAATAGAACCGAAGGTTTGCGTTCAGGTTGAATTCCTGCGCGGTCGTAAGGGGGATCTCCTGGATTATCGAGTTCCGGAAGATTCCTTGGTGGTTCTGGGCTTCCCCAAGTAGAAAAGCCGTCAATGAATCCGGGATATACGTGGAGACTATCTCCGCCATCTATCTCAAATGCATCAAAAGGTATCGTTACGTTTCTTCCGACAGCCTCAATCACTCCATCTCGCCAAACAATAGTAGCGGATTCGGTAACTGAACCATCAGCATTATGAATAGTAATATTTTTAAGCGCGTGTGCGGGTGTAGTCTGGGCTTGTATTGCCTGAAGACTAAAGCCCGAAAACAGCAACGCCAACAAAAGAATGTGTTTTCTCATAGCACCTGTACTGATTATGGGTTAAGGTGCCGAAATAACTGAATTAATTAGCTATTATAAAAGCGGAGCTGATCTAAATTTTGTAAATAAAGATTGTAGTCTAATTAGAGCTCGTCTTCAGGTACCGATAAGCAAAAATCAATTCATTTCCTGTGTAAAAGCTGCTGAAGAACTTAGTGCATTCCAATAGCTGGTTTTTCCAGTAAATCCAGATTCTAAGAGAGTCTTCAATTCACTTTTGGTGATGGATACTTTTGAGTAGCCCGTAAAGTACCCTGCTTTAGACCTTGCTTCTCCCTCTTCTTCTATTGCAGCTTCTTGTACCGCATTGTGTGCGTTTCTGAGAGCAAGAATGAAATCAGTTCTGGTAGCAACTGAGTTACCATCTTCCTCGAGGGATATTCGTACTTCTTCCAATTTCTCGGCAATGGCACTTTCAAGATTGGCTCTAGCCTGAAGTTCTGCATTAGCAATTGCGATGGTTGAATCAGAGGAAATTGCGGTTGCAAATCCATGGAATGAGGCGGAATCAGAGCTAAATCCAGATGGTGAATACCAGGCTGGATAGATAGAACTTACATCGCCAGTATCACCTGAGGTAGATTTTTGTGAAGATGAACAGGCAGTAAAAATTCCTGCAAATAAGAGTATGAAGAGCAGATTCCTAACTTTGTTGGACATTCAATTCCTTTTTAATTCGATAAACCCTTTTGCATTATCCTTGTTGATAATCTCGAGGGTGACCGTTCCTTTATCATTTAGATTTCGGCCGATAAGTTCTTCTAAAGTTGAGAGATCTTCAACCTTTTCTTCTTCTATTTTCATTATTTGCTGATCTTCTCTTAAACCCCGATTCCAGGCCTCTGAATATTTATAGACCTGATCAACAATTAAGTCAAACTTCTCAGGATTTTCTGCTGTAGCCAATGCCATAATGCGGAAGCCTAAATCAAATTCCTGATACATCACCCCGCCATTATCTCCTTCAGGAATTTCCATTGTTTCAATCGGTTCTTCATTAGCGGAGATTTCAGGAATGGGTTCCGTCTCAAGAAGTTTCAAAGTGACGTTTTTCTGTAGCTCCTTCCCATTTCTAAGAATGTTTAACTTAACTACTTCACCCGGGCGCATAACCGCCACCTGCTGCTGAAGTTGATTGGCCTCATACACTTCTTTTCCATTTACGCTGAGCACCACATCACCGGGTTCAATTCCTGCTTCCGCTGCGGCTCCGTCCGTTGATGCACTTAAAATCTCAACTCCCCGAACAGTTTTCATACCTTTTTCCAGAGCTCTGTCATAGTCAACCCCAGCAATTGAAACCCCAAGCAGTGCACGTTGTACCTGACCATGTTCAATCAAATCTCGCGCTACTTTAATAGCCAGATTACTCGGAACTGCAAACCCATAGCCTTGATAAGAACCTGTTTGAGACGCTATAGCCGTATTAACACCTATCAACTGTCCGCTGGTATTTACCAAAGCTCCGCCACTATTTCCTTTATTAATGGCTGCATCTGTTTGAATAAAGCTTTCAATTCTCATCTGGTCATCAATGATTTGCACATCCCTGCTTAAGGCACTTACTATACCTGCGGTAACCGTAGAGCGAAGCCTGAAAGGATTTCCAATAGCTAATACCCATTCTCCAACATCCAGTGATTCTGAATCGCCAATAGTTACTTTAGGAAGATCTTCTCCATTGATTTTAATAACAGCCAGATCAGTACTCGAGTCGATACCTACCACTTTCGCGGGATACTCCCTTTTATCATTCAGAACAACTCTTAATCCCTTTTCAACAGCACCTTCAATAACGTGGTAATTCGTAAGGATATAACCATCACCCGTAATCAACACTCCTGACCCAACCGTTCGGGCACGCCTTGGCATTAAACGATCCCAAATACTTTCTCCCTCTTCCTCATCAAATTCTTGGCCATTATTAGGAATGGCATCGTCGATGGGTACAATAGCTTCGATATAAACTACAGTAGGGGTAACTTCTTCGGCTATTTTTTTAAACAAAAACCGTGCATCAGCTCCTTCTAATTCTTCGTCAGTTATAAATGGTGATTCACTTCGGGTGATTTCTGTGGTTCTGACTTCAGCCAATGGAGCAAGCTCTTCATTGATTGTATATAACGCGATAAGCGTGCCAGCCGTTATGCCAATCATGATTAGCAAAATTGCAGTAAGTACTAAATCTTTTCTCTTCATAAAATTACCTATAGCATCTGTTCAAAAATAGCGTCCGACCTTCTTTCCTGATATCCATCAATATGATATTTAAAATAGACATCTAAATGATGAACAAGTTGCTTGAGCTCAGCATTCTCTAATCCTACTTTAAATATATTTTTACTCTTAGTGGACATTCCTAAAATCAGAAAACGAGTTTGTGCCTCTGTTAGTTTGTAAGACAATTCTTCTTCCGACTGTTCCGAAATATTTCCACTGGAAACGTTTAAATAAGCAATCTTTGGAATCTCGGTTAATCCGCTGATTAATCCAATACCTGAAATTTCTGCCAAACGCAGCTGCACGTACGCAAAAACTGAAGGGTAAGTTTCTTCAGCATCACCTAACCACTCTATAAAGTTTAGCGTGAATTCAAAAACGGCGTCATTAACTTCATGCTCGTGCACTAACTGGGAAACAATCTCAAGCGTTGCATATAGGACAGCGGCTCTTTCGAAATCTTTTCTGAAGTTATTGGTGCTATAATGGATAGAAGCTTCTGTTAAGGTCTGTACACCTCTGGTCTGTTTATAATAATAAACCACATCCAGAACTGCTCCAATTTCAAGAATACCAGCCAGCTTGTTTTTTGGCTTTTTAGCCCCCTTTGCAATAAGGGCAATCTTACCATGTTCTGCAGACAAAACTGTTAAGATTTTGCTGGATTCCTGGTAATCTATAGCCCGTAAAATAATAGCTTGGGTGTGTGTAATCATCTTATTGGAACATATATCCGTGGTTGCACAAAAGAAACTCTTATTACGCTTTGGGCTGGTTTATTCGAAGTCCATTTTGAATTTAAAATACAGATCCAGCCTATCTTCGAGTAATTGAAATAATTCAAAGAGTTGATCCAATTCGTCCCTCTCTGATTTCACCAACCTCATGTATCCGTTATCCATCATAATATCAAGGGTAAACCAATCTTTCCTTTCCATTCCTTTACTGAAAAGTGCCTCTCCGGAATCATGATCTGAAAACAAAAACTCTTCTACTTCCTCAAAACCAATTGTCCTCATTCTAAAACGAAAATAACTGAAAAAGCGGTAGTACTTTGAGATAGTGTAGTCATCGGTATTGAATTCAAATTCATACCTCGAAAATATCTTAATCAAAACAGCAATTGCGAAGATCAAAAAGAATAGAGCGAATACGAATCCCAATAAGAAGCTCGCAAAAAACAGCAGAAAATCAATAAGTGTGAAGCTCGCTTCCACTCCCAGAAATACTAAATTATTTTGTTTGTGCAGGTCGTAGTACAATCTGAGAGTTTTTAGCGATTTGAATTCTTACTGTGGTACGTGTCCGGGAACCCATAAGATTCCCATAAATCATAAGAAAGCAGATATTTTAGGTCTGCATCACTCCGGTCTTAAACTCTTCGATGTTGGGGTTCAGGTTTGCACATTCAATCGCACTCGAAATCCGCTCACGTGTTTCCAGTGGATTTATGATACCATCAACCCATAAACGAGAAGCTGCATACCGAACGTCTGTTTGCTTATCGTAGCGGTCACTAATTTTCTTCATGATCTTTTCCTGATCCTCTTCGCTGACTTCTTTTCCTTTTTTCTTCATGGCAGCTACTTGAATTTGCATCAGGGTTTTCGAAGCCGAAGCACCGCTCATCACGGCAATATTAGCTGTTGGCCAGGCATACATGAATCGCGGATCATAAGCTCGCCCACACATGGCATAGTTACCTGCTCCATAGCTGTTACCCACAACAATAGTGATTTTAGGTACGGTGCTATTGCTCATCGCATTAACCATTTTGGCACCATCTTTTATGATACCTCCATGCTCACTTCGTTTGCCAATCATAAATCCGGATACATCCTGGAAAAAGATTAACGGGATCTTCTTCTGGTTACAATTCATAATAAATCGGGCAGCTTTGTCTGCACTGTCAGAATAGATCACTCCCCCAATCTGCATTTCTCCTTTTTTGGTACGACTCACCGTACGTTGGTTAGCGACAATTCCTACCGACCATCCGTCAATGCGAGCAAAACCAGTAATAATAGTTTGCCCAAATCCTTTCTTGAATTCTGTGAAGCTATCCTCATCAATAATACACTTGAGAAGCTCATTCATATCATAAGGACTTGTCCGAGCCTCAGGTAAAATCTCAAAAACGTCACTTGCTGGACGTTCAGGCTCTTTACTTTCAGATCTATTGAATCCTGCCGTTTCAAAGGGCCCGAACTTATCAACCAAATCTCTGATGGTAGAAAGGCATTCTTGATCATCTTCTACTTTATAATCAGTAACTCCAGAAATTTCTGTGTGAGTTGATGCTCCACCCAGTGTTTCATTATCCACTTCTTCACCAATAGCCGCCTTCACTAAATAGCTTCCGGCTAAAAAGACACTTCCTGTTCCATCAACAATCAGAGCTTCGTCACTCATAATGGGTAAGTAAGCGCCACCGGCCACACAGCTTCCCATAATGGCCGCGATTTGCGGGATTCCTTTTGCGGAAATGATGGCATTATTCCTAAACATGCGTCCAAAGTGATCTTTGTCAGGAAAGATCTCATCCTGCATTGGCAGAAAAACTCCTGCAGAGTCTACCAGATAGATTAAAGGAATGTGGTTTTCGATGGCAATTTCCTGAGCGCGTAAATTTTTCTTCGCCGTTATTGGAAACCAGGCTCCTGCCTTAACCGTCGCATCGTTGGCAACGATCATACATTTTCGCCCACTTACTTCTCCAATTCCAGTGACAACACCACCGGAAGGACATCCGCCTTGTTCCTCATACATCTCATAACCAGCCCAAAGCCCCAGTTCATAAAATCGTGAGCCTTTATCAGTGAGAGTCTCGATTCGCTCACGAGCAGTTAATTTTCCTTTGCCGTGTTCTTTGTCAATTCTCTTTTGACCGCCTCCGAGCTTTATTTCACCTTCCTGTTCTCCAAATTCTTCAATTATTTTATGTAACCAATGCTTGGTAGCGCTTCCGGATTCACTGCTCATGTTCTATTATCTTTATTGTTTGTATAATGTTGATTCGAATGCTGCGTTGAAAATAGGGATTATATTTAATGAGTAAACCCCGATATTTACCTAATTCATTCAAAAAAGCGACTTTCATGAGCAAGCGGTTAATAGTATTATTTCTTTTTATTGGAATTTCCACCTCAATTTTTGCGCAAAGAGTATCTTATCGCCAGCTGGTAATGAGATCGCAAAGCCCTACAATATTTATAGATGATATTATTCTTCCCGGTGAGAATGGAAATTCAACCCTTGCCTTCGTCTTCAGATTCAATAATGATTTTATTCCATTTAAGAAATTGCCCTTAAATAATAATCTGGATGCTCCCGAGGGATCTGAATTTTATTCAACTATTCGGTTAAGCAATGAGATTTTTGAAGGCAAACTAAAGCGAAGAGGCGAACCTTCAGCAAATTCGGTATCCAGAGATGTCTGGACGGACACCCTATTTGCATCGAATTTTGATCAAACTCAATCTGCTAAACAATATGCTTCCGGATATCTAACCTCTCAACTGGCGCCAGGTAACTATAACTACATCTTACAGCTTGCAATGATGCAGGAAGTAAATGAGAGAAACACGACCAGACAAGGAATTAGCATCCCTGACCTTTCAACCAAAGAAACAGGCGAGATCATCTTCATCAGGTCCAGAAATAACAATCAGCTGGAATTATTGAATATGGAAGATAATGTTCCTTTTGGTGATGACTTTATTGTTCTTGTTCGCCTGCCTAAGTATTCAGAATCAGACGAATACCAGGTTAAAGTCAATCGAGCAAGAACTTCCAGAAAAGACACTACTTCGGGTAACAATATCTTTTCATCTGATTTAAAAACGGAGAATATTTTTACCAATTCTATCGTGAAATTAATCAATAAAGACCGGCCAACTCTTCAGTTGACTCAAGGGAATAATGATTACACCTATGCAGTCATCAATATTCCAGGAAGTACTTTAGAAAATGACTCCTACTTTTTATCTGTAAGCAAGAAAGGCGATGAAAATCCTGTAGCCAGAAAATTCTTCCGTTCCTACTGGCCGGATATGCCTGCAAGTCTCTACAACCTTGATGTAGCCATTAGCAACCTTCATTATATAATTCCGGAGAAAGAAGTTGAGAAACTAAATGAAGGCAACGACAGGAAAAGAGAAGAAAAATTCAGAGAGTTTTGGGATAGCAAAGATCCCACTCCCAAGACAGTCTACAATGAATTAATGGCTGAATATTACCGCCGTATCGACTATGCCTTTAAAGAATTTGGAAGCCAGGAAAACCCATTAGGTCATGAAAGTGATCAGGGTGAAGTGTACATCAAATACGGCCCTCCATCAGATAAAGAACGCAGATTTCCTGAAAGTGGTAAAACGCTGGAAGTATGGAAATATCCTAGCCGTACCTTTGTATTTGAAGCAAGTACAGGCTTTGGGGATTTCGTTTTAGTTGCTACTCGTTAATTCTGTTTATTGCTTTCAATTAGCTGTAATTTACAGGTGCAATGAGTACACAAAGAATACCACGTATCGCAATTTCTGTTGGTGATTTCAATGGAATTGGTCCTGAAATCATTTTAAAAAGTCTCGCTCAGAAAGACTTAGACAAGTCTACACCCATAGTAGCGTGCCCTAAGCAAGTTCTTCAGGAAGCTTCAGAGTTATTATCTACTCCCATCAACTTTCATCTAACCACTGACAGCTCCGACATAAAAGATGGCGCTATAAATATTCTGGAAATTGAAACTGATCAGCTTGAAAGCACTCCCGGTGTTCTTACAGCTCAAAGCGGTTTGGTAGCAATGAAATCCATTGAAAAATGTATTGAGCTTTGTATTTCAAACTCATCTGATGCAATGGTAACGGCCCCCATTTCGAAAGAAGCTATAAACCTGGCCGGATATAAAATTCCGGGACATACTGAATTTCTTGCAGAGCAAACTAATACAGAGTCCGTCTTAATGATGTTGGTAAGTGGAAACCTTCGAGTTGCCCTGGTAACGGCTCATACCCCTATCCGCAAGGTTGCCCAAACAATTACTGGGGAGCTAATACAAACGAAACTTGAACTTTTGGCTGATAGTTTGATTAGGGATTTTGGCATCAGTAAGCCAAAAATTGCAGTACTTGGTTTAAATCCCCATGCTGGAGATGGAGGTGTGATTGGCACTGAGGAAATTGAAACCATCTCACCCCTTCTCAAGGAAATTAAAGCCAATCGGAGTGATGTTGTGATTCATGGTCCGTACCCGGCAGATGGTTTTTTCGGGCAACAGCTTCACAACGAACATGATGCTATTTTAGCAATGTATCATGATCAGGGACTGGCTCCTTTTAAACTTCTTTCTTTTGGCAAAGGGGTGAACTTTACTGCCGGACTCCCTATCATCCGCACTTCACCGGATCATGGCACTGCTTTTGATATAGCGGGAAAAGGCGTCGCCAATCCATCCTCATTTAATGAAGCCTTTACGTTGGCTGTTGAACTTGCAAACAAACGAATTCGTGAAAACTGAACAGACAGAAATTTATTCCGTCTTGGCTCATTTATATGACACTCTCATGCAAGATGTGGATTATGAGATGTGGGCCGATTTTATCGATGAAGTCATCCAAACACACCACCCCGACCCTCTGGATGTTTTAGAGTTAGCCTGCGGAACCGGAGCCATTTCCCTGCACTTAGCTTCTTTTGATGAATACAACATCACCGCCACTGACCAATCTGCAGCTATGGTTGAGAAAGCCCGCCAGAAAGCTGCTGAACAAGAAGCCGATATCCAATTTCATACACTGGACTTTACCCGAATCGAGAGCACTCAAACCTACGATATCATATTTTCTGTTTTCGACAGTGTGAATTACCTCCATTCTAAAGAGGACATTCTAAAAATGCTGGCCGGTTGCTGGGATATTCTAAATCCGGGGGGATTGCTAATTTTCGATTTCTCAACTCCGCAAAACTCTCTTGAAGCAGTAGATTATCTCAATAATGAAGAAGGCAGCTTCCAGAATTATCGCTATTTCAGAGAAAGCCGCTACGAACCGGGCGAGAATTTTCATTTTAATGAATTCGAAATTGATAAGATGGCTAAAGACGGTAAAACCGTATTGGAGAGCTATCATGAGATTCACAAACAACGCATTTATCCTTTAAAGGAAATGCTGTCAATTTTGGAACAAACATCCTATCATCAGGTAGCCAAATATGAGGGCTTTGATTTAGTAGATGCAGACGATAACAGCACACGAGTAACGATGGTACTTAGATGTCAGAAACAGCAGTAATTGAACTTAAGAATGTAACCCTGAGATTTGACCATAACAGGGTTTTAGACGATGTAAACTTCAAGCTTCACAACGGTGAGTTTGCATACTTAATTGGTCCAACCGGGGTTGGAAAAAGCACCTTTCTGAAATTGTTATATAGAGATGTTGTACCAGATACGGGTGTTGTTCGTGTAACTGAGTATCCGGTTAACAAAATATCAGAACGTGAAGTCCCCATGCTTCGCCGGCGGCTTGGTATCGTTTTTCAGGATTTCCAACTTTTGCCCGACCGTAATGTTCACGACAATGTAGCTTTTGCCCTTCAGGTTACCGGAGAGAAGCCAAAGTTTATCAAACAAAGAGTGCTGGAAGTTTTAACAATGGTTGGCCTTAGTCACCGCAGAAAACATATGCCAAGAGACCTTTCCGGCGGGGAGCAACAACGTGTCGTTATTGCACGAGCTTTAGCAAATGAACCACGCATATTATTGGCGGATGAGCCTACGGGAAACCTTGATCCCAAAGCCACCAAAGAAATTATGGAGCTGCTGAGAAGTATTAACAACCGTGGAATGGCCGTCCTGATGGTCACTCATGATTATGCAGTTGTCAAAAAGTACCGGGCACGAACCGTTAGAATGGTTGATGGCAAGACTCAAAACTTAATCTGGAAAGGGGAAAAACTGGTTCCGGATAAATCTTAATTCGGAATGCTTCAACAACAAAAGTTCACAGAAAGAATCAGATCCCAAGCTCTTCAGTTAGGATTCGATGCCTGTGGTTTTGCCCAAGCCCAACATCTGCCTGATGAAGCCCGCCGCCTGGATGAATGGCTTACCCAAAATAAGAACGGCTCTATGAGTTGGATGGAAAATCACTTTGAAAAAAGAGTGGATCCTACCCTCCTTGTTCCCGGTTCAAAAACGGTGGTTTCTGTTTTAGCAAGCTATTATCACCCCTCTCACGACAAGCAAATTGGAGTTAAGAATGAGCCTCTGATTGCCAAGTACGCGCACGGCAGGGATTATCACAAAGTCCTTAAGAAAAAGCTGAAGAAATTATTCAATTTTACAGAAGAACTTTTGGGTGGACTTGAAGGAAGAATATTCGTCGACTCCGCTCCGGTGTTAGATAAAGTATGGGCACAGCGAGCTGGGCTTGGCTGGATTGGGAAGAATTCAAACCTGCTTAATAAAAACATCGGTTCTTTCTTTTTTATCGGGGAGATGATTATTGATGCCGAATTAAGCTACGATGCTCCCGTAACCGATCACTGCGGCTCTTGCACCAATTGTATTGATGCCTGCCCTACAGATGCCATTTACGAGCCTTATCGTGTGGATGCGACCAAATGCATCTCTTACCTAACCATCGAGCTAAAGGAAGAAATTGATAAGCAATATCAAACCAACATTGAAAACTGGATCTATGGGTGTGATATCTGTCAGGATGTTTGTCCCTGGAATAGTAAATCGGTAATCGCTCAGTTTGAGGATTTACATCCAAGAGAATATGTAGTAGATCGTGACTTAGACTTCTGGAAAAACCTTACACCCAAACAATATGATGAGACTTTTGAAGGGAGTGCAATTCGACGGGCCAAGTATGATAAGTTCAAATCCACCGTTTCAATTGTCTCCAATAACTTGCAAAATAAAAAAGCCGACTAATTAGTCGGCTTTTACAATTATTTAGAACAGTAAATCTTCTCTTAGTAACCTACCGTTGCACAAAGCACATCTTCGAAATTACTATCCCAGCATCTTCTGGAAGTAGGATCAGATTCTTCCTGAAGGTAGCCTGTCATGGCTTCATCATCCCAAAAGACTACGAAATCTTCTTGCTCTGATTCATTGGAAAGTGTAATCATGAACTCATTGTCGTTCTGAGAATATGTGTAGGTGCTTTCCAGAGTTCCGTCGGTGTAGAAATCTGACTGGGTTTCAAGATTATCATCTCCTGAACTACTCCATTCCGTTATCAGCACCGGCTCTTCTTCTCCTGAATCAGGGTCGAGGGAGTTAAAGGTCCAGCTTCCGGAATCCCCATCTTTTGCTATGCTTCCTTCGATAATCCTATAATCTGTATAAGAATTACCCTGCCCATCGTCGAAAGACCAAAGCATTTCCCAATTGATAGAATTTCCGTTTTCTTCCGCTATTAGTTTTACTGAACCGGATTGACCTTGTGCTGAAAAGCTGTACTCCCAGGTCCACTTACCGTCTTTAAAGTCTACGTCTTCAGAGTTAGCCTGTGCAAAAAACCCGGTATATCCCTGTATTAAAGTAGCAAAACTACTCAGACCTAATCCATAATAATAGGCTTCGTAATAGGTTGAATTGCTGTTTTGAGGAGTATTATTCTGAAAATAGGAAATATCTGGTTCTGCGGTCTGAAACTCAGGTAACTGCGGTGGATCTTCATTTGAAGAGGCCGGATCATCACTACATGAAATAGTGACTAGCGATATGATTAATATTCCTGATAATAATTTAATGATTCTTGATTGCTTCATCTCTCTGCATTTAATGTTTATGTTTAATTTTTCATCTAATGCGTAAAAACTATCAAAATCCGGTCAAAAAACTTTTAAAACTTATCTCTTTTATCAATTAAAGCTTTGTAGAGCAGCTCTCTTGCCCGAAAAATATGAGCTTTCACAGTACCCAATGGAAGATCTAAAACGTCCGCAATTTCCTGATATGACTTTTCTTCCATATGCCGCATTTCAATCACAGCTTTATATTTCTCCGGAAGATTTTCAATGGCATGCTGAACAATAGCCTTCCTCTCCTTTTTGATGACCGGACTGTCGGTTGAAAAGCTTTCATCCGGCAGCTGAATTTCCATATCCCCGTCTTTGGTTTTATATGGTTCGTTGATAGAAAGCGTCTTCAGTTTCTTCTTGCGGAGATAATCGATCGTGTGGTTTGTAGCGATTCTATACAGCCAGGTTGAGAATGCATATTCATTGCTGTAGGAAGACAAATTATGAAAAGCTTTCATAAAGACTTCCTGTACCAAGTCTTCAACCAGTTCTACTTCCTTAATCATTTTCCTAATATGGAAGTACAGTGGTTTCTGATACTTATCGACTAATTTCTTGTACGATTTTTCCTTTCCGGCTAATGCCTCCGTCACAAATTTGTCGTCTTCGAGACTACTTGCGGACGCATTTTCGCGCGGTGAATTATTTTTAATTTCAGACTTTTCTTCAGACATATCGAATATTATTCAGCCCTTAAAATACAAAGCCTGAGACAAATGAAAATATCTTTTTTGACCCTTTTTTGTTCTCTATCCCGCATATACTGATGAAGACCATCTTTTTTGAGTAAAACAACCATCATAAAAATCAATCCTATGAAAAAAATCATCTTATTAATAACGGCTATACTTATTTCATTGTCTTTGACAAATTACACCTATGCACAAGAAACCGAGAATTCTTACGGAGGAATTCAAGTAGGTGCTGGACTTATGTTTGGTACTGAAGTTGAACAACCGGGTTTACGACTAGATGGCTCCTATCAAATCAATGAAGATATTAGAGTCACCACAGATTTAGGCCTATACTTGCCTGACAAACAAACTTTTAACTTTTTTGGGAGTTCTACTACGGTTACGTCAAACTTTTTAGAGTTTAATGTAAATGGAAACTATTTCTACTATAAAGATTCAGAAAAAGGGTTAATGGCTTATGCTCTAGCTGGGTTAAATATTGCCCGTGTGAGTGTTGACGGCGGAGGGAACAACACCTCTGACAGTGAAGTGGGAATTAATATTGGTACTGGTGGAGAGTATGCTCTCGACTTTGCTAAGCTATTCGCAGAGATAAAGTATGATATCGGTGGATTCGAACAACTGAATATTGGTTTTGGGCTTCGCTTTGCTGTCGGTGAATAAAGTGGATTCCTGAATTAGGAACTAAGCATCATTTCTAAAGAGATGGTGCTTTTTTTATAGGGTAATAATAGCTCCGTGGCGAATTCCACCCGTTGACACTACAATTTCTTTTAGCTGAAATTGATTAATGAATCCTTCCAGGATAAGCATGCCGGCTAGGAATATATCTTCTCTCCCCTGCAAGTACACAGGATTTCGAGCCAACATTTCCTGGTGAGTATGTTTTTTAAATTCATCAATAAAACTATTCACGTGATCCGGCAGCAATGTATATCCATTTAATTTTTCCGGTTGATACGTTGTGAGATCTAAAACCATTGCTGCTAATGTAGTAACCGTTCCTGCAACACCAACTGCTTTACAGTCTGCTCCGGTTTCAAACAACCGGCTTTCGAAAAACTCCTTAA